>JARGOG010000102.1 GCA_029212785.1 Thalassobaculaceae bacterium
GTCGACGACGCGATGCACGCGACCCGCGCCGCGGTCGAGGAAGGCATCGTTGCCGGTGGCGGCACCGCGCTGCTGTACGGCACCCGGGCGCTCGACAAGCTGAAATATGCCAATGACGACCAGCGCATGGGCATCGACATCGTGCGCCGCGCGCTGCAGGCTCCGTGCCGTCAGATCGCCACCAATGCCGGTGCCGATGGCTCCGTCGTGGTCGGCAAGCTGCTCGAGCAGAAGTCGACGACCTTCGGCTACAATGCTGCGACCGACAAGTACGAGGACCTGATCAAGGCCGGTGTCATCGACCCGACCAAGGTCGTGCGTACGGCCCTGCAGGACGCCGCCTCGATCGCCGGTCTGCTGATCACCACCGAGGCCATGGTCGCTGAGAAGCCGGAGCCCGCGGGCGCCGGTGGCGGCATGCCCGACATGGGTGGCATGGGCGGAATGGGTGGCATGGGCGGAATGGGCGGCATGGACTTCTGAGCCAGCCGCACTCGTGTTAGGGAAGGGCCGGACCATGTGTCCGGCCCTTTTTCGTTTCAGCGGAGCAAATCGCCGATGACATCCGTCGACCTCGACCGGCTGGCCGCCACCCTCAGCGCTGTGGCGGAGGCGGAGATCCTGCCGCTCTGGCGCAATCTGGGCGATGACGACATCCGCGAGAAGACCGGGCCGAACGATCTGGTCACCGTGGCTGACGAAGCGGCCGAGCGCCGACTGGTGGAATTGCTGCCGGACCTGTATCCGGGTTCCATCGTCATCGGCGAGGAATCGGTGGAGCGGGACCGCTCCCTGCTGGAGAAGATCGACGGCGAGGCGCCGGTCTGGATCGTCGATCCCGTGGACGGCACTAAGAACTTCGCCGAGGGCAAGGACCGGTTCTGTGTGATGGTCGCCTTGACCCATCACGGCGAGACGATCGCCTCGGCCATTCATCAGCCCGTCGACAAGCGCACCGTCGCCGCCGCCCGGGGCGAGGGCGCCTGGATGCTGGACAGCGCGGGGCGCCGCCGCCTGACGGTCGCTCCCGCCGCTGGGATCGATACGATGGAAGGGTCGTTCAACTTCCGCTTCTTTCCGGAAGATGTGCGGCCGGGAATTCGCGAGCGCGCCAATGCGGTGCTCGGCGACCGGCACTACCGCCGGGGCTGCGCCGGATACGACTACATCCAACTCGCCACCGGCCGCTGGCACTATGCTGTGTACTGGAAAAAGATGCCCTGGGACCATGCGCCGGGACTGCTGATCCATGCCGAGGCCGGAGGCTATGCCGCCTGCGTCGACGGCAGTCCCTACCGTCCGGCCGAGCTGCGCGGCGGGATCATCGCCGCTCCGGACCAGGCCGGCTGGCAGGCGCTGCGCGACCAGGTGATCGGCACCGTGCCGGCGGTCTGACTTTTCGGTATAGGCCTAGCTCTGGGCGGCTGCGCGTCGCAGGGCCGGTGACCGCTCTTAGCTGTCCCGCAGACCTTATCCACCCGGAGGTGGCGGCGGCGGGCCCCTGTGTTTGTCGGCCCAGGCCCGGGCCCGCTCGGCGAAGGCGTGACGCTGGTCCGCGGTCATGCCGTCGACCACGTCGACGATCGCCGCATGGATTGCAGCCTGCATCCGCTCCATCGCGTCCCGCATTTCCGCCAGGGCGGCGGCATAGTCGGCCCGCACGAACGGCTCCGCCGAGAGCGTGTCGGCGACAGCCGTGCGCGCGGCATCGGCCTCAGCACGCAGCGGATCGATGACCGCCTCATGCTGCTCCCAGACCGAGCGGACGGTATCCATGGCGTCCTCGCCGACCATGCGGCGCAGCCAGCGCGGGCCTGGGCCTTCCGGCGTCGACCCCGCATGGTGGCGCGGCCCGCCCCGGTGATCCCAGCCGTGATCGACCCAGCGACCGATGGCGAGGCCGCCGATGAACAGGTTCACGGCGAGTGAGGCAAGAAGAACGAGGATCAGCCAGCGGGTGCGCGTCATGTCGGGTCTCGGGTCCAATCAGGCTTGCGGAGGTCAGAACGTGTCTTGGGTCGTGAAGCCCACCGCCGAGGCGGCGGCGAGGGAATAGGTGTCGGTATCGGCCGTCGAGGTCGACAGGTCGGCCACCACCGTCGCTTCCGTCTCGAAGCCGGGCAGGGGCAGGTTCGGATTGGTGGCGCCGAGGAGGACGCCGAGTACCGCGGCCGCGGCGAGGCCGGCGGCCGGCCGCCCCACACCGAACCAGCCGGCGATAAGATCAAACAGGCCGCCGCTGCGCTCGGGAATGTCCTTGAGCGTCACCCGCAGGGCCGGGTTCGGACGCGGCATCGGCAGAGCGTCGAGCGTGAGGTCCAGCAGGCGCGCCTCGTCGGCGGCGCGGGCCAGCTCGCTGTCGCCTGACAGCAACGCGACCGCGGCCTCGCGCTCCTGGGGTGGCCATCGGGTCGGATCGCCGCCATACGCGTCGATCAGCGCCATGACCCGGCTGCTCGTGATCGGGACGCGGGTGATCTCTGTCATCGTACTTCTCCCAACAATTCGACGCGCTGGTCGGCCAACGCCTGGCGCAACGACCGCCGGCCCCGCGCCAGCAGGGATTCGAGGGCCTCGACCGAGATGTCGAGGGCGGCGGACGCGTCGGCCCCGGACAGGCCTTCATAGTGAACCATCACGATCGCGGCGCGCTGGCGCTCGGGCAGGGCGTCGAGGGCGGCGCGCACGCTGTTGGCGGTCGCCGCGTCGTCGAGCCGGCGATCGGGGGCGGGGCCGGAGTCGATCAAGATGACATCCTCCGGATCCACGGTCGGCTTGAGGCGGCGCAACCGGTCGAGGGCGGCGTTGCGGGCCACCCGGTAGAGCCAGGTCGAGACCCGCGCCTGGGGCGTCCAGTCGCCGGCCTTGCGCCACAGGGACAGATAGGTGTCCTGCACCACGTCTTCCGCCGTCGCGCGATCGCCCAGCATGCGCTGGGCGAAGCCGAGGAGGCGGTCGGCGTGACGGTCGACCAGCAGACGGAAGGCGGCGGCATCGCCGTCGGCGATACGGGGCATGAGCGCCGCATCCGGGTCCTCCTGTGTACGATCCGTCAAACCACCGCCTCCTGGCGTATCGCGGATTCGGCGCGCGGCCGAACTCAGTTCTTCGGGCCGTGATGGCCCTTGGCCGCCTTCATCTCGTCGAGCGAGATCGCGCCGTCGCCGTCGGTATCGAGCTTCATCATCCGCTCGCCGCGCTTCGGCATCTCGGCCGCGCTGAGCTGACCGTCGCCATCCTTGTCGAGCTTGGCGATCATACGGCCGAACCGTTCCTTGCGCTGCTCGGCGCGGGCGTTGTCCATCTCCTCGACGCTCAGCTTGCCGTCGCCGTTGGCATCGGCCTTGGCGAAGCGGGCGGCGCCGAAGGCTTCGATCTCTTCGGCGGAGAGCTTGCCGTCCTTATTGGCATCCATCGCCTGGAAGCGCATCTCCATATGCGCGGCGCGCCTGCCATCCTTGGGGCCGTCGCCATGGGCGACCGCCAGGGTCGGGACGATCACGGCACCGCCGAGGGCGGCGGCGAGGGCGAGGGCTTTGATACGGGTGGTCATCTCGATGTCTCCGTGAGGGGGGCTGATTTGGGATCAGGTGGCCACCTGTACTTCCCTCAACGAAGCCGTTTCGGAAATCCGTCGCACATTGTCTGCGGGGTCTTTGACGGCCCGCCGCGAACGGCTACCGTAGCGCGCGAAATCAAAAGCCCGACAGACGGAGGAAACAATGGCGGCGAAGCAGAACAAGGTGATCATCACATGCGCGGTCACGGGGTCGATCCATACCCCGACCATGAGCCCGCACCTGCCGATCACCGCCGACGAGGTCGCCCAGCAGGCCATCGACGCGGCCGAGGCCGGCGCCTCCATCCTGCATCTGCACGCCCGCAACCCCGACGGCAGCCCGACCCCGGACCCCAAGGCGTTCATGGAGTTCCTGCCGCGCATCAAGCAGAACTCCGACGCTGTCGTGAACATCACCACCGGCGGCGGTCACGGCATGACCCTGGAGGAGCGTCTGGCGGCAGCGGTCGCGGCCAGCCCGGAGATGACCTCGCTCAACATGGGCTCGATGAATTTCGGCCTGTTCCCGATCCTGGACAAGATGAAGGACTTCCAGCACGAGTGGGAGCCGAAGTTCCTGGAGAACAGCCGCGACTTCATTTTCCGGAACACCTTCAAGGACATCGAGTACGTCCTTAAGGAGTTGGGAGAAGGCCACGGCGTGAAGTTCGAGTACGAGTGCTACGATGTCGGCCACCTGTACAACCTGGCCCACTTCCTCGACCGCGGCCTGGTGAAGCCGCCGCTCTTCGTGCAGACGATCTTCGGCATCCTGGGCGGCATCGGCGCCGATCCGGAGAACCTGATGTTCATGAAGCGCACCGCCGACAAGCTGTTCGGCGAGCAGTACAACTGGTCGGTCCTGGCGGCCGGTCGCCACCAGATGAACTTCACCACCATGGCGGCGATCAACGGCGGCAACGTCCGCGTCGGCCTGGAGGACAGCCTGTATATCGGCAAGGGCGAGCTGGCGAAGTCGAACGCCGAGCAGGTCGCCAAGATCCGCCGCATCATCGAGGAGCTGAGCCTGGAAGTCGCCACCCCGCAGGAAGCCCGGCAGATGCTGGCGCTCAAGGGCGGCGACATGGTGAATTTCTGATCGGCTGAACCGGGATGCCAACCCTCAACATCACGGGCAAGACGGCCGTCTACGGCATTCTTGCCCACCCCACCGACCATGTGCGGGCACCTCAGGTGTTCAACGCGGCCTATGAGGCGGCGGGGATCGACGCGGTGCTGGTGCCGCTCGACGTGGCGCCGGAGGATCTGGCCACCGTGGTCGCCGCGCTGAAGGTGACCCGCAACTTCCACGGCCTGACCGCCACGGTGCCGCACAAGGTGGCGATCGCCGAGATGTGCGACGAGCTGGCCCCCGGCGGGGCGCGGGTCGGCTCGGTCAATGCCATCCGCTTCACCGAGGACGGCCGCATGCTGGGCGATAATTTCGACGGCCAGGGCTACGTCACCGGCATGCGGAAGGCCGGCTTCGACTTCACCGGCAAGCGCGTCCTGCAGCTCGGCGCCGGCGGGGCGGGGATGTCGATCGCCTTCTCCGTCGCCGAGGCCGGGGCGGCGGAGATCGCCATCGCCAATCGCACGGTATCCAAGGCCGAGGCCCTGGGTCAGCGGGTGAACGCGGCCTTCCCGAACACCAAGGTAGTTGGCGTGGCGGCGGATGCGGATCCGGCGGGCTACGATGTGGTGATCAACACCACCTCGCTCGGCCTGCATGACGGCGACGCCCTGCCAGTCGATGTGGACAGGCTCAGCCCCGGCACGGCGGTCAGCGAGATCATCATGACCCCGGTCCATACCGAGCTGCTGAAACGGGCCGAGGCCAGGGGCCTGCCGATCTATTTCGGCAAGCCGATGCTGGAGGAGCAGATCAAGCTGATCGGCGCCTTCATGGGCTGTCCGCTGCCGGAGTAGGGCGCCGGACCGGGAACCGGGACACGCACCCGATGCCATTCCCCTATCTCGATCTGCTGGTCGACCGGTTCCGGGACGGTCCGCGCGCCGATCCGTCGGCCGTGGTGCCGGCGGCGGTGCTGCTGGGCGACAGCGTGCTGGAGCGCGCCTCGGACCACGACACCGACAAGACCTCGCTTGGGGAGATGATCCGGGCGCGGCTGCCGGTGCGTTGTCTGCTGCTGACGGCACCGGCCTATTCCCCCGTGCATTACGCCGACTACGCAAGGGTGCTGAGTGTGTTGCCGACGCGGCCGCGCCTGGTCATCGCACCGGTGAACATCCGCTGCCTGTCACCGCAATGGGATGCCCTGCCGCGCTATCGCCGCCTCAATCATCGCGCCGCGATCCACCGGTTCCTGGAGGACCCGGACGGCCCGGTGCCGGACCTGCCGCCGAATGTGGAGGGGGCGGAGGAGGCGGCGCTGCGGGCCGAGACCCGGGCGATCCCGCTGGCGTCGCCGATCACCGGCGCCACGACCCTGGGCGCGCTCGAGGATATCCGCGACAGCACGCCCGCCGACCAGACGGCGCGCTGGGAACGGGCCCGTCAGATCGCCGCCTATCACTACGGCCTGCCCGCCGCCGCCGATCATCCGTGCCTGGTGGCCCTGGGCGAGATGGCGCGGGTCCTGCGTGGCTGTGGAGTCCGGGTGCTGTTCTATGCCACCCCGATCAACACCGATCAGATCGACATGCTCTGCGGCGATGCGGTGCGCCCGGTCGTCGCCGCGAAGGTCGGGGCCGCGCGTGACGCCATCCTCCGGCCGGGACCCGACGATCCGGGCGTGGCCTTCCTCGACCTGCACGACATCTGCCGGGCCGAGCATTTCCTGCACCGCGCCTATATGGTCGAACACATGGACCAACATGGCCGGCAGGCGGTCGCGGATGCGGTCGTGACCCGGTCTGAGCGGTTCCTGCAGGACGGGGAGAATTATTGACGCCGATCGGGCATCGCACCGCTTCCGCCGATTCCGGTTCCGCCGGGTTGCGACATCGCGACACTGCCCCATTTCCAGGCGAACCCGAATGCGGGCGCCTGAGTCTCTGAGGGGAGGGCCGACATGACCGACCAGCCGATCCATGTGATCCACGAGAACCCGGAATGGCTGCCGCCGTTCGCCCGTGCCTTCGAGGCGCGCGGCGAGTCATTTGTCGACCTCGACCTGTCCGACGGATCGATCGATCTCGCCGCCGAGCCGCCCCGGGGCCTGTTCTACAACCGCATGAGCGCGTCCGCCCATAGCCGCGGCCACCGCTACTCCCCGGAATATGCCGCCGCCGTCATCGCCTGGCTGGAGGCCCATGACCGGCCGGTGATCAACGGCTCCGGCGCGATCGCTTTGGAAGTGAACAAAGCGGCCCAGCTCGCCCAACTGACGCGCGCCGGCGTGCCCGTGCCGCGCACCGTCGCCGCCCTGGGCGATGCCAAGGTCGCCGAGGCCGCCGCCCTCTGGGGCTCGGGTCCGGTGATCGTGAAGCCGAACCGCGGCGGCAAGGGGCTCGGCATCCAGCTCTTCGAGGACGCCCGCGAGGTGGCCGAACGCGCCGCCGCCGGCACGTTGCAGGGCTCGATCGACGGCATCACCCTGCTGCAGGACTACATCGCCACCGCCGATGGCAGCGTCACTCGGGCCGAGTTCATCGGCGGCCGGCTGTTCTACGCCGTGCGCATCGACACCGGCGGCACCTTCGAGCTGTGCCCGGCCGATGTCTGCGCGCCGGAAGAGGCGGCGGAGACCGGCGGTCCGGTCTTCACCGTGGTCGAGAACGCCGTGGAACCCGCCTTCCAGTCGTCGATCGAGCGGTTCCTGGCCGAAGCACGGATCGACATCGCCGGAGTGGAGTTCGCCCGCGACGCTGACGGCCGACCCTTCGTCTACGACGTGAACACCAACACCAACTACAACCCGGACGCCGAGGCCGCCGCCGGCGTGTCGGCGCCGCAGGCCCTGGTCGACTACCTGATCCGCGAGCGCAACCGCCGCCTGGCGGCACCCAAGGTCGCGGCCGGCCGCGGATAGGGTGTTTTTTGCTTACGGGAAAATTATTTCGTAAGGCAGTTAATGATAAACACCTGAAGTGTATTCCACATTGCTCGTAAATGCTCAGGGGATGGTGAAAAACTCGTGCCGTGAACATAGCGATTCATCGTATGAGCCGAAATTATGTTCTCATTTTTGCTAAATTTAATAGCGACATTGTTGAATTCTCGGTCGATAGTCCCGTTCTGAACTTGATGACCCGCGACCACGATCATTTTATGACTTAGGTGGTTTTTGTTTTCTAATCTCATTCCATGATTCATTATGTACTGATCTAAACTGAGTTCTAATAAGACACGAAATAGAACTGAAATCGCGTTGCAGTGCTTCGAGAACTCCAATTCATTCTGAAGTTCCCACCAAATCTCTCTTATTTTAAGCATAGAGGCGACTTGCGGTATTTCAGCATCGGTGTCTTGAGGGATAAGCGTCTTTCGATGCGCCGGATTAGTGCGGATAGGACTCTGCGAAGTCGGAGTTGGTTTGGCTCTAGATTTTTGGAGCCGGTAGTCGGCGAAAGGAACATCAAAGACGAGCGCGCTATCTTGATCTGGTAAGAATCCATCCTTTGCCAAAGAATTCAAATAACGACTTTTGTCCTCATCGTTCCATATCTGGCCAAGAACGATCTTTTTATCGATCAAGTCATTTGAAATTCTTCTAAGAGAGCTCAAACATTCTTCTGGTGTGTGCGTGAAAAAAATCTGATTTTTCAATACTCGTATTCCTACCCGAGCGCGCTGTGGTGCTCCAGACAAAAGTCTGTTAAGATTAGATTTAGGGATCTTTACGCTTTTCTCGATATATCCCTTCTCCTTTAGAAGGTCTTCTAATTCTTGGGCTAAATTAATTTTGGAATGCTTCCCGGTTCTACGAATAAAATTGTGTTTAGCTTGATCATCCCACTGGCTCTGACCAACTCCTTTTTGGCTTCCGGTATGTCGTCGGTATAGAATTTCATCAACAAGGTCCTCGTCGGCTTCGACCCGGCAAATCACCGCTTGAGGTATTGTGTCTCTATACTTTTTCTTTAGGTCTCCAAAAAACTTCTGCCATTCATCAGTGGGGGCGCGGCTTGGTTCGTTTAGTAATTTGAGACATGTAATACGCCGATTCCCATCACAGACAATGCTTCTTACTCCAGTATCTAGAATAAGTGGTTCTTCGTATATTTTTCCCGTCTCAGCTATGTCTTTTGCTAAATTTCGCATGTGATCTGGTCGTTTGGTCAGTAACCACTCAATAGCTTGACCTTCCGCACCCAGACTGCCGTGCCTGTCATTGTCAGGATTGACGGTTAGATCTGAATAATAGAGTTCTCGGGTTGGCATGATCTTTTGGTTGCCACATTTTCTATCAGACGACTAAGGATTGAAGTTAATCCATTTAAGATTCTAATTGCAAGAATGGATGTGAACTCGCGGCATATCCGGACTGAGCACGCGGTAAGGCGTTAATAATATGACGAAAACTAATCGCTGCACGGTTTCTCTAACTGGGCGATTCGCGAACCGTGCTACACATCCGGCGCCTCGAGTCCCTCATTGGAGTCGCGGTAGACGAAGTTGCGCGCCACCAACGAGTCGCGGCGAATCAACAACTTCTTGTGTTATCCACAGCTATCTACGCGAAATGTGGTTAAGGTGCTTGTAGCCCCACCCCACATCCCGTAGCCTCTTGTCAGTTAGCCACTAAATGTGGGTGACACGAGTCGAAGCGGACCGTGCACCCAGGACCGGCCGGCAAGGAGGCAAGAATGGGCGACAATTCGCAGAGCGTGTGGAACGAAGAGCGGTTGGAGCAGCTTAAGGTGCTCTGGGGCGAGGGGCTGTCGATCACTCAGATCGGACTGAAACTCGGCGTGTCGCGCAATGCGGTGGTCGGCAAGGTGCACCGCATGGGCCTGCCCAAGCGTCAGTCGCCGATCGTGCGCAGCGCCAATCCGAAGCGCGACGAGCGCCCGATCCAGCGCCGCCGCGCCGTGCCGCTGACCCTGGAGCAGTGGGACCGCAATACCTGCTCCTGGCCGATCGGCGATCCGAAGACCGACAATTTCAGCTTCTGCGGCTCCACCGTGGAGACCGGTCGGCCGTACTGCTCGCAGCACTGCGCCGTCGCCTATACCACGGTGCGCGAGAAGGACACCCGCAACAGCGCCGCCTGAACCGGCGCGCTGGCCTTCGGCGCCCCTCTTCCCGCGCGGCCTCGGTCGCCCGGGCAGGGGGGGGCTTCGGAGACTATTGCCGCACGAACAGGAAGAAGAAGACCGCGCCCGACGCCATGTGCAGCGGCTGCAGCAGCAGGACCGGGTAGGGCAACCGGCCGGTGAGGCGGCGCAGCGGCGGAATGCCGTAGAACGCCGCCGCGGACAAAGCGGCAACCGCCAGCGCGATGATCGGGAACCCCAGCAGGTAGACCACCAGATAGCTCACCGCGGATGAACCGCCAAACCGCCCGTCGATGAAGACCGGCGCGATCTGCGCCAGCATCAGGACGAGAACGACGGCCAGGAACACCACCAGCGAGCGCCAGAACGCGAGGTAGATCGGATCCTGGCCATCATTGACCCACATGGCGTGCCTCGTCCCGCTCAAGGTCGGCCCTAAGCCGCGGCGGCGGCCTCGATGCCTGCATCCTCCGGCATGCCGAGCAGCAGGTTCAGGTTCTGCACCGCGGCCCCCGAGGCGCCCTTGCCGAGATTGTCCAGTCGGGCGGTAACCACCGCGCGGCCGGTCTTCTCGTCGGCGAAGACGAAAATCTCCAGCATGTTGGTGCCGTTCAGCGCCTGCGGATCCAGCTCCTTCATGCCCTCGGCCTCGCCGAGCGGGGCCACCCGCACGAAACGGGCACCGCTGTACCGCGCCTGCAGGACCTCATGCAGCGCGGCGGCGCTCGGCACGCCCTTCAGGGACCACAGCGCCAGCGGCAGGCTGACCAGCATACCTTGGGCATAGCGGGCTACCGCCGGCTGGAAGATCGGCGCATGGGCAAGGCCGCTCCAGCGGGTGATCTCCGGCACGTGCTTGTGGGCCAGCGTCAGCCCGTACTGCCAGAACGCGTCCGGCTTGTAGCCGCTTTCGCCCTCGGCCTCGTAGCGGGCGATCAGCGCCTTGCCGCCGCCGGTATAGCCGGAGACCGCATTGATCGTGACCGGATAGTCGGCCGGCAGCAGACCCGCGGTGACCAGCGGCGAGAGTATGGCGATGGCACCAGTCGAATAGCAGCCTGGATTCGAGACCCGGGCGGCCGCGACGATCGCGTCGCGCTGGCCGGCCCGGAACTCGGGAAAGCCATAGGCCCAGCCGTCGGCCGTCCGATGCGCGGTCGAGGCGTCGATCAGCTTGGTGTCGGAGCCTTCGGCCAGCGCCGCCGCTTCCCTTGCCGCATCGTCGGGCAGGCAGAGGATGGCCACATCGGCCGCGTGCAGCGCGTCGCGCCGGGCAGCGGCGTCCTTGCGCTCGACGTCGCCCAGGGAGATCAGCTCGATGTCACGACGCGCCAGCAGGCGCTCACGGATCTGCAGACCCGTCGTACCCGCTTCGCCATCGATGAACACCCGTGCCGATCCCATGACCGTCTCCTATGTTTGGGGAGACGCACCATACAGGAAATCGGGCGGTGAGGGGTAGGGGCGTTGGGGATCGGACGTCTCGCCGCCGCTCCCGCCGGAGCGACAGGGCGATCGCATCGCCCTGCCATCTGGTCCGGTGTTTCGGCTGCGGTCTTACTTGAGGCCGCGAACGACCGCCAGCGGCGAAAACGCCTGAGCCCCGGCCATGATCTCGATGCGGTTGACGTTGATGTTCTTCGGACGCGACGCCGCCCAGAACACCGCGTCGGCCACGTCGTCCGGGCGGATCGGGTCGACGTCGTTATAGACGGCCGCCGCCTTGTCCTTGTCGCCCTTGAAGCGGATCTCGGAGAACTCGGTCTCCGCCAGGCCCGGTTCCACATCGGTGACGTGGATGTTCTTGCCCACCAGGTCCGCGCGCAGGTTCAGCGAAAACTGCCGCACGAACGCTTTCGTGGCGCCGTAGACATTGCCGCCCGGATAGGGCCAGGCGCCGGCGATCGACCCGATATTCACCACATGGCCGTACCCGTTGGCCACCATCTGGGGCAGAACCGCGCGGGTGCAATACATCAGGCCCTTGATGTTGGTATCGACCATCAGGTCCCAGTCGGCGATATCGGCTTCGTCGGCGCCCTCCAAGCCGACCGCCAGGCCGGCATTGTTCACCAGCACGTCGATCGGCGCGAAGGAGGCGGGCAGGGCCTTAACGGCCGCGTTGACCGCGTCGCTGTCGCGGACATCCAGTACGATGCTGTGGCTGGGGTTGGTCAGTTCAGCCTTCAGCGAGTCCAGGCGCTCACCGCGGCGGCCGGAGATCACGGTCTGCCAACCCTCGGCATCGAACCGCTTTGCCGTGGCCCGGCCGAAGCCGCTGGTCGCACCGGTAATGAATGCCGTCTTCGCCATGTCGTTCTCCTTTGGTCATTGAATTCAATAGGTCGGGTTAGGTTCTTCAACGGTTTTATCAGCTTGTTTCCGTCCGCTTGGCGCGCTGCCAGTGATGCTCCATCTCCTCGAGGCTCACGGTCTCGACCGGCTTTCCCTCGGCGGCGAGCGCCTGCTCCATGAAGCGGAAGCGGCGCTCGAATTTGGCGTTGCACCGACGCAGTGCCGTCTCCGGATCAACCTTCAGCCGGCGGGCGAGATTGACGACGGTGAACAGCAGGTCGCCGACCTCGTCCTCGATCCGGTCGTCATTCTGCGTGCCGTCGACGGTGATCTCGGCCCGCAATTCGCCGAGCTCCTCATCCACCTTGTCAAACACATCGGCCGTTTCCGGCCAATCGAAACCAGCCCGCACGGCGCGTTTCTGCAGCTTTACCGAGCGCATCAGCGCGGGCAGGGCGCTCGACACGCCATCCAGCACCGAAACCTCGCGCCCCTCGACCGCCGCCTTGGCGGCACGCTCGGTCGCTTTCTGTTCCTCCCAGGCCGCGGTCTGCGCGTCGGCATCCTCGACACTGGCACCGGCGAAGACATGCGGGTGGCGGCGGACCATCTTTTCGGCGATGCCGCGGGCCACATCCTCGAAGGCGAAGGCACCTTCCTCCTCGGCCATCCGCGCGTGGTACACGACCTGGAGCAGCAGATCGCCAAGCTCGTCGCGAAGCGCCGGCGTATCGCCAAGCGTCACTGCCTCGGCGACCTCATAGGCTTCCTCGATCGTATATGGGGCGATGGTCTCGAACGTCTGCTCCACGTCCCACGGGCAACCGCCAACCGGATCGCGAAGCTTCGCCATGATGGCGATCAGCCGGTCGATTGCCGGATCGGTCGGCAGGGCGGCGAGAGCCGCATCGATGTCGTCCTGGGGGGCAATGTCTGTCATGTCGGCGCGAGACTAGCGAGCGATTGGCATGTGGGAAAGTCTCCAGAGGGAATGCGCCCCAGGTGTCCGCGAGTCCGTGCGGCCAGCCGTACCGCTCGCGGGCTTCGACCCAGGCCTTACCGGACTTCACCTTGCGCCAGCCGGTCGAGACGGCAGACCGGAGCGGGGCGCATGCCTGGAAGGCGTAATGGGGCAGGGTGAGGGTGGCCATGTACGCCACGCCGCCAGCGTCCCGGTGAGCGCTCAGAACCGCATCGATCTCGGAGCGTCGGCCTTCGGTGATCTTCGCAGCGCAGACCGGGCAGACCCACACGGACCCGCAGGTCTCGACACCTCCGAA
>JARGOG010000154.1 GCA_029212785.1 Thalassobaculaceae bacterium
TTGCCGTAACGTCCCTCGAGCTCTGCTGCGACCGCCTCTTCCGGCAGCAGACGGTTTCCGCCGAGCACGAGTTCGACGACCTTCCCGTCCCCACCACGGACCAGCCTGGCCCGCTCGCCGTGATTGGCGAAGCCGCCGGCCAGTCGGATCGTTCCTGTATCCTCACCGGTCACCGCAATCTCGCCCGCGTCCATCAACGGGTTCATCAAGCCAGGCGCGCACAGCAGGACATGGTCCTTCATCGGCACGAGATCGATAGGCCCCCAGAGTGTCCACCAGCGACCGCACCAATCCTCGGTGCGCTTGGTCGGCGCGCCGCGGCTCTCGTAGCCGCGCAGGATCTGCAGCACACCGTCGGACCAGGGATGGGCATACCCGTCGACCGCGTTGGTCAGGATCGATACCGCCAGGTCCTTGCCGGGGATCACGGTCGTGCGGCTGATACAGCTCTGGAAGCCGCCGCTGTGGCCGAACCACTCCCAGTCACCGACAGTGCCGAGGATCACGCCGAGACCGTAGTGGCGTGCGAGGCTCGAATGCGCGTCGCTCCACTGCCGCCGGATCATCTCGCGCCGGCTCTCCGGCGATAGAACGCTGCGCTTGGCGGCCGGGTCCAGGCTGGCGAAGAAGCGGACGATATCGCTGGCGGTCGACACGAAACCGGTGGCGGAGCTGAGCGCGCGGGTGTCGTTGGCGCCCGGTACGACAACCCGTCGGCCGAGCGGCAGCTTGCCGGTATGGCCCTGCCCCATCTCCGCCCCTTCGGGCAAAGGCATGTCCGGCTCGGTCTCCGCGAGCTTCGAGGGAACCACGATGGTCCGCCTGATCCACTCCCGGTACGGCATACCGCTCACCGCTTCGATCACCAGCCCGAGCAGGCCGAAGCCATGGTTCGAATACTTGAAGCGCGTGCTGGCGGGGATGATCGGCGCTTCGGTCAGCGCGGCGCGCAGTTCCGCCTCGTCGAGATAGGGACGCCGGTCCTGCCACTGGCCCCCGTCCAGACCGTCTCGAATGATGCCCGCACTGTGCGACAGCAACTGCCCGATGGTCGCCCGGGCGATCTTCGGGTGCAGCCCGTCGACGTAGCGGCCGACCGGATCGTCGAGACGGACCTTGTCCGCCTCGCGCAGCTTCATGATGCCGGCCGCCGTAAAGGTCTTGGAATGCGAGGCGACACGCAGCCGATGGCGCGGGGTCAGGGCTTCGCCGCTCGCCAGGTTGGCGTAACCGAACGCCTGCTCCAGGACCACCTGGCCCCGATGCGCTATCGAGATCGAACAGCCCGGCTGTTCCGATAGCCGCATCTGGTGCTCGATCCACCGCGGCACGTAGTCCAACGCCGCCGTCAGCCAGCTCTTCATGGGCGCGCCCTTTAATTGCAGGAAAGTCCGAGAGCGGCAGTCTATCCGAGTTCGGTATCAGCGCGCATCCGCGACCTGCGCACAGGCCGCCTCACCCCACCCGAGCCACCCGCCCCTCGATCGGATACTGCGGGTCGTTGTAGCCCGGGGTTGACGGGTGGCCCGGCACGACCAGGCTGTCGATCAGCGCCTCGTCCTCGGCGGTGAAGCTGTAGTCCAGGGCTGCCCGGTAGCCCTGCCACTGCTCCATGGTGCGCGGCCCGGCGAGCGTCGCGGTGACCAGCGTGTTGTTCAGCACCCACTGCACCGCGAGATCGATCGGCGTCGCCCCCTTGGCTTCGGCATGCGCCTTGATCTTCTGGGCGATCTCCAGGCTCTCGTGGCGCCACTCGGTCTGCATCATCCGCTTGTCCTCGCGCCCGGCGCGGCTACCCTCCTCCGGCGCGACGTTCGGTGCGTATTTGCCGGTCAGAATGCCGCGCGCCAGCGGGCTGTAGGGTACGACGCCCAGGCCGTAGTGGTTGCAGGCCGGCAGGTGCTCGACCTCGGGCATGCGGTTCAGCGCGTTGTAATAGGGCTGGGAGACGACCGGCCGGTCGATGCCGATCTCGTCGCACAGCCGGCAGATCTCCGCCACCCGCCAGGAGCGGTAGTTGGACACGCCGAAATAACGGATCTTGCCGGCCTTCATCAGGTCGCCGAGCGCGATCACCGTCTCGCGCAGGTCGGTCGCATGGTCTTCCTTGTGTAGGTAGTAGATGTCGATCACGTCGGTGCCGAGCCGCTTCAGCGAGGCGTCGCAGGCCATATGGACCCAGCGCCGCGACAGCCCACCCCGGTTCGGATCGCCGGCCCACGGATTGGCAAGCTTGGTCGCCAGCACCCAGTAATCGCGGCTCTCGGCAATGGCGCGGCCGACCACCGCCTCGCTCTCGCCGCCGTTATAGGCGTCGGCGGTGTCGATGA
>JARGOG010000012.1:0-25914 GCA_029212785.1 Thalassobaculaceae bacterium
TGATCGTCGACCTCATCTACGAGGGCGGCATCGCCAACATGAACTACTCGATCTCCAACACCGCCGAGTACGGCGAGTACGTCTCCGGCCCGCGCATCGTCACCGACGAGACCAAGGCCGAGATGAAGCGGGTTCTGGCGGACATCCAGTCCGGCACCTTCGCCCGCAACTGGATGCTGGAGAACAAGGTCAACCAGTCCTCGTTCAAGGCGATGCGCCGTCGCGCCGCCGAACATTCGATCGAGGAAGTCGGTGGCAAGTTGCGCGCCATGATGCCGTGGATCGCGGAGAACAAGCTGGTCGACCAGACCAAGAACTGAGTCCGTCTGGACTCCCTGTCGATGCGGCGCCGGTCAAATCGGCGCCGCATTGCATTTTGTGGAACGGGCTGAGCCGATGGATGCTCCTCTGGAGGCCGTACTCGACTCCTGGATCGACTCGGCCGAGCCGCGGGCAATCGACCAGTGTCAGCACGATCTGACCGAAAAGTTCCTGCTGGCGGATCCGGTGGGAGTTGAGCGGTTCTTCGGAGCGCTGCGTGCGGAAACCGATACCGATATGGCGTCGTCCCCGGTAAGCAGGCAGCGGATCGACCCCTACCCGAAGGGATTTTGTCGGGAAATCAACGACGACATGCTGGCGCGCCTGCGCCGCCGGGTGGAGAGCGGGGATGTGTCGGACGGCGCGGCCGTCATCGACTTCATTCGGGCCGGCGGGCTGGTCAAACCGATCTGGGGCGACTTGCGGGGTTCTTATTTTCAGAACGCGACGCAACTTGGCGCCCTCTATGTGGACGTATCGAACGACACCGTCGATGTGACCAAGCCAAAGGTCGAGATCATGCCGCTGGCCCAATCGGGCATGCGGCCGATCAGATCGATCGGCCACTACATCGAGATCGTGGGACTGTATTGGAACGCGCCGGTCTATCCGAACACACTTCTGCCCGCCCTCAGCCCGATGTTTCCAGTCCTGGTCAATGTCGGGGGAACCCTGGTGCTCGGCCCGGGCGACCGGCCCATATTGGCCTACAGCATCAAGGACGGGTTCCGCGAAGCCGAGGCGTTCATCCAGGCGGCGATCGAGCGGGGCGAGGTCCTGCCGGCAGCCTTGGCCGATGCGGCGGCTGAAGCCGTTGGCAATCGCAGGTCGGGGTTCGACTTTGGCAGGATCCGTGTCGAGGCCGACGCCGCGGACGTATCGGCGGCATTCAGCCGATTTCGGGCGCCGGGTGGACCGGTTCAGGATCTGGACAGCTTTTCCCGCTTCCTGGCGCGTGCGCGGCAACTCGGGAGCGTCGACCTGCTATCTGTAGCAGATGCCATCAATCCGCCGGATTCCGGCGGCAAGGTTTGACGAATCATGTTGAACTGCGCTTTGTAACAGTCTGCGAATCCTGATACTGTTCTACATGTAGCGTATCAGATCAGTGCGAGGCGGAGGACAAGACGCGGACGGGTCTCTTCGGAGACAGGGCGTCGATTCGCTGAACGAGAGCCGGCCCGTGCGTCCAACGAGACGACGGCGCTAAAAGGATTCGAACGATCGGCCTGAAAATCAGGGCCGCAACATCGACAGGACTGAGAAACGATGTTCTTCGCCAATCTCCTCGGAATGCTGTCTGCCGATATGGCCATCGACCTCGGCACGGCCAACACCCTGGTCTACGTCAAGGGTCGCGGGATCGTGCTGAACGAGCCGTCGGTGGTCGCCATCGCCACGGTTCGCGGCAAGAAGCAGGTGCTGGCCGTCGGCGACGAGGCCAAGCAGATGCTTGGCCGAACGCCCGGCAACATCCAGGCGATTCGGCCGCTGCGCGACGGCGTTATCGCCGACTTTGAAGTCGCCGAGGAAATGATCAAGCACTTCATCCGCAAGGTGCACAACCGTCGCTCCTTCGCCAGCCCGCAGGTCATCGTCTGCGTGCCGTCGGGGTCGACCGCGGTCGAGCGGCGTGCCATTCAGGAGAGCGCCGAGAGCGCCGGTGCCCGTCGGGTGTTCCTGATCGAGGAGCCGATGGCGGCGGCGATCGGCGCCAACCTGCCGGTGACCGAGCCGACCGGCTCGATGGTCGTCGATATCGGCGGTGGCACCACCGAGGTCGCAGTCCTGTCGCTGGGCGGCATCGTCTATTCGCGCTCGGTGCGCGTCGGCGGCGACAAGATGGACGAGGCGATCATCGCCTATATCCGCCGCAACCATAATCTCCTGGTCGGCGAGGGCAGTGCCGAGCGGATCAAGAAAGAGATCGGCTCCGCCTATCCGCCGGAGGACGGTACCGGCAAGGGTCTGCAGATCAAGGGGCGCGACCTGATGAACGGCGTGCCCAAGGAAATCATCATCGACCAGTCGCAGATCGCCGACAGCCTGGCCGAACCGGTCAGCCAGATCGTCGAAGCGGTGAAGGTGGCGCTGGAGCAGACGCCGCCGGAACTGGCCGCCGACATCGTCGACAAGGGCATCGTGCTGACCGGCGGTGGGGCGCTGCTCGGCAATCTCGACTTCGTGCTGCGCCATGCGACGGGCTTGCCCGTCATGATCGCCGATGACCCGCTGTCCTGCGTGGCGCTCGGCACCGGGCGCTGCCTCGAAGAGATGAAGGTACTGCGCAACGTGCTGATCGGCGCCTATTAAGGCCGGTCCGCGGGAATCCGTTCTGAAAATCCGTCGAACCGTGAGGTGACCGACGATCATGGCGAAGCGACCCGGATCGTTCAGCAGCGTGGCGCAGCCCGTGCGCTCCCTGTGGAGCCGGTTTGCCTTTGCCACGCTGATCGCGGCGGCCTTCGGGCTGATGCTGCTCGGCAAGGCCGACGTGCTGCTGATCGAGCGCGCCCGCATGGTGGTGCTGGACGCGCTGGCGCCGGTGATCGAAGTGGCGTCCCGTCCGGCGGAAGCCGTCACCGACCTGATGAACAATGTCCGCGACCTGCGTTACCTGCGGGCCGAGAACGCCCGCCTGGCCGTCGAGAACGACCGGCTGGAGCGTTGGCAGCATGTCGCCCGTCGGCTTGAGGCAGAGAACCGGGCGCTGCGGGCCCTGACCAATTTCGTGCCGCCGAAGGAAGTCGATTTCGTCAGCGCGCGGGTGATCGCCGATGGCGGCGGCGCCTTCGTGCGCAGCGTCATGATCACCGCCGGGCGCCGCCAGGGTGTCTCGCTCGGCAACGCGGCGGTGAGCGGTGAGGGGTTGGTCGGCGGTGTGGTCGAGGTCGGCGAGGAATACAGCCGGGTTCTGCTGATCACCGACCTGAACTCGCAGATCCCGATCGTGATCGAGCGGACCCGCGACCCGGCCGTCCTCGCCGGCGACAACACCCGCTCGCCGCGCATCATCTACCTGCCGCAGAACGCCCAGGTCGTTCCCGGCGACAGGATCGTCACCTCCGGCCATGGCGGCGTGTTCCCGCCAGGCCTGGCCGTCGGCATGGTGACCACGATCACCGACGGCTCGATCCGGGTCACGCCCTTCGTCGACTGGGAGCGGCTTGAATATGTCCGGCTCCTGATGACCGGCGCCGACGGCGTGGTCCAGCCGGAAAGCGCGAACCTGCCGCCCTTCTCGGTCATGGGGCCGGAGAACACGCCGCGTTCCGGCAGCGTGCTGCCATGATGCGGCCGACCGCGGCGCAGCGGCTCGATCTGTGGATCCGGCAGTCGACGCCGATGGCGCTCACGTCCGTTCTCGCCGTGCTCTCCGTCGTCACCGTCGGCATTCCCGGATACGCCTCGGTGGTGCCGGGCTATACCGCCATGGCGACCTTCTACTGGGCGATCTTCCGTCCCGACCTTCAGCCCGCTTCCGCCCTGTTTCTGATCGGCGTCCTGCAGGACATCCTGACCGGCACGCCGCTCGGCATGACGGCCGTCAGCCTGCTGCTGCTCCATGCTCTGGCCCTGTCCCAGCGTCGCGCGCTCGTCACCAAACCGTTCCTGCTGACCTGGCTCGGCTTCATGGTGATTCAGCTTCCGGTCTCGATCATGGTCTGGATGATGATGTCGGCGCTGCAGTTCCGCCTGATCGGACCTGAGCCGGCCCTGTTCCAGTATCTCGTCACCGTCCTTGGCTTCCCGGTCGTGGCCTGGGTGTTCGTGCGGATCCACCGCTATGTGGTGCGGTAGGTCGGCATGCTGAAGACGAGCGACCAGGATGTCCAAAGAGTCTTCACCCGCCGGGCACTGGTGCTGGCCGGCGGCAAGCTGGCGCTGATCGGCGCTCTCGGAGCGCGGCTCTATTACCTCCAGGTCGTCGAAGCCGACCGCTACGAGCTGCTGTCGCGCGACAATCAGTTCAATCTGGAGCTGTTGCCGCCGATCCGCGGCCGGATCCTGGACCGTAACGACGTGGCGCTGGCTGACAATCAGGACAATTTCCGCGTCGAGATCGTGCGGGAGCAGACCGACGACGTGGCGGCCACCCTGTCGGCGCTACGGTCGATTATCGAAGTCCCGGACTGGGATGTGCGCCGGGTGCTCAAGGACGTGAAGCGCAAGCGCGCCTTCGTGCCGGTCACCGTGGTCGAGAACCTGACCCGCGAGGAGATTGCGCGGGTCGCCGTCAATGCGCCCTATCTGCCTGGCATCCGGATCGAGGTCGGGCGGTCGCGGCGCTACCCCTTCGCCGACACCGCGGTCCACATCACCGGCTATGTCGCCGCGGTCTCCGAGAGCGAACTGACCGGCGATCCGGTGCTGGAGCTGCCGGATTTCCGCATCGGCAAGAGCGGAATCGAGAAGCTGCACGATCTGGAGATGCGAGGCACCGCCGGCCGCCGGCAGGTCGAGGTGAACGCGCTCGGCCGCATCATCCGCAAGCTGCCCGGCGAGGACGGGGAGCCGGGTCGCGATATTCGACTCTCTCTCGATATCAATCTGCAGCGCTACGCGACCGAGCGGCTCGCCCGCGGTCAGGCCGAGCGGCTGCCGACGGAGGATCCCCGCGCCCAACTCGCGCTCACCCAGGCCGATTCGGCGTTGCGGGACGCCTATGCGGATCGCGCGACCGTGCTGGTGGATGCGGATGGCAAGGTGGTCGAGGCCGAGAGCGGGTCGGCGGTGGTCATGGACGTCCATACCGGCGAGTTGCGGGCGCTCGCCTCGGCTCCCGGTTACGACCCGAACCCGTTCAACCGCGGCTTGTCCGCCAAGGATTGGGAAGAGTTGCTGGCCAATCCGCGCGCACCATTGAACAACAAGGCGGTCGCCGGGCAGTATCCGCCGGGTTCGACCTTCAAGATGCTGGTCATGCTGGCGGCGCTGGAATCCGGGCTGGCGGGCCAGGACACCAAGTTCTTCTGTCCCGGCCATCTGGAGCTCGGCGACACCCGGTTCCACTGCTGGAAGAAGTACGGCCACGGCTGGCTCGACATGAAGCAGTCGGTCGCCCAGAGCTGCGACGTTTACTATTACGAGCTGGCCAAGCGTATCGGCATCGACCGGATCTCCTCGATCGCCAAGCGCTTCGGGCTCGGCGATGAGACCGGCGTCGACCTGCCGGGCGAACGCCGTGGGCTGATCCCGACCCGGGAGTGGAAGCTCGCCACCCAGGGCGTCCCCTGGCAGATGGGCGAGACGCTGGTCTCCGCCATCGGCCAGGGCTTCACGCTGACGACGCCGCTGCAGCTCGCGCTGATGACGGCCCGGCTGGTGAACGGCGGCAAGGCGGTCACACCACATATCGAGAAGCAATCGGGCCCACCGGGCGCGGTCGAGGACATGGCGATCGACACCCGTCATCTCGACGCCGTGCGCGCGGCCATGTCGGAGGTCGTGAACGGTGAACGCGGCACCGCCCGCAAGATCCAGGGCGAGAAGGACGACGTGAAGATCGCCGGCAAGACCGGCACCGCGCAGGTGCGGCGCATTACCATGGCCGACCGGCTGTCGGGCGCCTACAAGAACGAGAAACCCTGGCGCTATCGCGACCATGCGCTGTTCGTCGGCTTCGGCCCGGTGGAGGCCCCGCGCTACGCGGTTTCGGTCGTGGTCGAGCATGGTGGTGGCGGATCGTCGATGGCGGCCCCGATTGCCGCCGACATCCTACGTGAGGCGCTCAGGATCGACCCGCCCCGGCAACCCGGCCCGACCGCGGCGGCCCACGGATCTTCCGGGGACAGTGCCGAAGCCGTCCGCGACCGCCCGGAGAGGGACGGGTAATGGTCATGTCCTTCCGATCCGACGGGCTGAACCCGCCCGAACTGACCATCGGCCAGAAACTGGTATCGATGAACTGGCTGCTGGTCCTGTTGATCATCACCATCGCCGGGGTCGGATGCCTGATGCTGTATTCGGCGGCCAATGGTGATTGGACGCCCTGGGCCTACCGGCATGCCCTGCGCTTCGGCATCGGTCTGACGGTCATGCTGGCGATTGCGCTGGTCGATATCCGGTTCTGGATGCGCACGGCCTATCTCGGCTACATGGTGGCGCTGGTCCTGCTCGGCCTGGTCGAGATCATGGGTGAGATCGGCATGGGGGCGCAGCGTTGGATTGATCTCGGGGTGTTCCAGTTACAGCCCTCAGAGGTGATGAAGATCGCCCTGGTCCTCGCACTCGCCCGATATTTCAACGGGCTGACCTACGAGGAGGTCGGCAATCCGCTGAACCTGATCCTGCCGCTGCTCATGGTCGCGATGCCGGCGCTGCTGGTGCTCAAGCAACCGGATCTCGGCACCGCGCTGATGATGATCGCCGGCTCGGGGGCGATCTTCTTCCTGGCGGGCGTGCGGATCTGGAAGTTCCTGGCGGTGATCTTTGCGGGTGTCGGTGCGGTGCCGATCGTCTGGCAGTTCCTGCGCGAGTATCAGCAGAAGCGCATCCTCACCTTCCTGAACCCGGAAAGCGATCCGCTCGGTTCCGGCTATCACATTCTCCAGTCCAAGATCGCGCTCGGTTCCGGCGGCATTTTCGGCAAGGGCTTCCTCAAGGGCAGCCAGAGTCACCTGAACTTCCTGCCGGAGAAGCAGACCGACTTCATCTTCACCATGCTGGCCGAAGAGTTCGGCATGGTCGGTGCCTCGGCGCTGATCGGGCTGTATGTCCTGGTCTTGGCCTACGGCTTCGCCATTGCCGTCCGCTCGCGCAGCCAGTTCGGCCGGCTGGTGGCGTTGGGTGTGACGACGACGCTGTTCCTGTACCTGTTCATCAACGTCGCCATGGTGATGGGGCTGATTCCGGTGGTCGGTGTACCGCTGCCGATGATCAGCTACGGCGGAACCGCCATGCTGACCATGATGATCGGTCTCGGGCTGTTGCTCGGCGTGTCGGTGCACCGCGACGTCCGCATCGCCCGCGCCGGTGTGGAAGAGGACTGACGCCTCCCGCCCGTCGTCAGCGGTTGGCGAGCACTGCCGTGAGGTCCGGATGGACCTTGAGGATGGTCAGGAAACCGCTGATCTCGAACACCTCGCGGATTTCGGGCGCCATCGAATGCATGGAGAACTGGCCGCCCGCGGCACCCGTGCGCTTCGCCGCCATCAGCAAGACCCGTAACCCGGCGCTCGAGATGTAGTCGACGCCGGAGAAGTCGATGCTGACCTGCGTCTCTCCGCCCTCGATCCGCTCCAGCAGGGTCGATTCCAGGGCCGGTGACGTGTTGCTGTCCAGCCGTCCCTGGGGGGCCATCACCAGCAGGTCGCCATGGGTCGCGGTATCGATCTGCATGCCGTCGGTTCCTTCCGAAGTCGTTCGTATTGAGAGACTAGCGCCCTGCGCCGCCGCCGTCATGTCGGAGGGGTCAGATCCAGCACCATGTCGAGAACGTTGCGGTCGTCGTCGCGGGTATAGCGCAGATCGGCCATCACGGTCTTCACGAGATGTACGCCAAGGCCGCCGATCGGCCTGTCCTCGACACTGGCGCCAATGTCCGGTTCCGGCGCATCGGCCAGGGGATCGAAGGGGCGGCCCCGATCGGCGACGCGGATGGCGAGCCGGCCTGCGGTCAGTTTCAGGGAGAGCTCGACCGCGTCCTCTCGGACATCGCCGGTGTCGAAGCCGTACTTGATCACGTTGGACACGATCTCCTCGATCGCCATGTCGAGTTGCATGGCCGCGCGCGGCGACAGTTCGTTCTCCTCGGCAAAGCGGCCGACGGTCTCGGCCAGGCGCCCCAGTTCCTCGCTTCGGTTGGCCACGATGATGACCAGGGTCGTTTCAGCGGCCGCCGGATCGGGGACGGGCGCGCCGACGGTCGTGTCGGGCGCCTCGCTGGCCGTGCGATCCAGGCTGAGGACGGTGACATCGTCGGATCGTTCGGCCCCGTCGGAGAAGCGTTCGACCGCGTTGATCATCCGTTCGACCAGGGTCTCGCCCGCGACCTTCTGCTTCAGGACGGCCAGCATGCGCTCCTCCTCGAACTGCACACCATTGGCGTCGAACGCCTCGGTCACGCCGTCGGTGTAGAGGAAGACGGCCTCGCCGGGGGCGATGGTGATGCTGCGCTCGCCTTGGGGCAGGTCGGGCATCACCCCGAGGGCCATGCCGCCGGTGCGTTCCAGGAACGTGACCTCCCCGTCGCGGGAGATAAGGCAGGGCGGATTGTGGCCGGCATTGGCGTAGACGAAGCTGCCGTCGCGACGATCGAGGATGCCGACAAAGGCGGTGACGAACAGCTCGAGCGGGTTGACCTCGCACAGCTCGTCATTGGCGCTTGCCAGCGTCTCTCCGGGGGCGCCGCCGGCGAGTGCGAGACGGCGCAGGACGGTGCGGGCCACCGCCATGAAGAACGCGGCCGGCACACCCTTGCCCGAAACGTCGCCGATGACGACGGCGATCCGATGGTCGTCGATGTTCATGAAGTCGTAGAAATCGCCACCCACCTCCCGGGCCGGGATCATCCTGGCGAAAACCCGCGCGCCGTCCATCTCGAGCGCCTGGGTCGGCAGGATCGAGATCTGCATGCGCTGGGTGATCCGCAGCTCTTCCGCCACCCGGGCATTGGCGGCTTCCAATTGGAGGTTCTTCTCGTTGAGTTCACTGGTCCGCTCGCGTACCAGGCCCTCGAGGATCTCCTCGCGACCGAGGACCTCGCGCGCCATGCCGGCGAAGGTCTCCGCCAACCGGCCTAGCTCGTCCTTGCGGGCAGTGACCCGGCGCAGCATCTCCGGCGTGTAGGTCCTGGTCTCCATGGCGGCGGCGGCGGCGGTGATGTCGGCCAGCGGCGCCGACAGCCATCCCGCGATCTGCGACATAAGCAGGAAAGCGGCGAGCGCGACCACCAGGAACACCGCGAGGCCGATCAGGATCTCGCTCCGCAGGGAGGAGTCGAGTTCCGAACGGTCGATCCGCAGCAGCACCGTCCAGTCGCCGCCGCCATTCAGAGAACTAGAGGGAGTGACGATCGTCAGTGCCGTCTCGGTGAAGTAGGAGACGGTCATCCCGTCGATCGCTTCGATCCGGGCGCGGTCTTCGCCGGTCAGTTCGGCCGCGTGGGTGGTGCCGTGGCCGACGGCGATCTCCTTGCCGTCCTGATCCAGGATCCAGGCCGCCTGGACCTGCTCGCCGGATAGCAGATCGTCGATCAGGTCGTGAATGCTGAGCGAAGGGCCGCCGGATTCCGCCAGCAGGGTCGCCTGCGCACCGTGACCGAGCAGGCGACCGATCTCCTCGCCCTGGATTTCGGTCGCATGGATCAGGTCCTGGCGGGCATGCCAGGTCTGAAACGCCGTAGTGAGCAGGACCGAGAAAACCGCGAGGCCGCCGCCCAGAAGGATCAGTCGGGCACGGAATGTCCTCATGGCCGGTCCGCCCCGGGGGCGCCGTCGGGCCGCCGGCCCGGCGCGGGGGACGGGAGGATGGCGTCGAGGGCTTCCTGCACTCGGACAAGCATTTCCGGATCGATGGTGGCTGTTTCCAAGAGATTTCCTCTGAGATCGGCAACGTCTGCGGCAATGCCGTCGGCCGCGTCCGCAAGACCGGGATCCCGCAGCATATGATGGAGGCTCCGGATCAGCCGGGTGATCTGAACCAGAACCCTGAGAAGGGAGAATCCGAACTCCGGAACGGCTTTGCCCTGAACGGACATCGCCTTGCGCAGCATCTTCACGTAACTCGGCGCGAGCCGGATCAACCCCTTGGCGAAGTCGCGGACCACATGCTCACTCACGGTTTCCACATGCGGGTGAGCATGCTCCCGCTCCCGATCCACCACCGCAAGGGTGGTCGAGATCACGGCAACGACATGCTCGACGGAGACCAGCATGGCGGCGACATCGAAATGGACGAACATATCGGTATGGTCGTCCGCACGCTGAATCACGGCGAGCGCCGCCAGCAGCGCCGTTTTCACATGATGGTCCCGCAATCGGACGATCTCTTCGGCCGATGTCGGCCGGCCGAGACGGACAGCCAGATTGATCAGGGCCTCGAACGTCACAATGCTGGTCGTGACGGCCCGATAGTCCGGGGCGTCCTCCGGTGACTGGTCCGCCTTGAAGCGGTCGACGCAGCGTTTCGCGTCGTCGGTCATCCGGGCGCAGAGCCGGTCGACCAGGGCGTTGGCGTCGGTGTTCGTGGTGTTCGCCCGCTCCCACTCCGCGACGGCCTTGAGCAGGCCGGCGGCGTCGGGTGGCGCGGTGCCCTCGATCGAGGGTCTTTCGTCGTCCCAATGCCAGTTCGTTTCGGCCAGGGCGGTGAACACCTCTTCGAGGGTCGGGAGCAGCGTCCGCACGAGCCGGTGACGGAGATGCGCGTTGCCCCGTTCCGCCGATTGACGCAAGACGCCGCCGCTGGCCACGGCGGAGCGATAGGCTGACGCAAATCGGATGACGCAGCCTGTTGCAGTGCGCATGGCGACGCTACTCGCGAACGGGTCGACGAGGGCGCGCTCCATCTCCCGTTCCAGGGCGTCGAAGGTATCCGGGTTCAAGGGGGCGTGTGCCGGCATTTTCCGACTGTTGCCTCTTCATCTCTGCCGAGCCGACGCAGGCTAGCCTTTCGAGTATGACGATCCAATAGAAGACGCATCGGCCCCCGGGACGCCGCGATGGACGTCCATCGCAAAAATGTTAAAAGATCTTTGTTTCATGAGGCCTTAAGTTCGGTCATTGTACAGCTCCTCTGGACCTGAGGGTTCGGGAGCATCGGCCGCAGCCTGGGTTCCAGGGATTTACCTTTTGCCTGCACTGCACGCGGGGGTAGTATTCATGGGGCGCATGATGTACCGATGCGGAAGTAATGGAACGATGCTTGCATGAGCCTCTTCGTGTGAGTTCGAATGGCATCGTTGGCCGGTCGCGCCTGGAACAGATTGTCGAGAGGTGGCGTTCGCATGATTTTTCGCGCTGCAGCATTTGGTGTATTTGCCGCCGGTGGCTTGATCTCAGTAATGGGATTGGCCGGCTCGCCCGTGGATGCGGATACGGCTGCCGTGGTGGCGCCGGTCGTGGCGGCCCCGGTCGGCGATCGGGTTCAACCGGATCCGGGACTCGTCTCCTCGGTGATCAGCGAGAGCTCCCGGAACATCAGCGATGGGGCGGTTGCCGTCGCTGACACCGGTTGGCAGGTCGCGGAAGGCGTCTATTACCTGGGCGGCGAACTTATCGAATCCGGCCGAATCATCGGCGTAAGCACAATGCAGATTCTGGGACTGCTCTCCTCGGACGGCGTTCAGGATCGCCAGCGCCTGGGCGAGCAGGGGGTGGCCGGCGTGTGGTGGGGAACCAGCGCCGCAAAGACGGCCGAGACCACCGCCGTTTCGGCGCCCACGATGCCGGTATCGCCGACCGCGCCGCTGCCGGTCGTCGCGGGACCGCGCCATACCGTCGGCGGTGACCGGGCGCTTGCCGCCCGACAGTCCCGGCCCAATGCCGCGATCACGCCGGCATCGCTGAGCGCGTCGGACGGAAAAGAGGCCGGACCCGAGACACCGGCGCTGGCCGCCGACCAGGGAACGGTCGCGGACGACACCTGCTCATGGGATTTCCGCCGGGACCGCAAGCCGGTGACGCTGAGCGGCGAGGATGTCGCGGTTCTCAGCAAACTCGGCCTGATGGATGAGAGCGCGCAGCGCCTGCCGGACGGCACGATCTTCCTACCGAAAGTGACCCAGCGGCTGCTCGAGGTTCGCACGGCGTTCACCTGCAAGGGAACGGTGTCGACCACCCGGCGCCTGGTCGGTCACGTGATCGCCAATCCGACCAGCAGCGGCCTCGTTCAGGCCGAACAGGACGGCCGGATCGAAGGCGGAGAGTTCGGCTTCCCGGTGATCGGCCAGCGGGTCGAGAAAGGCCAGCTCCTCGGCTATCTCTTGCCGATCCTGTCGAGCAAGGAGCGGGCGGAACTGCAGGGCGAGATCGCCTTGGTGCGCGGCAAGATTGCCGAACAGGAACTGGCGATCGCCCGCACGCGGGAGCTTCCTTTGCTGCCCTTCCGGGACGGCCGGATCCTGTCGATGCGAATCGAGCTCAGCAAGCTGCGGGCGCAGCGCGACGCGCTGATCGACGGGCTCAGTGCCCGCCAGCCGCTGACCGCCTCGGCCTCAGGTGTGGTCGCCCGGTCAGAAGTGCGGGTCGGTCAGGTGGTCGAGGAGCGTCAGTTGCTGTGGGAGATCGCCGATACCAGCGACCTCTGGATCGAGGCGGACTCGTTCGGCTCCCAGACCAATTTCGCTACGACCGGGTCGACCGCGGAGACTCAGGACGGGCAGACCATGCATCTGACGCTCAAGGGCCTCGGGCTCTCGACTGACGGCGCGCAGTCCTCGCCGGTGCAGTTCCGGGTCGACGGCATCCCCGACGGAGTGCGGATCGGCCAACAGGTCGTGGTGAATGTCCGCGAGCTCGCGCAGATCGAAGGCGTGATGGCGCCGCGCAGCGCGCTGGTTCGCCGCAGTAACGGCGAGATGACTGTCTGGGTCGCCAAAGGCCCTGAGCAGTATGAGCCGCGCAAGGTGAAGTGGACGCCCGCGGGCTCCCATGTCGCCATCATCGAGGCAGGGGTGACGGAAGGCGTTCGTGTTGTCGTCTCCGGTGCGACCCTGTTGTCGGAGGTACGTTGATGGACTGGTCGCTGAAGAACATCTCCCGGCACGGCGCGGCGTCCCTGTGGGTGCGCCGGGCGGTCCTGGCCGCGGCGTTGCTGGCCATCCCTGTCGCTGGATCCCAGGCCGGCCCCGGGCACAACCACGGCGCCGAGCAGGCGCTGCCCGCCGTATCGCTCGAGGACCTGCGGCCGAGAGCACTCGCCGCCGGTACCTGGTTCGAGTTCGTCGCCATGCCGGTCTCCGGCGCACTGGCGATCTTCCTCGACAATGCGGACACCAATGCGCCGGTTCTGAACGCCCGTGTCGAGCTGCTGACCGTGGCTGACGAGCCGCTGGTCGCCGAAGAGGTGGTGCCGGGCGTGTATCTGGCATCGCCCTGGCCGCCGGCCGGTGTCGATCCGGAATCGCTTCGGGGATCGGACATCGTTGTGACCGTGATCGCCGAGGCCGGTGAGGACCTGCTGGTGGTCGGGCTTTCGGATGCGCTGGTCGATGCCTCGCTCGAAAGCGGGGAGACCGCGGTCGGCGACAGCCATGCCAGCCTGACTGAGGGTGTGACCGAACTTGCGGCGGCCGAACAGAATGGCGACGGCATGTGGTTGATCCTGATGGGCGGGTTGATTTCGCTCGCCGGTCTATCAGCGGGCATCCGGTTCAAGGGCTTGGGCCGCTGGGTCGGAATGAGCGCGGTCGTCGTCGGCCTCGCCATGGGCATCTCGACCACCGGCCTCGTGTGATGGGGGCAGCGGCGGTCGTGCTCCTCTCCAGCCAGCAGCATTCACGGTAGAGAACCGGCACCATGTTCGCCCAACTCGTCCACCAAAGTCTCCGCAACCGGCTTTTCGTTCTGGTCGTTGCCCTCGCGATGGTCGGCTACGGCATGCTGTCGCTCTCGCGCATGCCGGTCGACGTCTATCCTGACCTGACCCGGCCGATGGTCACCATCATCTCTGAGGTTCCCGGCCTGTCGGCCGAGGAGGTGGAGGCGCTGGTTACCTATCCGGTAGAAAGCGGCATGGCCGGCCTGCCGGGGCTGGCGCGGGTGCGCAGCGTGTCCGGGCGCAGCATCTCCATGGTGTATCTGGAATTCGGCTGGGAGACCGACGTGCTGGTTGATCGCCAGTTCGTGGTCGAGCGCCTGGAACAGATCACCGACACGCTGCCGCATGGCGTAGTCCCGTTCATGACGCCGATGTCGTCGGTCATGGGCGAGATCATGCTGCTGGCCTTCACCAGCGGCGACCAGACCTCGGCCATGGACCTGCGCGAAATGGTCGACTGGGTGGTCCGGCCACGGCTGATGGCCGAAGCGGGGGTCGCCCAGGTGATCCCGATCGGCGGCGATGTGCGGCAGTTCCGGGTCACGCCCGATCCCGCTCGAATGATGGCGGTGAACGTCACCATCGACGAAGTGGCGGCGGCGATGCACCGTTTCGGCACCAATACCGGCGGCGGCTTCGTCGAGCAGTCGGACCGGGAATATGTGATCCGCAACCTCGGCTCCGGAACCCGGCTGGAGGATCTGCGCCGGGTCCGTGTCGCCGAGCGTGACGGAATTTCAATCCCGCTGGAGCAGGTCGCGGATGTCGGCTTCGTCGCCCGTCCCAAGCGCGGCGATGCCGGGTTTGGCGGGACGTCCGCGGTTATCATTTCCGTGATGAAGCAACCGGGCATTGACACCCTCGACCTGGTCGATCGGGTGAAGGTGGCGGTCGACGGGCTGGCGACGACCTTCCCGGAGGATGTCGAGGTCCATTCGCCGCTCTATAATCAGGCCGATTTCATCGCGATCTCGATTCACAACGTCAAGCGGGTCCTGATCGAGGCCTCGTTGGTGGTAACCATCGTCCTCGCGGTGTTCCTGGTGAACGCCCGCACCACGATCATCTCACTGACGGCGATCCCGATCTCGGCGCTGTCGGCGATCCTGGTGCTGCACATGCTGGGGCTCTCGATCAACACAATGACCCTGGGCGGCCTCGCCATCGCCATCGGCGAGTTGGTCGACGACGCCGTGGTCGGTGTGGAGAATGTTTTCCGGCGATTGCGCCAGAATGCGGCGCTGCCCAATCCGCGACCGGCGCTCCAGGTCATTGCGGAGGCCTCGATCGAGGTGCGGTCGGGCATTCTGATCGCAACCATGATCATCATCGTGGTGCTGGTGCCGCTCTACGCGCTCTCGGGGATCGAGGGCCGGATGTTCGCGCCGTTCGCCACCGCGTACATCATCGCCATTCTGGCCAGCCTGTTGACGGCGACCACGCTCACGCCGGTGCTCTGCTACTTCCTGCTGCCGGAAAGCAAGCTGATGCATGCGGGGGACGGCGCGGTTCTGGCCTGGCTCAAACGCTGGAATCGGGTGATCGTGCGCTGGGCGCTGGCCCGGTGCTGGGCCATGGTGGCCGGCGTCCTGGCGCTGGCGATCCTGGTCGGGGTCTCCGCCCTGGCCCTGCCGCGGATCTTCATGCCGACCGCCAACGAGGGCTCGCTCGTCGTGCTGGTGCAGGCACCGTCCGGCACATCGCTCGAGGCCTCGAACCGGATCGGCGGCGTGATCGAGCACCTGCTGTTGCAGGTCCCCGACGTGCTCGCGGTGGGCCGGCGCACTGGGCGCGGAGAGCTGGACGAGCATGCCGAGAACGTCAATGTCAGCGAGTTCAATGTCCGCCTCGCCGTCGATAGCCGATCCGGAGAAGCGGTCGCCGAGGACATTCGGCGCAAGCTTGCCCCGTTCCCGGTGCGCGTGTTCATGGATCAGCCGATCTCGCATCGCATCGACAATATGATCTCGGGTGTCAGGGCCAAGATCGCGCTGAAGGTCTTCGGCGACGACCTGGATGTGCTGCGGAATCTGGCCGAAGGCTTCGCCAAGGACATGCGGACCATCCCCGGTATCGGCGACGTGGCGGTATCGACCCTGTCGCGGCTGCCGGAGATCTCGGTGGCGATCGATCACGAGCGGGCGGCGGCCTACGGCATCGCTCCGTCGCAGGTGCTGGAGACGCTGGAGCATATGGCGCTCGGCTTCACCCCGTCGGAAGTCTTCGAGGGCGAGCGGCGGTTCGATCTGGTCATCCGCATGAGGGACAGCGACCGCAACAGCGAAGGGCTGTCGTCATTGCTGATCGACACCCCGCGCGGCCACGTGCCGCTGTCGACCTTCGCCGACATCATCGAGACCGACGGTCCGGACAATATCGAACGCGAGAACATGCGTCGGCGCATCGTCGTGCGGGCCAACGCCTCTGCCTCGGATATGAGTCATGTGGTCGAGGCGATCAACGAACAGGTCCTGGCGGCGGAAATGCCGACGGGCTATTTCGCGAACCTGGACGGTACCTTCCGGGCCGAGGAGCACGCCTCCAAATCGATCCTGCTGCTGTCGATCGCCTCCCTGGCGATGATCTTCGTCGTGCTCTATAGCCGCTACAAGCGGGCCACGCTGTGTCTGATCATCATGACCATCATCCCGATGGCGGCGATCGGCGGCGTCCTCGGGCTCTGGGTGTTCAATCTGCCGCTGTCGATCGCCGCCATGTTCGGCTTCGTCACGCTGGCGGGCATCACGGCGCGCAACAGCATCTTGAAGATCAGCCACTATATCAATCTGGTGCTGTCGGAAGGCGAGCGTTTCGGCGACGATCTGATCGTGCGCGGCAGCGAGGAGCGGCTGGCGCCGGTGCTGATGACCAGCCTGGCCGCTGGCCTCGGCCTGATCCCATTGCTGTTCGGCGCCGAGACCCCGGGGCGCGAAATCCTGCACCCGATCGCCGTGGTGATCTTCAGCGGGCTGATCAGCGCCCTGCTGCTGGACACCCTGCTCACACCGGTACTGTTCAAGCTGTTCGGCGAGAAGTCGCTCGAATACCTGCAGTCCCAGCGGACAGAGGGCGGTGCGCTCAAGGAAGCGTACTGACCCCCGACACGATCAGACCCAACTCTGTAGTACGGATTGAAAGGACCAGGACGATGCGTTTTGTGCGTGACCTTGTTGCGGCGGCCCTCCTCGCCGGTGCTGTCGCTGTGTCGGCTCCGGCCATGGCCCAACATTCCCACGGCGACCACGAAGAAGGTCCGAACGGTGGACAGGTCTTCGCCGTCGGCCCCTACGATGCCGAGATTCTGGCCCTGGAAGACAAGCTGGAAGTGCGCCTGTTCGAGCATGAGGGCAACGACCTGACCGGCGAGGCCGCCGGCGGCGATGTGGTCCTGCTGATCGACGGCAAGCCGTTGAAGGTCACCTTGGTGATCGAAGGGGGCGTGCTGGTCGGCAAGCTCGACGACCATCTGCCGGAAGAGGTAGATGCGGTCATTCGGATCAAGACCAAGGACGGCAAGATCCACGCCGGCAAGGGCGAACTCGGACACGAGCACCATTGATCGATTGACCGGGCGCCGTCCGCAATGCGCGTGACGGTGCCCATTGGTCAAGGTCGGCCGTAGCAGGGGACGGCCAGGGGGAAAGCGGCGGCGATGACATACGATATCGGCCTACAACTCGCCGGAGTTCCGTTGAGCACGGCGATCCCCTTCGTGATGGCGCTGGGCGTTCTGCTGTCGATCCTCGGGTCCTGGCTGGTCAATTCCGTGTTCACGCCGTTCGAGCTGGAGCCGAACAACTTCATCGGCGGCGCCAAGTTCGGGTTCCTCGGCGAAGTCTATGCGGTGACGCTGGGCCTCGCGATGATCGGCGCCTTCGACCATTTTACAACCGCACAGACCAATACCCAGCGCGAGGTGGCGACGCTGACCTCGCTCTCCCTGGCGGCCGACACCTACGATCGTCCGGGGCAGGATGCCGACCGGGCGGCGATGCGCCGGGCCGTACAGCAATATGCCCGCGCGGTGGTGGAGCGGGAATGGCGGGTGATGAGCTACGGCATCGCCGATCCCGATGTGTCCACCCGTCTCGCCGACATGAACGAGACGTTCATGCGGGTCGAACCGAAGAGCGAGGCGCAGAAGTCGCTGCAGCAGAACACCATCGAGTGGGTGCGCCAGATCAACGAGTATCGTGCCTTGCGGCTGACCACGGTTTCCCGCTCGCTGATCGCTCTGGTCTGGTCGGTGCTGATCAGCGGGACGCTGATGGCGATCATCTTCCCGTGGTTCTTCGGGACCGTGAATATAGTCTCGCAGACGGTGATGTCGGCGTTGCTGACCTCATTCCTGATGTTGCACCTGCTGATGGTGTTGCAACTCAGCTATCCGTATATCGGGGATGCCTCGATCAGCCCGACCGCGTTCCTGAACGTCATGAGATAGCGGAACGGGCGGGCGACCCGACCGTCCGCGCCGACAACTCCGTTCAGTCCGTGGAGATCGGCTCGAACCGCCAGGATGCGGTCAGGTCGTCCTCGGCGATGGCGATCGTCACCGTCGCCAGGGTGAGCCCTTCGGGTGCTCTATTCTCCTGCATGTCCGAGGCGTTCAGCAGCAGGCGCACCAGTTCCATCTCCGGACGGAAGGGCGTGTCCTCGACTTCCAGGACATCGCGCCAGAGGGTCAGCCGGCCTTCCTTCTCGATCATCCGGTCGTAGGAGAAGGTGATCCCGTCGATCTGCTTGCCGTCATTGGCGAAGCTGATTGCCGTCAGCGTGAACCCGGCACGATCCGCGATCCCGGCGAGAGCGGCCGGATTCTCGAAGGCCATATCGGCCACGGCGCGGGCGGCACTCTTCCCGCGGTCCGTGACCTTGATCGCGCCCAGCGTGCTGTCGAACCAATTTGAGACAGCCTCTTCGATTCCCGAGACCCAGCCGGCCACCGCCTCCAGCGCGTCGCCGACCACGCCGGCTTTCGCCGCCGATGGTTGCGCCACAACGAGGGCTGTCACCAGCACGGCGACCGATGCGCCGGACCGCAGAAATCCGCGGCTGGAAAGAGTAGTGCGACTGCTCATTTCTGGGCCTATTTGCCAAGATGCGGGCCAACTTAAGCGGAAAACCCGACGTCGGGCAACATCGAGGTATCGTTCGCGTCGGGCGTCGGTCATGATTACAACTCAACTACATGAGATGTTGTCGGCCATGGCCAGTATCCTTGTCGTCGCCACCAGCAAGGGTGGAACCGGAAAGACGACCATCGGGGCGGCGCTCGCGTCTTATTGGCGCGACCAGGGCAAGGCGGTCGCCATTCTCGACACCGATCCGAATGAGGCGATGGCCCGCTGGGCCCGCAAGAGCGCGTCCGGCTTCAAGGGGATCTCGGTCGAAGCCAATGCCAACGAGCATGAGATTATCGAGTCCGTCTACGCGTTGGCCGAGGAGGCCGATGTCGTGGTCGTCGACACCGCGGGTTTCGGCAACCAGGCCATGGTCTACGCCGTCGGCGTGGCCGACATGGTGCTGATCCCGGTGATGCCGGACGAGGCCAGCCTGTTCGAGGCGGCGAAGATGAAGCAAGTGATCAGCAGTGCCAGCAAGCTGACGCGGCGGGACATTCCGTTTCACGCGGTGCTCAACCGGGTCAAGCGCATGACCACGGTCGTGCGTCATACCGAGCGTAACCTCGAGCAATTGGGGCTGAATCCGTTGAGTTCGCGGATCGGCGATCGGGTGATTTTCCAGGAGGCCTCCTATCACGGCGCGTCTCCCCTGAGCCTCGCGCCCAAGAACCGGGCGACGCTCGAAATCCGTAATCTCGCCCGCGAGATCGAACCGGTCCTGTTCGGCGGATAAGAAAAAAGGACCGGGCGGGCCGGTCCTTTCATCATTTCTGCGCTGCCGCCGCGATCGGACGGCCCGACCATTACTTTTTGGTGCTGGCGAGCGTCTCGATCATGAACAGCTCCAGATCCTCGGATGCCAGCTTCGCCTGCTTTTGGACCTCGACCTGTTCGATCCACGCGGCGGTCAACGCCTTGAGATCTTCCGGCAGGGTTTCCAGTTCCAGGACTACCGCGTCGAAATCCTTCGCCTCGGCGGCGATCTCCGCCCGCGCCATGATGGCGAGCGGCGATGTGCCTTCCGGTGCCGCCGTCCCGTCCAAACGCCAGCGCAAGCGCGTCGTCGCCGCGGTCAGGTTGGCCATGGTCTCGGACACGCGCTTGGCCAGATCGCCCTGGGAGTCGACCGTCTGGTAGGCCGCGATCACGGAATGCGAGACGTCGCCGAAACTCGCCTGCAGCTCGCGAACGGTCGGGACACCGGTCGCGGCCAAGGAGTCGAGAGCATAGACCGAGGCCACCGCCTCGTTGTCGCCGGAGATCGCGCGGAACAGGTTCAGCGGCTCAAGGAACGGGTCCCCGGCAACGATCGCCTCGTTCAGGTCGTTGGCGGCGATCATGAGCGCCGGAACCTTCACCGCCTCGATCGATGCGTTCAGCGTATCCTGCTCGACCGCCATGGCATCGAGGCTGGCCTTCAGATCGGCGACGGCGGCGATCAGGTTGGTCTGCTGAACCTGAAGTGCGGCGACGTCGACTGCCGGCGCTTCTGAGTCGGCGGCCTTGTTGTTGAGCACCGGGATCAGGATGGCGATGACGATCGCCGCGATGCTGAGAATGGTCGGCAAGCCGAACAGGCCGGCGCCACTCGATCCGCCGGACGCGGGGGCGGGGACGCGGGTGTAGCCGCCGCCCGATCCAGATCCGCCGGACCCGCTGCCCGTGCCGCCTCCTGTGCCACTGGGCCCGGAGGTTGCCGTGCTGACACTGGGGGCGGGCGATGCCGCCGCGGCAGGCGCAGCCGCAACGGGAGCCGACACAGGGGTGTCGGTCTTCGGAGTGTCGGCCATCGGGGCGACCGTCGCTTTCGTGCTTGGCTGGGCCGCTGCCGCGGCCGCCTTGGTGCTCGTCCGTTTCGCGGTTCCGGACTTCGCTGCGGTCGCCTTGGCCCGCGGCTTCGAGGGCGATCGCGACCCCGTCGACGTGGTCCCGCGTCTCGTCGTCTTGGCGGTGCTACCGGTATCCTCGTCTGTCACGACCGTGTCCCCGTATTGCGTGAGCCAACCTTCTTCAAAATCATACTACATTGCATATGAAATGTATCGGTCGGCGCGCCGGTCCAGACCTGAATCAAACAGAATCTCAGTGGCTGGCCGACCGGTTCACATAGCGGTAATACTGCAGTACCAGCAGCGCCAATAGTGCCGTCCAGAAGTTGAACGTGCACAATGTATAGGCGAACAACATGATCAGATACATGGCAAGCGCCTGCATGACGAGGACCTCGTACAACATGGCGACGATGCCGATCAGGAACTCCTCACCGCGCAGCATGGCGATCGTGGCGGTCGCGCAGGCGATGACGGCGGCGCTGACCCCGACGCCGTAGATCACCCATAGGCCCGGCAGGTTCGCCGCGGTCAGCTTCTGCCAGAGCGGTTCGTACCCGTAGAGTCCCGGATCGGCGATGTCGGTCAGGAACCGACGCCAGGAAACGTCCCACATCCCACCATTCGCGACGATGTCGTTGATGTCGAGGGAGGGGCGGAAATCGGCGGCGGCGATCACGCCGATGCCGAGCAGCAGGCCCGTCACCATGGCCAACTTGGACAGCAAGGTGACTCGGTGGAAGAACATCAGGTTATGGACGTGCCAGATCGTATTGGCCACGACGTAGCCGATCAGCGGCAGCGCCACCAGGACAACGCCGCCGACGAGACGGGCACCAAGGGTCGTGAGCAGTTCACCTGGTTCCACGGATGGATCCGACGCCGGCCCTACTGGGCCTTGCTCGCCCCCGTTGCCCGGGCGTAGACGACGCCTTCCAGCTTACGCACGGCATCGGTCACCTCGATCCGTTCGACCACCGCGTTCAGCCAGTCGGCGAGCGCCGGCGACCGGATCTCGCTCTGCAGCGCCGCTCCTTCGCGGATCACCAGTTCCAGATCCTCGCGGTCGAGGGCTTCGTCCATGGTGGCCACGGCCGCCACGAGTCCGCCGCCCCGACGTGCTTCCGGCACCGTGGCGGCACCGACCAGCATGTTGTACCAGCCGCCGACCCGGTCGGACCATGACTCGATCTTGGTCACGAAAGACCCGAGATTGTTGGCGATCAGTCGGAGGTCGCGTCGCATTTCGGCGACTGAGGCAATGCCGTCCGCCGAACTGCTCGACAGCTTATCCAGCGCATTGGCGATGCCGGGCGCCCCGTTCAGCACGCGTTTGGCGAAGGCCAGTTCCGGGCCAAAGGGCTCGGAGCGGTTGACCGCGTCACGGAGCTGTATCACGGCGAGGATCGGCATGTTTTCTGTCTTGAAGGTCGTCACGGTCTGGGCGACCTGGTCGCTGAGATCGAGCAGTCCGTTGAAATCGCCGGTCAGGGTTCCGAGGCGGGCCTCGACCGCGTCGAAGCGCTCGGCCATTGCCGTGTTCAGAGTGCCCTGTTCCGCGGCTCCGGCCTCGGCGTCGCCCATACGGGTGGCAACGGTGGTGAGTTCGGTGCGGGTTGCCGCGACGTCTTCCCGTATGGCGGAGAGCGAGTCCGCGATGTCGGCAAGCGCCGCCTGCATCTCGGAGCGGATCGCTTCGACCGATCCGTTCAGATCCGCACCCAGCACGGCGATCTTTCCGGCCTGCGCTTCGGACGTGTCGGATATGGCCGCGACCGTGGCGGTCAACGCGTCGAGCTTCTCGGCCAGATCGTCGCGGAACATCAGCGCCCGCGCATCGTCACCGGAAACGCCTTCTGTGGCCGCCACCCGCTCCAATGCGTCGTTCAACTGCGCGATGCGCTGGTCCAGCCCGTCGTATGTCACCTCAAGCCGACGGGTGTCGTAGCCGGAGAGGATGTCGATGGTGTCGCCCCTGAGGGGAGGTTTGGCGTATTTGTTCAGTAGCGCGTGGATCTCCCCCCGATAGCTCGGCGCACCGATGGAGGCGACGGCCGCGACGAGGGCGACCAGCGCGAACAGGAAAGTGAGGAACGCGGCCGACCAACTGCCGCGCTTCTTCGGCGGGGGCGACGATGACGGCGCGGAGGACCGAGCGCTGGCGCCAGACCGTGACGATGCGCCGGCCGAGAGCGAGGCCCCCGATCCGGTGGCGCCGGACGTGGTGGTCCCGGACGCCGAGCCATCGGACTCGCCGGACGTGCGGCTGCCCGGATACTGGTCGGCCAGCTTCGCGAGATCTTCGGGATCTACGTTGGGCAGCCGGGGTCGGTTCGCCATTCCTGTATCCTCGGTTTCAGTCGGGCCCAATGCGTATTCTCAGCGTATTTCTACGCCATCTGTTCGGGGATGGAGTTGAACCAGCGCCGCGAGCGGATGATCCAGCCATGCCGCTTCGCCGTGATGCCTTCCTCAAGCATCAGCGCCTTCACCCGCCGCTTCGCTTCGTCTTCCGTAATCCGCTGGCGGGTTTTGGCCCGGTACATTTCAACCGCCTGGCGGAAGTCCTGGCGGGACAGGCGGCGTTGCCGGCCGCGGCTTGCCTGAATGTTCAGGAACTCCCGCGTGCCTTCGTCCGCGACGCGCTGCAGGACGAGTTTCTGGTCATTGACGGTCGCCAGCATGGCGCCGCTGGCCTCGTCGAGAGACAGGTTGAAGCGCGTCATGCCGTCTTGCAGCAAACGTCGCTCGTCCTGCGCACGGATGAACCCGCCGTTCATCCCTTCGATGCGGACCATATCGGCGAACCGCCGCCTTGCCTCTGGATCTGACACCATCGAATTACGCTGCCTGCTCTGCAATTCCTTGAAATCGGGGCCATTTTATCAACGTTAATGGCTTCCGGCGCAATCACAAACCGATTCGCACGCCGATTCAGAGGAATCGCCTAAAACTCTAAAGATCCTGCCCCCGTCTACGCGGCGGCGTCCGTTCGGACCGCCGTCGGATACCTGTCTCTACATCGCCATCGGGAAGAGCGGCCCTTCCCGGGTGATCAGCCAGTGCGTTCCGACCCCGCCGAGAACCGCGCCGGCGAGTGTCGCCATGCCGCCGCCACCCAACAGGTCAACCACCAGCGCGCCGCCGACCGACCCGATCGCGATCGCCGCGAGATCATTCGTCGTCAACACCACCGTCTTGGTGTCGGCGCCGATCTGGAGAGCGGCGTCCCGAGCTGCCTGCACCATGTCGTTCATGCTCGTCTGCATCTGTGCGACCATGGCATTCAGGTTCTCGATCTGCTCGGGCGTGAGCATCGCACCGCCCACCGCTTCGGCCGATGGCACGGCTGCGGTGGTCTCGGAGGAGGTCTGCTGCGCCGACGCCGCCGACATCGATCCCATCAGGATTCCGGCGAAAATCACTAGGAAAGCCAACGCTTTCATTTCAAACACTCCCGTTCATGGTTGGTCGGTGCGTGACGTCAGGCTGTAGCAATGTACATAATGCCCGAAGGTGCCTGCACCGTCACGCCGTTTGTGCTCGCCGACACCGACGCTACACCGACATTCTATCCGGACAACACGCTCGAGTATCACTCTCATGTCTCGTATAATAGCATTTTATTTATTCTATTGGTTGAGATTTTCGGGTGTGCGTCCGATGCTGGTCGTTGCTGTTCTCATGCTGACGCTGGGGACGGTCGTCGCCGGAAGCGCTCGTGCCGCGCTGGTCTCCGACGCGCGGGCGGAGCGGTGGGTCGAGCGGGACGCTGTGACGCTTCGCCACGCGGCGGAAGGGCTGGTGGCAAGCCGGTTGGCGCGGCCCTACGACCGGATCGAAGCTCGGGTGCCCGACTACAGCGAATGGGTCTATGGCTGGGTTTCCAGCATTATGGTCAGCGCGCGGCTTGCCGGCGTCGGCGCCCAGACCGCCGGTGGCCAACTCTGGCGCGGCGAGCAACTGAATACCGATGAGATCGTCCGCGATCTGGAAACCTATGTCAGCGACGCCTTCGAGGCGCAGGTGATCAAGCCGGAAGCCGCCGAGCACGAGCTGTTCGAAGCCTGGCAGGACGCGGTCGACATGCTCGGGCGGCTGGACCGACGGCTCGCCACGGCACGCGCGGCGCACGGCGCTTCGTCCGCCTACAGCCAGCCATTGCTAGTCGAATGGTATCCGGCGGCTCCCGAGCGGCTGGTGCGGGGAACGCGGAGCGCGGTTCTGGACCAGATGTCCGACCCGGCGCACGCGGATCTGGTGCTCAGCCGGTCGATGCGGCCGCTGTCGATCCGGCTGCTGAGCGCCGCCACCCGGATCGTGATTGTGCCGGTCGTCCTGCCCATGATCGGCGGCGCCGCGGCGGTGACCATGGTCGATGCCGGCGGCATTCTCGGCGCGTCGATGTTCTCCGGCGCCATCGCCGCGGGGTTGTGGGGCACGGACTATCTGCTCAATTGGGTTGACAGTGCCTGGAACCGGCCGGCCTTCGAGGCGGATCTCAGAAGTGCCATCCGCGAACAGCGCGACCGCACGATCGTCGATGCCCGCAATCGCATGGATACCGCGTTCTGCCGTGTCGAGACGGTGACGACCGCCTGTTGATGCCGCTTGCCGAGGCCGCTTGCCTGCGCCGGGGTGCGTTCGTAGGATGGCGGACACAGGAAGCGGATTTGATCGCAGGACCGGCTACGGGACGGATCACGCGGGACGGGTCATATGGACGGACACTTCATCCTCGGACCGGGCGGTATTCTGGCGCGGTTGCTGTATCCGGCGTTCATCGTGTTCGCCAGCTACAACACCAGCGGCTATTCCTATTATCACTGGGTCGTCGATTATCCGGACCAGGACATCATCCTGAAGATCTGCTGCTTCGGCGCGCTCGGCTTCGCCTACTACAACATCACCGAGACCGGCGCGGTGGCGTTGCAGCGCACCGGATTGCTCCTGGTGACCATCACCACCTCGGCGGGGGCCTGGTTCGCCATCGACAAGGAGTGGGTGACCATCGACAGCCGCACCGACCTGGTGAACGCCATGCAGTTCACCCTGGTGGTGATCATGGCGATCGGCCTCTGCTACGCCCACTTCCATTCCCGCATCGGCGGCGTGAAGATCGTCGAGGAAGGCCGCAACATCTGATCCGGACCGCCTCT
>JARGOG010000012.1:26014-87264 GCA_029212785.1 Thalassobaculaceae bacterium
CCCGGCTCTTGCGCGGCAGCGACGGCTCGATGATCGACCATTCCTTATCGCTCGACTCGTGACGGCGCCTGCCAGCCTCCCTTTCAGGAGGTTGAATCAATTCAACGACACTCGTTTACAGGGACGGATCCTGGAGCCGGGTCAGATCTCGCTGGAGCCGGGGTAGTTGCCGGGGATGTGCGAGGAGTGGTGCATGCTGATGCGCCCTTGCCCGCCGGTGTTGCGGATGGCGAAGGTATAGCGGGCGGGGGTCACCACCGGCACGCCGGTCTGGGGATCCAGCCAGGTGAAGGTGTACAGCCCGCTCACCAGGGTCGCCCGCTCCGCGGTCAGGCGCTGCAGTTCCTGCTGGAAGCTGACGCTCAGCCCTTCATAGGAGGCGAGCCGGGCGAAATAGGTGCGGATCTGCGCCGGGCCGATCAGTGGGGTGTCCTCGGCGGTGGCCAGCAGCAGGGCGTCGGGCGTGTAGAGCGCGATGATCTGCTCGACATTGCGCGACCGGAGCGCGGTCTCCCAGGCCCGCAGGGTGGCGATCGGGTTGCCGACCGTCGCCTGCATCGCGCCGGCGACGGGGGCCGGCATCGCAGCACCGTCGGCGGCGTCGAATGCCGCGGGGCGCTGTGCACCGGGTCGCGGGGCCGGGTTGGGGATCCGGTCGAACCACTTGGAACTGCGCCAGAGCCAGCCCGATGCCGCCGGGCTCCAACCCGCCCGGGTCACCAGTTGGCGGACCCGCTGCTCCGCTTCGCCCGGCGAGACGATATTGCCGGTCCGTGCGGTGAAGAAATCCGTCGCCGCGCGGAAATCGGTGCGGGCGATCCGGTCGCCCTTGCGCAGCCGGGTGGCGAGGAAGGCGGTGACCTCGTCGGCAACATCGCTTTCCAGGATGAGGTCGGACTGGCGCGCCCCGACCAGCAGGGCGGACCGCGCGTCGTCCAGCGCCAGGCCGAAGCGCGACGTCGCCGTCTGCAGCAACGCCCGCTCCTCGTCCAGCGCGATGAAGCGCCGGCCGCCGCGGAAGCTGCCCATGTAGTCGAGAAACTGCTGCATCACTCCGGCTCCCGTGCCTCGCCGTGGCGCATTAGGGCGCGGACGGGCGCGAAAATCCAGCCACGCATCGCCAGCGTCATCGGCCAAGCTCCTTCAGAACGTCGCTTCCAGGCGGGCCGACACGCGCTTGAACTCGATCAGGGTCAGGATCGACTGCCAACTGAGCACGAAGGAAAGACCCCAGATGAGCGATTGGGCGATCGCCTTGTTGATGTCCAGCACGTCGTGCTTCGGCCGATATCCGAAGTACAGCGCGATCGCCGAGGCGCCGACGATCGATGGGATGGTCTTGGCCAGGATCCAATCCCAGCCGACCAGGAACGATACGCCCGGCGGCCACAGGCGCTGGAAGAACTGGTCGCGCCACATATAGGTCGAGCCGTCGGGAAAGATCTGCGCCCAGGTCATCATCGCCACCCAGGCCGTCAGGCAGACCGCGGCGGCCGCCAGGAACACCGCCGCCACACCCGATGCGGTCATGATCATGGTGTTGATGTAGAGCCGATGCGGCACGTTCAGGTTCCGCATCGACTTGATCTGATCGGCATAGACCTTGTGGCCGATATTCGCGGTGATCAGAGACGAGTTGCGCACGCTGATCAGCACGGCCGCCATCAGCGGCGCCAGTACCCGAAGCTCGCTGAAGGCGAGACCGGCCAGCGCATCGGAATGGATCACCGGCAGCAGATAGTCTCGGAACGGCAGGTACATGAAGATGAACCAGGTCGTCACGAAGCCGACGATGGTGCAGCCGAGACCGACGAACAGCAGGGCCGAGGGCGAGAAGCACAGCTCCCAGACGTAGCGGAAGAAGTAGCGCATCCCCCAGTTCCACCGCCATCGCGCGGTGGCGTCGGGCAGCGGACCCCCTTCGGCCAGCGCCACCGGTCCGTCCGGGACGGGACGCGACGGCGCCTGATAGGCGGTCGGCACGTCGCCGGCCTCGACGGCATTGAGGGCGGCCTCGATGGCGTTGCTGTCGACCGGCAGTTCGACCAGATCGTGGGCATTGGAATCCAGGACCACCACCCGATCGGCGACATCGATCAGATGGCGGAAATGGTGGGCGATGATGACCACCGGAATGCCGATCTCGTCGACCAGGTCGCGCAGCAGTTGAGCCAGCTGACGCGACGACGACACGTCGAGGCCGGAATTCGGCTCGTCCAGGAACAGGACCGGGTGATTGCCGAGAAGGGTGCGGGCGATGGCGACGCGCTGACGCTGTCCGCCGCTGGCCGAACCGACCGGCTGGCGGCGGTCGACATCCTCGATCAGGCGGTCGATGGCGGCCTTGAGGTTGGCGCCGATCGCATCGCTATGGTCGCGCGCGATGGCCAGATTGTCGGCGATCGTCAAATCGTCGAACAGGGCGAAGTTCTGGAACACCACCCCGCCGATCGCCACCCGGTCGCTTGCCAGATCGTAAACCCGGTCGCCGTAGCTGATCCGCCCCGACGCCTGCCAACCCTCCTCGCGCGGGTCGATGGCGCCCGACAGCATGTTGATCAGCGTCGACTTGCCGGTTCCGCTCGGGCCCGCCAGGAGAACGATCTCACCGGCATTGAGGGTCAGGTCGACATCTTGGAGCAGCACCCGGCCGGCCGGGGGCGCGATCGAGAGACCGGCGCCCGACAGGATCGGGGCGCGGTGCAGTGCGTCGGCGGCGTCGGTCACGAACCGGCTTTCGTCAGGGGGATGAAACGGTCCAGCATGCCGGACGGTGGGGCCTCGCCTTCCTGCAGCACGACGGCGACCACCCGGGGCCGTCGCAGCAGGATATAGCGGATGATGCGCACGGCGAGCGCATCGGGCTGCATATCCGGGCCACGGCCGACCACGGTGGAGAAGATCGTCGTGGTCGCCGCCGCCGCCTCGCGCTCCAATACCTGAAGCTCGGCGTGGAAGGCGGGATCGCGGGAGATGTCGTCGAGCAGGGCTTCGGTGCGCGGATCGTCGGAAACCGCATCGATGAAGGCGTCGGCCAGCAGCACGCCGACCCGCCAGAACCGGCGGTCTCGCCCGAGGTCGAGGGCATGCAACACCAGGGAATCGAAGAAGGCGTCGTTACGCAGCAGGTCGGCGGCGGCATCGCCGAGCGGCGAGTAGTCGACCTTACCTTCGGACAGCAGATCCAACATGCCCTGCCAGGACGGGATCATCATCTCCAGCGCCGCCGCTCGCAACCGGGGGATGGCCGCCAGAAGCAGGGTGTTGCTGAGTTCGGGCGCGTATTCGCGGCGGTAGATCTCGATCGCCCGGTCGGTTGCCAGGTCGAGGCCGGGATCGGCACGAACCGTGCGATAGGCATCGACGATGATCTCCTGGAGCCGGTTCCTGTAGGCCTCGTCGAAGGCCGGATCGCGCACGATGGTCACGAACCGGTCGCGCATCGAACGGGCGACCCGTTCCATGTCCTTGGCGATCTTCAGCCGGGACGTGTCCGGCACCAGCGCCAGGAGCGAACGGGCATTGGTTTCGAGCAGCAGCACGCGGGCCTGCGCGACCGGTGCCATCTGGACGTCCGGGAATACCGCAAGCCGCAGGCGCTCAGGGCTCAGCATGGCCACCCGGCCGATGGCGACCGACGAGCCGTCGTCGCGCAACCGATACGCGGGGAAGCCGACATGGTTGTCGATCTCGCGGGCCCAGCCCGGCCGCTCGAACTCGGCGGTGTTCTCGGTGACGCCGATCGGCGCGCCGTGGAACGCATAGACCCCGCTCACAGCGAAACCCGCAACGATCAGAAGCGAGAACAGATAGGTCGCGGCATCGCGAAGGGACATGGGGGGCGGTCGCTGCTCTATGGAAATGAACGGAAAGGCCGTCTGCCGGCGGATACGGTCTCGGGGTCGGCGGGCCGGCGTCGCGCCGAGATCATGCACTCGAGCTCATGGTACAGCGCGTAGAACGGCCGGTTGTCAATGAAGCTCAGCATGTGGACGTTCTCGAGGATCGCATCGTGCAGGATCGATCCGGTGAGCTGGGAGCAACCGGCGAAGCGGATCACGAACAGCGGCGGCAGCGCCATCGAGGCGGTCAGGCCGAGATCGGTGATCTCGGAGAGTTCGATCCGGCTCTTGCGGATCGGATGGGAGCGGAACACCACTTCGTGGACATCGCAGATGAACTGGCTGCGGTCGATCGACAGATGAGTCTCGAACAGGGTGAGCGTGCTGAAAGTTCCCGAGCAGCGCGCGATGGCCTTGTCGACGTCGGCGCTAGGCTCCATGGGGCGGGCTTCCGGGCTGGCGGCTGCGAAGAGGCGCCCAACGACCGTATCGTCGATGGGCTGCGGTGCACTGTCATCACCGCCTTCTGTTGCCTGATTACTGTCTGAACGGTAGGATCGCCGTCGACCCATTTCAAGACTCGCGAGCGACCGTATGGAATTTCTGCTCATGGCAACGACAACGTTCGCGGGAACTCTGCTGGCGCTCGGCTTTATCGAGGTGTCGGCGGAGAATCTGGCCATCTGGAACAGCGAGCATGTGTCCGGATATTTCTGGAGCATCGAGCCGGATCCGAACGGCAGCGAGGCGGAGCGTCTGGCATTCCAGCTGGCCGGCACGCCGCTGGCGCGCACGGATATGGAACTCTGCCGTATCGTCGAACAGAACTGACGGCACGGCGAGAAGGACAGGATCATGACTTTCGTCGCGACGGTTTCGGGATTTCTGGCGGCCCAGTTCGTCGCCGCCCTGTATTCCGAGCAATTCGCCGAATGGTGGATGTACGGCTACGATCGCGGTTTCTACGGCGAGGTCGCGGCTCCGGAAACGGTGACACCGGGGGCGATCACGCTCGGAGACCGCGAGTTGATCGTGAATTACTGCTCGGTGGCCGAGGCCGCCCATACCGCGGCTCTGAAGGCGGAGACCGACGGTTGAGCAATGAATGGGGCCCGTTCCGGTCGGGGCGGCGCGACGATGAGGAATTGGCCATGGGGGGCAATGTGCAACAGGCCTTGAGAATGTTTGCGTTGGTGATCGCGGCCATCTGCCTGGCGGCAGCACCGGTCTGCGCGCAGCAGCCGGCGGCAGTCCCGGCGGCGGTTCAGGAGGGAGCGCTCGGTCCGACGATCGTGCAGTCTCTCGGCGACGCCCGAGAGGATCATGTCCAGACCGTCATGTCGGTGACCGGGGCTCTGTTAGGGGCGGCCGGTGGCGTCATTCTGGTCAATGTCATCACCGGCGGTGCCGCGTTGACGCCGATGATCGGAATTCCGGCCTCCAACATCCTCGGCGGATCGTGGTTGGCTGCGACCGGCGCGTTGCCGCTGGCCGGCGAGATGGCGGTTCATACGGTGACCGCGGCCACAGTCGCGTTCGGCGGCGGCGTACTTGGAATGTACTTCGTGCGGAGATGAGCTCCGTCGGCGGCCGGTGGTCGCCGAAACGACATGAATGTCTGGCAGACTGAAATAGCTGGCAGACTTGAAATTCAGCGACCGACAGGGAGAAATGTCATGACCACGTTATCCACCCTCGCCAGGACCTTGGTGATTGTTCTCGGCCTCACGATCGCAGCCGCGACCGGCGCCAAAGCCCAGAGCGCCACGCCGGTCGTTCCGGAATCCGTCCAGGCGTCGAGCTTCGATGCCTATCGCGCGGTCGCCGTCACCGCCGGCGTCATCGGTGGCGCTGTCATCGCCACCATCGTGACCGACGGTCTGATCCTGCCGGTTTACGGTACGCTGACCGGCTCCGGCATCGGCGCGCTCGGTGAGGGCAGCACGATCGCGCTGCTCCACACCCCCGGTTATGCATTCTTCCGTGGCAGCATGCGTCTGCTCGGCGCCGTCAGCGGTGGCCTGTACGCCGACGCCTGGTACGTCGGCGAGTAAGCCTCCTATCGGTGATACCGGCTGGCGGGTAGTGAGCCGACCGGCGCTCAGCCGGACTGCGAGAGCCTCGCGGCAATCGTAGCGACAACGTCGTCGACGCCGTTCACCGCGGTGTCGACGATAACCACGCGCCCGGGCGCCACTCTCTCGAGAACGGCGAGCGCTTCGCGCGGATCGTAGTGACGGGATTCCTCGACCACGATCGAGGCGGCGGATGCCACCGACGTCAGATCAGCTCCCGCATCGGCGAGCAGCCGCCCGAGGCGCTGGAGTTTTGGCGCCGCGACCAGACTGTTCACGCCCTGCTCCGTTAGAACCCTTACGTAGTTGAGGCTGTCCCCCTGGCCGCCTGGCGGCGTGTTCCCGTCGCGAACCGCCGCCTCGAGGGCCGCCTGGTCGAATGGATCTCCCCGCAGGCTGAGCCGGACGACGCGCAATTCCACTGAAGCCTGCAATACGGCGAAGATCGCATTCGGCAGGCGGGCTGCCGCTGTCGTTTCGGCCGGGCCGCGCACGCCGTCGAATACCAGCCAGTTCTCGTCCGACCATTGCGTGCCGAAGGCCGGGGCGAGGCTCAGATGGGCCAGGACGTCGCCCATCCCGCCCGGATGCCGATCGCGAAAGGCCGCGGTCAGCCGGAACCGCTCGATCCGGTCGGTGATTCTGCGGGCGGGATCGCCGGTAATCGCCGGCAGGATGATCCGATCGGTGAGGACTCGGCGGTCCGGCAGCACGGCATGGACAGCGCCTCGGGCGGCGAGACCGGAGACGGTCGCCGATTTTCCGGCGCCGGTCAGGCCGACGAACACCAGGATCCGGGCAGGCGCCACCGGCATGCGTCCTGCGGGAACAACACCCGGAGGCAGTGCGAAGTCGGCGGCGACATCGTCGTCCGCCAGCCACGCGACCGGGTTCGGGGCTGCGCCAGGGGGCATGTCCGCTCCATCGGAAGAAATGCGTTCGCATACGGACCGGGCATCCGGTGGGCGCCGTCACTTGACCCCGCGACCGCCCGACCGGGTTTATGATAGAACACGACGAATGATCGGCGCATAGAATCACTGTTTGCCGGTCGGTGCAATCGGGCGCGGCGGGGCGATGGGACGCGCGGATGGGCAAAGCCGGAACGGTACCGGCGGAGAGGTGTGTGATGCAGGTCGAAGCGATGCGGGCCGATGGGGCCGAGGATACCCTGGTCGAGGCGACGCCGCTGACCCCATTCCTGGGCGCGGAGATTACCGGACTCGACCTCTCGCGGGACGTTACCCCGGTCGAGGCGGAGCGGGTGCGCGAACTGTTCTACCGCCACCAGGTGATCGCGGTCCGCGATCAGGAGATCTCGCCGGAGGGCTTCATCCGCTTCGCCGAGATCTTCGGCGCGATCGAGCCCTTCTTCATCAGTTCCTACAATCACCCGGAGCACCCGCAGATCTACGTGCTCTCGAACGTGCGCAAGGATGGCAAGCCGATCGGCCGTGATGGGGCGGGCACCCATTGGCACAGCGACAGCACCTTCGTCGAGAAGCCGAGCAGCGTGACCCTGCTGCACGGCGTCGAAGTGCCGGCGCGTGGCGGTGACACGCTGTTCGCCAATATGTACGACGCCTATGACCGGCTCGACCCGGAGACGAGATCGCTGATCGACGGACGCCGGGCGATCCACCGCTATCAGCGCAAGGAATTCGTGTTCTCCGGCGACCGCGAGTTGACCGAAGAGCAGAAGGCGGAGATTGAGGCGCTGAAGCGCAAGCGTCAGGCCGAGGAGGCGGCGACCGCGCCGTCGCCGACGGCGCAGAAGAGCAACTCCGTGCCGGAGCAGCGCCATCCGGTCGCCCGCACGCATCCTGTCACCGGCCGCAAGGCACTGTATCTGAACGACGAAATGATGGTCGGTATCGAAGGGCTTGATGACGACGTCGCCATGCCGCTGCTGCGCCGGATCTGCGAGGAGGCGACGATGCCGGACCGGGTTCTGCGGTTCAAATGGCGCAAGGGCGATCTCGTGGCCTGGGACAATGCCTCGATCATCCACTCTGCGACCTTCACGCCACCGGAAGAGGCGCGGGTTATGCATCGCCTGACCGTGGAAGGAACCGTTCCCGTTTGAAACGCCCGGCGGGGGTGGTACTAAAGCTTCCATGCTGATCCGGACGCTCATTGTTCTGTTGCTAGGGCTCGCCGCCGGAACCGCGTCGGCGGCCGATCGGCCGACCCTGGATTGGCTGATCTATGACCCGGCGACGCTGAAAAGCTATTCCGTCGATACCGATGCGGGCGACACCGCCCGCCATGTCGCGGTGCCAAACGAGGATGCCGTTGGCGCGAAACGGGTGATGATCCTGATCCCCAGCCGTTCGGTCGAGGCCTATACGCTGGCGGTCAATACCATCCTGCAGGTCTTTGCCCGCCGCCAGGTCTCCGCCCGGTTCGACATCTGGTACTACGACAAGGACGAAGCCGTGGCGCTGGAGGCGCTGCAATGGTCCTACGACCAGCCGGTGGACCTGATCATGTCGGCCGGTTCGTCGGCGACCACCTTCCTGCGCGAACATCACAGCGGACATAAGATCCCGGCGGTGACCAGCGCGTCGAAGGATCCGGTCGCGTCCGGCCATCTGGACAGTCCGGCCGGCAGCGGCACCAACATCGCCTACACCTCGATCAACGTCGAGACCGGGACCCTGATCGCCTATCTGCGGCGCTTGATCCCGGACCTGTCGACCATCGGGTTGATCTATTCGGAGAACAACGAGAGCGCGATCCTCACCCAGGTGAACCCGCTTAAGGCGGCGGCCGGTGAGTTCGGTCTCAACATCGTCGACATCACGGTTCACGGTCGCGGCTCTGCCGAAGACGAGCTCGAAGTGGCGCTGCCGACGGCGATGGATCAGATCCACCGGCTCGATCCGACTCAGCAGAAGAGCATCCTGCTGGTGACCGGATCGACCACGGTTTATGAGCGCATCGCCCAGATCAACGGCCATGCCGGGCGCATGCCGGTGATCTCGATGCTGCCGGACATCGTGCGCGCCGGAGAGGAATCGGCGCTGCTGTCGATCGGTGTGAACCTGACCAGTGCGCTGACATTGGCGGCGGTATATGCGGTGGACGTCATAAGCGGCGCGGCCGAACCGGGCAATCTGCCGGTCGGCACGGTTTCGCCGCCGGACCTGGCGATAAATTTCATGATCGCCGACCGGATCGGCGTGAAGGTCCCATTCTCGTTCCTGGAGTCATCGACCTTCGTCTACGATATCGATGGACACCAGGTAGTGGCTTTCGGCCAGCGGGTTTTCTGACGGATAGACCCGGGTCCGCGAGGGCTTTGGGATGCGGGTGGCTTCCGTCGCATGGCGGGGCTTGGGAAGAGGTTGGTTCGCGAGAGGTCCAGGCAATGGTACCCTCGACGAGCCTGTCACGAGGAGGAACGGTGCGGTGCTGGACAACATTCTGACGATCCCGGCCCTGGCGGTCGGAGCGTTTTTTGCGGTGTCCTATTTCATCAGTCCGGACACTATCGTTATCCAGAATATCTCGGTTCCACCGTCAATGGAGGACCAGGGATATACCGGCGAGGTCGCGACGACCATGCTGTCGGACAGCGTTGCCCGGATCAGCGACGAAGCGGGAACGAACCGTGGCGCCTATGTCGCCGAGGAGACCGCCCAGGCGAAGTCCGTCGAAGCGCTGAGCGACTGGTTCGGTCTGGCCCAGCCGATCCGTGCGACCCAGGTGGCGCTCGGCTTTCTGCCTTATTCCTTCTCCGGCGAATTCGTCGAGGAGGGCGAAGACCTGATCCTCCGGGTCCGCGGCCAGTCCTCCGAGTACTGGCACTTCCTGTTGGAGAAGCGGGGTCCGAAGGAGAATATCGATGCCCTGTTCAACGCCGCGGCCATCGACCTTCTGAAGGAACTCGATCCATACCTGATCGCGGTCTACCACTTCCGCCATGAGATCCCTTCGCGCGAGTTCAAGAATACCAAGGACGCGATCGACCACGCCCTGGTTCATGCGCCCCGCAAGAACCTGCCTTGGGTTTATGCCCTGTGGGCGCACGTGCTGTTCTTCGAGGGCGATCTCGAAGGCTCGATCATGAAGAACCGCCAGGCGTTGGCGCTCGATCCGACCTTCCCCCGCCCGATGATGCGCTGGGGCGAGTCGCTGGCGAAGATGGGCCTGCACGACGAGGCGATCAGCCGCTTCAAGAAAACGCTTGAGATCGACCCGCACTATCCGGAGGCCCTGGGCTACTGGGCCAAATCGCTGATCGCTCAGGGAAAGATCAAGGAGGCGGGTCTTAAGTTCAAGGAAGCCTACGACATGGCGCCGGACTTCCCGCGGATCGTCCATGCCTACGGCATGTACCACGCCGAGTATGGCAACAAGGTCAAAGCGGCGGACATTCTGCGGCGTGCCGTCGAACTCGACGACGGGCATAATGACAAGTTCGTGCGAGATCTGCGCAAGGTCCAGCGCATGATCGATCCCCGCCTGAACGATGTTAAGAGTGACAAGGAAGACGCCGCGCCCGCCGGCACGTCGACATCGGACGGGTGAACGGACGCCGATGTCTCGTCCTATGACGGGGCGTCGCAGGGGAGACGCCGACAGGCGGAGACTGGAATGAACCGACTGTACGCCATCCTGCCCGGCATCACGCTGGTGGGCCTGAGCCTGTTGATGTTTGCCTATGTCGGCTACGGCGAGGCGACGCGTGTCTACACCGACATGCGCATCCAGCGGGTGGTCCAGCTCGGTGCGACCCTGCAGCATACCTTGCATCAGTTCGCCCAGAGCGGTCTGCCGCTCGACCAGTTCTCCGGTTTCGACCGCCGCGCCGAGCAACTCGGCACGGTCGACGCGTCGATCCATACCGTTGCCCTCACCGGGGCGCGAGGCGAGATTATCGCCTGTTTGGCCGCTCACATCCATGACGACGCCGACGATTGCGAGGCGGAGTTCGATGCCGGTGCGAACGCCTACCACAGCCATCACCGGATCAAGGACGGGGATATCGCCGATACGGAGACCGGACAGATCATCCGCCTGCCGGTGGAAGACAAGTTCGGTGTCGTCGGCTCCGTGTTGCTGCATGTGGATGCGGCGACCATGCGACGGAATGTGGACGAGGCCTTTCTCACCGTCTTCCTGGCGGCCGGCGGGCTGTTCCTGGTCTTCGCCGTGCTGCAGGGGGCGATGGCCCGCCGCGGCGCGGAGATCGCGCGGCGCTGGCTGACGCCGACGTTCATCGCGGCGATGGTCGTGATGGTGGTGGTCCTGGTCGGCGTGATGTTCGAGCTCTATCGCAAGGGCACGGAGGGCCAGGCTGAAGGACTGGCGCGGTCGATGGCGGCGCGGTTGTCGGCCGTGACCGAGATCGGCATCCCGATCGAGGCGCTCAGCGGAATCGAGGACGCGCTGTCCGACTACCGGCAGATCAATCCGCAGATCGCGGCGATCACTCTGACCCGCGGCACCGAGACCCTGTACCGGCTGGCGGATGCCGGATACGTCGATACCCGCACCGGCGATGGCACGCTTGCCTTCTCCCAACCGGTCGACGCCGACAGCCAGCTCACCTTGACGGCGGAATTGCCGCTTTCCGTGGTGGTGGAGGCGATGGGCGCCGGTGGGCGGAACTTCGTCGCGCTGTTCTTCGGCTGCATGCTGTTCTCGATGATCTTCTTTCGTGCCGTTCGCGCACGGCCACAGGGAGCGACAACCACGCGGGCGACCGGCGAGGCCGGGCTCGCCGTTCTGCAGCCGGCGTATTTCCTGGGCATCCTGGCGGATTCCCTCGTGCTCTCGATTCTACCGGAGCTCAGCCAGAGTCAGGCTTCCAGCGAGGGGCTGTCCGGCAGTCTGGTCTCGTTGCCGTTCAGCCTGTTCTTCGTCGGCCTGACCGGCGCCCTGATCCCGGCCTCTTTCATGACCGAGCGTTTCGATCTGCGCTCCATGTTCATGGGGGGGGCGGCCGCGGTGGCAGCGGGCCTGTTCCTGGTCGGATTCGTGGACTCGTTCTGGGCGCTCTGCGCCGGCCGGGCGCTCGGTGGGATCGGTCAGGGCATCCTGCTGATCACCGTGCAGGCCTATGCCTTCGAGATCGTCTCCCAGGAGGAGCGGGTACGGGCCGCGGCGACCCAGGTGCTCGGTTATAACGGCGGCCTGATCGTCGGGACCGGGATCGGCGGGCTGATCGCGGTGTTCATGGACGATTCCTCCTTCGTTGTGCTGGCTGGGCTGGTGGCGGTCTTGGCGGTGATCTACACGCGCTTCGCGCTGCCCTCCCTGGTCAAGGATCAGGACCCGCAGCCGGTACGCCTGTTCGGCGACCTGCGACGCGTGCTGGTATTCCCGGATTTCCTGGCATTGCTGACGATGATCGGGATGACCTCGAAATTCGCGCTGGCGGGCGTGGCGATCTTCGCCATGCCACTGGTGCTGCACCGTTCGGGCTATGGCGACGACGAGGTCGGTCAGGCGCTGATGGTTTTTGCCATCGTCACCTACCTGGTGACCGCGATCGCTCCGCGGCTGGTCAATGCGCTGGGCTCGACCGACAGGGCCCTTGTGGTCGGCATGATCGCCCTGGCGCTGGGCATGGCTGGGCTGGGCCTGATCACCTCCGGCGGTCACGCGGCCGGCGCCGACGGGGCCACCGTCGCGCTGATACCGGGTTGGTTGACCGGGCTGGCGGGTGAGGTCAAGACGGGCTTGGCGGAAGTCTCGCTGCCGGCGGCGACCGGGGCGGCCATCGCGGTGTCGGTGGCATTGCTGGGCGTCGGCCAGGGCCTGATCGCCGCGCCCATCATCGCCCGGGTGGCGACCGGCGGGGCGGCCGGCGCGGTCGGCCGTGACCGTACCATCGCCGTTTACCGGATCCTCGAGCGCATCGGCCATATCTCCGGGCCGGCCCTGGTCGGCCTGCTGCTGGTCGCCTCTTCCGACAACCCGGCGGCGCTGGCCGCCCTGGGCATGGGATACGCGGTCCTGGCGGTGCTCTACGGGCTGGCGTCCTTCGCCATGCACCAGCGCGCGCCGGCTTGATTTCTGCCCGCCTGACGCCGTTCCGGCCGATTCCGTCAGTCGCCGGCGGCGGAGTCCATCGCGCCTGCGGCCGCGGCGATGATCGCATCCACGGTCTCGATTGATAGATCGCCGCCGTCGCCTGCCGCCTTCACCTGCCGGGTGACGTCTTTGAGTATGGCCAGCGGCAGGCTGTAGCCGAGCGCTTCCGAGCGCACGCGAATCGCGTTCCAGCCGGTCAGCCGGTGACCGATGGCGATTTGCCGCTCGAGGCCGAAATCCGCCGGGTTCAGGGCTTCGTAGGCGCGCGGGTCGTTGTAGACGGCTTTGGTGTGCAGTCCGGCCTTGTGGCTGAAGGCGGTATCGCCGACCAGCACGTCGTTGAACGGCACCTCTACCCCGGCCAGGGCGGCGACCCGCTCGCACAGCGCGGGCAGGGACGGCAGGTTGAAACGCTGTTTCGTGGCACCGGGATCGGCGGCGTAGAGCACCGAGATCAGGCCCTCGAGCGACGTGATGCCGTTGCGCTCTCCGATGCCGAGCACGGTGGTGTTGATGTAGCCGGCGCCGGCAATGGCGGCGGCATGGGCGTTGGCGATGGCGCAGCCGATATCGTTGTGACCATGGAACTCGATCGGCGTGCCGGTCAGCCGCGATACCAGCCCGACCACCTCGCCGACCCGGTCCGGCGTTGCAGCACCGGTGGTGTCGGCGATGCCGAGCCGGTCGAACAGCTTCAGCTCCGACAGCGGCAGATAGACGTTCAGCAGATCGTTCAGCGGGCAGCGGAACGCATCCTCGCTGGAGAACCGGAGTGTGATGTCGGGTGCCCGCTTGCGCACATACTCGCCGATCTCGGCAGCGGTGCGGACCACGTCGGGGATCGCCTGACCGTGGCTGGCGCGGCGCAGGATCGGCGAGATTGCCATCACCATGTTCAGCGCCCCGACCCCGCTGTCGAGGGCGATATCGACATCGTCACGATGGCAGCGGATATGCGCGGCAACGGTGACCGGAAGGTTGGCCGAGGCGATCCGCGCGGCGTCGTTGCGCGAGCGCGGGCTGGCCGCCGGCGACGTGACCTCCAGGAAGGTCACGCCGAATTCGCTCAGCGCGTGGGCCAGTTCCAGCTTGGCGTCGGAGGAGAAATCCGCGCGCACGAACTGTTCACCCTCGCGCAGCGTGGTGTCGATGATTGTGATGTCGTGAAGTGGCACCGTACCCCCAGGAGCCGGTCGAGTAGGAGATGGCGCAAGTTTACGTCAATCCGGCGCCGATGTCGCGCCTGCCGGTTACGGGCGGTGGTCGATGCCTGTGGCGTCAGGCGGTCCCGCGTTCGGTTCGCTCCGGCGGGAAGACGAGCTCGACCTTGGTGCCATGGCCGATCTGGCTGGTGATCCCGACCTGGGCATGATGCAGCGTCGCGAAGTTCTTCACGATCGCAAGGCCCAGGCCCATGCCGGAATCCGGGTTTGCCACCAGCGCCTCCTCGCTCGCCTGCTCGAAGGCCTCGGTCAGCCGGTCCGCCTCGTCCGGGTCGAAGCCGGCACCGGTATCCCGAACGATGATGACGGTTTCGCCCAGGTCGTTGACCGTGCTGTCGATCACGATCTTGCCGTCGGCGGGCGTGAACTTGATCGCGTTCTCGACCAGATTGGCGATCATCCGACGCAGCAGGACCGGATCGGCGATCAGCTTGGGCGATCGGGCGGGCACCTGATTCAACAGTTCGGCCGGCAGGCTCGCGTGAGCGTTCCGTGCTTCAACGCAGATACTCTCGACAATGTCCCGCAGTTCGCAGGGCGCGTCCTCGCGCTTGACCACCCCGGCCTCGACCTGGGCGATATCGAGGATGGCGTTGATCGTCGTCAGGAGAACCCCGCCGCTGCTGTGGATATGCTCCAGATACTCGCGGTATTGCGGCTTGCCGATGGGGCCGTAGATCTCCGACTTCATGGCCCCGGAGAAGCCGATGATGGCATTCAACGGTGTGCGCAGATCGTGACTCATGGTCGCGAGAAAGCGCGTTTTTGCCATGTTGGCCTCCATCGCCTGCTCCATGAGGCTGACGGATTTATCGTTGAGTTCATCCTGGAGCTGGTCGTAGCCGTCGATCCGTTTCGCCACGCCCAGCGTGACGGCGCACAGGAAGATGGTGCTCAGGATCGCCATCAGAGCCGTGGCCAAGGCCAGTTCGTCCGAGAGGCTGGTCACGATGAGCCCGACCGCGAGCGGCAGGACGACGATCGGCAGCAGCAACTGGCGGACAATGAAGCTGCTCGTCCTGTCGGACAGGAATGCTGCTCCGATCCCGCGTGACGGCTCCAGCAGCACCGTCGCCACGAACAGGGCTACAAAGCAGAGAGCGGTCGGCACCGACATCGTCGACAGGAACGGAACGGCCAGGATCGCCCGCACGTCGAAGACATAGACATAAATGGCGAGCGTCGCGATCACGATGCCGGTGACGACTAGGGTGGACCGCAGGCGCAGCGCTGCCGGGGATGCCGTGTGCGTCAGCATCAGGGCGATGCCGGCCAGGATTCCGGACGTTGCCGTCGCTTCCGACATCCGGCCCGGCGGCGCATAGAGCGACCGGCGGTCCTCCGCCAATAACTGGTCGATCCCGAGATCGATCCCGGCCAGGGTCTCGAACAGCGTGAGGATGCAGATCAGGATCGCCAAACCGCTCAGGACGGCGGCGGCCTGCCGGATGAAGGGGCGTATGGATCTGTTGACGGGCCCATCCGTTCCGGAGGACTGGAGAAAGGCGGCGGCGGCGCTGCAGATGAGGACGAAGGCCGTATTGGCCTTCATCGTCGGCGCCCCGGGGATCAGGCTGATCAGGGTTGCCTTATCGCCCCACCAACCGCTGATCAGGATGAGGGCGGCCAGACAGGCGACGGCGAGACACAGAATTTGCGCGGATTTTGCCGCAACGGCCTGCTTCGCCGGGCTTATCTGGCTGCGTGGTTCTCTCGCGATGGTGGCTGCGTTTTGCATGCCATTACCTTTTTGGTCGTATGACCTCGATCCTCCCAGAAAATATCGGGATAGTTCAACAAAGATTCAAAAGCCTAGATTTTGCGAAAATAAATCCACGCTCCTCCAACATGTTGAGTGGGCCGTGGACCTCGCGCGTGCACAAACCTTGCGGATGGCCCGACCGATGGGGGGAGGTTCGATGACGACATCCCGGCACCCACGGGCTTGCCGGAATCACCGGAAACCGGACCCCCGGGTTCTCCCGGACCAAGCGGCGGAAGCCCCGCATCATCTGAATTTTGAATTTGGATGGTGGGCGCACAAGGACTCGAACCTTGGACCCGCTGATTAAGAGTCAGCTGCTCTACCAACTGAGCTATGCGCCCATCCGTGCGGTGCCGCCAAGAACGCTGCGGATCCGCTGAAGAGGCGGCCTTATAGCGGGTGGATTTCGGTTTGTCGAGACCTTGCTGGCGGTTGTCACACCGCCGATGTCATGGTGCCGCAGCAACATGTCCCGCGGATCGGCATGGTGGCCGCCGTTGCCGTCGCCGTCGCCAGCGGTCATTGAGTGATGACCCATTGAACAGTCCGGCCGGTCCGTAGCAAAACAGCCCCATGATAGTGTCCCGTGCCGCGGGGAATGCCGCCCGCGGCGGCGCTGCCGGACACCTATCCGACAGAGTGGTCGCTCCAACTAGGCGGCCGAACTTCGGCCACAGACCCAAGTGGGTGGCCGCCGATAACGGGAGGAGAAGACCGCATGAGCGTCGACACATTGTCGCCCGAGACCCTGACCCTGGAGATGGTCGATGAGCAGGTGCTGCTCGTCACCCTCGACCGACCGGAGGTGCGCAACGCGCTGAACACCCAGATGGGTTTCGATCTGCGGGATCTCTGGGCCGAACTGTACCGCGACGCCGGCGCGGTGCGTTGTGTCGTGCTGACCGGGAGTGGCGACAAGGCGTTCTGCGCCGGTGGCGACCTGAAGGAACGCAACGGCATGACCGATGCCGAGTGGCGCTGTCAGCACGCCCTGTTCGAGCAGATGGTCAAGGCGCAGCTCGACTGCCCGGTGCCGATCATCGCCGCGGTCAACGGCGCCGCCTTCGCTGGCGGGTTGGAGATCGTGCTCGGCTGCGATTTCGCCTATGCCGCCCCCGGTGCCCGCTTCGCGCTCACCGAAGTGACTCTCGGCATCATCCCGGGCGCCGCCGGCACCCAGAACCTGCCCCGCGCCGTCGGCGTGCGACGGGCCAAGGAGATCATCCTGACCGGCGCGCCGTTCTCCGCCGAGGAGGCGGCCGCCTGGGGCGCGGTCAACCGGATCTGCCCGGACGGCACGCTGATGGAAGCGGCGATGGAGACCGCACGGAAGATTGCCGGCAACGCGCCGATCTCCGTGCGACAGGCCAAGAAGTCGATCAACGCATCGGAGATGATGGACCTGAAGAACGGCTATGATTTCGAGATCGAGGCCTATAACCGCACGGTCCCGACCGAGGATCGGCTGGAGGGCGTGCGGGCGTTCAACGAGAAGCGCAAGCCGGTCTACAAGGGGCGCTGAGCGGCCATGATCGCGCGCATGCCGACGGCGGTGACCGATGGCCGGGGGGCGACCTGGCTCGTCGCCCTGATCCTGCTATCCTTCCCGACCGTCGGCCTGCTGGCCAAACACGGGATGAGCACCCTGGCGATCACGCTGTCGATGCTGATGGCGGGCATCATGCTCGCTGGCAGGCGGATGCCGTGGCCGGGCTGGGCGCTTGCCGCACCGGCGGTCGGGCTGTTGGCGCTGCATCTTCTGGACCTGCTGATCGCGCCGGCCTGTCCGCCTTGCGCCGAAAGCTGGCCCCGGACGGCGGGCGCTTTGCTCGTGCTTCTGCCGCTGGCGGCGGGCGGGCTGGCCACGGCGACCGCCCTCGACCGGCGGACCGCCGGGCGGGCGCTGGTGGCGGGTGTGGTGATCGGGATCGTCGTCGCGGCGGTCGAGCTTGGCCTGGACGCGCCGATCTATCGATTCTTCGACGGCCGCGCGCCCGGATCCTTCGTGTCGATGTCGCGCTTCAACCGCGGGCTGGTGGCACTGGCGCTGCTGTCGGTGGTCGCGGGCGGCTGGCTCTGGACACGGGGACGACGGCGGCCGGCGGCGGGCGTGTTGATGGCGGTCGGGGCCGTCGCCGCCCTGGGGGATTCGCTGACCGCCCAGCTCTGCGTTCTGCTCGCGGTGCTGTCGCTGGCGGTCTCGGCCGTGGCCGAACGGCTGGTGCGGACGGCCCTGGTGATCGTCGTCGCGGCGCAGATGCTGTCGGCCCCCTGGCTGGCACCGGCCGCCTATGACTGGGCCGACGGGCGCGACCTGAAGATGGATCCCGCCATCCGCCACCGGCTTGAACTCTGGGACCATGGGGCGGCGCTGGCGCAGGCGCGGCCCTGGACCGGCTGGGGTCTGGATGCGTTCGACCATCTGCCGATCGCGCCCGAACGTCTGGCGCGGGCGCGCAAGATGACCCATCCGGAGCCGCACCCCCACAATGCCGGCCTGCAGCTCTGGGTCGAGACGGGGATTTTCGGCGTGTTGCTCGGGATTGCTTTTCTAGCGGCGATGGCGTGGCGGATCGGGCGGATGGCCCCGGAACTGCGACCCTGGGGGACGGCGCTGCTCGCGGTTGCGGTCGCGCCGGGACTGGTCTCGTTCGGGATCTGGCAGGTGACCTATCTGGCGATGTCGGCACTGGCGGCCTTCGCCTTCTCGCTGCTGCGCGCGGATCCGGTCCTGGGTGACCGACTGGTAAAGCCGCACCCGGATTCGTGAGGCCGCCCGTATGACGACGGCGAGGCTGCTGGCGTCGCCTCGAAGGGGCGATCCCCAACCCCGAGCCCGCGCCACCGGACGAACCGGTTGCGATAGGTTGTCGTTCCGGCGCTCGTCGCGCGGCTCGTTCGGCGGGAGCGGCTCATAGATCGACCATTCGAAGTCCGCCCGCTCGTGACGTCTGGGGGCCTTCCGCGATCCTTTCCTAGATCCTGAGCCACGTGCCGGAATCCTCTTCATGAGGCTGGAATCCCGTTTATGAGATTGTGACCTAATCTGCGACTCGTCTCGGTCGGTTGCCTGATTGCCGTGCAAGTCGTATCTCAAGTACCGATATCCGGGCTGACAAGGGTACGGGAATTGCCATGAGTGACGCCGATACCGAGAACCTGACGCTCGCCGCCGATTTTCCGGCGGCCGATCGCGAGGCTTGGCGGGCGCTGGCGGAGGCGGCGCTGAAGGGCGCGCCCTTCGACAAGGCGCTGACCCGACGTCTGGCCGAAGGAATCGTGACCGAGCCGATCTATGCCGCGGGCGCCGCCGCTGTCCCGGCCGATGCGGCAACCCGCAATGCCGGCGCGCTGACCCGGATGGCCGGGGGCTGGGACATTCGCCAACTCCACGCCCATCCCGACCCCAAGGCAGTCAACAAAGCGGTGCTCGCCGACCTGGAGCGCGGTGCCCACTCCGTGATCCTGCGCCTCGACCGCGCCGGTCGGCGCGGCGGCACGGCGCTCACCGATCGCGGGAATGCCGGTGTCGACGGCATCATGCTGCATGCTTTCGCGGCCCTCGACACGGCGCTGGACGGCGTCTTTGTGGATGCGGCGACGGTCTCGCTTCAGCCGGGTGGGGCATTCGTCGCCACCGCATCGATGATGACTTCGCTATGGGAAGCGCGCGGGCTCGACAAGGCGGAGGTCCGTGGTCATCTCGGCGCCGATCCGCTCGGGTCGCTCGCCGCCGAGGGCATGCTGCCGGAGCCGTTGCCGCAATCCATGACGCGGATGGCCAAGCTCGCCGTCGATATGGCCGGGACCCGCCCGAATGTCACCAGCGTCTCCGTCGACACCTCGGCCTATCATGGTGCCGGGGCGAACGAGGCGATGGACCTCGCCTACGCACTGTCGACTGGTGTCGCCTATCTGCGGGCGATGGAAGGGCAGGGCCTGGCGGTCGAGGCGGCGGCGCAGCAGATCGAGTTCTCCATGCCGGTCGGTGTCGACGTGTTCCTGGGCATCGCCAAGCTACGCGCCGCGCGCCGGCTCTGGGCCGAGATCCTCGGCGCCTGCGGCGTGGCGGAGGACGTGCGGTCGATGCGTCTGCACGTCACCACCGCGGCCAATGCCTGGGCCGGGCGCGACCCGTGGGTGAACATGCTGCGGGCCACGGTCGCCACCTTCGCCGGCAGCGTGGGCGGGGCCGACAGCATCACCGTTCTGCCCTACAGCCACGCGAGGGGGCTGCCCGATGGCTTCGCCCGGCGCATCGCCCGCAATACCCAGGTGATCCTGGCCGAGGAGAGCAACCTGGCGAAGGTCTGCGATCCGGCCGGCGGAAGTTGGTATGTCGAGAGTATGACCGACCAGCTCGCCGCCAAGGCGTGGGAGCGGTTTCGGGCGATCGAGGCGGCGGGTGGCATGGCGACGCACCTGACCTCCGGCGCCGCCGCCAGCGAATGCGCCGAGGCCTGGGCCGAGCGCGAGCGGCGGATCGCCGGTCGGCGCGAGGAACTGACCGGCGTTAACGCCTTCCCCAAGGTCGACGAAGCGCCGGTGGACGTGGAGGAAGTGGACCTGGACGCCCTGGTCGCCGCCGCCGCGAAGGCACTGAGTGGCACCACCGCACTCGACGCGATGCTTGGCGCGAGCGGTGCGGTCGAGACCATCGCGGCGCCGACCGCCCACCGGCTGGGCGAGGCGTTCGAGACCCTGCGCGATGCGTCGGACGCCGCCGCCACGCGCCCGACGGCGCTGCTGGTGCTGCTCGGCGGGCCGGCGATGTCGACGGCGCGCGCGACCTTCGCGCGCAACCATCTGGGCACCGGCGGCGTTGCCTGCGTCGATGCCGATGGGGATGCCGGAGACCTGAAGTCCGCGCTTTCCGGGGCCGGGACCGATTTGGCCGTGATCTGCTCGAGTGATAACATCTACACCGAACGGGCGACGGAGACCGCCAAGGCGCTGAAGACCGCCGGCGCCCGCGAAGTGTTGCTGGCCGGGCGTCCGGGCGCGCACGAGGCCGACTGGGCCGCCGCCGGGATCGACGGATATATCTATGCCGGTGACGATACGCTGGCCGCCGTGCGCGGCGTGCTGACGCGCCTCGGCACGTTGAACGAGGGAGGCCAGTAATGAGCCGGATACCCGATTTCGCCAGCCTCGACCTGGGTCGCGGGGCCGAAGCCGCCGCCGCCGATGCCGAGCCCTGGGTTACCCCGGAAGGCATCGCGGTGAAGCCGTTCTACACGGCGGAGGATCTGGAGGGGCTGGACCATCTGAACACCTGGCCCGGCATCCCGCCGTTCCTGCGCGGCCCCTACCCGACCATGTACGTCACCAAGCCGTGGACCATCCGTCAATATGCCGGGTTCTCCACCGCCGAGGAGAGCAACGCCTTCTACCGCCGCAATCTGGCGGCCGGTCAGAAGGGTCTCTCCATCGCCTTCGACCTCGCCACCCATCGCGGCTATGACAGCGATCACCCGCGCGTTTCCGGCGATGTCGGCATGGCCGGCGTGGCGATCGACAGCATCATGGACATGCAGACCCTGTTCAGTGGCATCCCGCTGGACGAGATGAGCGTGTCGATGACCATGAACGGTGCCGTGCTGCCGGTGATGGCGCTCTACATCCTCGCCGCCGAGGAGCAGGGCGTGGCGCCGGAGAAGCTGAGCGGGACCATCCAGAACGACATCCTCAAGGAGTTCATGGTCCGCAACACCTACATCTACCCGCCGACGCCATCGATGCGGATCATCTCCGACATCTTCGCCTTCACCAGCGAGAAGATGCCGAAGTTCAACTCGATCTCGATCTCCGGCTATCACATGCAGGAGGCCGGGGCGACGGCGGACCTCGAGCTCGCCTACACGCTGGCGGACGGCGTGCAGTACATCCGCGCCGGCATGGATGCCGGGCTGGACGTGGACCGCTTCGCGCCGCGCCTGTCCTTCTTCTGGGCGATCGGCATGAACTTCTTCATGGAGGTCGCCAAGATGCGGGCCGCGCGCCTGCTCTGGGCCAAGCTGGTGAAGGAATTCGGGGCGAAGTCGGACAAGTCCCTGTCCCTGCGCACCCACTGCCAGACCTCGGGCTGGTCGCTGACGGCGCAGGACGTGTTCAACAACGTGACGCGCACCTGCGTGGAGGCGCTCGCCGCCACCCACGGGCATACCCAGTCGCTGCACACCAACGCCCTGGACGAGGCGCTGGCCCTGCCGACCGACTTCTCGGCCCGCATCGCCCGCAACACCCAGCTCCTGATCGCCCAGGAGACCGGCACGACGCGCGTGATCGACCCCTGGGGCGGCTCCTACTATGTCGAGCGGCTGACCCGCGATCTGGCGGAAAAGGCCTGGGCGCATATGCAGGAAGTCGAAAGCTACGGCGGCATGGCCAAGGCGATCGAGGCCGGCATCCCGAAGATGCGCATCGAGGAGGCGGCCGCCCGCACCCAGGCGCGCATCGACGCCCGCCGCCAGACCATCGTCGGTGTGAACAAATACCGGACCGACGACCCCGAGAACATCGAGATCCTGAAGGTCGACAACGCCAAGGTCCGCAAAGGCCAGCTCGAGCAGCTCGCCCGACTGCGGGCCGAGCGCGACCAATCGACGGTCGACGCCACCCTCGACGCGCTGACCAAATCGGCGGAGACCGGCGAGGGCAACCTGCTGGCGCTCGCGGTGGACGCGGCCCGGGCCCGGGCGACCGTCGGCGAGATCTCCATGGCGCTGGAGAAGGTCTGGGGCCGTCACGTCGCCGAGGTGAAGGCGATCTCGGGCGTCTATTCCAAGGAAGTTGGGGAGAGCGGCGTGGTGAACCAGGTCAAACAGCTCGTCGCCGAATTCGAGGAGCAGGACGGCCGCCGCCCCCGCATCCTCATCGCCAAAATGGGCCAGGACGGCCACGACCGCGGCCAGAAGGTGATCGCCACGGCCTTCGCCGATCTCGGCTTCGACGTCGATATCGGCCCGCTGTTCCAGACCCCGGCCGAGGCGGCGCGCCAGGCGGTGGAGAACGACGTCCACGTGGTCGGCGCCTCCTCCCTGGCGGCGGGGCATCTCACGTTGGTGCCGGAACTGCGCGAGGAACTGGCCAAGCTGGGCCGTGAGGACATCATGGTCGTGGTCGGCGGCGTGGTGCCGCCGCAGGATTACGAGGCCCTGCGGAACGCCGGTGCGGCGGCGATCTTCCCGCCGGGCACCGTCATCGCGGAAGCGGCCATCGACCTGCTGAAGAAATTGCTCGACACCTTCGGCGACGAAACCCGCGCGGCCTGAGAGATTGGAAGCCGTTGCTGCCGGCGTTGCCCCCTTCCGACTTTCTGGACGCCCCTGGAGCCAGTCCAGGGTCGTCCAGGAAGTCGGCTAGGGTAAAGATAAGGACAGTCCAGAGTTGAGGGCCTCATGACGGAACATCCAGGTGCGGCCCCGCGCCGCCGCACGCTGTCGGTCGACGATTACGTCGCCGGCGTGCGGGCCGGCGATCGGGCGCTCGTCGCCCGTGCGATCACCCTGGTCGAGAGTCGCAAACCGGTCCATCGCGACCTTGCGCAGCAGATGCTGGTGCGCCTGCTGCCCCATGCGGGGGCGGCCCACCGGGTCGGCATCACCGGCGTGCCGGGGGTGGGCAAATCCACCTTCATCGAGGCGCTGGGCAAACACCTCACCGGCAGCGGCCACAAGGTCGCCGTCCTCGCCGTCGATCCGACCAGCGGCCGCTCCGGCGGCTCGATCCTGGGCGACAAGACCCGGATGACCGATCTCGGCCAGGACGAGAACGCCTTCATCCGCCCGTCGCCGTCGGCCGGCACGCTCGGCGGCGTGGCGCGGGCGACGCGGGAGACCATGGTGGTGGTCGAGGCGGCGGGATTCGACGTGGTGCTGGTGGAGACTGTCGGTGTGGGCCAGAGCGAGGTCACCGTCGCCGACATGGTCGACATGTTCATGGTGCTGATGCTGCCGGGCGCCGGCGACGAGCTTCAGGGCATCAAGAAGGGCATTCTGGAGATCGCCGACATGCTGGTGATCAACAAGGCCGACGGCGACAACAAGGACCGCGCCCAGCGCGCCGCGCGCGAGTACAAGGGCGCCCTGCACATCCTGCAGCAGGCCGATCCCGACTGGTCGCCCCGGGTGCTGACCTGTTCGGCCCTGGTCAAGCAGGGGATCGACGAGGTCTGGGGCACGGTGAAGGAACACCGCCAGGCGCTGGAGGCGGCCGGTTCCTTCGAGCGCAAGCGTGCCGGCCAGCAGGTCCGCTGGATGTGGGCCATGGTCCGTGACCGCCTGATCGGCGCGCTGGAAGGCCATCCCGAGGTAACAGCCCTGGTGCCCGAGCTGGAGGCGGCCGTGGTCAACGGCGACACCACCCCGGCAGTGGCGGCGACGCGGATCCTGGAAGCGTTCGGGCTGAGCCATACCTGATCGGCCACAACCATCCGCCGGCTTGACCCTCCGTCCCGCCGGTCTCTAAGGTTTCGCCACCCGGCGATAAGACCGGGGCTTACCTCGGAGGAAATCCTTGACGGCAGATCCACGCGCACCCGCGGCGGCGCGCAACCTCGATCTCGACCGGCTGCTCGCCCATCACAAGCTGATGTGGCGGATCCGCGCCTTCGAGGAAGCGGCCCTGCGGGCCAATACCGAGAAGCTGGTGCTCGGCGCCATCCATCCCTCGATCGGCCAGGAAGGCATCGCCGTCGGCGTGTGCTCCAACCTGCGCACCGATGACATCCTCGCCTCCACCCATCGCGGCCACGGCCATACCCTGGCCAAGGGGGCGAACCCGACCGCCATGATGCGCGAGCTTCTGGGCCGCGAGGGCGGGACCAGCCACGGCAAGGGCGGCTCCATGCACATCGCCGACTTCTCGGTCGGGATGCTCGGCGCCAACGGGGTGGTCGCCGCCAATATCCACATCACCGCCGGTGCCGCCCATGCGATCAAGCTGCGCGGCGAGGACCGGGTCGCCTGCTCGATCTTCGGCGACGGTGCCATCAACCGGGGACCGTTCCTGGAGGGGCTGAACTGGGCCAAGGTGTTCGAACTGCCGGCCCTGTTCGTGTGCGAGGACAACGGCTACGCCTCGACCACCCGCACGGCCGACATGACCGCTGGCAAGGGCCCCGCCGCCCGCGCCGAGGCGATCGGCCTGCCCGCCATGGAGGTCGACGGCAACGACGTGGTCGCCCTGGACGAGGCGGTGCGCGACGCGGTCGCCGCCATCAGGGCCGGCGGCGGGCCGCGTTTCATCAACGCCAAGACCTACCGCCTGACCGGCCACACCGCCGCCGATCCCGACGGCTACCGCGCCCGCGACGACGTGGCCGCCGCCTGGAAGCGCTGTCCGATCACCCGCCTGGCCCAGGCCCTGGCCGATGCCGGCGTGCGCGGCGACCAACTCGCCGCCCATGAGCGCGACGCCATCGAGGAAATGGACGCGGTCTATGACGATGCCAAGGCCGCACCCTGGCCGCCGCTCGACCGCGCCTTCGCCGATGTGCAGGACATCGGCGACCCTCGTAAAGACGCGTATTGAGGAGGCAGGGCGATGGTGACGATGACCTATGGCGAGGCCGCCAAGAATGCGCTCCACGAGGAGATGCAGCGCGACCCGACCGTCTGGGCGCTCGGCGAGGACCTGCGGCGTGGCGGGGTGTTCGGCCAGTACAAGGGGCTGCCGGAACTCTACGGCCCCGACCGGATCTCCGACGCGCCGATCTCGGAGGCCGCGATCATGGGCGTGGCGGTGGGGGCGGCCCTGTCCGGCACGCGGCCGGTGGTGGAGATGCGCTTCGCCGATTTCGCGCTCTGCGCCGTCGACGAGTTGGTGAACCAGGCGGCCAAGGCCCGCTACATGTTCGGCGGTCAGGCCAAGGTGCCCATCGTCGTGCGCGAGCCCATGGGCATGTGGCGCTCGTCCGCCGCCCAGCACTCGCAGTCCCTGGAGAGCTGGTACACCCATATCCCGGGCCTGGTGGTGGTCTGCCCGTCGAGCCCGGTCGACAATTACGGCCTGCTGAAATCGGCGATCCGCTGCGACGACCCGGTCGTCTACATGGAGCACAAGAATCTGTGGGCACTGGAGGGCGAGGTCGACAACAACGACCCGCTGCCGCTGGGGCGCTGCCGGTTCCTGCGCAAGGGCGAGGACATCACCCTGGTGTCCTGGTCGGCCACCGTACACGAGGCGATGGCGGCGGCGGAGACCCTGACCGGCGAGGGCGCCTCGGTGGAGGTGATCGACCTGCGCACGCTCTGGCCCTGGGACAAGGAGCGGGTGTTCGACAGTGTGAAGAAGACCGGGCGGCTGATCGTGGCGCACGAGAGCGTGCAGGCCGGCGGCTTCGGCGCCGAGATTGCGGCCACGGTGTCGGACGTGCTGTTCGGTGACTTGAAGGCGCCGGTGAAACGCCTCGGCGCCCCGCGCGTGCCGATCGCCTACGCCCCGCCGCTGGAGGACACGGTGCGGGTGACGGCGGTCATGATCGCCGAGTGCGCGCGGGCGCTGATGAAGGAATAGAGACCCATCGACACGCCCCCGCGGATGCGGGGCGTGCCGATGGGGCGGAAGTCGACGCAGTTCAGATCCTGGCTTGTGTCGGGAAGACGATGAAAGTTTGGGAGAAATCCAGGCATGACCACCAACGAGATGACCGGCGGCGAGGCGCTCGCGCGGATGCTTCAGGCCTTCGAGATCGGGCCGATGTTCGGCATGGGCGGGTTCCAACTTCTGCCGTTCTATGACGCCGCCCGCCGCCTGGGCCTCAAGCATTACCTCATCAACGACGAACGCTGCGGCGCCTTCGCCGCCGACGCCTATGCCAAGGTCACCGGCCGGGTCGGCGTGGTCGACGCCACGTTGGGCCCGGGGGCGACCAATCTGGTTACCGCCCTGGTTGAAAGCCTGAACGCGGGCATTCCGATCGTCGCCATCATCGGCGACAGCCACCGGCTGCATTCCTGGAAGAACATGACCCAGGAGTCGAGGCAGCTCGACATCCTCGCCCCCGCGGTGAAGGAGGTGCTGCGCGTCGAATACATCGAGCGGATCCCCGAACTGGTGCGCCGCGCCTTCGCCGTCGCCACCTCCGGGCGGCCGGGCCCGGTCGTGCTCGACGTGCCCGAGGATATCTGCCACGGCACCTATCCGTTCGACGAGGAGGATTTCGTCGTCGACCCGATCCACCGCGCCGCCCCGGCGCTGCGCATCCGGCCCGACGCGACGGCGCTCGACACTGCCGTGGACATGCTCGCCTCGGCCGAACGGCCGCTGATGCTATGCGGTGGCGGCGTGCATATCAGCCGGGCCGCCGACAGCGTCACCGCCTTCGCCGAGGCGACCAACATGCCGGTCGCCCACACCATGTCCGGTAAGGGCGCCATCGCCTGCAGTCATCCGCTTTCCGCCGGCCTGTTCGGGCGCTACGACCGGATCGCCAACAAGCTGATCGACGAGGCGGACGTTCTGTTCGTGGTCGGCTGCAAGCTCGGCGAGGTCGCGACCAAGCGCTACACGCTGCCGCCTAAGGGCAAGACGGTGATCCATCTCGACATCGTCGCCGAGGAGATGGGCCGGACCCTGATGCCGGCACTCAGCCTCTGGGGCGACGTGAAGGCGACGTTGGACGACCTGTGCGCAGCACTGGTTGGGCGCGGACTGAAGGACAAGCTGGCGGCCTGGGCCGGCGACGTGCCGAACCGCATGGCCGCTTGGCGCCAGGATGTGGACGGCCGCCTGAACGACGACTCGTCACCGATCAACATGGCGCGGCTGCTGAACGAGTTGAACAAGGCGCTGCCGGCCGACGCGACCCTGGTCGCCGATGGCGGCTTTGCGGCCCATTGGGGCGGGCTGGTCTACGACACCAAGCAGGCCGGGCGCGGCTTCGTGCCGGATCGGGGCTTCGCCTCGATCGGCTATGGCGTGCCGGGCGGCATCGGCGCGACCCTCGGGGCGCAGCATGACGGGCTCGGCCCGGTGGTGGCGGTGACCGGCGATGGCGGGTTCAACATGGTGCTGGGCGAGTTGGAGACGGCGCGCCGCCTTGGTCTTGCCTTCACCGTGATCGTCGTGAACAACGCCGCGTCCGGCTATGTGAAGGCGCTGCAGCACCTGATGTACGGGGAGGGCAACTACCAGTCCTCCGACCTCGCCGAGACCAACTACGCCGAGGTGGTTAGCGCTTTCGGCTGCCAGGGCATCCGGGTCGAAACCCCGGACGAGATCGCCCCGGCCCTGGCCCGGGCGCTGGCGGAGACCGGCCGGCCGACGGTTCTCGACGTGGTGGTGACCCGCGACCCGGCGAAGATGTTGCCGGCGGTGGATAACCGCACCGTGCAGGTGAAGAAGGGCGACCGGGTGGCGTAGGGGAGGCGCCCTACCTTCCTCCGACTTCCTGGATCGACGCCTGGATCAAGTCCAGGCACCGTCCAGGAAGTCGGATAAAGTTAGGATGCCTCCCCACCCCCGTTCCCCTGCTGTTCAAATCTGTCTCCTCCCACCGACCGCGCGCTGCGGTAGGGTGACGGCCGCAAGAAGAAACGCCGGGAGGCCGCCGCCATGAAGCTCTACTACACGCCGAATTCGCCCTACGCCCGGATCTGCCGGATCACCGCGATCGAGAGCGGGCTCGGCGACGCGCTGGCGCTCGACTGGGTCGGGCTGCGCACGCCGGACAGCCCGGTGATCGCGATCTCGCCGCTGGGCCGCATTCCGCTGCTGCAGGACGGCGACGTCGTACTCTCCGAGGCGCGCCATATCTGCGCCTATCTCGACGAGAAATCCGGCAAGCGCACCGTCGCCCCCTATGGCGACTGGCTGGCGGTGGCGGCGGAAGCCCAGTCGCTGGCCTTCCTCGACGTGGTGACGGTCTGGTCGCGCGAGATGCGCCGCAAGGAGTCCGAGCGTTCCAGCTTCCTGCTGGATGTGGCGGACATCCAGGTCCGCCGCGGCCTCGCCCATCTGAACGCGACGCTGACCGTCCCGGTGGGCGCGCCGCCGATCACCTTCGGCGCGCTCTGTGCGGTCGCCGCGATCGGCATGATGGAGTTCTACGAACTGATACCCGATTGGCGCGAGACTTACCCGGCCCTCGCCGCCTGGTCCGACGCCTACGACACGGCCGCCTCCATCGCCGACAGCAAGCCCAGCCAGGACGCTCTACGTCCTCTGACTCGCTAACGCCCCCCGCTCCAGACCCGCATACGAGGCCCCCTATGTCCGCCCTTCCGCTCGACGGCGTGCGCATCTTCGACCTGACGCGCATCCTTGCCGGCCCGACCGCCACCCAGCTTCTCGGCGATCTCGGGGCCGACGTGATCAAGATTGAACGGCCGGGCCAGGGCGACGACACGCGCAAATGGGGGCCGCCCTACGTGAAGGGGCCGGACGGCGAGGACACGACCGAGAGCGCCTATTACCTGTGCGCCAACCGCTCGAAGCGCTCGATCACCATCGACCTCGCCAGTCCCGACGGCATCGCGCTGGCCAAGCGGCTGATCGGCGAATGCGACGTGCTGGTGGAGAATTTCAAGGTTGGCTCCCTGGCCAGGCTCGGCCTCGGTTATGAACAGCTCAAGGACGAATTCCCGAATCTGGTCTACTGCTCGGTCACCGGTTTCGGGCAGACCGGACCTTATGCCGAGCGCGCGGGCTATGACTTCCTGGCCCAGGGCATGGGTGGGGTCATGTCGGTCACCGGCACGCCGGGGGTGGAGCCGGTGAAGGTCGGGGTCGGCATCGCCGACGTCATGACCGGCATGTACGCCGCCACCAACATCCTGGCCGCCCTGCGCCACCGCGACCGCACTGGCGAGGGCCAGCATATCGATGTCTGCCTGCTCGATACCCAGGTGTCCTGGCTGGTGAACGAGGGTACCAACTACCTGGTCTCCGGCGAGGTGCCGAAGCCGCTGGGCAACGAGCATCCGAACATCGTGCCCTACAAAGTCTTCGCCACCGCCGACGGCCACGTGATCCTGGCCTGCGGCAACGACCGGCAGTTCCAGGGCTGGTGCGACGTGGCCGGGGCGGACGAGCTGAAGGCCGATCCGCGCTACGCGACCAACCCGCTGCGCCTGAAGAACCGGGTCGCGCTGTATGCCGCCATGCCCGACTACATGATGACCAGGACCACCGACGAATGGGTCGCGGAATTGGAGGCGGCGAAGGTGCCCTGCGGTCCGGTGAACACCATCGACCGCGCCTTCGCCGATCCGCAGGTCCAGGCCCGCGGCATGCGCATCGACCTGCCCCATCCGCTGGCGGGCGAGGGCACGGTGCCGCTGATCGCCAATCCGGTGAAGCTGTCCGGCACGCCGGTGCGCTACCGCTACGCGCCGCCGACCCTGGGCCAGCATACCGACGAGGTGCTGGCGGAGATCCTCGGTCTCTCCGAGCAGGAAATCGCCGCCGAAAGGGATAAGGGTGCCGTCTGACCCATCCCTTGAGCAAGTGGACGATCCGGCGGTCGCGCGCCGCCGGCTGACTGTTGCGGCCCTGTTCATGACGGGGGCCGCCTCGCTGGTGGCGGCGACCACGCTGATGGCCAAGGTGCTGGGCCAGGATCTGCTGGGACCGCCGTTGCCGGGCTTCATGGTCAGCGCCGGGCGCTTCGCCTTCGCCTGGATGGCGCTGGTGCCGGTCATCCTGGCGATGCGGCCCGGGTTCGAGGGGACGAAGTGGCGGCTGCATGTCTATCGCTCGGTGTCGGGCTGGGCGACGGTGACCTGCATCTTCACCGCCGCCGCCCTGATGCCGCTGGGCGACGCGACGGCGATCTCTTTCCTCAACCCGCTGATCGCCATGGTGCTGGCGATCCCGCTGCTGGGCGAGCGGGTCGGGCCCTGGCGTTGGGGTGCGGCGGCGTTGGCTGTGATCGGCGCCCTGGTGCTGATCCGCCCGGGCATGGCGGCGTTCCAGCCGGCGGCAATCATCGCGCTGGGGGCGGCGGTGTTCGGGGCGTTCGAGGTGATCTTCGTGAAGCAGCTCGCGGGCAAGGCGGGAGGCGGGGGCGAGCCGCCGGTGCGCATCCTGTTCGTGAACAACTCGATCGGGGCCACCGTGGCGATCGGCGTGGCGCTCACGGTCTGGCAGTGGCCGACGCCGGAGCAGTGGCTGGTGCTGGCCGCCATCGGCGTGGTCATGGTCACGGCGCAGAGTCTGTTCATCCAGGCGATGAAGCGGGCCGACGCCAGCTACGTGATCCCGTTCTTCTATGCCACGCTCGTGTTCGCCGCGCTGTACGATGCGGCGGTCTTCGGGGTGATCCCGGTGCCGCTGTCGATCCTCGGTGCCGCGCTGATCGTCACCGGCGCGATCGTGCTGGTCTGGCGGGAGCGGGTGAATAGGGCGGTGGAGGGGAAATAGCCTTCGCGCATTCCCCGGAATAAATTCGGGGAGCGCCTATCCCAGTGCCAGCGTCATGAACACGCTGTGCGGATCTTCCTTGTAGTCGCCGAACGGGCCGCAATAGGTGAAGCCGTGGCGCTGGTAGAGCGCGCGGGCCGGGGCGAAGCCCTCCATCGATCCGGTTTCCAGGCTGAGCCGGCGGTAGCCGCGGGCCTTCGCCGTGGCGATGGCGTGCTCGACGATCCGACCAGCGATCCCCTTGCCGCGATGGGCGGCGGCGGTGTGCATGGATTTGACCTCGCCATGCTCGGGCGACAGTTGCTTCAGCGCGCCACAACCGACCAGCGCGTCGCCCTCCCACACCGTCCAGAACGTGACCTCCGCCACCCGCAACCCGCTGAGGTCGAGGGCGTGACGGCTCTCCGGCGGGGAATGCACCGCCATGGTGTCCAGGTGGGCGCGCAGCAGGGCATGGACCTCCGGCTGATCCAGGCCGCCTTCCCGGATATCGATCATCGCGGTCATCGTCTACTCCCCGGTCAGTGCCCGTGCCGCCGCCGCGATCTCGGGCGGGATCGAGGAGGGGCGCCGCGCATTCATGTCGAGATGCACGCCGAACTGCGACAGTTCGGCGACGAGATCGCCGGTATCGGCGCGGATCATCCGATGCACCATGCGCATGGACGACCGGCCGATCGAGCCCACTGTGGACTCGGTATCCAGCGGCACCCCGGCCCAGGGCAGAGCGCCGAGCGTCATCTGGAACTCGAAGGTCGAGTAGCCGATCCGCTTCTCCCGCATATACGACGGTGACCAATCGATCGCGTTCAGCAGATGGCCGCCGGCGGCGGTGAAGCGATGGACGATGGCGTCGAGCGACAGCCGGCCCGCCGCGTCCAGATCCTTCGGCAGCACCACGTCGGTCGCCGCCGGGACCCAGGTCGCGCCCGGGCCCACCTCGGGACGATGCTCGCGGGCGTCGCCGTCCCACTCGGCATAGCCCTCCACCGACAGGGGCGCCTCCAGGGCGAAGGTCTGCTCCGTCGTCGCGGCGACCGCATCGGCCTCCATGTCGATCAGCTTGTGACCGATGGTCAGGCCGCCGGTGGTGCCGTCGCCCGTCGCCCGGATCGGTGCGGAGACGATCCGATAGGCGTCGCCGGCGCGCAGTTCCTTTTTGTAGCGGGTGTAACAGGCGGTGGTGCGCGCCTCCTTGGCCAGCACGCCAAGGCTCAGCAGGGCGCGATCGCCGGCCGCGCGGAATTTCTCGTAGTAGAACGCGACGGTGAAGTGCTCGACGATGTCGCATTCCCAGGGCGGGACGGCGGAGCGGAAGGTTTCGTGGAACTCGGTCACGCGGTCTCTCTCCCGGATGCTTGTCGTTTGATCACAGACGATAGAAGCGGGTGGCTGTGTCATGGAAGACGGCTTCGAGTTCCGGCCGGCGCAGCCCGGAGAGGATATCGAGAAACCCTTCCACTTGGTCGCGGAAGCCGATGCGCAGGCTCGCCGGCGGGAAATTGGAGGCCCACATGCAGCGCTCCGGCCCGAAGATCTCAAGCGCCTCCAGTACCACGGCACGGTTGCTCTCCACGCTCCAGGGCGCGTCCTTGAGGCCCAGCTCCGAGAGCTTCAGGTGAACCCAAGGAATGGTCGCGATCCGCTTCATCTCCACCCGCCAGGCGGCGATGCCCTCCGGCGAACGGTCCCAGGGGAAACCGAGATGGTTCACCACGACGGGGATCTCCGGATGCTTCTGGATCACGTCCGCCGCCTCGCCCAGATGCCAGAACGGGACGCGGAGGTCGTAGCTGAGACCGAACCGTCCGAGCGCGGCATACCCCCGGCGCCAGGCGGGGTCGGCCAGGCTGCGGGGGCCGTCCGGGCGCGGGGCGTCGATGGTGGCCGAGGTGACCGGCTTGGAGCGGATGCCGCGCAACAGCGGCGATCGGCAGTGACCCTCCAACTTCGCCTCGACTGCGGGGTCGTCGAGCCAGACATGGCCGACGATGGCGTTCGGCATGCCGTTCCTGGCGGCGAGCGCCGTCAGCCACTCGGTTTCGGCGACCTGATTGTCCCGATCCCACTCGGCTTCGCAGTGCACGGTCTTGACGATGTTCAGTCCGACCGCATCTCGCTTGTAGTCCTCTGGAAGATAGTTGCGTTTCAACGCACTGTAGTCCCCGAGGAAGAAATGCGGTTCCGGCCGGTCACTGAGCCAGGGGTAGTAGTTGGCCTCCAGGTCCCAGAGATGATGGTGGGAATCGACGATCTTGAGATCGGTCATGCGGCGTGATCCGGCTCTTCCTGTTGAGGGAAGCATGGCATGGGGCGGCGCCGCGGGCCAAGAGTTGCACCGGCAAACCGAACGGAGAACAGGCATGAGCAAACGGATCGCGGTACTGACAAGCGGCGGCGACTGCGCCGGCCTCAATGCTGCGATCCGAGCCGTCGTGCTGCATGCCAGTACGGTCTACGGCTGGGAAGTGATCGGGATCGAGGACGGGACGCGCGGCGTGATGGAGCGGCCGATGCGGGTGCACCCGCTGGATCCGTCCGGGTTCGACGGGCACATGCTGCGCCGCGCCGGCACCATGCTTGGCAGCGTGAGCACCGGCGACCCCTTCGCCTTCCCGTCGCCGCACGGGCCGGTCGACCGCTCGGAGGAGATCGTCACCGGTCTGAAGGATCTCGGCATCGACGGGCTGATCGGCATCGGCGGCGACGGCAGCATGCAGATCCTGGACAAGATCATGCAGCGCGCCGACCTGCCCTTCATCGGCATCCCGAAGACCATCGACAACGATGTCTACGGCACCGACACGACCATCGGCTTCGATACGGCCGTGACCGTCGCGGTCGAGGCGCTGGACCGGCTGCATCCGACGGCGCAGAGCCATAACCGGGTGATGATCCTGGAGGTGATGGGACGCGATGCCGGCCATATCGCTACCCATGCCGCGGTCGCCGGTGGGGCCGATGTCTGCCTGATCCCGGAATTCACCTATTCCATCGACGGGGTGGTCGACGCCATCCAGGCGGTCGGCCATCACGGGCGGCGCTTCTCGCTGATCGTCGTGGCCGAGGCGACGCCGAAATCCGACGGCACCCAGGCGATGCGCCCTCGGCCCGGCGGCGGCGAGCGCTATGGCGGCATCGGCGAATGGATCGGCGACGAGCTGGAGCGCAAGATCGGCGCCGACGTGCGGGTGACGACGCTGGGCCACGTCCAGCGCGGGGCCGAGCCGAACGCCGCCGACCGGGTGCTGGCGAGTGCGCTCGGCGTGCACGCGGTCGACCTGATGGCCAAGGGTCAGACCGGTCGGGTGGCGGTGTGGCGCAACCGGGGGGTGGGCGACGTGTCGATCTCCGACGTGGTCGCCAACAAGCGCCCGGTCTCCGCCGACGACATCGTCGTGCGTACAGCGCTGGGGTTGGGGATCTATCTCGGCGACGTGCCGCAGCCGGTAGCCTGAATCCGCCAGATCAGGTCACATATTCCGTGATGGATGTGGCGTCGGAGATTGATACACCGACTAGCTTGATCGTCGTTCCCGAACTCAGCCCCACATAGGTCGAACTGGAGTAGCTCGAAATCGTGGATATTGAGACTGAGCCAACCAGCTGGAGCTTATCTTCGGAAGTATCGAAATCGTGGATGTAGTCGAAACCTTCGTAGCTGTCCGTGAAGACGAAGCTGTCGGCGCCGAGATTGCCGTATAGGTCGTCGGAGCCTGAGCCTCCGAAGATGCTGTCGTCATTTTGGCCACCGAAGATGGTGTCCCATCCGTCGCCGCCGTCGAGAATGTCATTGCCATGGTTGCCGTACAGCAGATCGCTCCCGTCACCGCCGCTGATCGTGTCCCAACCGTCGCGCTGGGCTAGCGGCGATCCGCTCGGCGTGCCGTCGTTCTGGCCGCCGAAAATCGAGTCCGCGCCATCGGATCCGATGATGTAGTCGACACCCTTGTTGCCATACAGCACGTCGTTTCCGGACCCGCCGGACAGCGTGTCCTGACCGTCCGCCCCCCACATCGTGTCATTGCCGCTGGAGCCGATCAGGGTGTCGTTGCCGTCGGTACCGGTGGTGTCGGCGTTGGTCGATCCGACGGCGCCGTACAGCGCCTGGATGACCACGATATCGTAGGAGGTCAGGCCCTGCAGGCCGTTCTCGTAGGTGGCCATGATCGACGAGGTATGGTCGATATGGTCGAGTCCCAAGGCGTGCCCTGCCTCGTGGATCGCCGTGGTGTAGAAATACGACGTGTCGTAGATGTCCATCGCGATGATCGAGAAGTCGCCCTCGGCGGATTCCATCACGCCGTCGCCGTCAAAATCGTAGTTCGACGCCCTGCCGAGCGTGCCGCCGTATCCGTCCGGAGCGGAGTCCCAGCCGATAACCCAGTCGGCTGACCACGGATTGGAGGTTTCCACGAACGTGATGTTGGCGACCGACGACCATTGCGACATCGCTGTCTCGAAGGTCGACTGGTAGTAGGAAGAAAAATTATAGCCGCCGAGTGAACTGGCGTTGAACGAATAACTGATGGACTGCCCGAGTTCCCAATATTGGCCGAGATAGTCGGAGCTCAGCGGCATCGTTCAACCCTTAGTACAATAGTGGGTATCGATAGTTCGATCTCTGGGCAAATTTTGGAGAACCAGATTACTCACAAAGATGATCGATACTAGGTGGATAATTCAATAGTCGATTGTGTGACTTTTTTCCAAAGCCGGCGTCGGAATGCCCGATGACGCCCGGCCGCATCCCGACTAACCTCCTCCCATGCCGCTCGATACAGTTCCTTCCGTCTGCCCCCACGACTGCCCCAGCGCCTGTGCCCTGGAGGTGGAGCGGATCGACCGCAAGACCATCGGCCGCATCCGCGGAGCGTCGGCGAACGACTACACGGCAGGCGTGATCTGCGCCAAGGTCGCGCGCTATGCCGAGCGGGTGCACCATCCGGACCGGCTGATGCGACCGCTGCTGCGGACCGGCCCGAAGGGCTCGACCCAGTTCCGCGAGATCTCCTGGGACGAGGCGCTGGACCGGGTCGCCGGTGCCTTTGCCGAGGCGACCGCGAAGCACGGGGCGGAAACCGTCTGGCCCTACTATTTCGCCGGGACCATGGGTCTGGTGAACCGCGACGGCATCAACCGTCTGCGCAACGTCATGGGCTATTCCCGCCAGGACGCGAACATCTGCACCACCGTCGTCAAAGCCGGCTGGATCGCCGGGATGGGCGACGTCAAGGGCACCGACCCGCGCGAGATGGCGCAGTCGGACCTGATCATCATGTGGGGCGGCAATCCGGTCTCCACCCAGGTCAACGTGATGACCCACGTGGCAAGGGCGCGCAAGGAGCGCGGCGCCCATTTCGTCGTGGTCGATCCCTACCGCACACCGAGCGCGGAGGCGGCGGACGAGCATGTGATGGTGCGCCCCGGCACCGACGGCGCCGTCGCGGCGGCGATCATGCATGTGCTGTTTCGCGACGGCTACGCCGACCGCGCATACATGGCCCGATATGCCGAGAACGTGGCCGAGCTGGAAACGCATCTCAAATCGCGCGGTCCCGCCTGGGCCGAGACGATCAGCGGCGTGCCCGCCGCCCAGATCGAGGCGCTTGCCAAACGTTACGGCGAGACCGAGCGGGCCTATATTCGGGTCGGCTACGGCTTCGCGCGCTCGCGCAACGGGCCGATGCAGGTGCATGCGGTCGCCTGCCTGCCCACGGTCGGCGGCAAGTGGCAGTACGAGGGCGGTGGCGCGCTGTGGAAGGTCGACGGCTACTACAAGGTCGACAAGTCGCTGATCGAGGCGACCGACCGGCTCGACCCGTCCGTGCGGGTGCTGGACATGTCGCGGATCGGCCCGGTGCTGACCGGCGAGGATGCGGTCGTGCAGGCCGGGCCGCCGGTCACCGCCATGCTGATCCAAAACACCAATCCCGCCGCCGTCGCCCCCGATACCGGCCGGGTGCTCAAGGGCTTCAACCGGGATGACCTGTTCGTCGCCGTGCACGAGCAATTCCTGACCGAAACCGCCCGCCATGCCGACGTGGTGCTGCCGGCGACGACCTTCCTGGAGCATGCCGACCTCTACACCGCCGGCGGTCATCCGCATCTGGAGGTCCACGACGCGGTGATCGACGCGCCCGGCCAATGCCGCAGCAACCACCGTCTGCTGAACGACCTGACGCTCAAGCTCGGCGGCGACCACCCGTCCTGCCACATGAGCGAGGCGGAACTGCTGGACGCCACGCTGAAGAAGTCCGGCTATCCGGGCTTCGCCGAGATGGTGGAACGGCGCTGGCTCGATGTCGGTCCCAAGGACGATGCGGACAAGCGGTTCACCGACGGTTTCCCGTCACCATCCGGAAAATTCCGGTTCCGCGCAGACTGGGCGGCGCTCGGGGCGGCGGGTGCCGGGATCGAGGGCCTGCCCGACCATGTGGATATCATCGACCGGGCGACCGACGAGAAGCCGTTCCGCATGGTGACGGCGCCGGCGCGCAACTACCTGAACACCTCCTTCACCGAGACCGCGACCAGCCGGAAGCGCGAGGGTCGGCCAACGGTGATGATCCATCCAGACGCCGGCGCCGATCTTGGCATCGCCGAGGGGGGGCGGGTCCGGCTCGGCAACGAGCAAGGCTCGGTGGTCCTGCACGCCAAGCTGTTCGACGGCGTGCAGACCGGCACTGTGATCGTCGAATCGGTCTGGCCGAACGCGGCTTTCGAGGAAGGCGTTGGCATCAACCTGCTGACCTCCGCCGACAGCCCGCCGCCGATGGGCGGGGCGGTGTTCCACGACACCGCAGTGTGGGTGCGGGCAGCTTGACCCACCGGCGGTCCTGACGACGGGCCTTTCGACACGCTCCGGCCCCGGGGCCGAGGATCAGCGCCGCTGCGGCGCCTCAGAGCCTCCTGAAACACCTCCGCGAGCGATACCCCGGACCCCGGCTGAGGGCCGGGAACGAGGAAGAGAGACAGGAAAGGGTGGTTTCGCGACCCGCACCCCGCGCTTGCACCTCACCCGTTCCGGCTGTAACGAGTCCCCTGCAGAAACCGCATGGAATAAAACCGCCGTGGCCGATACCGCCGCCGACACCACCCCCGCGAACGACGCCCTGCCGGGCGAGCCGGCCCATGTCATCGTCGTCGGCTGCGAAAAGGGCGGGTCGGGGAAATCCACCACCTCCATGCACCTGACGGTGGCCCTGCTGCGGCTCGGCTACGCGGTCGGCACCCTCGATCTCGATGCGCGGCAGTGGACGCTGACCCGCTACCTCTCGAACCGGGCGACGACGATCCAGCGCGAGCAGCGCAAGTTGCCGATGCCGCGCCACTTCTTTCTGGCACCCTCGGAAAAGTCGGTGCGGGAAGAGGCGCGCGCGGAGGACCGGCAACGCTTCGAGGCGATCCTGGAGAAGTTGCGCGGGATCGTCGATTACGTGGTGATCGACTGCGCGGGTACCGACAGCTACCTCGCCCGGGTCGCCCATTCCTTCGCCGACACCCTGGTCACGCCGGTGAACGACAGTTTCATCGACCTCGACGTGGTCGCCCATGTGGACGGACAGACCGGCGAGATGGTGCGGCCCAGCGTCTATGCCGAGATGGTCTGGGATCAGCGCAAGGCCCGCGCCCAGCGTGACGGCGGGTCGATCGACTGGATCGTCATGCGCAACCGGCTCTCGACCCTGGAGGCGAACAACAAGAAGGAGATGGCCGACGTGCTGACCCGGTTGGCGCGGCGTATCGGCTTCCGGATGGCGCCGGGTTTCAGCGAGCGCGTGATCTTCCGCGAGCTGTTCCTGCAGGGTCTCACGATGCTCGACATGTTCGACGACCAGGCCCGACCGAACGCCGCCCGTCCGCGCATGTCCCATGTCGCCGCCCGCCAGGAGGTGCGTGGCCTGATCAACGCGCTGCAGCTTCCGGAGCGCAAGCCCCGGCCGCGCCGCCCGGCCTAGGTCTCCTCTTCCAGGAACCGCGAGAACGTCCGGTCCGCCAGCTCGAAATCGGCGGCGGCGAAGCGGCGTGCGCCGATCGCGTCGTAGAATGCCAGCGCCTGGGTGTTGCGCGGATGCGCCTGCCAGGTGATCCAGTCCCCCTGACGCGCGACTGTGGCCCGGGCCACAGCGGCGAGCAGGGCGCGGGCGATCCCTTTGCGGCGGTGGCCGCGCTCCACGAAAAGGTCCATCAGCAGCGTTCCCGGCGCACCGCGTCCGACATGGAAACCTTCGTGAAACAACGCGTATCCGATCACGGCGCCATACCATTCGGCGACGATCGCCGAGAACCGGGCATCCTCCCCGAGACCCCAGCGGACGAGGGATGCGGCGTCCATCGGTGGCGGCGGGGCGCCTTCATGGGCGGAGAGAGCGGCGACCATTGCGACCACCCGATCGGCATCGGCCACCTGCATGGGACGGATCCTGAGATCCGGCGTGTCGGTCGCGTCGTGCATCGCTTCCTCTCCTGCCGCGCCGTCCCGGTTTTTGACGATGGTGTTGGCATCCGGCGTCGGAGGACCGATCTTAACAGGGGAAGGCGTGCGCCCGCATCCGGGTACGCCGTCACTGGGTAACAGGCATATCATGGGCACCAAGGAAGACCGCGACCAGAAACTGCCGACCGAGCCCGGCCGGTCGACCGCGGGCGAGGTTTCGACGAAGTCCGAAATCGACGCCTTTCTGACCACCGTGCGCTCGATGCCGAAACAGGGGCAGGCGGGCCGGCGCGGTCGCCTCGTGTTCGCCTTGGATGCAACCGCCAGCCGGGAACCGACCTGGGACCGGGCCTGTCACATCCAGGCGGAGATGTTCCATCAGACCGCCACCCTCGGCGGGCTCGACGTCCAACTCGTCTTCTATCGCGGGTTCGGCGAGTGCAAGGCATCCAAGTGGCACTCCGATCCGGCGGCGCTGGGCAAGGTCATGACCGGGGTGCATTGCCTCGGCGGCCAGACTCAGATCCGCAAGATTCTTCAGCACGCGATCAAGGAGACGAAACGCGAGAAGGTCGGCGCGCTGATCTTCGTCGGCGACGCCTTCGAGGAGGATATCGACGCGGTCAGCCATGTCGCGGGCGAACTCGGCGTGCTCGGCGTGCCCGCGTTTGTTTTCCATGAAGGCGGCGACCCGCTCGTCGCCCGCGCCTACAAGCAGATCGCCACCCTGACCCGGGGTGCCTATTGCCCGTTCGATCTGGCAAGCGCGGACCGGCTTCGCGACCTGCTCGCCGCGGTCGCGGTCTACGCCGCGGGCGGGCGCCAGGCGCTGCTGAACTATGGGGCGGGCCGGGGCGAGGCGGTCAGGCTGCTCACCCGCCAGGTCGGGGGCTGACGGGTGGCTTATGCGGTTCTCGCCCTGTGCCTCGTCGCCGGTCTCGGTCTGATGGGGCGGTGGCTGCTGAACGCCGAGCCGCGCGATATTCTGCGGGCGGCCAGATGGCTCGGGGGGGCCTTGGCGATCGGCTTGGCGCTGTTCGTGCTGTTGCGCGGCAGACTGGAGTGGCTGATCTATATCGCCCCCTTCGCGCTGCCATTCCTGGTGCGTGGTGGCGCGATTCTGCGGGCGTTGCGCAATGCCGCCAAGATGTCGCGCGGACCCAGCCCCGGCCAGAGTAGCGACGTGCGGACCCGTTGGCTCGCCATGACCCTGGATCACGACAGCGGCACGATGGACGGGGAGGTTCTGCGGGGTCCGTTCGTCGGACGCCGGCTCTCGGACCTCGCGCCGGAGGAACTGGCCGAACTGGCCCATGAACTCGACGGCGATACCGAATCCCGTCAGGTGTTCGATGCTTGGATCGAGCGGATGGGAGCCGACATGGGAGGAGCGGAAGCGCCGCCGGGAGCGGCTGACGCGTCGGCGATGACGCCGGCCCGCGCCCGTGAGATCCTCGGTGTGGCGGAGGAAGCGGATGAGAAGGAAATCCGCGAGGCGCACCGCCGTCTGATGCTGGCAAACCACCCGGATCGGGGCGGCTCGTCCTGGCTGGCGGCCGAGATAAATCGGGCCAAGGACGTGCTGCTCGGACGTCGCTGACAGCGGTGCCGCTTGCGGAAGGACTTGGCATTGCGCGATAAACCCCCAACTCAACGGCACATCCCGCCTAACCGATATCCCGATTGTGAGGAGACGATGCCTGTACCCGTCCGTAAGGCCATTTTCCCTGTGGGAGGTCTTGGCACCCGCTTTCTGCCGGCCACCAAGTCGATGCCGAAGGAGATGCTCACCGTCGTCGACAAGCCGCTGATCCAGTATGCCGTGGAAGAGGCCCGCGAGGCCGGCATCGAGGAGCTGATCTTCGTAACTGGCCGCGGCAAGAGCGCGATCGAGGACCATTTCGACGTCGCCTACGAGCTCGAGGACATGCTGACCTCGCGCAAGAAGACGGGCGCGCTGAAGCTGCTGAGCGCCACGATCCCGGCGCCGGGCAGTACGGCCTTCACGCGCCAGCAGGAACCGCTGGGCCTCGGTCACGCGGTGTGGTGCGGGCGTAACTTCGTCGGTTCCGAGCCGGTGGCCGTCCTGCTCGCCGATGACCTGATCCTGTCGGAGCCGGGGTGCCTCAAGCAGATGATCGAGGCCTATAACGAGGTTGGCGGCAACATGGTCGCCGTAATGGAAGTCGAGCGCGATGCGATCTCGGCCTATGGCGTGGTCACACCGGGCGAGGTGAACGGCAATCTGGTCGAGGTCCGCGGCCTGGTCGAGAAGCCGAAGCCGGAAGATGCGCCGTCGAACTATGCCGTCATTGGCCGCTACATCCTGCAGCCGAAGGTCTTCGAGGACCTGGGGCGCATGGAGAAGGGGGCCGGCGGAGAGATCCAACTGACCGACGCCATGGCCCGTCAACTCGGCCTGCAGCCCTTCAATGGTGTCTTGTTCGAGGGTAAACGGTTCGACTGCGGCAACAAGGTCGGCTTCCTGGAAGCGAACCTTGCTTTCGCGCTGGCCCGCGACGATATGCGGGATGATATCCGGGCGTTCCTCAAGGACTACGTCTAGCGGCTTCTGAGGGTCCGGCGGCCGCCGGACCGTGGGGACAGGGAGACTTCGATGCGCATTGCGATGATCGGCACGGGCTATGTGGGCCTCGTTACCGGCGCGTGTTTTTCCGAGTTCGGTGTCGATGTGGTCTGCGTCGACAAGGACGCGGAGAAGATCCGACGCCTTCAGGCCGGCGAAATCCCGATCTTCGAGCCCGGGCTGGATGATCTGGTCGCCAACAACGTCAAGGCCGGGCGCCTGTCCTTCACCACCGATCTCGCCGAGGGCATGAAGGGGTGCGACGCGGTGTTCATCGCCGTCGGCACGCCCAGCCGGCGCGGGGACGGGCACGCGGATCTGAGTTACGTCTACGCCGCCGCCGCCGAGATCGCCGACAACATGGACGGTTATACGGTGGTCGTGACCAAATCGACGGTCCCGGTCGGAACCGGCCGCGAGGTCGAGCGGGTCATCCGCGAGCGTCGGCCCGACGGCGATTTCGACGTCTGCTCGAATCCGGAGTTTCTGCGCGAGGGTGCGGCGATCAATGACTTCATGCGCCCGGACCGCGTCGTCATCGGCGCCGGCAGCGACCGGTCGCGCGAGGTGATGCGCCAACTCTATCGGCCGCTCTTCCTGATCGAGACCCCGATCGTCTTCACCGAGCTGGAGACGAGCGAGATGATCAAGTACGCGGCCAATACCTTCCTGGCGACCAAGATCACTTTCATCAACGAGATCGCGGATCTCTGCGAGCGGGTCGGTGCCGACGTCCATGACGTGGCCAAGGGGATCGGGCTCGATGGCCGGATCGGGAGGAAGTTCCTGCATCCGGGCCCCGGCTATGGTGGTTCGTGCTTCCCCAAGGACACGCTCGCCCTGGTCAAGACGGCCCAGGATTACGGCTCGCCGTTGCGCATCATCGAGACCGTCGTCGACGTCAACGCCCAGCGCAAGCGGGCCATGGCCGACCGGATCATCGCCGCCTGCGGTGGGTCGGTTGCCGGCAAGACCGTTGCCATGCTGGGGCTGACCTTCAAGCCCAATACCGACGACATGCGCGACAGTCCCTCCCTCGACATCGTGCCAGAACTGCTCAAGGCCGGCGCCATCGTGCGCGGCTACGACCCGGAGGGCATGGACGAAGCGGCCAAGCTGCTGCCCGACATCACGTATTGTCAGAGCGCCTATGAGGCGATGGACGGTGCCGATGTGGTCGCCATCGTCACCGAGTGGAACCAGTTCCGCGCGCTGGACATCAACCGGATCAAGTCGCTGCTCAAGGCGCCGGTGATGGTCGATCTGCGCAACGTCTACGACCCCGACGAGATGCGCGCCGCCGGGTTCAGCTACACCTGCATCGGTCGCGGCACCGGGCGGGATCGGACGGCGGCAAACGAGGCGGCCCAGTGACGGGCGCCGACAGGTAGCCGGGCCCGCCGACGTGGCCGACACACACCGGTTCGATCCGACAATCCTGCGCGAATACGATGTCCGCGGCGTGGTCGGCGGGACGTTGTCCGTCGCCGACGCCCGCGCGCTCGGGCGCGCCTTCGGCACAGTCGTGGCGGAACGGGGCGGCGCATGCGTGGCGGTCGGCCGGGACGGGCGCCTGTCGTCGCCGGAGATCGCCGCCGCGACGGTCGATGGGCTGACGGCGGCTGGCATTGATGTCTTGGACGTGGGCGGCTGTCCGACGCCGGCACTGTATTTCAGCGTTCATCATCTCGGTGCCGATGGCGGGATCATGATCACCGGATCGCACAACCCGCCGGACTACAACGGTTTCAAGATGATGCTGGGCACCGCGCCGTTCTTCGGCGCGGATATCCGGCGCCTGGGAGAGATCGCGGCGGCGGGGCGGTTCGCCTCCGGCCGGGGGAACGCACAGGCGGTATCGGTGTTTGCGCCCTACGTCGCGCGGCTGCTGAAGGACCATCGCGCGGGCCGCGACCTTACCGTGGTCTGGGATTGCGGCAACGGGGCGACCGGCCCGGTGGTCACCGCACTCGCGGAGGCGTTGCCCGGTCTCCATACGGTGCTCTATCCCGAAGTCGACGGGACCTTCCCCAACCATCACCCCGACCCGACCGTGCCGGAAACCCTTGAGGGGCTGCGTGCGGCGGTCGCCGAGGCGGGAGCCGATCTCGGTATCGCCTTCGATGGTGACGGCGATCGGATCGGCGTGGTCGATGAGACCGGCCGGGTGATCTGGGGTGACCAGCTGCTCGCCATCTACGCCACCGAAGTTCTGGCCACGCATCCCGGCGCCACGGTCATAGCCGACGTCAAGGCGAGCCAGGTGCTGTTCGATCGCGTCGCCGAGCTGGGCGGCGTACCGCTGATGTGGCGGACCGGCCATTCGCTGATCAAGACCAAGATGGCGGAGACCGGCGCACCGCTCGCCGGCGAGATGAGTGGCCATCTGTTCTTCAAGGATCGGTATTACGGCTTCGACGACGCGCTCTATGCGGCGGTGCGCCTGCTCGCCCTGATCGGCGGATCGGCGCAACCGGTCTCGGCGTGGCGCGATGCGTTGCCGCAGGTGCTGAATACACCGGAAATCCGTTTCCCGTGTGCGGAGGAGCGGAAGTTCGCCGCGATCGAGGCGGTCAAAGCGACGGTGGCCGGCCGCGCCGACGTGACGGTCAATGACATCGACGGTGTGCGGGTGTCGTCGGCGGATGGCTGGTGGCTGCTGCGGGCGTCGAACACCCAGGATGTTCTGGTCGCGCGCTGCGAGGCCCAGAGCGCGGAGGCGCTGGAGCGGCTCAAGCAGCAGGTGCGCGCCGCGATCCGCGGTGTCGGCCTTGAGGTTCCGGACTTCTAAGAGGATTGCGCCCGGGATGGGCCGGGGAACGGGCCGGCGAGGACGGGCCGGCGACGTCAGCCGCCGGCGGGGACCGGAACGCAGGGCAGGTGGCGGCGCTTGAGGTCGAGGCAGACCGAGCGGGCCTCCTTCTCCAGCAGGCCAAACAGGCGGGCGCGGTAGATCGGCACGTCGCGGTTGGTCAGCGCCTCGACCTTGCCTTCGGTATCGTTCAGCAGGGTCGGCAGCAGGCCGCGGGCGGTGGCGATCGAGCGTTGAGCCCGCAGCTCCGTGGAGTAGGCGCCGACCTGGACGCCCCAAGATCCGCTGTCGTCCCGCGAGCCGACCTCGTCCTCGCCGGCCGAACCGACGGCGGCGATCTGCTGTGGCACTGGCGTGGCCTGCGGCGCCTCCGGCTCGATGGACGCCATGATCGTCGGGCGCAGCACGGGCAGCGGCGGCTTGAATGAGGCGATGCGGATCTCTTCGGCGCGCTTGAATCCGGTGGTCAGGATGTCCCGCATATGGGAGTTCCGGCTGCGTCCGGACTGGCCGCCGAACACGACGCCGATCAACCGGGTCCCGTCACGCACGACCGAGGCGACGAGGTTGAAGCCGGAGGCGTTGATGTAGCCGGTTTTCACGCCGTCGGTGCCATCGAAGCGGCCGAGCAGCTTATTGTGGTTTTTGTAGGTCCGACCCATGTAGGTGAAGCTCAGGGTGGAAAATTCCCGGTAGTGCACCGGGAAGTCGCGGCGAATGGCGATCGCCAGCCGGGCCATGTCGCGCGCGGTGGTGACCTGGCGGCGGTCGTGCAGGCCCGAGGCGTTCATGAACTGGGTCGAGGTCAGGCCCAGTTCCTTCGCCTTTTGGGTCATGGCAACGGCGAAGCGGTATTCGGTGCCGCCGATCGCCTCGGCGACCACGGTGGCGACGTCGTTGGCTGATTTGGTGACCAGCGCCTTGATGGCGTCCTTGACCAGGATGGTTTCGCCACGGCGCAGACCGAGACGGGACGGCGGCTGGCCGGCGGCGCGGGCCGAGACCGGCAGACGCTGATTCTCCGACAGCTTGCCGCTCTCCAGCGCGTCGAAAACCATGTACAGCGTCATGATCTTGGTCAGCGACGCCGGATGGCGCTTGGCGTCGGCATGGCGCGCGAACAGCACCTTGCCGCTCTCCACGTCGAGAACGTAGGCCGCGTATTTCGTAGCTGCATTGGCCGGCATCGCCGTCAAAGCGGCCGCAAGGCCGAAGACCAGCAACAGTATTGCCAAAACCGGACCGATCCGCCGCATGCGTGCACTCCACTGCCGTTTGGGCTGAGGCTCGAACGGAACTGGGGTCGACACAAGCGACCACCGAATCAACAGACCATACCCTAGACGTTGCATGAGCTTCTGTCCATAAGCGATTGATTCGGAGCTAGGACTTTGTCCAGGTGCCCAACTGAGAATTTGATAATAATATTGCAGTGCGGGATAATATGGTGCACTGCACAAAAATTATCTTGACGGTTGGAGAGACGCTCCTACATTTACGTCATGTTGCGATGCACAATTCCGGATCATGCGTCCGGGTCGCGACGCGCCATCGACCGAACGGAGAATGTCATGACCACCAAGAAGACCACCGCTAGCACTGCCACGCCGGTCGACGCAGCCGTCGCCGCAGGCAAGGAAACCATTGAGAACATGGCCAAGGCCACCCAGGAGACCAGCCAGAAGAACTTCGACCAGGCTGTCACCGTGGCCAAGGAGAACATGGAGAAGGCGTCGGCCGCCGCGTTCAAGAGCTACGACGAATTCGCCTCCTACTCGCAGGCCAACTACGACGCCTTCTACAAATCCTTCGGCATCGTCACCAAGGGTTTCGAGGACGTGACCAAGGCCTGGTTCGTGTTCTCCCAGACCTCGGTCGATGCCGGCGTCGATTTCTCGAAGAAGGTGATGGGTGCGAAGACCGTGAACGAGGTCGTCGACCTGCAGAACGACTTCGCCAAGTCGTCCTTCGACAGCTTCGTCGCCGAGAGCACGAAGCTCTCCGAGCTGTCGGTCAAGACCGCCAACGAGGCGATCGAGCCGATCAAGACCCGCGTCGACGAGACCGTCCAGACCATCTCGAAGGTTGCCGCCTAAGGCGGCCCGGAGCGCGTTCGCGCCTCCGGTCGAAAATCTTTCGAACATCAGAGGCCCGGTTGGTAATCGACCGGGTCTCTGCGCGTTTGTGCGGCGGCGAGCCTCAGGTTCCAGGCGCAGGTGCCGAGGAATTGACCGCGGCCCGCCCGCGCCCCCTTCCCCCGGGGGCGATGAATCTCATATTCTCAAGGAAGCGGCGCCGCCTGCGCGGTTCGTTGGCCGCAACTCATCGGCGGCCGTCGACCGCCGACGGCCGGGGATATCACCAGACGCCCACGGGTTCACAATGAGTGACGACGATCGCGGAAACGGCAACAGCACCAATACGGGCGTGGTCGTCAAGACGCGTCCCAAGACAAAAAAGCCGTCGATGTACAAGGTCATCATGCTGAATGACGATTACACTCCGATGGAGTTCGTCGTTCACGTGTTGGAGCGGTTCTTTAATAAGAACCGCGAAGAAGCGACCCGAATTATGCTGCACGTACACCAGCGCGGGGTGGGGGTGTGCGGGGTCTTTACCTACGAGGTGGCCGAGACCAAGGTCACTCAGGTCATGGACTTCGCGCGTCAGCATCACCATCCTTTGCAGTGCACCTTGGAGAAAGATTGACGACATGCTGTCGAAGAACCTCGAAGAGAGCCTGCACCGCGCCCTCGGTCTCGCGAACGAGAAGCGCCACGAATACGCAACGCTTGAGCACCTTCTGCTCTCGCTTACCGACGATCAGGACGCGCTCGCCGTTCTCAAGGCGTGTGGTGTCGACGTCACCAAACTGCGCGACGACCTGGTCACGTATATCGACACGGAACTCAACGGCTTGGTGGGCAGCGCGCTCGAGGAGGCGAAGCCGACGGCCGGATTCCAGCGCGTGGTTCAGCGCGCCGTCATCCATGTGCAGTCCTCCGGCCGCGAGGAGGTCACCGGCGCCAATGTGCTGGTCGCCCTGCTGTCGGAGCGCGAGAGCCATGCGGTGTTCTTCCTGCAGGAGCAGGAGATGACCCGCTTCGACGCCGTCAGCTACATCAGCCACGGCATCGCCAAGGTTCACGGTCAGCAGCAGAGCGAGCCGAAGCGTTCGGTCGATGGCGCCGACGAGGAGACCAAGGGCGAGCAGGTCAACAAGCAGGGCCACGAGGCGCTCGACGCCTATTGCGTCAACCTGAACAAGAAAGCCGCCGCGGGCAAGATCGATCCGCTCATCGGCCGCGAGCACGAGGTCGAGCGCACGATCCAGATTCTTTGCCGCCGCACCAAGAACAACCCGCTTTATGTGGGCGATCCGGGCGTCGGCAAGACCGCGATCGCCGAAGGCCTGGCCAAGCGCATTGTCGACGGCGACGTGCCGGAAGTGTTGATCGACGCCCAGATCTTCTCCCTCGACATGGGCGCGCTGCTCGCCGGCACCCGCTACCGCGGCGATTTCGAGGAGCGGTTGAAGGCGGTCGTCAACGAGCTTGAGCAGAACCCGCATGCGGTCCTGTTCATCGACGAGATCCACACGGTGATCGGTGCCGGCGCGACCAGCGGTGGGGCGATGGACGCCTCCAACCTGCTGAAGCCGGCGCTGCAGTCGGGCGGCCTGCGTTGCATCGGCTCGACCACCTACAAGGAATACCGCAGCTACTTCGAGAAGGACCGCGCCCTGGTGCGCCGCTTCCAGAAGATCGACGTCAACGAGCCGTCGATCGCGGACGCGATCAAGATCCTCAAGGGCCTCAAGCCCTACTACGAGGAACATCACAAGGTCCGCTACACCAACGACGCGCTGAAGACCGCGGTCGAGCTGTCAGCCAAGTACATCGGCGACCGCAAGCTGCCGGACAAGGCGATCGACGTGATCGACGAGGTCGGGGCGGCGCAGATGCTGGTCGCACCATCCAAGCGCCGCAAGACCATCGGTGTGAAGGAGGTCGAGGACATCGTCGCCAAGATCGCCCGCATCCCGCCGAAGAGCGTGTCGACCGACGACAAGACCGTGCTCGCCAACCTGGAGCGCGACCTGAAGACTGTGGTGTTCGGACAGGACGAGGCGATCTCCTCGCTCTCGACCGCGATCAAGCTGGCCCGTGCCGGCCTGCGCGAGGCGGACAAGCCGATCGGCAACTACCTGTTCTCCGGGCCGACCGGTGTGGGTAAGACCGAGGTCGCCCGCCAGCTTGCCCTGATCATGGGCGTCGAGCTGATCCGCTTCGACATGTCCGAGTACATGGAGCGGCACTCGGTGAGCCGTCTGATCGGCGCGCCTCCGGGGTATGTCGGCTTCGATCAGGGCGGCCTGCTGACCGACCAGATCGACCAGCATCCGCATTGCGTCCTGCTGCTCGACGAGATCGAGAAGGCCCACCCGGACCTGTTCAACGTCCTGCTGCAGGTCATGGATCATGGCAAACTGACAGACCACAACGGCAAGAACGTCGACTTCCGCAATGTGATCCTGATCATGACCACGAACGCGGGCGCCGCCGATCTCGCCAAGGAAGCTGTCGGTTTCGCCCGCTCCCAGCGCGAAGGCGATGACAGCGAGGCGATCAACCGGATGTTCACGCCGGAATTCCGCAACCGTCTCGACGCCATCGTCGGCTTCAAGGCGCTCGGACCGGAGATCATCAGCCGGGTCGTGGACAAGTTCCTGATCCAGCTCGAGGCCCAGCTTGCCGACCGCGGCGTGACCATCGAGGCGAGCGCCCAGGCCCGGGGCTGGCTTGGCGAGAAGGGCTACGACAGGCTCTACGGGGCGCGACCGCTGTCGCGGATCATCCAGGAGCACATCAAGAAGCCGCTGGCCGAGGAACTGCTGTTCGGCCGACTGGTCAATGGCGGCGTCGTCCGGATCGGTCTGGTCGACGGCAAGCTCGCCTTTGATTTCGACGACGAACCGACGCCGAAGAAGCCTGCGAAGCCGACCAAGGGCCGCAAGGGCGGCAAAGGCGGCGACAAGGTCGAGGAACTGGTCGAGTAGACCGGACGCATATTACGACAGCGACCGGTTGAGGCTCTCTCCCCCATGGGAGGGGGGCTCTTCCGTTTTGGCGCAGGTTGCGCGTGTTTCGATGACCGGGGGCGGTCGGGCCGGACGCGCTACCGGATCCAGCCCGTCGACAGGGCGCTCGCCCAGGCCGCGTGGCCCCGCTCGGCGGCGATGGCGGCCATTGCCCGGTTGTCGTAGGGCACTTGGCGGAAGCTCACGGCCCACCGGCCGCCGACCTCTTCCAGCAGGGCGTAGGACGCGTCCGGTGTGCCTGCCTGCATGACATGCGGTGTCGGCGGTGTCGGATCCTCGTAGCCGGGGCAACCGACACTGCCGGGATTGACCACCAGCCGGCCGTCGCCGAGCCGGACGGCACGCGGTGTGTGGCTGTGGGCGCAGAGCAGGAGCGGGCAGTCGGTGTCCGCTGCCAGCCTCTCGATCTCGGCGATCGCGTTCATGGCCATGGTGCCATCCGGCAGCACCCGCTCCAGCCAATAGGTGTTGTCGTCCGCCGGCGTGCCGTGACACAGGAAGATCCGATCCTCCACCAACCGGGTCGCAGGCAGGTCGGCGAGCCAGGCCTTGTGGACCGCGCTCAGCTGGTCATGGGCCCAGCGGTCCGACATGCCCATCTCCTGCTGTGTCTTTTCGAGGATCCAGCGGTCATGGTTGCCGCGGATCGAGACCATGTCGTTTGCCAGCAGGATGTCGGCGGTCTTCGCCGCCTCCAGCGGAGAGCTCAGGTGGTCGCCGAGATTGACGGTGAGATCGACGCCGAGCGCCGCGATATCCGCCAGGACCGCTTCCAGCGCCAGGTGATTTCCATGGGTATCGGCAATGGCTGCCAGCCGCATCAGGAGCTCCTGCGTCATGAAAAATTCATCCGGACGTCCGGATGAATTTGGGGATTCTGAGAACCAACTGTGCGACAGTCGTCCGAACGAATTCTCAGCCATAGAGGACGCCATGGGCAAGACTGTTGCGACCGCCGAAACCACCTACGATACCTGGCATACCGACCCGCAGAGGGAGAAGGCGATGGGCGATGCCCACGCCCCCTATTGGCGGCACTTCATCGCGACAGTGCCGGAGACCGATCTCAGCACCCGCACGGTGATGGATTTCGGATGCAACCGGGGAGGGTTCCTGCGCCTGCTCTACGCCCTGCGCCCGTTCCGGCGGGGCGTGGGTATCGACATCGCGGCCGATTCCGTCCAGGCGGCGGAGGCCAATAAAGGTGCACTCCCGGTGGCCTATGAGGTGGCGACCGACCTCGCGCCCTGGACTGACACCATCGATATCGCCTTCAGCTACGAGGTCGTCTACCTGCTGGCGGACCTGGCGGGGCACGCCGCCCGGATGCGGTCGGTGCTGCGGGACGGGGGTGTGTACTACGCGGTGACCGGTTGCCACACCGCGAACCCGATCTGGTCGAGCCTGCGCGAGGCGATCGGAGCCGGCAGCAACGCGCCGCTGCAGGACCGTTCGCCGGACGACTATGTCGAAACCTTTCACGATGCGGGATTCTCGGTCTCGGTGAAGCGCTTCGGCTACGATGGTTTCGTCGCGGCGCCGCGCGATCCCCGCTACTACCCGAGCATCCTCGACGCCATCCGCTATCCGGGGGAGGACAAGCTGCTGTTCCGTCTGGAGAAGAGGGGCTGATGGTGGACCTGGACCGCAAGGGGGGGCGAAACCTCTGGGCGCAGATCGGCGAGGCCTTGGCGGAGGAGATCATCGCCGGCATCTTCGCTCCCGGTGCGCGCCTCCCGACCGAGCCCGCGCTGATGGCGCGGTTTCAGGTGAGCCGCCACACGGTGCGCCAGGCCCTGGCCGATCTCGAGGCACGGGGGCTGGTTCGGGCGGAGCAGGGGCGGGGAACTTTCGTTCACCGCCTCGCCCTGACCTACGGGATTTCCGAGCGGACCCGGTTCACCCAGAACCTGAGCGATCAGGGGTATCAGCCGGCTGCCGAGCTTCTGGAGCACAGCGAGATCGCCGCTCCCGACGCAGTGGCGGCAGATCTGGGACTCGCCGCCGGCACCCCGGTAATCCGGCGCCGCGGCCTGTCGCGGGCGGACGGCGTGCCCGTGGAACTGGCGGACAGCTACTACCCGGCGGCCCGGTTCCCCAAATTTGCCGAGATGCGCACCCGCCTGACCGGCATCAGCGAGGCGTTCGCCGCCTACGGCATTACCGACTACCGCCGGGTGAGCACGGAGGTCGGCGCCCGCCTGCCCAGTGCCGAAGAGGCGCGTCTGCTGCGCCAGCCCAAATCCCAGCCGGTGCTGACCATCCGGAAGATCGATGTCGATATGGACGGCACAGCGATCTGCGTTGCCCAGTCGATCTGGCCGGCGGAGCGAGTCACCTTCGCGGTGCAGGCACCGCGGGATGGTGGCACCCTGACCCGCCTGTGACGGCGGCGATCATGCGGAGCCGGCCGTCGTGTCGTCCCGCTTCCCACCGCGATTGGTCGAGCCGCCGGCGCCCTTGATGCTGGCCACTTTGCCGAGCAGGTCGTACCAGAACGGCGCGCCGAGGCTGATCGCCGCGATTGTGAGAACCCAGCCAATCCAGGTACGGCTGTCGCCCAAGGCCGCGGCAATCCCGTCCGGATAGCCGATCGGAAACTGCCGCAACGCCTTGACGGCGTCGAGCGGCGGCGCACCGGCAACGCCCGCGCTGTTCGCCGGCGCTATATCGGTGGTCGATGTGCCCGGTGTGCGCCCACCAACGCCTGTGGGCTGCTCCGGTGCGGGCGCGGTCTGGCTATAGGCGACGGCCTCGGCGGCAATGATCGTGCGCAGCGAGTCGTTGACCCAGAGCTGTTCGGCGATGTGGATCGTTCCGGCGTTGGTCACCACGGTCACCAGAACCGCGAGGGCCAGGGTGATGAGTTTGGCTTCGCGTTTGTACCAGCCGGAAATCCGCTGCATTCCCTCGTCGAACCAGCCGCCGAGGTAGTCGCTGAGTTCCTGGGCGACATCGTCGCCTTTGATGACGGCGGTCTTCAGCACGTCGCCGATCGGATTGCCGTTGGGAAGGCGCTCGACCGCCGTTCTGATTTCTTCGCCCCCCTGAGCCAGGACGGATTTGCCGTCCTGATCCCGCGCGACGATGTCGAGCAGTACGGCGCTCAATGTCTTCGGGTCGATATAGGATGGCAGACGGGTGTCCGAGATCGCGAGATTGCGGATCATGGAATGCCGGTAGACCTGCTGCGCCAGTTCATCGCCGACCAAACGGTCGATGCCCTTCTTCAGGTTTTTCGACCGCAGTTTGCACAGGCTGGCGAACCATTCCTGGGCGGATGTGACGACCAGGCTGAGGATCATGTAGAAAAAGATGAGTCCCAGCGCGACATCGATCATGGCGTTATCGAACATTTCCCTCTCCCCGACAGCATTGCGGTGGAGGATTGGACAGAGGTTCGAATGGCGGTGTCGTCTGTGAATTACAAACAATAATTGTTGTCAAAACCACTGAAAGTGGGGGGCGATCGGCTGGCCGGGGCGCTACTATCGGTGTTCAGCGGCCCTTGTCAGCCCCAACCTTGTCAGCCCCAGCGCGCCGCCGCCGCGTCGTCGGTTTCCCGGGCATCGACCCAGCGCGCGCCCTCGGGCGTGTCCTCGCGCTTCCAGAACGGCGCTTTGGTCTTCAGCCAGTCGATCAGGAAGCCGGTGGCGTCAAGGGCGGCCTGGCGGTGAGCGGAGGCGCAGGCGACCAGCACGATGTTGTCGCCGGGCATCAGGTCGCCGACCCGGTGGATGATCAGGCTGGCGTCGAGCGGCCAGCGGGCATGCGCCTCCCGCTCGATTGCCTCGAGCTGGCGCTCGGTCATGCCGGGGTAATGCTCCAGGGACATGGCGCTGACGGCCTGACCGCCGGCGATGTCGCGCACCAGTCCGACGAACACCCCGAGCCCGCCGATCGCATGGTTGCCGGCGGTGAGCGTCGCCAGTTCCCGGCCGACATCGAAATCCTCTTCCTGGACGCGGACGGTCATGGTCAGCCCCCGGTCACCGGTGGGAAGAATGCCACTTCGTCGCCGGCGGCCACTGGATGGTTCGGCTCGACATATTCCTGGTTTACCGCGAAGCGGATCGCGCGGGTGTCCCTGAACGCTTCGGCATAGCCGGGGCCGCGGGTCTTCAGCCAGGCGATCAGGTCCTCGACCGTCGCCGCGTCGGCGGGGACATCCACCGTCTCATTGGCCGTGCCGATGCGCTGGCGCACCCAGGCGAAATACATCAGTTTCATCGCATCACCTCGCTGAACGGCAGATAGTCAGCCGTTTCGCCCTTCGCCAGTCCTACCGAGTCGGTGGCCAGGTCGATCAGACCGTCGGCCGCGGCCAAGGCCGACAGAATGCCCGACCCGTCCGGCCCGGCCTTGACCGCCACCGGTGGCGACCCCGGCTCCAGACGGACCCGCAGGAATTCGCGCCGGCCCGGTTTCTTCGCATGCTCGAAGCCCGCCGTCACGGGGTAGCGTGCCGGTGACCCGACCTCCGCCCCCGCAAGTGCCAGCAGGATCGGTCGCGCCAGGGTCACGAAGGCGACGACGGCGGCAACCGGATTGCCCGGCAGGCCGATGAAGGCGCGCCCGCCGATCACTCCGAGCGCCACCGGCCGTCCCGGCTTCACCGATAGCCGCCAGGCGTCGATCCGACCATGGCGGGCGACGGCGGTGCGGACGTGATCCTCCTCGCCGGCCGACACGCCGCCCGACGTCATGACGACATCATGGGTCTCGGCGGCTTCGGCCAGCGCGCCGGCGATGGCGTCGGGATCGTCGGCCAGAATGCCGAGATCGGTGACCGCGCAGCCGAGCCGGGCCAGCAGCGCCTTGACCGTATGCCGGTTGGCATCGAACACCGCGCCGGGGCGGAGATCCTCGCCGGGCTCGGTCACCTCGTCGCCGGTGGACGCGACGGCCACCCGCAGGCGGTGGCGCACGCAGAGCGCGGTGCGGCCGATCGAGGCGGCGAGGCCGAGATCGCCCGGGCCAAGGCGCCGCCCGGCGGCAAGGGCCACGCTGCCGCGCCGGACATCCTCGCCCTGGCGCCGCACATTGGCGCCGGCACGCAGCCCGCCGGGAAGCCGCACCCGACCATCGGCCGCTCGGCAATCCTCCTGCATGACCACGGTGTCGAAGCCCGCCGGCATGGGGGCTCCGGTGAAGATCCGGACGACCGAGCCCGGCGCCGGCGCGGCCTCCGCCGGATGGCCGGCCGCGATCCGATCGCCGATCGGCATGTCCATGACCTCGGTCGTCAGTTCCGAGGAGCGCAGCGCGTAACCGTCGACAGCGGCGTTGTCGTGCGGCGGCACGTCGATCGGCGACACCACGTCCTCGCCCAGGACCCGGTCGAGGGCGGCATCCAGCGTCGCCGTCTCTGTTCCCGTTACCGCGCCCAGCCGGTCGCGGATCAGTGCCAGCGCCGCTTCCACCGAGAGCGGGTCCGGATCGGCGGCGAAGCAGTCGTCGGCCAGCCGCGTCATCCCGCCACCTCCAGCGGTGCGGCGCTTTCGAGCACCATGGCGGCAATGGAAGCGATATCGGCGAGGTTCAGGACCGGCCGATCGCAATCCGGCAGGGAGGTATTGGTGGCGACGGCGACAATATGGGAATCGCCCGGCCAGATCGGCGGTTTTCCGAGGTCGGGTCGGTGGACTTCGAGTTTCGGCACGGGATCGAATTTGAAGCCCTCGACCAGCACGATATCGACGGATGCGAGACGCGCGACCAGGTCGACGAGCGTCGGCTCCGGCGCGTCGCGCAACTCGTGCATCAGCGCGAAACGGTGTCCGGAACTGATCATGACCTCATGGGCGCCGGCGCTGCGGTGCAGGAAGCTGTCCTTGCCCGGCCGGTCGATGTCGAAATCGTGATGGGCGTGCTTTATGGTGGACACGGAGACCCCACGCGCCAGCAGCGCCGGGATTAACTCCCGGATCAGGGTGGTTTTTCCGCTGCCGGACCAGCCGGCGATCCCAAAGATGCGTTTCATCGTACCGGGTTTACGACTTCGATATAAATGCTTGGATACGGTTGTTTCAGGCGGACCGCAAATATAGGTTCGCCATCGGTCATTCCCCAGGGTGGTGTCAGTGCGTCGACTGCAGCTGAGAATGTTCGGAAAGATCCTGCGCCAGTGGCGACGGACCAGCATGTCGCCTGGCGTGATCTCCCGATCTATGTGCATGGGCATGGTGGTCGGGTTTTCGCCGACCGTGGGCCTGCAGGCCGTTCTCTGTTTCGTGATCGCGGTGATGTGCAACCGGTTCTGGCGGCCGGCGATGTTCGACTGGGTGATCGCCCTGATCGGTTCGCTGGTGGTGAACCCGCTGACGATGGTGCCGACCTACACGTTCTACTACTGGATCGGCTGTCACCTGATGACCTGTACCAGCTACGTCGAATTCCAGGACGCCGACCACATCAAGGACTTCATCTTCGCGCTCGGCGAGGGGACGGTGGCAATCTTCCTGGGCTCGTTGCCGTTCATGTTCGCCGGGGTGCCGGGTGGCTATTACCTCGGGCGTGGGATCGAGAAGATTCTCGAAACCCGGGCTCAACGCCGTCGGGTTCGATTGCTGGAGGTCGCTCGCCGCCGCCGCGAACAGGATATCCGCGCCGCCCAGACCGCCCAGTAGGCAAGGCGGCTCAGGCGGCCGCCGGCCGCACCTCGCGGATCGGCCAGTGCAGGGCCGCCGACATCACGCCGAGGGCGATGCTGACCACCCACATCACGTCGTAGGACTGCAGCGCGTCGAAGGCGGTACCGCCGAGCCAGGCGCCGAGGAAGCCGCCGACCTGATGGCCGACGAAGACCAGGCCGAACACCATCGACATATAGCGCACGCCGAAGATCGCGCCGACCAGCCCGCTGGTCAACGGCACCGTGCCGAGCCAGGTCAGGCCGAGCAGGGCGGTGAGCGTCAGGACCGTGACCGGCGTGATCGGCAGGATCAGGAATCCGGCGAACACCGCCGCCCGGATCAGGTACAGGATCGAGAGCACGTTCTTCTTCAGATACCGGTCGCCGAGCACGCCGAAGACATAGCTGCCGATGATGTTGGCGAAGCCGATCACCGTGAGCGCCGCCGCGCCGAGCCAGGGTTCGAAGCCTCGGTCGGACAGGAAGGCCGGCAGGTGGACGGCGACGAAGGCGAGGTGGAACCCGCACACGAAGAAGGCGCTGTTCAGCAACCAGAAATCCCGTGAGGCAAGGGCTTGGGAAAAGGCGGCTCCCATGCTCTGGCCGCCGGCGGTCTCGGCCGGGCGTCCGGCGGTGCCGAGCGCCAGGGGCACGATCAGCAGCACGGAGACGGCGAGGATCAGCAGGCTGGTCTGCCAACCGGTGCCTTCGATCAGGAAATGGATATAGGGCAGGGCCAGGAACTGTCCGAGCGATCCGCCCATGGCGGCGAGACCGAGCGCGGCGCTGCGCCGTTCCGGTGGGGCAGCGCGGCCGACGGCGCCAAGCAGCACGGTGAACCCGGTCCCGCTCAGCCCGAGGCCGATCATCATGCCGCCGACCAGCAGCTCCTCGCTGCCGCCCAGAACCATCAGCCAGAGGCCGACCGCGTAGGCGATGCCGCCGACCGCGGCCACGCGTCCCGGCCCGTAGCGGTCGGCGATCGCGCCGGCAAAGGGCGCGCCGAAACCCCAGAACAGGTTCATCAGCCCCATGGCGAGGGCGAAGGTCTCACGGCCGCCGAACCCGGCGCTGACGAATGGCAGGTACAGGCCGAGCCCCTGCCGGAATCCGACGGCGATGCCCATGATGCTGCCGGCGCAGAGGACGAGGATCAGCAGTCTGAGAGCCATGGCGAACCAGCCGTTTCAGTTTCGGTTGGCGCAACGCTAGCGGGGGCTTTATCATTCCTGAAACGAATTATACTGATTAAATCATCATGAAAACTGATGTCAAAATTGCCGCCGATTCTACCGACCCCGCCGCTCTTGGCGTCGCGCTGCGTAGCCTCGACCTGGATGTGCTGCGTGCCTTCGTGATGGTCGCCGAGACCCGCAGCTTCACGCGGGCGGCGGAACGGCTGAACCGCGGGCAGTCGGCGGTCAGCATGCAGATGAAGCGGCTCGAGGAGATGACCGGCTGTCGGATCCTGGAGCGTTCGCGTCGCCGGGTCGACCTGACCGCCGACGGCGCGCATTTGCTGTCCTACGCCCGGCGCCTACTGCGGTTGAACGATGAGGCGCTGGGATCGCTGGACCGGTGCGCGCGGACCGGCAAGGTCCGTGTCGGGGTGACCGACACCTCGATGATTTACGTCAGTCGGATCCTCCGCGCCTTCGCCGAGCGCTGCCCGCTGGTCCAGGTGGAGATGACCTGCGGACGGAGCTGGGAGGCGCTGGCCGACCTGGATGACGGCAAGATCGACCTCGCCCTGGTCACCCAACCCTGCGGTCACGAGGGCGGGCGCCTGCTGTGGCGCGAGCCGCTGGTCTGGGTTGCTTCGGCGGATGCGGAGGCCGAAGCCCGCGAGCCGCTGCCCCTGGCTCTCTTCGCCCCGGGCTGTATCTATCGCGACGCGGTGCTGCGCCAATTGGAGGCGAGTGGGCGAGCATATCGGCTGGTCTACAGCAGTGCGAATTCTTTGGGCCTCAGCGCGGCGGTAACCGCCGGCATCGCGGTGACCATCATGCCGGTCAGCGCGGTCGGGCCGGGGTTGCGGGTCGTCGCTGGGGACGCAGGACTGCCGGACCTGCCGGAGTTGGATCTGTTGCTGTACCTGCGGGAATCGCCCACCGTCGGGCCGCGTGCCTTCGCCGATACGCTGTTCGACCTGTTCGCCTGATCCGGCCTATCGCCGGGCGACGACGAGGCGCTCAACAAGCCCGTCGAATTCGCGACGGCCGATGAATCGGTCCTCCACGCAGAACGGATCGTCGCGGCTGCGCCGGCGCAGGCAGCCGACCACCAGATCCTCCAATACCGCCTCCGCCTCGCCCCCCTCGGACAGGGCGGTGAGGAAGCGCTTCAGGAACTCGGTCATGTCGGATTGGTGAACGATAACGGTGTCCCAGGCGGGGATCACGAACAGCGCCTGATTGCCGAGGCCCCAGGCCATGTAGGTGCCGTCGGGAAAGCCGGTCTCCGGACCAGGCAGCCACCACAAGAGGCTATGCCCCGCCCTGAGGCCCCCAAGACCGGTCTCGCTGCGCATGCTGTCGATCCGGTCGATCCAGCTTGCATCGAGCACGCGGGTGCCGCCGACCTTGCCGCCGTCGAGATAGAGCCGCCCGATCCGGGCGAGATCACGGCCGGACATGTGAAAGGCGGCGGCCGGATGCTGCGACAGGGCGGGCTCGGAATCGTACGAGACATCGCCCGGCTGGAAATCCTTGAGCTCCAGCGGGCCGGCGATGCCGGTCGCGAAGGCCTCGGCGATCGTCAGTCCCGTTCGCTGTTCGAAGATGGTGGTGAGTGCGTTGTAGTCCCAGTTGTTATAGGCCCATTTGCTGCCCGGCAGGTTCTCTTCTGTGCCGAGCATGCGGTTCTTCTCGGATGTAAGGCCGGCCTCTGCGGCGGCGGCGTGATTGATCCCGGAACGGCTGCGCAGCAGGTCCTCGACGGTGGCCGTTCGCTGCAGGGGAGTCAGCGGGACCGGGCTGTCGTCGATATCCAAGTCCGCCAGGGTCGCGCCCAGGGCGATTTGGCGCTCGCCGTCGCCCACATGTTGCCCGACCACGGTGCTCAGCAGGGCCTTGCGGATCGAATGGACGGTGTAGCGGACCGTCGGATCGCCAAGGATGGCGACCGTCCTGCCACCCGTCTCGACCAGCAGGGTGTCGGTACTCAGCCCCGTTGCGTATGCCAGCACCTCGTCCAGCCGGTCGGGGTGCCAGCCGAGCTTGTGGACAGCGCTCCCGTCGAGACGCGTCGCCGACACAGCGCGCCCCGGCGCTTCGTCGGTGCGGCGCCCCTCGGCTCCTGCGGATGCGGGAAAGACGAGGACGGCGCCATGGGCCAGGGCGCAACACAGAATTCGAAGGATCATCGGCATGCCCATAGGGGAAGGTTTTTCAGGAGACCGGCGGCACTCGGGCCGGAATCGGGTAGGCGGGAGATGAGGGGCGGCGACCTTCCGTGTCGCTCACTCTGACACCATATGAACACAGTGGGCGCGTTTATGTGCGTAGCCGCACGTAAGTAGTTAAATCTCGACCGTTTTCTTTGGGTCATCCATATGGCGTAATGCCCCGCGCAGGCTGGACGGCCTGACGACCGACAGACTTACCCGCCGGGCATGGTGGATTGGATCGCGCAATGCTTGCTCAACTTCCCAATCTGCTGACAATTTCCCGCATTCTGGCGGTGGTGCCGGTCGTGGTCTGCCTGTGGTTCGGCGGCGAAACCCTGCGATGGGTGGCGCTCGGGTTCTATGCCTTCGCCAGCATCACCGACTATTTCGACGGGTATCTCGCCCGTGCTTGGCAGGTGCAGTCGGGGCTTGGCCGGCTGCTCGACCCGATCGCCGACAAGCTGTTGGTGGGGGCATCGCTGCTGATCCTGGTGGCGCTCGACCACGTTTCCGGACTGACCGTGCTGGCGGCCCTGGTGATCCTGCTGCGCGAGATCCTGGTCTCCGGCCTGCGGGAATTCCTGGCCGAGCTGCGGGTCAGCATGCCGGTCAGCCGGCTGGCCAAGTGGAAGACCACCGTCCAGCTCCTGGCGATCGGCTTCCTGATCATCGGCGACGACTCGCCAGAGTGGATCGACTCCCGCCTGGTCGGCGAGGTCGGATTGTGGATCGGCGCGGTCCTGACGCTCTATACCGGTTGGGATTATCTGATGGCCGGCCTGCGCCACGTCTCCAGCGAGGCCGACGGCGCGCCGGGGGAGTGAGGCGGGCCATGACCGAAAGGCCCGGGTTCCTGATCGTGCTCAACGGTTGGCCCGGTGTCGGGAAGTCCACCATTGGCGCAGCGCTCGCGGCCGCAATCGGGGCACGGTTCATGCCAAACCACCTGATTTGCGCGCCCGCCAGTGCG
>JARGOG010000013.1 GCA_029212785.1 Thalassobaculaceae bacterium
TCGATTTCTCGACCCTCCTGCCGGGACCGATGGCGACGCTCATCCTGGCCGAGGCCGGGGCCGAGGTGATCAAGCTGGAGCGTCCCGGCAGCGGCGAGGACATGCGTGCCTATCCGCCGATGGTGACCGAGGACAGCGGCGTCAACTTCGCCCTGTTGAACCGGGGCAAGCGGTCGCTCGCCGTCGACCTGAAGGACCCTGAGACCGTGGAACGGGTGAAAGGCCTGATCCGGGACGCGGACGTGCTGGTGGAGCAGTTCCGCCCCGGCGTGATGGACCGTCTTGGCCTTGGCTACGACACGCTGAAGGCGCTGAATCCGGCCCTGGTCTACTGCTCGATCACCGGCTTCGGGCAGACCGGGCCGAAGGCCAGCCTCGCCGCCCATGATCTGAACTACATGTCGGAAAGCGGGATTCTCAACCTGGGCGCCGACAGCCGCGGGGATCCGGTCCTGCCGCCGGTGCTGGTCGCCGATATCGGCGGTGGCACCATGCCGGCGGTGATCTCCATCCTGCTGGCCCTGCGCGAGGCGGAGAAGACCGGCGAGGGGGCCTATCTGGACGTGGCCATGGCCGACAACCTGTTCGCCTGGGGCTATTGGGCGCTGGGCGAGCGGGCGGCCGGCAAGGGCGATCCGACACCCGGGGGCGAACTGGTCACCGGCGGGTCGCCGCGCTATCAGGTCTATCGCTGCGCCGACGGCCGGTGGCTCGCATGTGCGCCGCTGGAACCCAAGTTCTGGGCCAATTTCTGCCGGGTGATCGCCCTGCCGGACGCGCTGATCGACGACGCGGCGGACTCGGCCGCGACCCGGGCCGCCGTGGCCGAGATCATCGCCTCGAAATCCAGCGCCGACTGGCTGGCGGAATTCGACGGCGTGGATGCCTGCGTGACCCTGGTGAAGACCGTCTCGGAAGCGGCGGCGGATCCGCATTTCCAAGAGCGTGGCCTGTTTGCCGGATCCATGCGGGCGGGCGACACGACAATGACCCCGCTGCCCCCGCCGATCGCCCCGATCTACCGCGATCCCGCGGGCGGTCAGACTTTCCCGGCGTTGGGTGACGCCAATGACGATCTGCTGAAGGAGTAACGCATGCGGGCCGTGGTTATGGAGGCGTTCGGGGCGCCGGAGCAGGCCGTGCTCAAGGATCTCCCGGCACCGGTGCCGGGACCGGGCGAAGTCGTGGTGCGCACGCGCGCCGCCGGGGTGAACTATCCGGATCTGCTGGTGGTCGAGGGCAAATATCAGCACAAGCCGCCGCTGCCCTTCACGCCGGGCAAGGAACTGGCGGGCGAGATCGTGTCCGTGGGCGCGGGCGTCGATCAATGGAAGCCCGGAGACCGGGTGATGGCTCAGGTCGAGTATGGCGCTTTCGCCGAGGACGTGTTGGCCGGCGCGGATCAGTGCTTCGCATTGCCGGACGGCATGGCGTTCACCGACGCGGCGGCCATGGGTCTGGTCTATCAGACCGCCTGGTTCGCGCTGCTCGACCGGGGCGGCTTCAAGCCGGGCGAGACGGTTCTGGTCCTGGGAGCCACCGGCGGTGTCGGCATGGCGGCCCTGCAACTGGTAAAGGCGCTCGGCGGGACGGCCCTCGCCGGGGTGACCACGATGTCCAAGGCCGATGCCGCCCGGGCGGCGGGGGCCGACCACATCATCGACCTGTCCGGCGAGGACCTGCGCGACGGATTGCGGGATCAGGTCTATGCGGTGACCGATGCCAAGGGGGCCGATGTATGCATCGATCCGCTCGGCGGCGATCCGTTCGACGCGGCAATGCGCGCGCTCGCCTGGTGCGGGCGGATGGTGGTCGTCGGCTTTGCCGCCGGCCGCATCCCGGTGATCAAGGCCAACTACCTGCTGGTCAAGAACATCGCCGTGTCCGGCCTGCAATGGTCAGATTATCGCGACCGCACGCCGGCGCGCATGGCCGAGGCCCAGGCGGAGATCTTCCGCCTGCATACCGAGGGCAAACTGAAGGCCAATGTTATGGCGACCTATCCGCTGGAGGACATGGCGGACGCGCTGGCCGTGATCCGTGACCGCAAAGTGGTCGGAAAAGTGGTGCTGGAAGTGTGAGAGGCGAGGCGCTCCGAGAACTCAAGGGTCGAGTTCGGGACGACATCGCTGGGTAAGACCGGGTTAGAATCGCGCCAGAAACCGGTCCAGCGCGATCCTGGCCGCCGGCTCGTCCAGGGTTGGAGCGTGGCCGATCTCGGGCAGGGTGAGCGCCTCCATCGCCGGATAGCGCCGCTGCATCTCCGCCACCGTCTCGGACGAAAGCACGATCGACCGCCCGCCGTGGATCAGCAGCGTCGGCACCGCGGTCAGGGCGGTGAATAGCGCCCAGAGATCGGCATCCTTCGCATCGGGCTCCGCCAGTGGTTTCACGATCGCCGGATCCCAGTCCTGGCGCAGGCTGCCATCGGGTTCCTGGCGGTAGGTCGCCTTGGCGAAGGCGATCCACTCCTTCTCGGAGGTGAGGGAGAGATTGGGCAGAATGGCGTGCATCTCCTCGGCCGCCGCCCGCCAATCCGCCGGACGCCGATCGCGGCCCATGACCTCGATCAGATAGTCGCCGCCGCTATCGGGCACATGCGGGCCGATATCGTTGAGAACGACCGCCGCCAAGGCCGTCGGCGCCATCGCGGCGAGCGCCATGGCCATTAGCCCGCCGAATGAGGTGCCGATCGCCACGACCTTGTGCAGGCCGAGGGCAACCATGACCGCGCGGACGTCATCCAGCATCACCGGCGGGGCATAGTTCCGCGGATCGCTCTCGTAGTCGGAGCGGCCGCGGCCGCGGTAGTCGAGACTGACCAGCCGGCGCGGGGCAAGACGCTCGGCGATATGGGCGAAGTCCCTGGTGTTGCGGGCATAGCCGGGCAGGCCGAGTACCGGCAGACGAGGATCGAGCGGATCCCCCCAATCGGCGGTGAACAGACGAGCGCCGGACCGACTGGTCACGAAACGCTCCCGACAGGCAATCGCCATCCGCGCGCCCGTCAGGCGACGCCGACGATCGACGGCAGCGCGTCGAGGGTCTTCAATTCGATGTCCGGGGCGCCCGGCAGCCGCTCCTTCGCCTGCCCGAAGCGGTTGCACCAGGCGACCTTGAAGCCGAAGGACGAGGCGGCCGCCGCGTCCCAGGCGTTCGACGACTGGAAGCTGATCGCCGCGGGGCCGGACACGCCGAGCCGGTCGACCGCGAGCCGATAGACGCTCGGATCCGGCTTGAACACGCCCAGTTCGTCGACCGACAGAACAGCGTCGAGCAGCGGGGTGCAGCCGGTGCTGTCGCAAACGCTCTGCAGCATGTCGGGAGAGCCGTTGGACAGGATCGCGGTCTTCATCCCGCCGGCCTTCAGCGCCTCCAGGACCCCGACGACCTCCGGATAGGTATCGAGCGTGCGGTAGCTGTCCATCAGCGCCTGGCGCAGCCCCGTCGGCGGACCGCCCGGAAAGGCGGTCTCGAGGGCGAAGTCGAGGGCGTCGCCGGTGACCTGCCAGAAAGGGACGTAATGCTCCCGGCCCATCAGGCTGCGGAGCCAGGAATAGGCGAGCTGTTTGGTGCGCCAGACATCCGACATGATCTGCGCCGGCTCCACCTCGAGTCCGAAGTCGTCGCGGCATCTGGCGACGGCGGAATGGACGTCGAACATGGTTCCATAGGCATCGAAGACACAGGCCTCGATCCCCTCGAAGCGGTCGGTCATGTCGGTTCCCCCGGTGTTGCTCCGACGCCGGTCTTTCTCGGGCGTCAGTTGCGCTTCAGCGCCGCTTGTTGACGGTCCAACAATACGCCGCAGGAGTAGACGCACCAGACTTTCTGCGCGCCGGGCTCGAGGGAAGCGAGCGCGGTCGCCTGATCGTGATCGTTCGCCAGCCGGTCGCGGTACACGTGCAGGGCTTCCAGCACGCGCTGCACGTAGTTCCGGGTCTCGGAGAACGGGATGCGCTCGATCCAGTCGATCACGTCGACACTGGGATCGCTCGGGTCGCCATGCTCGCGCACCCAGGTCACCACCCGGTGCGGGCCGGCATTGTAGGAGGCGATCGCCTTGATGTAGTGGCCGTCGAATCGGTGGACCATCTGCTTGAGGTAGGTGCTGCCGAGGCGGACATTGTAGTCGGGCCGGGCGATCAGCGAGCCGAGATCGTAATCCAGGCCGATCGACTGCGCGGTCTGCTTGGCCGTCGCCGGCATGAGCTGCATCAGGCCGCGCGCCCCGACCCGGCTCACGGCGGTCGCCTCGAAGCTGCTCTCCTGTCGGATGATCGCGTGCACCAGTGCCGGCTCCGGTCCCTCGGTCGGGATCGGATCGAGCAGCGGGTAGCCCAGGGATGGCAGGATCATGCGCCCCACGGCCGCACGCCGCGCGGTGAACACGGCGGTGCCGAGCTCTCCCGCACTCGCGGCGGTCTCGGCGATCAGGGCGGAGCGGTCGGTGTCCTCGCTGCCGACGGCAAGGTGGCGCAGGAACAGGCGGGCGAGCCGGTCCATGCGCAGGCGGATCAGCGCCTTCGCGGCGCGGACCTCGTCATCGGCATCGAACGCGGCACGGGCGGCGGCATCCGGGGTGGCCGGTTCCGGCAGCATGATGTGCTTGGCGTCGATCCGAGCAGCGGCGAGCTGGCCGTAGAAGGTGGTCTGGAACGCGGCGCCGCGCTCGTACCAGACCCGCGCTTCTTCCGGATTGCCGATCGCTTCCGCCGCGCGGCCGGCCCAGTAGGCGGCCCGTCCGGAACTGATCGGGGTCGAGACATTGGCGTGGAGTTGACTGAAATGGCGCAGCGCGTCCTGCGGCCGGTCGAGAAACCGCAGAGCGATCCACCCGGCCAGCCACTCGGCTTCGGCGAACGGTCCACCGGAGCGTTGCGAGTGCGACGCGGCGAGCTGGTACGCGTCCTCCAGGTTGCCGTCGTCCAGCGCCTCGCGGATATGCCAGGCTCGCTCGCGCCACCACAGGCCGACGAATTCGTCCGACCGTGGCGCCTGGAACATCAGGTCGCGGGCGCCGGCGCGCATGCCGGCCAGACGGCGCCAGCGCAGGCGCTCATAATGCAGGCCCGGATCGTCCTGTAAGTCGGCCGGAACCCGCTTGACCGCGGCATCCACGCCGGCCTGGCGATAGCGTAGGCGCAGACGCGCGTCGGCCAATTTCTTCCAGCCGGCGGGAACGTGATCCATGGCCTGGCGTGCGGCACCGGCATGGCCGCGCCAGAGCATCTCGTCCAGACGCTCGATGTGATCGATCTCGCGCAGGTGCTTCCCGTAGAGGGCCAGGAAATTCGCTTCGTCGCGCTTGCCGAGCTCGATATGGCGCCAGGTCTCGCGCACCGTGGCTTGAAGGGCGGCCTCGTCGCCGATCCTGGCGATCACCGCCAGTTGGGCGAGCCGGCCGTCGGTGGTGCGGGGAGGGTGCTTGGCGAACCATTCCTGCCGGCGCGACAGGCTCACATCGTCGGAGATCAGTTGCTCGGCGCGGGCGACGAGCGTCGCCTCGTCGGGCCAGTTCGGATGATCGTGCACGAACCGCTCGATCGCCGCGAAGGCGGTAGGCTGGCCACCGTCGCGCAGGCGCATCCATTCGAACAGCGCTTCCAACTGGTCGTCGCGCTGGCGTCCGCGTCCTTTGAGCGCCTTGTCCCAGTCACCGGAATTGGCGAAGGACAATGTGGTGCGCCAGGCGGCGTCCGAGGCCGACAGACCCGTCAGTCTGTCGGGTCGCATCACCGGTTCAGGCACGCCGGTGGCCGAAACGGGCGCCGCCTTAGCGGGGCGCTGTTTGGGTGCCGGAGCCGCACCTTCGGCGTGAACCGCACTCGCCATCGCGAGTACGGCAGCGCCGAAAATGATCGGGAGACCGCGCACGTTCATTGCTGTCCTCCGCACGATCGGCGGCGTTCCGCAGGGGGGAGGCGGGGCCGACGTCGAACGACCAAGGTAGTGCTGCGGCCGCTAACCGCCAAGCGGGCATGGAAAATTAGGCTGTCAACCGCCCTTGCTCCGGGTGGGACGCGGGCGTAATGTCGCGCGCTCTACGTTCCTGTAACTGCCGACTCGGGAGAAAGCCGATGGGCTACGCATTCGGACAGCCGTTGTTCAAGGGATCACTTGTTGCCTTGATCACGCCGTTCAAAAACGGCGCGGTGGACGAGGATGCGTTCCGAAAACTCGTGGACTGGCAGATCGAGCAGGGCACCAATGGCCTGGTCCCGGTCGGCACCACGGGCGAAAGCCCGACATTGAGCCATGACGAGCACAAGCGCGTCATCGAACTCTGCATCGAGCAGACCGCCGGCCGGGTGCCGGTGATCGCCGGTGCCGGCTCGAACTCGACCAAGGAAGCGGTGGAGTTCACCGAGCATGCGGCGGAAGCCGGTGCCGATGCGGTGCTGCACGTCATGCCGTATTACAACAAGCCGACCCAGGAGGGCATGTTCCGGCATTTCGAGGCGATCAATAACGCCGTCGATATCCCGATCATCATCTACAACATTCCCGGTCGCTCGATCGTGGACATGTCGGTGGACACGATGAAGCGGTGCTACGAGCAGCTCAAGAACGTCACCGGCGTGAAGGACGCGACCGCCGATCTGGTCCGTCCGATCAAGCAGCGCATGGCCATGGGGGCCGACTTCTGTCAGCTCACCGGCGAGGATGCCTCGGTGTTGCCGTTCCTGTCCCAAGGCGGCCACGGCTGCATCTCGGTCACCGCCAACGTGGCGCCCAAGCAGCTCTCTGACATGCATCTGGCGTGGCAGAACCGCGACCTGGACACGGCGTTCACCATCAATGAGCGGCTGCAGCCGCTGCATGCCGCGCTGTTCTGCGAGAGCAGCCCGGGGCCGGTGAAATACGCCGCCAGCCTGCTTGGCATCTGCGAGTCGACGGCGCGCCTGCCGATCTACGAGATCGCCGATGAGAGCAAGGTGAAGGTGGAAAGCGCCATGCGCCATGCGGGGCTGCTGAACTAGACGACACGTTCCGCATTCGCGGATGCCGGAGCGGCCCGCCCTTCTGGGGCGGGCCGTGTCCGTTCGGGCTCGGGCCTCGACATGAGGGACCGGCTGCCTATATACGCACGGCTGACTTACAAGGAGAGAGCGCCATGGCGGGCACGCAAGGCGCCCGCAAAGAGGTTGCTCGAAACCGGCGGGCCCGACACGAATACATGATCGAGGACACCCTGGAGGCCGGTCTCATGCTGACCGGCTCCGAGGTGAAGTCGCTGCGCGAGGGCCGCGCGTCGATCAACGAGTCCTATGCCGGCGACGAAAAGGGCGACCTGGCGCTGATCAATTCCCATATCCCCGTCTACAAACCCGCCGAGCCGTTCAACCACGAGCCGCGCCGGGTGCGCCGGCTGCTGGTCCACCGCAAGGAGCGCGACCGGCTGCTGGGCATGATCCGGCGCGAGGGCTACACGATCGTGCCGCTGTCGCTGTATTTCAACGACCGCGGCATCGCCAAGCTGGAGATCGGTCTGGCCCGCGGCAAGAAGATGGCCGACAAGCGCGAGGACGTGAAGAAGCGCGACTGGGAGCGGCAGAAGGCCCGACTGATGCGGGAAAAGGGCTGATCCCTCGTCGAGACCGATCCCTCGTCGAGACCGATCCGTCATTGAGAAATGCCGCCCCAGATGCCACAGAGGTTCCTTTGAGAGCCGAGGAGTGGTGCGTGACGGGGTTCGGAGAGCAGAGACCACTGACGGGTTTAGTCCTGGCCGGCGCGGCGACGGCGCTGTGGCCGTCGGCGGCTGGCGCCCACGACACCTGGGTCCTGACCCACGATCAGGAGAGTGCGGCCGAGATGGCGCCCGCGCCCGAGATCTTCACCGCGATCGGTGCGGAGAACGTATCGATCACGGTCCTGGCGATCGCCTTCGTCTTCGCTTGGATACGGATCGGCCGCACCGACTGGCCAAGGCGGATGCAAGACCGGTTGGGGCTGCCGGTGATCCGGTTTCCGGCGTTTCAGGGCTATGCGGCGCTGGCACTGCGTCTCGGGTTGGCCGCCATGCTGCTGACGGCGGCCTTCGGGCTGCATCCGCGGCTGGGATACGCTCCGTTCGAGAGCCCCGTCCTGTTCGCCTCGGACCTTGAGTTTCGACATATTGACGGGGACTGGAGCTGGCTGATTTGGTGGCAGGTGATCCTGGGCTTGGGCCTGGCCCTCGGGGCCTATGTCCGTGTGCTGGCGGTGCTGTTCGCCGCCACCGTACTGTTCGGCTTCTATCTGTTCACCTGGCCGTTGCTGGCCTATGCCGGCGTGCTGCTCGGCACCGCCTACTATCTGCTGATCCGAGGAGGTGGGCGGTTCCAGCTTCCCCTGCCGGCGATATCCGGTGCCCACGGTTTGGTGATGCGCCTCCAGGCGGTGACACCCGGGCATCCGCAATTCGTCTTGCGCATCCTGACCGGGCTGACCTTCCTTTATCTCGGCGTGCTGTTCAAATTTCTGCACCCGACCTTCTTGATGGAGGGGATCCGGCACTATGACCTGCCACTGTTCGGCTTCGAGGCCGAGACCTTCGTGTTCATCGTCGCCACGGTGGAGACGGCCGTCGGGATCCTGATCACCGCCGGAGTGCTGATCCGCCCGTTGACGCTGGTGCTCGTCGGGGCACTCGCTTTTTTCACAGTCGCCATGGACGAGGGGGTGCTGGGGCACAGCTTCCTTTACGGCGTCGTCGCCGCGTTCCTGATCAACGGCGCGGGGCAATCGGGCGCGCGGCGCCGGCGGGAGACGGGCTAGGAGGCGTCCAGCAGGCCACGCACCCGCCGGAATACGTCGTGGAACATCTGTTCGGTCAGCCGACCGGTATTCGTGTTGTAGCGCGAGCAGTGGTACGAGCTGACCAGCCTCCGGCCATCCTCCAGATCGTGCACCGTGTCATGGCCGAACTTCGCGGATGTTTTCTTGCGGCCCTTGGCCGCGAGGGTGGCCCCATGGGCCAGCGACCCCAGCACCAGAATGACCTTGAGATTGGCCATTTCCTCGAGTGTCGCCGTCAGGAACGGCCGGCAGGCGCTCACCTCCGCCCCCACCGGCTTGTTCTGCGGCGGCACGCAGCGCACGGCGTTGGTGATCCGGCAATCGATCAGGGACAGCCCGTCATCCGGCCGTTTGTCGTAGTCGCCGGCGGCGAAGCCGAAGGTCCTGAGGGTGGCGTAGAGCAGGTCACCCGCGTAATCACCGGTGAAGGGGCGGCCGGTGCGGTTCGCCCCTTTCAGACCCGGCGCCATGCCGACGACCAGCAGCCGCGCGTCGGCGGCGCCGAAGCTCGGCACCGGCGCGTTGTGGAAATCTGGGTACAGCGCCGCGTTCTCTGCCCGAAACCCGACGAGTCGCGAACAGAGAACGCAGTCCAGTGGCGGATTACTCAGCATCGATGAGCAAAGACCTTCAGGTCTCAGCGACGGGGAGGCGGCGTCCGGCGGACGACCGCCGGCGGCTCGTCGTCCTCGTACTCATCGTCGACGAAATCCTCTTCATCGTCGAGATCTTCGTCGGCCTCGACAGGGGCGGAGTGCGGGGCACTCGGCCGCTCTCGACGCGGACCGCGGTCCGAATGAACGCGTTCGATCTGAGCAGAAAGCTGATCGAGTTCGATGAACTGATCGGCTTGGCGGCGCAGTTCGTCGGCGATCATCGGCGGCTGGGTCCGGATCGAGGACACAACCGACGCCCGCACGCCCTTGCGCTGCACGGCTTCCAGCAGCGAGCGGAAATCACCGTCGCCGGAGAACAGGACCACGTGATCGACCCGATCGACGATCTCCATCATGTCGACCGCCAGCTCGATATCCATGTTGCCCTTCACCTTGCGGCGACCGGCGCTGTCGGTGAACTCCTTAGCGGGCTTCGTGACCAGGGTGTAGCCGTTGTAGTCGAGCCAGTCGACGAGCGGCCGGATCGGCGAATACTCCTGATCTTCAAGCAGGGCCGTATAGTAGAATGCGCGGATCATCCGGCCCTTGCCGGCGAACAGATCGAGCAGCCGTTTGTAGTCGATGTCGAAGCCGAGTGACCGAGCTGCGGAGTAGAGATTGGCGCCGTCGATGAATAGTGCAACGCGTTCGCCAGGGTGAAAAATCATATGCAATCCTTTCAATTGCTTTTCGGCTTTTATTGAGATGAATTCTTTAGATTTCGGCAGGGAGCTGAGCAATGACGCCTCCTGCGCCGAACGGATTGCAGTCTAGGTCTGAATGTGGGCTGATGTACAGGACTAAGGCCTTTATTGGAGGCGTGTAGCATATGGTTAATTCGAGAATGCGGGTACTAGGTCCGGGGTTATCTAAGGGCGCTCCGGCATGATCGTCGTTGCCGTTGGCGCCAACCTTCCGGCGACCGGATTTGACGACCCGCTGGCCACTTGCGAAGCGGCGGTTGCACGGCTGGATCAGGACCAGGACATCCGGGTGACCAAGCGGTCGCGCTGGTACGAGTCCGAGCCGGTGCCAAAGTCGAATCAACCCTGGTATGTGAACGGCGCCGTTGCCGTCGAGACCGATCTGATCCCCGAGGTTCTGCTGGCACGCCTGCATGTGATCGAGGAATCTTTCGGTCGGGTGCGTCGAATCCGCAACGAGGCCCGTCCGCTCGACCTTGACCTGATCGATTATGACGGCCAGGTCCGCATCGGCGCCGTCGCGCCGACCCTGCCGCATCCGCGGGCGGCGGAGCGCGCTTTCGTGCTGCTGCCGATCCGCGACCTGGACCCCGCGTGGAACCATCCGGTTTCGGGTCGGGACGTGGCGAGCCTGATCGCCGCGCTGCCGGAAGACGAGGGCGCGATCAGGGCGATCTGACCCCCGGAACCGTCGGGCCGAGCCCTGGCGGTTCCCTCCCGGGAAATCCGCCAGCGATATTGGCGCGAAATCACATGGATCAACGCTTGTTTCGCGGGTGCGAGACCTATATGTTCTGCGGCTCCGCCTAATTCATGCGCACCCGATCGAGAGGCTTTCATGGCCCGCGTTACCGTCGAAGACTGCATCGTCAAGATCCCGAACCGGTTCGACCTGGTGATGGCCGCCGCCCAGCGCTCGCGCGATGTCTCCGCGGGCTCCGCCATTACCGTCGACCGGGACAACGACAAGAACCCGGTTATCGCGCTGCGTGAGATCGCCGACGAGACGGTCGATATCGCGGCGCTGAACGAGGCTCTGATCAAGGGCCTGCAGAAGCATGTCGAGGTCGACGAGCCCGAGGACGACGATATGGAGCGCCTGATCGGCTCCGATGCCGGCGCCGGCAGTGTCGGACTGGACGGCCGCCTCGCGGAGGGTGAAACTCTCGGTGAGGATGCGGCGGCGGGCCTCGGATTGGGGATCGAACAGAGTGAAGGCGGACAGCAGTTCGAAGATGTCGACAGCAGTGAGCTCGACCGCGAAGGTTGATGCCTCGTCCGTGACTGCGCCTTGCCAAAGGGCCCGGCGCCCAGCCGTTCGTCAGCACCTGTCTGAGGTGCTGACCCCATGATCCGCCAATACGAACTGGTCGACCGCGTGTGCGCCTACGATCCGACGACGGACGAGGCGGCGCTGGATCGCGCGTATGTCTACGCGATGAAAATGCACGGCTCGCAGACGCGGGCGTCCGGCGATCCGTATTTCTCCCATCCGCTCGAAGTCGCCGGCATTCTGACTGAAATGAAACTCGATCACGGCACGGTCATCACCGCGCTGCTGCATGACGTGATCGAGGATACCGAAGCCACTCTCGGCGACGTCCGCAACCTGTTCGGCGACGAGATCGCCCGACTGGTCGACGGCGTGACCAAGCTGACTCGGATCGAACTGCAGTCGGATCGGACCAAGCAGGCCGAGAACTTCCGCAAACTGGTGCTGGCGATGAGCCAGGATATCCGGGTCCTGTTGGTGAAATTGGCCGACCGGGTGCACAATATGCGCACCCTGCATTTCATCAAGAATCCGGATAAGCGCCGCCGCATCGCCGCGGAAACCATGGACATCTACGCGCCGCTCGCCGCGCGCATCGGCATCAATGAAATCAAGGACGAGCTCGAAGACCTCGCCTTCGCCGAGATCAATCCCGACGCCCGCGCCTCGATCAAGGCCCGTCTCGACTTTCTGCGCGCCGAGGGCGGTGACATGGTCGAGAGCATCATCGCCGAGCTCAAACAGAAGCTCGCCGATACCGGCGTCATCGCCGAGGTGTCCGGCCGGATGAAGACGCCGTATTCGATCTGGCAGAAGATGCAGCGCAAGGAAGTCGGCATCGAGCAACTGTCCGACATCATGGCGTTCCGCCTGGTCGTCGACGATATCGGCAACTGCTACCAATGTCTCGGCGCGATGCACGGCTCGTATCCGGTCGTGCCGGGGCGTTTCAAGGACTACATCTCGACGCCGAAGCCGAATGGTTACCGGTCGCTGCACACCGGCATAATCGGCCCGCACCGCCAGCGGATCGAGGTGCAGATCCGTACCCGCGAGATGCACGACATCGCCGAACTCGGCGTCGCCGCGCACTGGAACTACAAGCAGCGCGATGCGGTCAACGAGGGCAAGCAGTACCGATGGATCCGCGAGCTGCTCGACATTCTCGAGCAGGCCTCGGGGCCTGAGGAGTTCCTCGAGCACACCAAGCTCGAGATGTACCAGGATCAGGTCTTCTGCTTCACGCCCAAGGGCGATCTGATCGCCCTGCCGCAGGGCGCGGTGCCGATCGATTTCGCCTATGCCGTCCATTCCGAGGTCGGCGACCGCTGCGTCGGCGCCAAGCTGAACGGTCGGCTGGTGCCGCTGATGACACAACTGCGCAACGGCGACCAGGTGGAGGTCGTCACCTCCAAGACCTCGACCCCGTCTCCCAACTGGGAACAGATCGTCGTTACCGGCAAGGCCAAGGCGCGGATCCGACGCTTCGTGCGGCTCAAGCGGCGCCAGCAGTTCTCCGATCTCGGCAAGGCGATGCTGCAGAAGGCGTTCCGCCAGGAAGGCCATCCGTTCTCGGAGAAGCAGCTCGAGCCGCTGCTCAATCGGTTCCATGCCGAAGCGGTCGAGGATCTGTATGCCGGGATCGGCGAGGGGCTGGAGCGGGCGCTGGAAATCGTGCACGCGGTTCACCCGCATGTGCCGGAGCCGAAGAAGGACGAGAATGTCGTCCCCATTGCCCGGGCGCGCGGCCGGGCGAAGAAATCGAAACAGAAGGACGCGCTGCCGATCCGCGGCCTGATCGATGGCATGGCCATGCATTTCGCCCGCTGCTGCCATCCGCTCCCGGGCGAGCGGATTGTCGGCATCGTGACCACGGGCAAGGGTGTGACGATCCACACCATCGACTGCGAGACGCTGGACGGGTTTCAGGATCAGCCGGAGCGCTGGGTCGACGTCGCCTGGGACGACGACGCGGACTCCGCCCATGTCGGCCGTCTGGACGTGGTGATCGCCAACGAGCCGGGGAGCCTGGGGGCGCTGTCGACCGTGATCGGCAAGAACGGCGGCAACATCATGAACCTGAAGATCGCCAACCGCTCGATCGACTTCTTCGAGATGCTGATCGACGTCGAGGTCGCCGATATACGCCATCTCACGACGATCATCGCCGCCCTGCGAGCCACACCGGTGATCAATTCCGTTGACCGGGCCCGGGGCTGAGGAGGCGACGCGATGATCCTGGGGATCGGTGCCGATCTGGTCGACACCCGCCGGATCGAGGCGGCGCTTACGCGGTTCGGCGACCGGTTCCGCCATCGCTGCTTCGCCGAGCAGGAGATCGCCCGGGCCGAGGGCGCGGCCGATCCGGCGCTGGTCTATGCCAAACGCTTCGCCGCCAAGGAGGCGATCTGGAAGGCGCTGGGCGACGATGCCCGCGAAGGGATCCAGTGGCGTGAACTGGTGGTGGAGAACGCGCGCTCCGGCAAGCCCCGGTTCGTCCTCAGCGGCCGCGCGGCGGCCCGTCTGGCCGACTTGACGCCCGCGGGCATGGTGGCGCGGATCGATCTGTCGCTGTCGGACGAGCCGCCCTTCGCCCAGGCATTCGTGGTGGTGTCGGCCACACCGACCGAGTTCGAGGGGAGGCGCCCGGCCGGAGACTAGCCGGGCGCCACGGCGCGGCATCGGGTAGCATCGGTGGGCATCGCTTGCCCCGGCGGCGCAAATTCGGCATACCGGTCCATACTCTCGCACACGGCTGAGGGTGCCGAGGTCTTGTCAGGATGGGTTTCGATGGCAGCAAAGAAGACGGGCGGATACGGTGAGTTGATCCGCACCGTGGTAATCGCCTGCGCCATCGCGCTCGGCATTCGCACCTTCCTGTATGAGCCGTTCAATATCCCCTCCGGGTCGATGATTCCGACATTGCTCGTTGGCGACTATCTGTTCGTCTCGAAAGTGTCGTACGGCTACAGCCGGTATTCCATGCCGCTGTCCCTGCCGTTGATTCCGGGGCGCATCCTGTTCACCGAGCCGGAGCGTGGCGACGTCGTCGTCTTCAAGCTGCCGAGCGACAACAGTACCGATTACATCAAACGGCTCGTCGGGCTGCCGGGCGACACGATCCAGGTCAAGGGCGGCATCCTGCACATCAATGGCGAGCCGGTTAAGCGTCGCCAGATCGAGGATTTCCAGCCGGAGAACGGTGGGCGCGCCGTTGCCCAGTTCATGGAGACCCTGCCGAACGGGCGCGAGCACCGAATTCTGGAGCTCAGCGACAGCATGAGCGCGGACAACACGCCGGTCTATCACGTGCCCGAAGGGCATTACTTCGCGATGGGCGACAACCGCGACAATTCGCGGGACAGCCGCTTCCCCGAGGTGGGCCCGATCCCGGCCGAGAATCTGGTGGGGCGGGCTGAAGTTCTTTTCTATTCGACGAATGGCACCGCCTCCTGGATGGAAATCTGGAAGTGGCCGTTCGCCATTCGCTATGGCCGACTGCTGGACAGCATAGAATGACATCGGACGATGGAGATTTGGCGGGCCTCGTCAAAATCCTGGGCCATGAGTTTGAACATCCGGAAGTGCTGCGGCGCGCGGTGACCCATGCCAGCGCGGAACCGCGGGCCTGGAACGCATACGAGCGTCTCGAGTTCCTGGGGGACAGGGTGCTGGCGCTCGTCGTCGCCGAACAGCTGCTCGACCGGTTTCCGCACGAGCGCGAAGGCGCGATCGCCAAGCGTCACGTCAACCTGGTCCGCCGCGAGGCGCTGGCCCAGGTGGCGCGGACCATCGATCTCGGGCGCTTTCTGATCCTGTCTCGGGGGGAGGACGACGCCGGTTCGCGCAACAGCGACACGATCCTGTCCGACGCCATGGAGGCGGTGATCGGTGCGCTGTATCTCGATGGCGGGCTGGAGGCGGCGAGCCGGTTCATCCTGAATGAGTGGAACCGGCTGCTGGAGCTGGATCTGCGCCCGCCCCAGGACCCGAAGACAACGCTGCAGGAATGGGCCCAGGGGCGTAAGCTGGCGTTGCCGCGCTACGATACGGTGTCCCAGTCCGGGCCGGCCCACGCGCCGGAATTCACCGTCCGGGTGGTCGTCGACGGACAGACGCCGACAGTCGGAATCGGCCGCTCGAAGCGGCTCGCCGAACAGGCGGCCGCCGCGGAACTGATCAAACGGGTGGGAGCATGAACGTCCCTCGGACCCGCTGCGGCTTCGTCGCCCTTCTCGGGGCGCCCAATGCCGGAAAATCGACCCTGGTGAACCAACTTGTCGGCGCCAAGGTCTCGATCGTGACCCACAAGGTGCAGACGACCCGAACCCGTATCCGCGGCATTGCCCTCGAAGGCGACGCGCAGATCGTGCTGGTCGATACGCCGGGGATCTTCAAGCCGAAGCGGCGCCTGGACCGGGCGATGGTGCATGCCGCCTGGGCCGGGGCAGGGGATGCCGACGTCGTCGTACTGGTGGCCGACGCGCGCCAGGGCATCGACGACGACACGATGCGGATCATCGAGGGGTTGAGGGACGCCGGCCGCAAGGCGGTGCTGGCCCTGAACAAGGTCGACGATATCAAGCGCGAGAAACTGCTGCCCATCGCCGCCGCCTTCAGCGAGGTGTTCACCTTCGAGAAGGTGTTCATGATTTCGGCCCTGAACGGCAGCGGCTGCAAGGATCTGCGCGCCTATCTCGCTGCGCATATGGTGCCGGGGCCGTGGCTGTATCCCGAGGACGAGTTGAGTGACCTGCCGATGCGCCTGATGGCGGCGGAGGTGACCCGCGAGAAGGTGTACCTGCAGCTTCATGACGAGTTGCCGTACTCGGCGACGGTCGAAACCGATCAATGGACCGAACGCGACGACGGTTCGGTGCGGATCGACCAGACCCTTTATGTGGAGCGCGACAGCCAGAAGAAGATCGCGCTCGGCAAGGGCGGACAGAAGATCAAGGAGATCGGGTCGCAGGCCCGCACCGAGCTTGAGGAGATGCTGGAACGCCGGGTCCACCTCTTCCTGTTCGTGAAGGTCCGGGAGAACTGGCAGGAAGACCGCCAGCGCCTCCGCGAATGGGGCTTGGAATGGGATGTGTGAGCATCAGGCTCCCATCTCCGACCTGACCAATGACGTCCCGGCCGACCCCAGGCTCCGCGCCCGGACTTGGCGCGCGTCGCCGCCGCCCGGTCCCGGCCGGCGGGCAGACAGGGATGACGAATCGGTGTCGGCTTGGGGCGCGCTCATTGCTCCCGCTCCCCTCGTGGCCCGGTCCGCCATACTCTGAGCCCATGATCGAATGGCACGACACCGGCATCGTCCTTTCCGCCCGGCCGCATGGCGAGGGGTCGGCGATCGTCACGCTGCTGACCGAAGAGCATGGCCGCCATGCGGGACTTGCCCGGGGGGCGTTCGGTGCCCGCGGTCGCGGCGTCTTCCAGCCGGGAAATTCGGTGACGGCGGTCTGGCGCGCCCGGCTGGCCGAGCATCTGGGATCGTGGTCGTGCGAGCTTGAGACCGGATACGCCGCCGGCGTGATGGACGACCCGCTGCGGCTTGCCGGCCTGTCCGCCGTCTGCGCCGTCGCCGATGCCGCCCTGCCGGAGCGTGAGCCGCATCCGCGCCTGTATCAGGCCCTCGGTGCGCTGCTGCGCGTGATGGCGGACGAGACGCTGGGGGACGCCTGGGTCGCGGTCTATGTGCGCTGGGAGATCGGACTTCTCACCGATCTCGGTTACGGCCTCGATCTGGAGACCTGTGCGGCGACCGGGACCAACGACGATCTCGCCTATGTCAGCCCGCGATCCGGGCGCGCGGTGTCGCTCGCCGCCGGCGAACCGTACCGCGACAAGCTGCTCACCTTGCCCCGATTCCTTGTCGGAATTCCTGGGAGTCGCGGTGGCGGCGATTCGGATGACCTGTTCGCCGGCCTGGCGCTCTCGGGGTTTTTCCTTGAACGCCATGTGTTTGCGACCCACGGACGCCAGCCGCCACCGGCGCGAACGCGATTCGTTGAACGGTTCGCCGAGCGCGCTACAGTATCTGGTGGAGGTTCCAACGCATGAATACGACATCTACCGATCAACCACCCCCGGGCGAACCCGGCACGGTCCGTGACACTTGGCTCGCCGACGCGTTGAGCGAGCGCTATCTGGCTTATGCGCTGTCGACCATCATGGCGCGCTCGCTGCCGGATGTGCGCGACGGCCTGAAGCCGGTGCACCGCCGCCTGCTGTTCGCCATGCGCCAGCTCAAGCTCGACCCGGACAGCGCGTTCAAGAAATCGGCCCGCGTGGTCGGCGACGTCATGGGTAAGTTCCACCCCCATGGCGATTCGGCGATCTACGACGCCATGGTGCGCCTGGCCCAGGACTTCGCCGTGCGCTACCCGCTGGTCGACGGCCAGGGCAATTTCGGCAATGTGGACGGCGATAACGCGGCGGCCATGCGTTACACCGAGGCACGCCTGACTGAAGTGGCCCAGCGCCTTCTGGAAGGCATCGACGAGGATACGGTCGATTTCCGCGCCACCTATGACGGCGAGGGGGAGGAACCGGTCGTCCTGCCGGCGGCGTTCCCGAACCTGCTGGCCAACGGTGCCCAGGGCATTGCGGTCGGCATGGCGACGTCGATTCCGCCGCATAATGTGGATGAGCTCTGCGACGCGCTGCAGCACCTGATCAAACACCCGGACGCGCAGATCGAGACCTTGGTCGAAAAGGTATCGGGCCCGGACTTCCCGACCGGTGGCATCCTGGTCGAGTCTCGCGAGGCGGTGACCGAAGCCTACCGCACCGGGCGCGGCTCCTTCCGGGTCCGCGCCCGCTGGGAGGTCGAGCCGCTGAAGAACGGCACCTGGCAGATCATCGTGACCGAGATCCCCTACCAGGTGCAGAAATCGCGCCTGGTCGAGCGCATGGCCGAACTGCTGCAGAACCGCAAGCTGACCCTGCTCGGTGACATCCGCGACGAGTCGGCCGCCGATATCCGTCTCGTGCTTGAACCGAAGAGCCGCAACGTCGATCCCGACGTTCTGATGGAGAGCCTGTTCCGCCAGACTGATCTGGAGAGCCGGATACCGCTCAATCTGAACGTCCTCGACAAGGACAACGTGCCTCGGGTGATGAGCCTGTCGGAGGCGTTGAAGGCATTCCTCGAGCATCGCCACGAAGTTCTGGTCCGGCGCACCGAGCACCGGCTTGGCAAGATCGCTCACCGCCTGGAGGTGCTCGGCGGCTACCTGATCGCCTTCCTGAATCTGGACGAGGTGATCCGGATCATCCGCGAGGAGGACGAGCCGAAGGCCGAGCTGATGCAGACCTTCGAGCTGAGCGATGTCCAGGCCGAGGCGATCCTGAACATGCGGCTGCGCTCGCTGCGCAAACTCGAGGAGATCGAGCTGCGCAAGGAGCATGAGAAGCTCTCCGCCGAGCGCGACGACCTGCTCGCGCTGTTGGGCGACGAAGAACGTCGCTGGAAGACGGTCGGCCAACAGATCGGCGAGATCCGCCGCGCGTTCGGGAAGTCGACCGAGCTCGGCCGTCGCCGCACCGAGATCGGCGCCCCGCCGAGCACGGTCATCGTGCCGACCGAGGCCCTGGTCGAGCGCGAACCGATCACCGTGATCTGCTCGGAGAAGGGGTGGATCCGGGCGCTGCGCGGCCATATCGGCCTGGATCAGGAGGTCAAATACAAGGAGGGCGACGGCGAGCGGTTCCGGGTTCATGCGGAGACCACCGACAAGATCCTGGTCTTTGCCACCGACGGCCGGTTCTACACGATCGGCGGCGACAAGCTGCCATCGGGTCGTGGGCATGGCGAGCCGATCCGTTTGATCATCGACCTCGCCAACGAAGAGGACATCGTCACCATCCTGCCGCATCGGGCCGGGAACAGGCTGCTGGTCGCCTCGACCGAGGGCCGCGGCTTCATCGTCCCGTCGGACGACGTGGTCGCCCAGACCCGATCCGGCAAGCAGGTTCTGGTCACCGACGCCAAGTCAAAGGCGCGGGTCTGCGTGCCGGTCTCCGGCGATGCCGTCGCCGTGGTCGGCAGTAATCGCAAGGTTCTGATCTTTGATGTCGCCGACCTGCCGGAGATGGGGCGCGGCAAGGGCGTGATCCTGCAGAAGTACAAATCCGGCGGAACGCTCGCCGACGTGACCGTGTTCAAGGCGGAGGAGGGGCTGTCGTGGTCGCTTCAGGGCGGGCGCCGGCGCACCGAGACCGATGTGACCGCCTGGCGTGGCAAGCGGGCCGGTGCCGGCAAGGAGCCGCCGAACGGCTTCCCGCGGCCTCCTCGGTTCACTTGACCGGTACGGTCGGCCGGAATCCGATCCGGGACCTCCCTGCCGACCGAAGATACGGCCCAGGGAGGTTCCGGCTCTCGCCGGGATGGCCGGGCGCTTACTCCGCCGGTGTCTCGAAGGTCCGCCAGCCGTCGGGGCTGAGCATTTCGACCGGGCGGTAGATCGTCTTGTAGGACATCTTCCGGCAGCCATCGATCCAGTAGCCCAGATAGACGTAGGGCAGGCCGAGCTCGGCGGAACGGCGCACGGCGTCCAGTACCATGTAGCGGCCGAGTGCCCGTTTCGGCGCTCCCGGCTCAAAGAAGCTGTAAACGGCGGAGAGGCCATCATCCTGATGGTCGATCAGGATCGTCGACCATAAGGCGCCTCGGCCATCGCGGTATTCGATCAGCGAGGACTCGATCGGCGAACGCTCGATCATGGCGCCGTAGTCGGCCTCGTCCATCAACGCCATCTCGCCGTCGCCATGGCGGCCCGACTGGTAGCGGGAGAACAAGTCGAACTGCTCGCGGGTTGCCTCGTTCGGGACAACCTCTCCGGTCAGGTCGGCGTTGGCCCGCAGCACACGCTTCTGGCCCTTGGTCCACTGGAAGTCGGCAACCCGGATTCGCACCGGCACGCAGGCCTGGCAGTTCTCGCAGGCCGGACGATAGGCGAGGTGCTGGGTGCGCCGGAAGCCGGCGCGGGCGAGGGTGTCATGGGCATGCCGTCCGCGGCGGGTCGAGAGGTCGCAGACCAGCCGGCGTTCCTGGCGCCCAGGCAGGTATGGGCAGGGCATCGGAAGGGTGTGGAAAAACGTCAACGGCGGAGCAAGCGTGGCGTCATGCATGCTGGGGGGTCAGCCTCCCACTCGAGGGGCCGGTGCCCCGGTATCGTTCAGAATCGGCGCGCCCGAATCGTTGGAGGCGGCCGGCGGAGTTCCTTGAGGAGCGCCGGAGTCCTGGCTGCCACCGATGCCGACCCCGCCACCCGCCAGACCCGGAGCCGTGCCGGATACCGACGGATCGAGCAGGTTCAGATTCTTCGCCTCTTCCGGCGTCAGGTTCTTCAGCACGATGCTGATCCGCCGGTTCGTCGGGTCGGAGGGGTTGTCCACAAGCAGCGGCTCTCGGTCCGCGCGGCCGGCAACCTTTTCGATGCGGCTGATCGGAATACCGTTCTCCTCCAGCACCCGACGGGACGCATTCGCCCGATCGGAGGACAGTTCCCAGTTGGTATAGGTCGAGCCGGGCGCGAATTGCGAACTGTCGGTGTGACCGGAGATCTCGATCTTGTTGGGCATCTTCTTGATGACCTCGGCGACCTTCTGCAACAGGGCGCGGGTCTGATCGTACATCGCCGCGCTACCGTTCGGGAACAGAGCGATGCGCTCCTGGTCGATCAATTGGATGCGCAGGCCTTCCGGCACGGCGTCGATCTTCAGGGATTCGCCGGCCTCGGAGAGCTCCGGCGTCTGTTCGATGGCTTCACGCAGGGCGGCCTCGGCGTCCTCGAACTGCTGCTGCTCACGCTCGCGCAGAAGCTGCTCGACGATCTCCTGGTTCACCGTGCCTTCCTCGTCCTCGCGGGAGCCCATGCGGGACTCGATGTTCTCCGGGTCGTCGGAGTCCGGATCGAGGGATTCGGTGCGCTCGGCCTGCGGACGGGCGACCTGCGGAGTTGAGATCATCGGCGGGGAAGAGGCAGATTTCAGCGCGCCCGGCACGGTGATCGATGTGCCACCGAGCACGCCGCCGGACCCGGATCGCGTCGATCGGCTGATGGCGGTGGGGTCGAAATAGTTGGAAATGCCCATCTTCTGCTCCTCGGTGGTCGCGTTCAGCAACCAGAGCAACAGGAAGAAGGCCATCATCGCGGTCACGAAGTCGGCATACGCCACTTTCCAGGCGCCGCCATGGTGCCCGCCATGGCCGCCCTTCTTGACCTTCTTGATGACGATAGCGGCGTGATTGTCCACCGTATGCGTCCCCTAATCGTGACCAGTGGCTACGCCCATGCAAAGTCGGTGCCGGACGAGGCAGCGTCAACCCCGTGTCCGGCATCGCGGAGCCGCAGGCGGTTAAACCGGCGGAAGTGCGGCAACGGCTTCTTCAACCTCGAAGAACGATGGCCGGTCTTTGGATAGCAGCGTTTTTCGGGCGAACTCCACCGATACCGCCGGCGCGTAGCCTGAAACATGGGCCAGGAGCCCGGCACGGATGCAGCCCATATACTTGGCGTCCGCGGCGAAGGCACCGCCCATGGCGGCCGCCAGCGGACTGACGAACCCATAGGCCAGGAGAATGCCGAGGAACGTGCCGACCAATGCGCCACCGATCAGCTTGCCCAGAACTTCCGGCGGTTCGGTGATCGAGCCCATCGTGTGAATCACGCCGAGCACGGCCGCGACAATGCCCAGCGCCGGGAACCCGTCACCCATTGTCTGGAACGCGGTCTGGATCTGCGCGTCTTCGGCGTGGTGGGTCTCCAATTCCTCGTCGAGCAGGTCGGCGAGTTCATGCGGATTGTCGGTCCCCAGCGTCATCATGCGCAGGTAGTCGCACAGGAACTCCATCGCGTGATGGTCGGCCGAGAACTTCGGAAACGCCTGGAAGAGCGAACTTTCCTCAGGCCTCTCGATATGGGCCTCGATGGCGAGCATGCCCTTGGTCTTCGCCAGCTTGAAGATGGCGTAGAGCAGAGAGAGCAATTCGAGATAATCGTCTTTGCTGTATTTCGGGCCCTTGAGCGCCGATTTGAAACCGTAACCGGCCTTGCCCAGGACGTGCTTCGGGTTGGCGACAATGAAGGCGCCGACACCGGCACCGCCGATGATCACCACCTCAAACGGCTGCCAAAGCACCCCGAGGTGCCCGCCGGCGCCGAGGTACCCGCCCATCACGCAAGCGATAACGACCAACCATCCCAAGATAACAAACATGCGCGGCTCCGTTCTGGAAAACCAGGCGGCGCTTGTATTGATACGCGCCCCACCGATATTGAATCATCCCGCATGACGCGGCATTTGCCAATGACGCCGCGTAAGCATCTCTCAAACATAGCGGTTCCGGCCGCAATTCGCGACTCTCTTGCCGGAAGCCGGTTTGAATCAAGCTCCGCACGGGCTATGAGAGTTCCCGCGATCATCTATGAGGTGACCATGCCCGTGTGTGCGTCCGAGCAGCCAGGCGCTGTCGATCCAGCCGATTTCCGCTCGATCCTTGGCCGGTTCGCCACGGGAGTCGCCGTTGTGACGACCCGTGCGCCGGACGGCGAGCCGGTTGGACTGACCGTCAACAGCTTCACCTCGGTGTCGCTGGAGCCCCCTCTGGTTCTGTTCTGTCTCGACCTGGAGGCCGGCAGCCTGTCCGCGTTCGAGGCGGCTTCCTGCTTTGCCGTGAACATCCTTCGGGCCGGGCAGGAAGCGGTCTCCAACCGTTTCGCCGATCCGCTTGCCGCCCGCTTCGCCGATAACGATATCGCCGACTGGTCGACCGGTGCGCCGATCCTGGCGGATGCCCTGGCGGCACTCGACTGCACGGTTCACGCCCGCCACGACGGCGGCGATCACATCATTCTGGTCGGACGGGTCCAGCACCTCGCCGTGCTGGCCGACGGCGAGCCGCTGATCTACTGGCGCGGCGGATACCGCCAACTGGTCTAGGCTTTCGGGCGGGCCGCCTCGATCCCGAGCAGCCTGGCTTCGATGCCGAGTTCGGCGAACCGGGCCAGGATCTCGTCCACATGGTCGGTGTTGCGGGTCTCGACCACCACGTCCAGGTCCGCGCTCTTGACCGGGATGTCCTGGAACATGCGGTGATGCAGGACCTCGACGATATTACCGCCGGTCCTGCCGATGGTCTCGGCGACGGTGGCGAGCATGCCGGGCTCATCCGAAATCTCCAGGCGCAGGCGGATCAGCCGGCCGTCCCGCACCAGTCCACGCATCAGAACCGAGGACAGCAACCGGGAATCGATGTTTCCGCCGCAGAGGACGGTCGCCACCGATCGGCCGGCGAATCGCTCCGGTGCATGGAGCAGGGCGGCGATCCCGGCGGCGCCGGCGCCTTCCGCGACCACGCGCTGATGCTCGACCAGGAACTGGACCGCGCGCTCGATCGCCCGTTCGGGTACCAGGACGATCTCGTCCACGATCTCGGCGATGATCTCGCGGGTCAGGACACCGGGCTGCTTGACCGCAATGCCTTCGGCCAAGGTCGAACCGCCGGCGCGGTTCGGCAATCCCTTCACCGCGTCGTACATGGACGGAAAGCTGTCGACCTGAACGCCGATCATCTGGATGTCCGGCCGGCGTGCCTTGAGCGCGACCGCCATGCCGGCCATCAGACCACCGCCGCCGATCGGCACGACGACACAGTCCAGCGGTCCGGCATCGGCATCGATCTCCAGACCCACCGTGCCCTGGCCGCGGATGATGTCCGGGTCGTCGTAGGGATGCACCGGAACCAGCCCCTCCTCGTCGATCAGCGCCTGGGTGCGGGCGGCGCAGTCGGCGACGGTGCGCCCTTCCAGAACAATCCGCGCGCCGTGGGCCCGGGTCCGCTCGATTTTGGAGAACGGGGTCGTCGCCGGCATCACGATGGTGGCCGGGATGGCGAGCCGGGCGGCGTGGTACGCCACCCCCTGGGCATGATTGCCGGCCGACATGGCGACGACGCCGCGTTCGCGCTCCGACGGGGTCAATCCCTGGAGTTTCACGCAGGATCCGCGGACCTTGAACGAGCTGGTGTGCTGAAGGTTCTCGAGCTTGAGCTGGAGCGAACAGCCGAGATGCTCTCCCAGCCGTCGGGCCTCGATCGTTGGAGTATGCAGGACCGAGCCTGAGATCTGGACGGCGGCATCCTCGATCATCTCGATCGTCACGGGCAATGTCATTGGGCCTCGGCTTCCCGTCCTATTCGTATTGCCCCACGAGCTCCACGGTTTCGCCGCCGAGCCCTTCCTTGAAGGTCTTCACCCCCTTGGCGTCGGTATCGTTGACGCCGCCGAGGTCGAGATCGGTATACCCCGCCTCCTTCAGTTCGCCCATGGCCTGCCACAGGAGCAGGTGGCTGGCGCTGTGGGCGCGGCCGGCCGGCGTGGTCCAGCCGACCTGGTAGGTGCCGCTGGTACCGTGGCAGAGCACGAGGCAGGCGGCGACCAGCTTGTCGTCCTGGCTGGCGGTGCCGACCAGCACGCGCTTGCGCCCCAGCATGACCCGACAGAGATCCGCGACGGTGCCGACCGTTGGTCCCGGATATCCGCGCTCGGTCTTGTCCTGCTCGTAGCCTTTCAACAGGCGAAGCAGCGATTTGCCGGCCCAGGACCACTCGGTGACCAGACTGGCGGACTCGGCCTTCCTCAGATGGCCACGCCATTTGCCCTTGAGGGTCGCGCGCAGGGTGTCGGTGTCCGGGCGGAGGTCGACCCATATGGTCTGGTAGCCGATCGACTCCGGGCGGCGGCGCAGGCGTGTCGCGTCGAGCGCCGCCCGCATGTCCGGAAGGTTCCGGACTTCCGGCAGGATACGCCGCTTCCGTCCGATTCGGCGCGGGAACAGGCGGTCGAACTCGCGGAAGAAAGCGCCGACATGCTCGGGGCTGCCATAACCGTCCAGCCAGACCGGCCCCCGGTCCAGGATCAGGGCATGAATGGTGCGGCGCAGGAGCTGCGCCTCCTGGATCTGAAACAGCCCGGCCTCTTCGCCATCGATCAGGATGCGTCCGTGGCGCGGCCGCTGCCCCTGGCGCGGGCAGACCGCGCGGGCATAGTCGGGGGATTGCAACAGGTTGGCGCGCGGCGACCGGGCGAACGCGTCCTCCCACGGACCCAGATCGGTGTCAGTCCAGACGATACGGCAATCGGGGAGGGAGGTGGCCATGGCGGCAGGTTAGCGAATACGCCTCCGATTGCCAGCCCCGGCTGCGGTCGGAGTTTGTCCGAAGAGCGCGGTCTCACGGTCGCGTGCATTGGATTCCGCACCGCGGCATGATAGAGATCTACCACAGGGGTTATGGGGAGCGGACGCCAATCGGTGGTCCGCTTGTTTTGTTGGCTTCACGGGGAGGCCGATATGTCGGGCATTCGGTTTCAGGAATGGCACGGAATGACGACCGCAGCGGCGGCTGGGGTCGCGGCGGCGCTATTGCTGGCGACGCCGGTTGCGGCGCAGACCGTGGACAACGCTCAGACACTCACCATCGCAGCGCCGGAGGCACCGGCCGCGTCCTGGTACGTGGTCGGCGATATCGAGCACGCGGAGGGGGGCGGTGTCGAGGGGTTCGCCGGATTCGACGATCGCCTCGTGATTGGCAACGAGGCGCGACGCGCGGTCGGACTGGGCCTGACTTTCTCCAATGCCGAAGCAAACCGGACGCTGAGCTTCACCGCGCCGTCCCCGGTGTTGCAGGGCGATGGCGAGGACCGGTTCACCTTCCTGGTCTCGGGTGCCTATGATTGGCACACAGGAACGATCGTCACCCCACGCTTCATGGCGGGCGTCGGTGTCAGCTATCTGGATCCGAATACCGTTCCGACCCGGCTGCGGTCGGAAGATGCTCCGGGCAGCGATATCGCGCCGGCGATGCAGGTCGGAATCGGGGCGGATGTGGCGATATCGAGCTCGCTGGATCTGAGCGCGGAATACCGGGCGTCGGTGCGTGGCGCCGCCGAGACCGGGGGCGTCGAGCAGAATCCTCAGCTGGATCAGAAGTTCATGATCGGCGCGAAGCTACGCTTCTAAGATATTAAAAATAAACATTAAGGCGACAATGTAAGTTCGTGACTCGGCTCTTCGGGAGCGACGAGGCGTATGCCCGCGTTGCCGACCCAGCCATCGTGCCAGGTCAGGCTCAGCGGCGAGAGCAGATTGCCGGATGGGCCCAGGGCTGCGACGAAGCGTGAGTTGTCCAGATTCGCGAGATCATAGATTATTCGTAGTCCCGGACCGTGGCGATGGCGGAACGGGTCGTCCGCCGGCCCGCCAAATGTGCCACGCGATACGGTGTAGTCGCCGCCGCCACTCGGCGTCCGGGTGGTGAGCGAGGTACCGATCACCGGGATGCGGCTCCAGACGTGGTTGCGGAACCAGGCCTGGTGGGCGTCACCCCAGCGCCAGGTGTCGATCTTGTTGCCATGCAGCCGGGCGAGGAGAGCCAGGGCATCCTCGTAGGCGCCGGCGACGATATCGGCGCAGCTCTCCCGGGTCTCGGCGGTTCGCGTGTCGTCGCAGAACCCGTCATCCTCGCGCAGGATCCGCAGCAGGGTGGCTGCGCGGGCCCGCCGGTAGTCCCCGAGCAGCGCCCCGAGCTCGTCGGCGAACAGCCGCCGCGTCAGGGCCCGGGTCCACGCGGCGAAGATGAGCGGCTCGGCCCGATCGGCGGCCATGGTGCCGTCCCACGCCGCGAGCATGTCCGCCGCCTGGGTCTGCAACCCTTTGCCGCCGGCCCGTGGTAGGTGCGGCAGCATCAGCGGCAGCATGTCCCGGGCGAACAGCGACACGGTATCCATCTGCAGCGCGGCCATGCCGGCGAGGGTTCTGTCGCCATCCTTGAGGCGTTCGGCGATGCGGCGCGCCCGGTAGGGGGCATCGAAATGACGGGCGATGAACAGATCCGGATCGGCGCCGGCCACGCGTTCGTTCGCGTTGATCAGGGTATTGCCCGGTGGATCGAGGATTTGCGGCAGGGATTCGAACGGCGCCCATCCGGTCCAGTCGTGGGTGCCGGTCCAGCCCGGGCTCGGGTAGAAGCCGTCACCCGACCGCCTTAGCGGGAGGCGACCGGCCGAAATCATGCCGATGTGTCCGGTCGTGTCGGCGAAGGTGACGTTCTGTTGCGGGCTATGGAACAGGCGCAGTGCCGCGACCACGCCGTCGGAGTCGAGCGCGCCACCGAGGTCGAACAGGGCCTGGGCGGTGTCGTCATCGGCGGCGAGCGAGGGGGAGGCGAGGGCCAGCACCGTCCCATCCTCGGCCGTGGCCGCGGCGCTTTCCATGGCATCCGAGACGACCGGACCGTGGCGGGTGCTCCGCACCATATGCTCGATGGTCTCACCGGAGACCTCGAAACGCTCGACCCGCGTCTCGAAAGGTTCGGTGCCGCCGGGTGTCAGGTAGCGTCCGGGATCCGCGGGGTCGAGGCGTTCGACGAACAGGTCCTGGGTGTCGGAGTGGGTGGTCGTGAAGCTCCAGGCGACGGCACCGTTATGGCCGATGACGAGGAACGGCACCCCGGGGACAAAGGCGCCGACCCTCAGGTAACCGGGGGCTTCGATCCGGGCGAGCCACCACAGATTCGGGCTCTGGAACTCGAGATGCGGGTCGCCGGCGAGGATCGGCTTGCCCGAGGGTGATTGCAGCCCGGTCACCGCCCAGGCATTGGAGGCGCGCCGTGGCCGCAGAACGTCGGGAAGCGCCGCCGCCAGCGCCGCCAGACGGGTATCGTCAAGGCGGTCGACCGCCGATAGGTCCGGCGCGGTCAGACTGCCGTCGCTGCCCTCGAAAGGCGCATAGAGCAGGTTGATCCGTTCCGGCGTCAGTCCGGTCTTGAGCATGCGGGCACGGGTGATCTCGCTGAACCAGTTTCCGGCCAATTGCAGCGACATCAGGCGGCCCCACACGAGGCTATCGGCCGCCGTCCAAGGTTCGGGCTCGACCCCGGCGAGAAGGAATTCCGGCGGCAGGGGGCCGCTGCGGGTCTCCAGGTAGCCGTTCACTCCCGCGACATAGCTGTCGACATGCGACTTGGCCTGCGGCGACATCCGCTCATAGCTTGCGGCGGCGAGGCGATGCAGGCCGAGCGTGCGCAGCAGCTTGTCGTAGGAGAGTCCCCCCTCGCCAACCGCTTCCGACAGGCGCCCGGCGCCGATCCGCCGCATCAGTTCCATCTGCCAGAGCCGGTCCTGGGCGTGGGCGTAGCCCAGGGCGAAGCTGGCATCCTGCGGCGTGGCGGCTCGGATGGTGACGGTACCGGCGTCGTCGCGCTCGATCAGCGCCGGTGCCGAGAGGCCGGAGAGACCGACGATCTCGCCGTCGGTCTCGGGCACCGACCCCTGGAGCCAGAACAGCCCCAGGGCGCCGATGAAGTTGATCCCGATGAACACGAGAACCGTGCCGACCAGCAGGCGACGCGTCAGACTGGAGGCCATATCGCTCTCTCGTTCGGTGTCCGCGCGGTCCTTAAGGACATCAGGTCTTGTTGAAGATGACCGTCTTCTTGTGGGTGAAATGCTCCAGCATCGACTCGAGCGTGGCCTCCTTGCCGAGGCCGGAACTCTTGACGCCGCCGTAGCTCAGGCCCGGCTGGACGACCAGATTCTGGTTCACCTGGACGAACCCGGCCTCCAGCTTCTCGGTCACGTTCAGGGCCGCGTGCAGGTCGTTGGTCCACAGGGTGGCGGCCAGCCCATACTCGGTGTCGTTGGCGGCCTCGACCACCTGGTCGAGGTCGGTCCAGCGGATGATGCAGGTCACCGGGCCGAAGATCTCCTCGCGGCTCAGCTTGCTGTCATTGGTCATCTCGGTGAACAGGACCGGACGCACGAACAGGCCGTCCTTGAACTTCTCGTCGGTCGGCATGGCCGAGCACTCGATCGGCTTTGCCCCATCCTCGGCTTTTCCGTCGGCGATGTAGCCGTTCACCTTCTCGAACTGCTGCGGTGAGATGATGGTGCCGATGTCGGTCTTCTCGTCCAGCGGGTCGCCCATGACCATGGCGTCGACCTGGGCACGCAGCTTCTCGACGAAGGTATCGTAGAGGCTGTCATGCACGAAGATGCGGCTGGCCGCGGTGCAGGACTGACCTTGGCGAGTGAAGCGCATGCCGACCACGGCGCCGTTCAGCGCCTTGTCGATATCCGCATCGGCCATGATGATCATCGGCGACTTGCCGCCCAGTTCCAGCGTGACCGGGATCAGCTTGTCGGCGGCCGTCTTGTACACGATCTTGCCGGTCTCGACCGAGCCGGTGAAGGTCACCTTGCCGACCTTGGGATGCTCGACAAGCGGCGCGCCACATTCCGGACCGAAGCCGGACAGCATGTTGAAAACGCCCGGCGGCAGGATCGCATTCATGATCTGACAAACGCGGAGCACGGTCAGCGGTGCCTCTTCGGCCGACTTCACCACCACCGCATTGCCCGCCAGCATGGCCGGCGCGATCTTCAGTGCCATCAGCAGCAGCGGAACGTTCCACGGGATGATGGCGCCGACCACGCCGATCGGCTCGCGCACCGTGATGGTCAGCATGTCCGGATGATGGGGCACGGTCTCGCCCTTCAACTCGGAGCCGAGGCCGGCATGGAAGTGGAAGGCATCGGCCAGGATCGATGCCTCGACCCGGCTTTCGGTGCGCAGCGCCTTGCCGGTCTCCAGCGCGATCAGACGGCCGAGTTCCTCGACATGCTCTTCCAGCGCCTGGGCGCATTTGTAGAGCAGCTTGCCGCGGTCGCGGGCGCGCATCTTGCCCCAGGCCTTCTGCGCGTTGAACGAATCCTGAACGGCACGGTCGACGTCGTCGGCATCGCCAAAAGCGCCGAAACCGATGATCTCGCGGGTTGCCGGATAGATCACCTCGAAGGTCTTGCCGGAGCCGGACTGCACCAGCTTGCCGCCGATCAGGTGGCGGCCGCTGAGCGACTTGGCCAGGGCGTAGGGGTCCAGGTTCGGCTCGAGCGACGGCTCCTGGCCGTAGTCGAGATCGCTCACCATCAGATTCATTGCTCGATCTCCCTCAGAATTGTCTCGCGGTCTTGGTCCAGGTTGGGGGCCGGGGGCCGCGTGGACGGGTCCGGAAATCCGGAAATCTTGATCGGGTTGCCGACAACCTTCATCGGTCCGGTGACCGGATCATCGACGCTGACGACCATGTTGCGGGCGCCGGCCTGTGGGTACTCGACCGCCTGACCGATATCGTTGATCGGACCGGCGGGTACGCCGGCGGCGTCCATGACGGCCATCCAATGCGCGGTCGGCTCGGCCTTGAGCACGGCCTCGACCTCAGCCTCCAGCTCGGTGACATGGGTCGCGCGCAGGTCGTTCGTCGTATAGCGGCTGTCGGACTTCCATTCCGACTTGCCCAGCGCGTCGGCCATTTTGTGGAACAGCCCGTCGTTTCCGGCGGCGATGATGATGTAGCCGTCCTTGGTGTTGAAGGCCTGGAACGGGGTGATCGACGGATGGCGCGCGCCCAAGGGGCCCGGCGCCTTGCCGGTCACGAAATAGCGCATGGCGGCATTTTCCAGCAGGGCGATCTGGCAGTCGAACATGCCGATATCGACCTTGGCGGCCTTGCCGGTCATGGCCCGGTCGAACAGCGCCGACATGACGCCGATCGCGGTGAACAGGCCGGCACCGATATCGCCGATCGACGTGCCGATACGGGTCGGCGGCGAGCCGGGATGGCCGGTGATGCTCATGATGCCGCCCATGCCCTGGACGACCATGTCATAGGCCGGGCGCTTCATCTCCGGGCCGGAATGGCCGAAGCCCGAGGCGGCGGCATAGATCAGCTTGGGATATTTGGCGTGCAGATCTTCCCAGCCGTAGCCGAGTTTTTCCATGGTGCCCGGGCGGAAGTTCTCGACGACCACGTCGGCCTTGGCGAGCAGCTTCTCGAAGATCGCCTTGTCGACGTCGTCCTTCAGGTTGAGGGCGATGCTCTGCTTGCCGCGGTTGACCGACTGGAAATACGCCGACTTGCCGTTGACGAAGGGGCCATAGTGGCGCGCATCGTCACCGGTGCCGGGGGTTTCGACCTTGATCACCCGAGCGCCGAGCTCGGCCATCATCAGGGTGCAGTAGGGGCCGGCGAGAATGCGGCTGAGATCGACGACGGTGATGCCGCTCAGCGGTCCAGTCTTGTTTTCGACTGCAGTCTGCTCCGCTGCCATGCGGGGGCTCTCCCTTCCTGGATTGTACGCTTTCGGCCGGTTTTAGACCACGAGCAGATGAGCGACAAGCGGTCGATACAGCGCGGAGGGGAGAAGGATTGCCGGTTAGATCCCGTACAACTCCGCCGCGGAGCAGGCCGCCACGGTTCCGTCGTCGAGACGGTAGCTGATCCCGGCGCCGGGCTCCGAACGCAGACGCTCGGACGGAGTCGTCGCCGAGGTCATGCGGAACTCTATGGCGAGACGGTTTGTCGACGCATGGTCCATGGGCTGGGTGCGGTGCAGGGTGAAGCCGTCGAACAGAGCCACGTCGCCGGGTCCGAACTTGGGACTGAACCGTCGTTGGTTTCCTGGACCGAAGAACTGCTCGAGAGTTGCCTCGTCGAACGTCGCCGGCGGCACCCCGTTTTTAAAGACCGCGGCGAAGTTCTCGGCGGGGATCGGGCGCTGCGGCAGGCAGAATTCCAGACCCGGCGCAGTCTCGCCCACCGGGTCGAACGGCACCCAGGCGATTAGCCCGTGGTGGTCCTGCTTGAAGAAATTGAAATCGAAGTGCCAGGATACGTAGGTCTCGATCCGACCGACCTGATGATGGCGCAGCGTGGTGAAGTTCAGCCACAGCGCGCACCGATCCTTGTGGATTTCCTCATAGTGGTCGGGGATCGGCGTCTTCCAGAATAGCTCGACGATCTCCCGGGCGGTCTTCGCCTGCTCCGCCCCGCCGATGCCCGTGAGAAGTTTCAGGACGTTCTGTTTGTGAAAATCTCCCTCGGCGACCTGGTAGCAGCGGCCGGACAGCTCCCGAACGATTTCGGGAGCGATCCAGTTCCGCTTGATCTCGAGATTATTCATCGAGTTACTCGGCAGCCCCTTGCTTGGCACTCTTGATGCCGGCGCGGATGAGTTCCAGCGCTTCCTCGGCCTCGCCCCAGCGATCGACCCGCACCCACTTGCCGACCTCAAGGTCCTTGTAATGGGTGAAGAAGTGCTTGATCTGGTCAGTCAGAATGACCGGCAGATCGCGCCAGGACGCGGTGTCCTTGTAGTAAGGGTGCAACTTGTCGACCGGCACGGCCAGGATCTTTTCGTCCATGCCCTCCTGGTCCTCCATGATCAGCACGCCGACCGGGCGCACGTTGATCACCGACTTCGGCAGGATCGGGTTGCTGCCGACCACCAGAACGTCCACCGGATCGCCGTCATTGGCGAGCGTGTGCGGGATGAAGCCGTAGTTGCACGGATAGGTCATCGCGGTGTGCAGGAATCGGTCGACGAACAGCGCGCCGCTGTCCTCGTCGAACTCGTACTTCACCGGATCGGAACCGAGGGAAACCTCGATAATGACGTTGATGTCGTACGGTGGATTCTTGCCGATCGGAATCTGGGAAATGCGCATGGGAGTATCCCCGGGGGTCGCGTGATGTGAATTTTGCTGCGGTGCGACATAAACCGCCCGCGACCCCAGGGCAAGGCGAGATTAGGGACGCGGGACGCCTTTCAGGACATCCGCGACGATACGCGTCCCCAATTCAATCAGCACCACATCGGTCCCCACGGTCTCCAGCGCATAGCCGCTCGGAATGGAGATCTGGCGGCTCAGATCCTGCGGTGCTGCCTTCTTGGCGATCCCCGGCGGTAGCGGTTTACCTCGGGCCAGGTTCTTGGCGATACCCGGGGGCAGGGAGGTCGCCGGCTGCGGATGGGTCTGGAAATAGCGGGTGATCACCCTGCGATCCGCATCGCTGAGCAGGACGCCGGCCAGAACGGCACCGGCCGCGGCAGCGGCGGCAACGCCGTGTTCAGGCGCCTTATCGTTCTTGGCGAAGGCCGGGACCGTGGCGGCCACGACAAGCGCTGCGGCGAGGGCGATCGGTCGGATGACCATGGATATGCTCCGGAAAAATCAGTTGTTTGACGATACTGAAAACGCCAAAGAAAAGGGCCGGTTCCCAGGAACCGGCCCGTCCTCAACCGATGAGATCCGGACTCACCCGGCGGCGGAGACCGCGCGCTTGGCCATCACGGTGATCAGATGGGCACGGTATTCGGCGCTAGCATGGATGTCGGCGTTGAGGGTGCCTGCGTCCACCGCGATGCCGTCGACCGCACCGGCTGACCAGTTGGTCGACAGGGCGCTCTCCATCGCCGGGACACGGAACACGCCGTCCTGGCCGGCGCCGGTGACCGCCACCCGCGCACCGCTGCCGGTCTTGGCGGCGAACACACCGACCAGCGCATAGCGCGAGGCCGGGTTGTCGAACTTCTGGTAGGCGGCCTTCTCCGGCTTGGGGAAGGAGATGGACACGACCATCTCGCCGTCCTCCAGCGCGGTCTCGAACAGGCCGGTGAAGAAGTCGTCGGCCGACAACTCCCGTTTGTCGGTCTTGATGGTCGCGCCGAGCGCCAGGCAGGCAGCCGGATAGTCGGCCGCCGGGTCGTTGTTGGCGATCGAGCCGCCGATGGTGCCACGGTTGCGGACCTGCGGGTCACCGATGCCACCGGCCAGGGCCGCCAGCGCCGGGATCGCCGCCTGGACCTCCGACGAGTTGGCGACCGCGGCGTGGGTGGTCATCGCCTTGATCGTCACGGTATTGCCGGAGACGGAAATGCCCTTGAGCTCGCCGACGCCCCCCAGATCGACTAGATCGGAGGGCTGGGCGAGGCGCTGCTTCAGCGTCGGAACCAGCGTCATGCCGCCGGCCACGTAGGTACCGTCCTCGGCCCCGCTGCGTGCGGCGACCGCGTCTGCGACGGACGACGGTTTGTGATAGGCGAAATCGTACATGGCTTGTCTCTCCTGTAACCCCTGTCTTCGGGCCTTGTGTCGTCAGGTCATTCGGCAGCAGCGGCGGGTGCGACGGCCTGAATGGCCTTCCACACCGCCTGTGGAGTGGCGGGCATCGGCATGTCGTGTACGCCCAAATCCCAGAGCGCGTCGACCACCGCGTTGATCACGGCCGGCGGAGAGCCGATGGCACCGACCTCGCCGCAGCCCTTCACCCCAAGGGAGTTATGGGCGCACAGCGTGACTTCCGTGCCGGCCGAGAAGTTCGGGAAATTATCGGCCCGCGGCATGCAGTAGTCCATGTAGGAACCGGTCACCAACTGTCCATCTGCGTCATAGACGCAGCCTTCCAGCAGCGCCTGGCCGATCCCCTGGGCGAGACCGCCATGGATCTGGCCCTCGACGATCATCGGATTGATCACGCGACCGACATCGTCCACCGCCGTCATTCGCTCCACCGAGACGACGCCGGTATCCGGATCGACCTCGACTTCGCAGATGTGGCAACCGCCGGGGAAGGTGAAGTTCAGCGGATCGTAGAACGCCTTCTCGTCAAGGCCCGGCTCCAGCTCGTCATGCGGGAAGTTGTGCGGGACATAGGCGGCCAGGGCCACCTCGCCGAACGCCATGGAGCGGTCGGTACCGGCAACGGTGAAGACGCCATCCTTGAACTCGATGTCGCTTTCCGAGGCTTCCAGAATATGGGCGGCGATCTTCTTGGCCTTGGTCACGACCTTGTCCATCGCCTTGACGATGGCCTCGCCGCCGACGGCCAGCGAGCGCGACCCGTAGGTGCCCATGCCGAACTGCACCTTGTTGGTGTCGCCATGGCTGATCTCGATATTCGCCATCGGCAGACCGAGCCGCTCCGACACCAACTGGGCAAAGGTGGTCTCGTGTCCCTGGCCGTGGCTGTGCGAGCCGGTGAAGACCGTTACCGAGCCGGTCGGGTGCACGCGCACTTCGGCCGACTCGTAGAGCCCGGCGCGGGCGCCGAGCGAGCCGACGACCGCCGACGGCGCGATGCCGCAGGCTTCCACATAGGTCGAATAGCCGATGCCGCGGCTCTTGCCCTTGGCCATTGACGCGGCCTTGCGGGCGGCGAATCCGGCAACGTCGTGGGCCAACTCCGCCTTGTTCAGCGTCGCCGTGTAGTTGCCGCTGTCGTATTGCAGCGCCACCGGCGTCTGGTACGGGAACGCATCCGCCGGAATGAAGTTGGCCCGGCGGATATCGGTCTGGCTCATCTTCATCTCATGGGCGCATTTGGCGACCAGCCGCTCCAGCAGATACGTCGCTTCCGGCCGTCCGGCACCGCGGTAGGCATCGACCGGCACCGTATTGGTGAAGATCGCCTTCACGTTGCAGTAGATCAGCGGCGTCGTGTACACGCCGGCCAGCAGTGTGGCGTAGAGATATGTCGGCACACAGGGCGCGAAAGTGGACAGATAGGCGCCCATATTCGCCTTGGTCTCGACCTTCAGCGCCAGGAACTTGCCTTCGCTGTCCATGGCCATCTTGGCCTTGGAGATATGGTCGCGGCCATGGGCGTCGGAGATGAAGCTTTCCGAGCGTTCCGCCGTCCACTTGATCGGCCGACCGACCCGCGGCGCGGCCCAGGTGACGATGGCCTCCTCGGCGTAGTGGTAGATCTTCGAGCCGAATCCACCGCCGACATCCGGGGCGACGACGCGCAGCTTGTGCTCGGGGATCGACAGCACGAACGCGCCCATCAGCAGCCGAATCACGTGCGGGTTCTGACTGGTGGTGAACAGCGTGTACTCGTCGGTCGCCCGGTCGTATTCGCCGACGGCCGCGCGCGGCTCCATGGCGTTGGGAATCAGGCGGTTGTTGACGATGTCGATCTCGGTGACGTGGTGCGCCTTGGCGAAGGCTTCGTCGATCTGCGCCTCGTCGCCGATTTCCCAGTCGTAGCAGAGGTTGGTGCCGATCTCGTCATGCACCAGGGACCCGCCCTTCAGCGCGTCGTTCATCCCGACGACGGCGGGCAGGGGCCCGTAATCGACGGCGATCAACTCCGCCGCGTCCTTGGCCTGGGCGTAGGTATCGGCGATGACGACGGCCACCTGATCACCGACATGACGGACCTTGCCCTTGGCCAGCGGCGGGTGCGGCGGCTCGTGCATCGGCGAGCCGTCCTTGGAATGCACCTGCCAGCCGCACGGAAGCCCACCGGTCTCCATATCCTCCCCGGTGAACACGGCCAACACACCGGGCGCCGATTTGGCGGCACCGGTGTCGATCCCGTTGATCGCGGCGTGGGCATGGGGACTGCGCAGGATATAGGCGTGGCTCTGGTTCGGGCGGTTGATGTCGTCGGTGTAGTTGCCGCGGCCGGTCAGAAACCGCTTGTCTTCGACGCGCTTGACGGCCGCGCCGATGCCGGTACCTCCCTCAGGCATGGTCTTTTCTCCCTAGCGCCCATCCCCTTTATTTTGTTTTTTGATAAGGGGTTATCAGGCTTTGTTTCAGCATTAGGCAAATAGGACCGGTCTTGCGCCGGACCTTCACATTGTCTGCTGGGCCTGCTGGATCGACTTCACGATGTTGTGGTAGCCGGTGCAGCGGCAGATGTTGCCCTCGAGCCACTCGCGGATCTCGTGCTCGCTGGCCTTCGGGTTTTTCTTCACCAAGTCGACCGCGCTCATGACCATGCCCGGGGTGCAGAATCCGCACTGCAGGCCGTGGTTGTCGCGGAACGCTTCCTGCATCGGGTGCAGGGTGTCGCCATCGGCGAGGCCTTCGATCGTGGTCACATCGGTGCCGTCGGCCTGGACCGCCAGCAGAGTGCAGGATTTCATGCTGTCGCCGTTGACGTGGACGACGCAGGCGCCGCATTGGCTGGTGTCGCACCCGACATGGGTGCCGGTCATGTGCAGGTTTTCCCGCAGAAACTGAACGAGCAGGGTCCGGCCCTCGACTTCGCCGGAGACCTGTTTGCCGTTCACCGTCATGGATACCGTGGGCATGCCCTTATTCTCCCTCGTGAAGCAGTCGAATGGTTTGATCGGCGGGGGGCGTTCTGGCGTTCCCGTATACGGTGCCGCCCCTCTCTGGGTGCAGTCTCATTCCCCGCCCGCCTAAGGTCAAGCGGGGAGGCCGTCCGGCGGGTGCCCCTATATGTCGCGCCCGGTGGGGATGGGGCCGCGCCACCAATGCCTATCCCGACATCAATCCCCAACCCCATGCCGGGGGGCCGGCACGAGGTCGGGGCGTATGTAAAAGGGGGAAGGGGTGAAAGAAAATGGCCGCCGGGTTGCTCTCGGCGGCCATCTTGGGCTGCTGGGTGGATCTCTCCGCGCGGTGGTTCAGTACACCACGACGCTGCGGATCGACTTGCCCTCGTGCATGAGGTCGAAGCCCTCGTTGATCTTGTCCAGCGGCAGGGTATGGGTGATCAGGTCGTCGATGTTGATCTTCCCGTCCATGTACCAGTCGACGATCTTCGGCACGTCGGTGCGGCCGCGCGCACCACCGAAGGCCGTTCCGCGCCAGGACCGGCCGGTCACAAGCTGGAATGGGCGGGTGGAGATCTCCTGGCCGGCGCCGGCGACACCGATGATGATGCTCTCGCCCCAACCCTTATGGGCGCATTCCAGGGCCTGGCGCATGGTGGTCACGTTGCCGATGCACTCGAACGAGTAATCGGCGCCGCCGCCGGTCAACTCGACCAGATGGCCGACCACATCCCCGTCGATCTCCTTGGGATTGACGAAGTGGGTCATGCCGAAATGCTCGCCGAGCGCCTTGCGGTCCGGGTTCAGGTCGACGCCGACGATCATGTTGGCGCCCACCATCTTGGCGCCCTGGATCACGTTCAGGCCGATGCCGCCGAGACCGAAGACCACGACGTTGGAGCCGGGCTCCACCTTGGCGGTGTTCACCACCGCGCCGATACCCGTGGTCACACCGCAGCCGATGTAGCAGATCTTGTCGAAGGGCGCGTCCTCGCGGACCTTGGCGAGCGCGATTTCCGGCAGGACCGTGTGGTTGGCGAAGGTCGAACAGCCCATGTAGTGGAACAACGGCTTGCCATCGAGCGAGAACCGCGAGGTCCCGTCCGGCATCAGGCCCTGGCCCTGGGTCACCCGGACCTTCTGGCACAGGTTGGTCTTCGGATTCAGGCAGTACTCGCATTCCCGGCATTCCGGGGTGTAGAGCGGAATGACGTGATCGCCCTTCTTCAGGGACGTCACACCGGGGCCGATATCGACCACGACGCCCGCGCCCTCATGGCCGAGGATCGAGGGGAAGATGCCTTCCGGATCGCCGCCCGACAGGGTGAAGGCGTCGGTGTGGCAGATGCCGGTCGCCTTGACTTCGACCAGGACCTCGCCCGCCTTGGGGCCTTCCAGATCGACATCGGCAATCTCCAGCGGCTTGCCGGCGGCGAATGCAACAGCGGCGCGTGTCTTCATGGTTTCCCCCTCGGGCTCAGGCACGGACTCCCGGGTCTTACTGCCCGGGCGACGAGACTCTCGGACCTGTCGGTCCGCCGGATCAGGCGTTGGCGGTCACGACGAGCAGCACGGCGGAGGCGGCCAGCGCGACCCAGGCCAGGGCCGCGGCCCAGTGCAGGCTGTCGTAGACGTTCTCGGCGGGGATACCGAGACGCTTCATCTCTTCACTACGCGGATCAGCGGCTTCAGCCACGGCATGGTCCTCCTTTTTCGTGTCGGCGGGTTGGGTCTGAACAGGCGTGGCGCCAGCGGGCTTTGCGGCCGGCGCATCGGATGCGGCCGCCGGCGCGGCACCGCCCGCGGCGCGCTCGGAAGCGATCTTCGTGAAAGTCTCGAAAAAGTCGTTGGCGTATTTTTTCGCGGTCGAATCGATCAGACGACCGCCGATCTGCGCCAGTTTGCCGCCGACATTCGCGTTGACTTCGTATTTCAACAGGGTCGCCGCTCCGCCTTCCAACTCTTCCAACTCGACCTTGGCGCCGCCCTTGGCGAAGCCGGCGGCACCGCCCTTGCCCTCGCCGGAGATCGTGTAGCTGACCGGCGGGTTGAGATCCTTGAGTTCGACGGCGCCGGAGAACCTGGCCTTCACCGGCCCGACCTTGGCGGACACTTTCGCGGTGAAGCCGTTATCGCCTGTCTTCTCAATTTCTTCGCAGCCCGGAATGCACTGTTTCAGCACGTCCGGATCGTTCAGCGCCTCCCAAACCGTCTCGCGGGGGGCGGGAATGGTCTGCTGGCCGGTCATGTCCATCGGGACGTTCTCCTGGGGTCGGCGGGACTCATAGGCATGATCAGATGTCAGAAGGCATCTATCATGTTTGCGCGCGGCTTGTCACCGACCCGCCGGTGGCATAGTCGCGCGGATGCAGGGGTTTCGAGGGGGCAAGCCTTCGGGCATACTCGCGCGCCTTTAAGGGACCGGTTCGGAGACCGGCAGGAAATCGGCGGCCACGACGCCGCAGGAGGATGGAGAGGGATGCCGAAGACGCTGATTGGCTGGACCGGGATTGGCTGGACCGGGGCGCGCCGCCTTCTGTGCTGTTTGCTGGTGGCGGTTGCACTGGTTGCGATGACCGGGGGGGCCGCCTTCGCCGCAGGCGACGGCGCACCGCATTTCGACGGACGTGAGCTCAATCTGCTCTGGGTGATCCCCTTCGCCGGCATCCTGCTGTCGATTGCCATCCTGCCGCTGGTCGCCGGCGACTTCTGGCATCATCATTTCGGCAAGATCTCGGCCTTCTGGGCGCTGGCCTTCCTGGTCCCCTTCGCGATCCTCTTCGGTTACGAGATCGCGCTGTACGAGATCGTGTATGTCGGCCTGCTCGAATACATTCCCTTCATCATCCTGCTGCTGTCGCTGTTCACCGTAGCGGGCGGCGTGCGGGTCACCGGCACGCTGCGCGGCACGCCGGAGATGAATACCGGGATCTTGCTGCTCGGCACCGTGATCGCGAGTTGGATGGGCACGACCGGTGCGGCCATGCTGCTGATCCGGCCGATCCTGAACGCCAACGAGCATCGCCAGCACAAGGTGCATGTGATCGTCTTCTTCATCTTCCTGGTGGCGAATATCGGCGGCTCGCTGACTCCGCTGGGCGATCCGCCGCTGTTCCTCGGCTTCCTCAAGGGCGTGTCGTTCTTCTGGCCGACCACGCACATGCTGGCGCCGATGGCGCTGGTCTCGGTGATCCTGCTGGCGGTGTTCTACGGCCTCGATCGATACTTCTGGGCCAAGGAGGACGAGGCGGTCCGGACAGCGACGGCCAGAAGATCGGCCTCGAAGGCAAGGTCAACATCCTGCTGCTGGCCGGCGTGGTCGCCGCCGTACTGCTCTCCGGTGTGTGGAAACCCGGCATCAGCTTAGAAGTCTACCATGTGCACTGGGATATCCAGAACATCGTCCGCGATCTGCTGCTGCTGGCAATCGCCTTTATCTCCTGGAAGCTGACCAGCACGGAGAGCCGGCTGGCCAATGGCTTCAGTTGGTTCCCGATCCTCGAGGTCGCCAAGCTGTTCGCCGGCATCTTCCTGACCATCATCCCGGCAATCGCCATCCTGAAAGCCGGCATTGACGGCTCGCTCAGCCAGGTCGTTTCCGCGGTGTCGTCGGAGAGCGGCGAACCGGTGAACATGGCCTATTTCTGGCTGACCGGCGTGCTGTCGTCCTTCCTCGACAATGCCCCGACCTATCTCGTGTTCTTCAACACGGCGGGAGGCGATCCAGAGGCGCTGATGGGGCCGATGGCCAACACCCTGCTGGCGATTTCGGCGGGTGCGGTGTTCATGGGCGCCAACACCTATATCGGCAACGCGCCGAATTTCATGGTGAAGGCGATTGCCGAGGAGCGCGGCATCCCGATGCCGAGTTTCTTCGGATACATGATGTGGTCGGGCCTGATCCTGGTGCCGCTGTTCGTCATTGTCGGCTTCGTGTTCTTCTAGCGCGAAATCCGGTGACGGTCGGGTGGGTGGCGGACGAATGGGGGAGCCGGCCGTCCGGCCGTCAGCGTGGGCCCTACAGCGCGCCGGTCAGCGCCGTCGTCTCGCCCTCGCGGATGACCGACGGGTCGTAGGCCTTGCGGGCGAAGACCTCGCGCACCTTTGCCTCGAAATGCGCCAGCGGAGGGGTTGGGTAGTTCGGGTCGAACGAGGACTGGTCCCAGCGCTCGCAGAATGTGGCGCATAGTTCGAAGCACGGGTGGTCGCGGAACCGCTCGCGCGCATTGCGGTCCCAGCCGTAATGGTGGCCGTAGTAGAGCATCTGGAAGATCCCGTGATGCTCCACCACCCAACTCACGTCCCAGCGCACGAACGGCCGGATCACCTCGGCCGCCATCCGGTCGTGGTTCTGCGGAGCCAGCGCGTCGCCGATATCGTGCAGCAGCGCGCCGACGACCCAGTCGAGATCGGCGCCGTCCGCCTCGGCCCGGGCGGCCGATTGCAGGCCGTGCTCGAGCCGGGTGATGCGGTAGCCCTCCAGGGTCTGTTCGCCCTGGCGAGTCAGTTCGGCCAGGACCCGATCGGCGGTGAGGGCCTGATAGGCATGCTCGTGGTCCGCCAGCAGCAGATAGTCGTCGCGCGTCCCGTCCTTCATCTGGGTGAAGGAGACCGTCCCTGCCGTGCCGTCCATCGCGCGCCCCTCTCTCGCCTCCCGGCGGATTGAACCCTCAGTGCGACATCAGGACCGGGCGGTCCAGATGGTGCAGCACATATTCCGAGACCCCACCCATCAGCAATTCGCGCCAGCGCGACCGGCTGTAGGCGCCCATGACCAGAAGGTCGCAGTCATAGGCCGCCGCCCGGGTCAGAAGCTGCTCGCCGATATTGCCGTCCTCGTGGATGTCGGTGTGTACCGTCGCGTTCACGCCATGCATGGAGAGATATCGGCCGATACCCACGCCCTTGAGCGATTTCGCCTCTTCCTCCTCGGTGAAGACGTGGACGTCCTCCGCCTCCAGCAGGAACGGCTTGGCTTCACGCACCGCACGGATCGCCTCCTTGCAATTCCGCCAGGCGACGGCGATGCGCTTGCCGACCTTGCGGTCGGGCGCCCAGAACTCCTCCTCATGCGGCAGCACCAGCGTGCCGCATCCGGCCTCCAGCGCGATCTCCTCGGGGTGATGCAGGGCGATGTGACTGGTCACCCCCTTGGGCGGCGCCTGCGAGACGATGACGAGGTCGCTGAGATGGGCATACTCCGCCAGCTTCTCGACGTGGTCGCCCTCGGTCTGATGATAGGCGTGGCTGACATCGACGTTGGCGAAACGCTCGTCCAGCTCCCGGCGGATAGCCTCGGCCTTGGTCTTGGCGATGTCGCGCTGCTCGGCCAGGAACACGTTGGAGGCGGCCCGGCCGGCGGCACCCGCGGGCATGGTCGCCGGGGCGGTGTTGTAGAGCACGTCCAGATGGCCGGAGAACCGGGTGGTCAACTGGATGGCGAGTTCCAGGCGGTCCCTGTGCCTGTCGTCATTCGCCATGTGACAGAGGATCGATTTGATCGCCATCGGGCCGTCTCCGGTGCAGGTTCTTATGGTTCGGTGTGGGGCGAAACCCTAACGGCAGCGCCGATGCTAGGCAATGTGGCATGGAGCGGTTTGCCGCGATACCGCCACCGATTGTCACCACCACAATGCATCGACGCAAAGCCCTTTGCGAAAATAGGTATGGAATGCTGACCTATTATAGGTCAGAACTCCTGACGTAATAATTTTATGTCGCTCAGGAGGAGAGTCATGGAAGGTGTCTATTGGTTTGAGGGCGCATGGCGCAATGAACCGCCGTTGGTGTCGGGGCCGGCCGATCTCGGCTTCTGGTCCGGCAGTTCGGCCTTTGATGGCGCGCGGGCCATCGGCGGTTGCGCGCCGGACCTTGAAAAGCACTGCGAACGGCTGATCCGCTCCGCCCTGGCGGTCGGTCTGCAGCCGACGGTCACGGCCCAGGACGTCCACAGGCTCTGCATCGAGGGCCTGGAGATGCTGCCGGCTGATCGCGACTACTACATCCGGCCCATGGTGTTCTGCCGTGGCGGGACGCTTCTGCCGGAGACCGGGGAGAGCGTGTTCACCCTCGCCATCTTCGAGATGCCGATGCCGAGCGAGAGCGCCGGCAAGGCGACCTTGTCCCCGTTCCGCCGGCCGGCCCCGGATCAGGCGCCGACCGACAGCAAGGCGGGATGTCTCTATCCGAACTCTCAGCGCGCCCGTCGCGACGCGATGAACCGGGGCTTCAATCTCGCCGCCGTCTGCGATCACGAGGGCAACATCGCCGAGTTCAGCCACGCCAATCTGTGGCTGGCCAAGGACGGGGTGGCGATCACCCCGAAGCCGAACGGCACCTTCCTCGACGGCATCACCAAGAATCGGGTCATTGCCCTGCTGGAAGATGCCGGTATCGCGGTCGAACAGCGCACCGTCACCCCGGCCGATCTCGACGCGGCCGACGAGATCTTCATGACCGGCAACCAGGGCAAGGTGCAGACCGTTACGGCCTGGGAGGCGCGGGAGCTTCAGCCGGGGCCGATCTTCCGCGCCGCCCGTGAGCTCTACGCGGCCCATGTCGCGGCGAGCCGCGTGACGAGCGCCGGCAGCAACTACCGCAAGGCGGTGGCGTAACTCTCCACCGGCGGGGTGGTCTCCACCAGCCCCGCCGCCTTCATGAAGGCCGCGAAACGTTCGTAGCGGGCGACATCGAGGGCGGCGGGCCGCAGGGCGAAGCGGGGCAGGGTGTCCCGCCAGGCCCGTTTGTTCAGCTCGTCGTCCAGATCCGGGTTCAAGTCGATGAACTTGGCCCAGGACTCGTCCGGATGGTTGATCAGGTACTGGGTCCCGATCTCAACCGCATCCAGGAACCGTCTCAGACGCGGGTCGCCGATCAGGTCCTTGTTGGTCAGGTAGATCAGCTCGTCATAGGGCGGTACGCCATGTTCCTCGACATAGAAGGCACGGCCGGGCTTGCCGACGATGTCCATCTGGTTCAGCTCGAAGTTCCGGTAGGCGCCGATCACCGCGTCCACCTGGCCGGAGATCAGCGCCGGCGAGAGCGAGAAGTTGACGTTGACCAGCTCGTAGTCGTCCTTTCCGAGCCCGGCATTCTGCAGGACCGCCCCCAGCACCGCGTGCTCGAAACCGCCGACCGAGAACCCGATCTTGCGGCCCTTGAGGTCGGCGATCTCCTTGATCGGCCCGTCCTGCAGCACCACCAGCGTGTTCAGCGGCGTGGCGACCAGGGTGCCGAACCGCATCAGCGGCAGGCCCACATCCGCCTGGATGTGCAATTGCGGCTGATAGGATACGGCGATCTCGGCCTTGCCGGCGGCGACCAGCTTGGGCGGATCATTGGGGTCGGCCGGCGCGATCATCTCGACCTCGAGCCCCTGCGCTTCGAAGGCGCCGATCGCTTCTGCCACGAAGAGCGGTGCATGGTCCGGGTTCACGAACCAGTCGAGCAGGATGGTGAGCTTTTCGGTCGCCCGCGCAGGCGAGGCGAGCGAAAGGGCGATCAGGGTGGCGACAAGCAGGCGCATACGGTTCTCTCCGTTGGGTGTTCTTAAGGTCAGGAATCGGCCTCGCCGGGCTGCCAGGCCACGGCACGGCGCAGAATCGCATCGACGGTCGCGTAGAGGGCGACCGCCAGGATGGCGAGGGTGAGGAGGGCGGCGAACATCAGGTCGATCTGCAGGCGGGCGTTGGCGTGCAGCATCAGGTAACCGAGCCCGGCGGAGGAGCCGACCCATTCGCCGACCACGGCACCGATCGGGGCCACGGCGGTGGCGACCCGCAGGCCGGAGGCGAAGGCGGGCAGGGCGGCGGGCAGGCGCACCCGGCGGAACAGCCGCACGCCGGTGCAGCCGAGCGATCGGGCCGCCTCCAGCCACAGCGGATCGACTCGGCGCAGCCCGTCATACAGCGCCGAGGTGACCGGAAAGAAAATGATGAGGGCGGCCATCGCGACCTTGCTCGCCATGCCGTAGCCGAGCCACAGCACCAGGATCGGGGCCAGCGCGAAGACCGGAATCGCCTGACTGATTACCAGGACCGGGAGCAGCCAGGGGCGCAGGCGGCGCCATTCCGACAGCATGACCGCGGTCCCCAGCCCGACCAGCACGCCGATTATCAGACCGAACACGATCTCCAGCACGGTGACGCCGGCATGCTTGAGGATCATCGGCGCGCGATTGACCCAGGCATCGGCGACGTCAGCCGGTCCGGGCAGGATGTAGATGGGGACGCCGCTCAGCCAGACGACCAGTTGCCATGCCAAAATCAGCCCGGCGGCGATCACCAGCGGCCGCAACCGGTTCAACAGGGCATTCTCGGACTGATCGGCAGGTGCGCTGGCGCGCATTCGAGCCTCCTTGCTCCCTACGCCGGTACAAACCGGATCAGGTTCCTGGGGTCGTCCGAAGATCGGACCTCTCAGCCGCGGATGCGGCTCCCCCGAAGTGGCAGGCAGAGCATGGACCGGCGGATCGCGATTGGCAATCCGTCACATAACCGGCCGTCCCCCTTGGCAATCGGCGGCGAGCGATCCAGATTGCGTGCCATGGATATGGTCAGCCCTGCCACCGAGAGCCCGATCGTCGACCCGTCCGTGACCGCCCGGCGCGATCCGGCCTGGACAGCCGGCGTGCTGAAACCGGCGCCGGTCGCGTTCCCGCGCCGCCCGATCCTGATCGCCAACGAGATTTACCGGCATTCGGTCTACGGCCGGCGCCATCCGCTATCGATCCAGCGGGTCACGCCGGTGATCGACCTCGCCCGGGCGCTCGGCTGGCTCGGCGACGCCCAGTATCTCGACTGCCTGCCGGCCGGCCCGGAGCAGCTCGTGCGATTCCATGCGCCGGACTACATCGAGGCGGTGGCCGAGGCCGAGCGCACCCGCCATGTGCCGGAGGAGATCCGCGACCGCTACAATATCGGGCGCAACGGCAATCCGGTCTTCGCCGAGATCTTCCGACGTCCTGCGACCTCCTCCGGGGCCTCGATTCTGGCCGGCACGCTGCTGGCGGGCGTCGAGCGGGGGGTAATTCACTCCCTCGCCGGCGGCACCCATCACGGGCGCCGGTCCATGGCCTGGGGTTTCTGCTTCTTCAATGATCCGGTCCTGGGCATCCTGGCGATGCTCGACCACGGGCTGGAGCGGGTCGCCTATGTCGATCTGGACGCCCATCACGGTGACGGAGTTCAGGACGCCTTCCACCATGACGACCGGGTGCTGACAATCTCCCTGCACGAGGACGGACGCTGGCCACGCACCGGTGCGGTCGATGACAGAGCCGGCGGCGCGGCGCGCAATCTGCCGGTTCCGCGGGGCCTGAACGACAGCGAGTTAGACTGTCTGATCGACACCGCCGTCGCTCCCCTAGTCGAGCGGTTCTTTCCCGACGCCCTGGTGATCCAGACCGGCGCCGACGGGCTAGCCGACGATCCGCAGGCCAAGCTGGACCTCTCCAACCGCGCCCTGTGGACCGCCGTCGAGCGCCTTGTGCATTGCGCACCGAGGGTGCTCGTGGTCGGCGGCGGCGGGTATAATCCGTGGTCGGTCGCCCGTGCCTGGACCGGGATCTGGGCGACGCTGAACGGGATCGACCCGGATGTGCCGACCACTGGGGCGGCGGAAGAGGTTCTGCGTGCGCTGGAATGGAACCACAGTCGCGGGCGCAATCCGCCGGAACACTGGTTCACCACCCTGGCCGATCCGCCGAACCGCGGCCCGGTCCGCGACGAGATCCACCGACTGGCCGAGGCCGTGCTGTCACCATGAGATTTCCTGCTCTCTTCCTCCTCGCCCTGCTCGTAGCACCCGCCACCTGGGCGCCCGCCGCCTGGGCAGAGGATCTGGTACCGCTCCTCATCACTACCGAGGAGGGGACCGAGCATCCTTTCCAGGTGGAGCTCGCCGACACGCCCGAGGAGCGGGGGCGGGGGCTGATGTACCGCAAGGAACTGGCGAAGGGTGGAGGCATGCTGTTCATCTTTCCGCGGCGCGAGCGGATCGCCATGTGGATGCGCAACACGGAGATCCCCCTCGACATGCTGTTCATCACCGATGACGGTCGTGTCGTGCAGATCCATGAACGCGCGGTGCCGTATTCCGAGGCGACGATCACGTCGCGCCGGCGGGTGCGCTACGTGCTCGAACTCGCCGGCGGCACGGCCGAGCGGCTCGGCTTCAAGGCCGGGGCGCTGGTGACGTCCGTAGCGATGCAGTAGCCGGCGGCATGTCGAAAGGCCAGCGCCGCCTCGGCGTTCCTAGCCGCGCTTGCGCACCATGGTCAGGCCGTCACCGATGCCCAGCATCGCCATCGAGACCCGCTCGTCGTCGCGGATCTTGGCGTTGAGCGCGCGGATGACCTGGGTGCTCTCGCGCTGATCGCTCTGGTCGGCGACCGCTCCGGACCACAGGACATTGTCGACCAGGATCAAACCGCCCGCCCGCACCAGGATCAATGCCTGCTCGTAGTAAATGTCGTAGTTCGGCTTGTCCGCGTCGATGAACATCAGGTCGATTGTCCCGGCCGCGCCGGCATCGATCATCGCCTGCAGTGTATCCGCCGCCGGCGCGAGGCGCAGGTCGATCAGCCCGGCGATCCCGGCTTCCTCCCAGAACGGCCGGCCGACCTGGGTGAACTCGTCGCTGACATCGCAGCAGATCAGCGATCCGCCGGCGGGCAGGGCCAGCGCCATCCGCAGCGCCGAGTATCCGGTGAAGGTCCCGACCTCGACGGCCCGTTGCACCCCTAGGAGCTCGACCAGGAAGGCCATGAGATTGCCCTGGTCCGCTGAAATCTGCATGCCGGCGGTCGCCATGCCGGCGGTCGCGGCGCGGAGCCGTGCGGCGACCTCGGGTTCGCGCCCGCCGACATTCACCAGGTAGGCGTACAAGGTCTCGTCGAAGGCGAGGGAGCGGTTGGCCATGGGGTTCTCATCCGGGAAAGCGGGGCTGGGACCGGAACCGTATCGGGATGACGCGGATGTATGAAGTGCCGAGATGATGTTCATCCCGGCGACCCGTTCTGGCGACTCGTTCTGGCGGTCCGGTTGTCCCGGGTACGGCGCCGCCAGGTCGGTCCAAAATGCCGGGTTCGGCGGAGCTGCCGGTGCCGGCCCGGTCGCCTTCCGCGGTCATGTGGACGACTCTCGGCTTGCGGTGCCGGACCTGTGCGGATATCCATCTTCGCGGGACGTTGGGGAAACGGGGTGTAGCGCAGCCTGGTAGCGCATCTGCTTTGGGAGCAGAGGGCCGGCGGTTCGAATCCGTCCACCCCGACCACGACCTGGGATACAATCGCCGCCGGACCACCGGCCGGTGGGAGTTTGAGGAGCGGCCTAGCGATGATGGTGCGGATCTACAAACCGGCGAAGACCGCGATGCAGTCGGGTCGGGCGAAGACCAAGGACTGGATGTTCGAATATCGCGCCGAGTCCAGACGTATCCCGGAGCCGCTGATGGGCTGGGTGTCGGCCGGCGATACGACCAATCAGGTCCGCATCCCGTTCGACAGCAAGGACGAGGCCATTGCCTTCGCCCGCAAGCACGGTTTTGCCTTCATCGTGCAGGAGCCGCGCGAGCGCACGCTGAAGCCCAAGGCCTATGCCGATAATTTCGCGTTCAACCGACGCAGCAACTGGACCCACTAAGGCCCACTCGTCTCTTTCGAGAAGCCGCTCCCCAGTGGCGCGCGGGCGCCCATAGCTCAACTGGATAGAGCATCCGCCTTCTAAGCGGACGGTTGCAGGTTCGAGTCCTGCTGGGCGCGCCATTTTCTGACGCTATAACCTCCGCAAACGAGTGAAGACCTGGACCCAGCCCGGCTAGGTGACGTGACGGGTGCCATGGCGCCCGCGCCGGCTGGAGCCGATCCGTATCGCGTCGGGGCGGCGGCGATCTGGCCAAGGAAGTCCGATTTGGCGGCTCGAGCCCGTGTCCTTAACGGGAGATCGTTCTTGCGGATCGGGCCTGCGCGATCCGAGCGGCTCAGGCTGCTATTACCAAACGTCATATCTGAAAGAAACACCAAGCATATCACGGACCGGGCAATTGACTCCTCTTGAGTGCGATTAGACAAGGGTAGTCATGAAAACTGGATATGGCCTTTTGCATGACGCGTATTGAAAGTACCGCACCGGAAGCTCTGTCTGATCTTTCCGAGGTGTCTTTGTCGGCGATCGTCGAGCACTGGGTGGCGGGGTTGGAAACGGCGCTCAAGCAATCCGATACGACCGCGATTGCCGGCTATTTTGCCCGCGGGGCAAGCTGGCGCGACGCGCTCGGTTTCGCGTGGAATATCGACACCGTGGTCGAACCGCGGGAGATCGCGGACGCCTTCAGCGAAAAGCTTGCCAAGGTCGACCTCAGGTCCTTCCAGGTTTCTGACATCCGCCACGAGCCGATCATCGTCACCCGCGGTGGTGTTGAGGTGATCGAAGCTTTCGTGGCGTTCGATACGGCCACCGGACCCGGCGAAGGAGTGGTCCGCCTGGTGCGGGGGGCGGCCGGAGACTACAAGGCGTGGGTGCTGCTAACCGCGCTCTGCGAGATCCGCGGTCACCATCCTTGGCAGAAGGTCGAGGCGGAGGAGGACGCCAGCGTCTCACGCGAGTTCGGGGGCGAGAACTGGGCCGACAAGCGGCGCAAGGCGCTGCGCTATGACGACCGCGAGCCCTGCGTTCTGGTCATCGGCGCGGGCCAGGCTGGATTGTCTATCGCGGCTCAGCTCAAGGCGCTGGAGATCGATACGCTGATCGTCGACCGCCACGGCGAAGTCGGCGACAATTGGCGCAAGCGATACCATTCGCTGGCGCTGCATAACGAAGTCAACGGCAACCACCTCCCGTTCATGCCGTTTCCCCCTTCCTTCCCGAAATTCGTGCCCAAGGACAAGTTGGCCGACTGGTTCAAGGCCTATGCCGAAGCGCTGGATCTGAACGTCTGGATGAACTCCCCCTTTGTCGGCGGCGACTACGACGAGGAGGCCGGTCACTGGACGATCACGGTCGTGCATGAGGGAAGCCGGCGCACGCTGAAACCGAAGCACCTCGTCTTCGCCACGGGGGTGAGCGCCATTCCGGTCCATCCCGAGCTGCCCGGCCTGGATGACTTCGCGGGCGCCGTGGTGCATTCGGGCGCCTATGGCGACGGCAAGAAATGGGCCGGCAAAACCGCTGTGGTGCTGGGGACCGGCAACAGCGCGCATGACGTCGCCCAGGATCTGCATGCCAGCGGCGCCAGCGTGTCGATGGTGCAGCGCAGTCCGACCACCGTTCTCAGTCTAGGCGAAGCGCAGAAACTCTATGCGCTCTACCGCGAGCCGCGGCCCCTGGACGAGGCCGACCTGCTGGCGATGGCGGTGCCCCATCCGGTGCTCGTCGAAACCTACAAGATGTTGACCAAGAGCATTCGCCAAGCCGATGCCGATTTGCTTCAGGGGCTGGCCGACGCGGGTTTCAAACTCGATTTCGGCGAGGACGGCACCGGGTTTCAGATGAAGTACCTGACGCGCGGCGGCGGGTACTACTTCAACGTCGGGTGCTCGGACCTCATCATCGCGGGCGAGATCGGCATCATCCAATTCGCCGATATCGATCGCTTCGTGCCCGATGGCATCCGCATGAAGGACGGCTCCCTGCACGCAATCGACCTCCTTGTGACCGCTACCGGATTCCTAAACCAGCAGGATGTGGTGCGGGTCCATCTCGGCGATCGGATCGCCGACAAGATCGGTCCGGTCTGGGGCTTCGGGGATGAGATGGAGCTGCGCAACATGTGGCAGAAGACCCCGCAGAAGGGACTCTGGTTCAACGCCGGCAGCATGACCCAGTGCCGCATCTATTCGCGTTACCTGGCGCTTCAGATCAAGGCCGAGGAACTGGAGCTGACCTGACGGTCAACCTCCGCCCCAACGCCGTGCGAAGCAACCGGACCCTTCTGGCTGCATGCAACCCTCGAATGCCCCATCCGCCAGGAGAGAAGAGACAATGACATCAGAGACGCGTATCGGATTCATCGGACTGGGTCGCATCGGCGGCGTGATGGCGGAACGCCTGCTGAAGGCGGGGTACGGCCTGGTCGTTTGCGACACCAACCCGGAGGCCTGTGACAGGTTCCGCGCCATGGGAGCGGAGGTGGTCGAAACGCCCGTCGCCCTTGCCGACACGGTGGAAATCGCCTTCCTCAGCCTGCCCATGCCGTCGGTGCTCAAAACGGTCTGCCTGGGAGCGGACGGTTTGAACGGCGGCCGGAAGATGAAGGTCGCCGTGGACCTGTCGACGTCGGGCCCGGCAATCGTGCGCGAGGTCGCCGCGATCTTCGAACAGTCGGGCAAGGCGCTCGTCGATGCACCCGTCAGCGGCGGCGTCACCGGGGCCGCCGCCGGCACCCTGGCCCTTATGGCTTCGGGGTCCGGCGAGGCGCTGGATCGGGTCAAGCCGATGTTCGACGTCCTCGCCAAGGACGTGTTCATCATGGGCGACGAGGTAGGTCTCGGCCAGACCATGAAACTGGTGAACAACATGGTCGCCGCTTGTTGCTCGATCGCCAGTTTCGAGGCGACGGTATTCGGTGTGAAGGCCGGCCTGTCGGCGGATCGGATGCTGGAGGTGATGAATGTCTCCAGCGGCAGGAACTTCGCCACGATGCAGAAGATGCCGAATTCGGTGCTGCCCGGCACGTTCCCCGCGGGCTTCGCCACCGAACTGATGCTGAAGGACGTGAGCCTGGCCGTCGACGAGGCGGAAACATCGGGCGCGCGCCTCTGGATGGGAACGGCTGCGCGGGCCTTTTTCGAGCACGCCGTCTCCCAGGGCTACACCGACCAGGATTATGCCGAGACGATCAAAATCCTCGAAAGCCGGGCCGGAGTCGAAGTCCGCAGCAAACCATAACCGGCGCAGCGCAACCAACGGCAACGCCGCAATCAATACCCAACCCCCAAGGGAGGAATGACAATGGACATCGAGGCCATGCGCAGTGACGGCGCGCAGATTCTCAAAGAGATCATCGGCGAGACATATTTCGAGAAGCGCGCCGCCTCGACCAACGATTTCAACAAGGATCTGCGGGCATTCTCCGAGATCTATTGCTTCGGGGATATCTGGGCGCGTCCGGGGCTGGAGCGCAAAACCCGAAGCCTGCTGTGTCTCAGCATGCTGACCGCACTCGGAAAGAGCGCGGAGCTGGGTCTGCATGTCCGCGGCGCCCTCACCAACGGCTGCACCGTCGAGGAGATCAAGGAGACGTTGCTTCAGGCCGCTGTCTATTGCGGCCTGCCCGCCGCGGTCGACGCCTACCGGGTGGCCGAAGGCGTGTTGCGCGAGGAGGGCAAGATCGTCGACTAGCCAGGCGACGGCGTAGCTGGTCCGGGGGCGGACTCCGGGCCAGCCTACCGCAAAGCCGCCCACTGTCCGGACCGGACCATCGCCGCCACCTCTTCGCGCACGTGGCCGTACAGCGCTTGCATGGCCGGGTTCATCGGCCGCAGGTCGTTGCGGCAGAGCGACACGTTCCAGGTTAACTCCAGGCCGGAAATCGGCAGGGCCGAGACGTAGCCGCTCAGCAGTTCCTGGCGGACCGCGGTGAGCGGCAGCAGACTGAAGCCCTTTCCCTGATGGGCCAGCTCCACCATGAGGCTCAGGGCATCCACCTCGACATACCGCGTGGGCTGAATTCCGGTGTCGTTGACGATCTTGCGGATGACATGCGGGATATGCGGAACGATGAGGGGGGCCTGATTGAGTTCCGCAAGGCTGATATGGTCCCGGCCACAATGCGCAGGGGCGCCGATCGCGAAGAGATTCTCCACGAGGAGCTCTGTCGCATCGATGATGGTGCTGGGGCGCGGGCCATAAAGAATGGCCAGATCGATCGTGCCGCCGAGCAGCCATTCATGGAGGAAACTGCTGAAACCTTCCACGATCCGCAGGGACACGCCGGGATAGTCCTCGGCGAAGCGGTCGAGAAACGATCCGGCGAGGCGCGCCGCCATGGGAGCCGGAACGCCCAGCGTGACGCTGCCCGTGATGCCCGGTCGCGTCTGCTTCCAGAGATCGCTTTCCAGCGTTTCCACATCCGTGAGAATGCGCTTGCACCGCCGGAACAGATGCGCGCCGGCATCGGTCAGAGCGACGCCATGGCCATGCCGGTGGAACAGCTTGGCACCGACGGCCTCTTCGAACCGTCGGATCTGCCGGCTGACTGCCGACTGGGACAGCTTCAGGACCGCGCCGGCCTTGCTGAGACTCTGTTGATCGGCCACATGCACGAAGACGCGCATCTGTCTGATATCCAAGCTCATTACTCCGGTCCGTTGGAGACGTCTGAGCCGCTGCTTGCGCTCAATGCTGCCGGAAAGCCCCGATGCCGCTGTGCGCCCGCGGCAGGCGGGGTTGGTTCAGCCTTCCTTGAAGAACGGATCGGGCAGGGAGGGGTTGCGGAGTTTGGCGGCCGCCCCGGCGCCCGTTACCGGCAGACCGGTCGGGTCGATCAGGCCGAGTTGCACGAGCACGTTGGCCTGGTCCCACAGGATGTGCTCGTAGGAAACCTTGCCGTCCTCGATGCCGACGATCACGACGAAGACGACTTCGACCTTTTTGCCGGTCGGTTCGACGCCGGGAAGCATCCAGTCGATGGCGGTCGTATGGGTGAAGGAAATGATGAGTTCGTCGACCAGTCGCTCCTCGCTGTAGGTGCGCGAGATCGTCTCGAACGTCACGTCGGGCGGAAAGAACTGACCGATCAGTCGATTGGCGTAGAACGTCCGCACACCACTCGGCCCCTGGCCGCCCACCATGGTCGGGACGTTCACGAGATGCGGGTTGGGCGACATGGTCGACAGCGTCTTGTCGAGGTCACCCGCCAGTTCGGCTTCCATGTGCGCGTTGAAGATGGCGTCGAGCTTCTTGATCAATGCCGGATCGGTCATGGTGGTCGCTCCGCTGTCTTTGATTGCCGGAAAAACGCTGCCAACCATTGCGGTGGCGAGACCGGCGACTACGCTTCGTCTTCTTGAATCCATGACACCTTCTTACGTTCTCTCCCGCCACATAGCCATCGGCATCTGCGGCTTCGATGTCTGCCGCCGGCCGGCGCGTCACGTCGCGCCGACGACTCCGTAGATGATCTGGACCTTGGTGCCGAACTCTGGATTTCCGGGGATGTAGGGCATCGGATCCGTCGTCTCGAGGCGCTTGAGGACAGCGTCGTTCACGAGACCGTTCAGCGTGCCTTCGTAGTCTCGGCTGCCCCAGAAGTCGTCACGGCAGGTGAATACGGCGACGCCACCCGGTCGCAGCACCCGCATCCAGTCGCGCAGCAGCGGCGCCTCTTCGACATAGGTCAGCACACCGACACACAGAATCCCGTCCAGACTGTCGGTCTCCAGCGGCAACGGGCCGTTCAGGTCGACCGGTTTCAGCTCGGCATAGATGCCTTTCGAGCGGGCGACATCCAGGCTCGCGGTCGACATGTCGAACCCGGTCAGCGGTCCCGCGAAGCCCGCCGCCCGCAGGGCGACGCCGGTCATGCCGGTTCCACAGCCGCAATCGAGCACGCGCGCTCCGCCGACATCGCCCAGATGTCTGGCGAGCAGTTCGGCGGCGCGGGTGGGGGCTTCGTAGCCCCAGTCCGCGAGCTCGCGGTCATAGTCACTGGCCCAGGCGTCGTAGCTCGCGGCGTTGGTGGCGCCGTCCATGGACACCTGTCCGTCACTGCGGATGATCTTGTCGTGATTGGTCACTGTGGCTCCCCGTCCGGTCTTGGTGATCTCGCTTCGGGTGAGCGGCCAAGCCTAACGCGGTGAGGGCGGAAGTCGACCCCCTCGAATACGGGCTTCGGCGTCTTCAGGCCGTTCGGCAGGAGGAAATCGGCGTCAGCCGGCGTCCGTCTTGCGCTCGGCCACCGTCTCGACCCAGCGGTCGTCGAACACCATTTCCCGAACGATCTTGAATTGATCATTGAAGCTGTAGCGGCTGGCCGGAATGTGCACGGTCTTGTCGCCGGGGGAAATGACTTCCCGGTTCAGATGGTAGAGCTTCCGGGCTTGGAAATGGCGCATGACGTCGCCGTAGAAGCGATGGTTGCGGGCGTCCATGTGCTGGAAACTCATCGAATTGAACACGACCGAGGCCCGCCCCTTGAACTCGCCCAGACGCCACGGCGGGATGACGATGACGCGACAGCCCTCGGGCGGTCGGATCGGTCCCTCGAAAGCGCCGTAGACCTGCTCTCCGAAATGCGATCGCAGATAGGCATAGGTCAGGATCAGATTCACGGGTAGATCAGTCAGCATATAGACCACATCCGGTCGGATCCGCAGCAGCCGCGATGCGGCAGCACCGAAGCCGCCGCCGACCTCCAGGACAGATCCGTTCTCCGGCACGAGCCCGCTGAGGCGGCAGGCATAGTAGGTCGACTGCAGACTCTTGGCGGTGACGGTGCCGATACCCGGGATATCGAAGACGCGGGCACCGAACCGGTCGTCGTCCAGGATCAAGGCATCCGCTACGTTCAGCGTCCGGCTCAGGGGAGTGTTCTTCGGGTCTTCCGCCACGGCCTTGTGCAGGCGGCGGAACAGACCGCCTCGGGTCGTCGAGAGAATTGGCCGCCACACCTTAAGATCGGCCTCGGTGACGTCCGGGTAGAAGGTCGAGAAATCCAGCCGTGCGAAATCTATCGGACAGTCAGGGACGGTTTGCGTGCCGCTGGAAACCTCCGATCGACGAAAGTTGGCCAGGTGTTCGACCGTCAGAGGGATGGAGAACTTCGATACCTCGATCGACGACGGCGTCCAGGCTTCGGTGCGCCGTCGGTTCGTCTCCTCGAGCAGGCGATGATAGACGTCGACCAGTGGCGGAAGGTCGACGTCGAACCGTTTCGCCGGCGGCACCGCTTCGGGTGCGCGCGGGATCCAGTTGGGAATACTGGATGCACGGTCCAGGACGTTGAGGCACGACAAGGCGTTGGCAAGCCCCCTGGGGTCGTTGGGCGCGAGGATATGTCGGCGAAGCCCCTGACGCGCGGCGGCCAAACGATCACCGTTCCACCAGGATTGCAGAAGGGATTCGTAGGCCGCCGGGTTCGCGGGGTCCCGCATTGCCTGCATCCGGACAGCCGAAGTTGGCTCCATGTCCATGCGCTCCAATCTCCGGCACCAAGCATCCCTAACGACATCGTTTGTTGGCACGAGTCGCCTATCGATGTCACGGGAACTCGGCTTATCCTCACGGAAAACGACGTCAACAAAGCGAGTGGGAGGACTGTGAGATGCGGATGCGTAAACTCGGCGGAAGCGGGATTGACGTTCCGGTCATCGGGCTCGGCTGCATGGTGATGCCCGGGTTCTACGCTGCCGGAAGTGAAGAGGAGTCGATCGCGACACTGCATCGCGCGGCGGAGATCGGCGTGACGATGCTCGATAGTTCGGACCTGTACGGCAACGGCAAGAACGAGGAACTGATCGGCCGGGCCATCGCCGGGCGACGGGATGGGTATTTCATCGTCACCAAATTCGGCAACGTGCGGACACCCGACGGCAAGCCCTCCGTCGACGGGCGGCCGGACTATGTCCAGCAGGCCTGCGAGGCGAGCCTGAAGCGGCTGAACATCGACACTATCGACCTGTACTACCAGCATCGGGTCGATCCGACGGTGCCGATCGAGGAGACCGTGGGCGCGATGGGGCGGCTGGTCGAGCAAGGCAAGGTCCGGTTCATCGGTCTGTCCGAGGCGGCACCCGGCACCATCCGCCGCGGCCACGCAACCTTTCCCGTCGCCGCCGTGCAGACGGAGTATTCGCTGTGGAGCCGGGACGTGGAGGACGAGGTGTTGCCGCTGACGAAGGAGCTCGGCATCGCCTTTGTCGCCTATTCGCCTCTGGGGCGCGGGATCTTCGGCGGCGAGGTCACCGGTGCCGACAGTCTGGCCGAGGGCGATAGGCGGCGCGACCATCCCCGGTTCCAGGGCGCGGCCCTCGAACGCAATCTCAAGCTGCTGGAACCGGTGCGGGCGCTGGCCGAGAAGAAGGATGCGACGGTGGCGCAGATCGCGATCGCCTGGGTGCTGGCTCGCGGCGACAACGTCATCGCCATCCCGGGTACCCGAAAGATCCCGCATCTGGAAGCGAACGCCGCCGCCGCCGCTATCGAGTTGTCACCGCAGGAGGTCGCCGCGCTGGATGCCGCCATCCCACCGGGGGCCGCTGAGGGCACGCGCTATCCGGCGGGGCAGTTGGCGATGCTGAACCGCTGAGCCGAACCGATGTGCGCGCGCCCTCAGGCCGCTTGGGTTACGCTGCCTGGGTGCCCCCCCGGGCCAGGGCCTTGGCGGGGTCGACGAACGGCACGGCGACGACCATCGCCGCGCGGGGGCCGAGCGGCGTGTCGACGATGACGCCGGTGCCGAGCGCAGCATCGCCGATCGGGGCATAGCCGAGGCCGATGTTGCGGTGCAGGCGCGGCGAGTAGATGGCGCTGGTCACCACGCCGTCGTTGCCCTCGCCGCCGAAGCGGGCGTTCCAGTGCTGCAGGTTGGCGGGGATCGGATCGCCGAGGATCTCGATCCCGACCAGCTTGCGGGTGACGCCGCGCGCGGCGATGAGCCTTAGGGCGTCCTTGCCGACATAGTCCGCCTCGATGTCGAGGGAGACGAGACGGTCCAGTCCAAGCTCGAACGGGTTGTTCTCCGCCGTCATGTCAGCGCCATAGGACAGCAGCCCGGCCTCGATCCGCCGGATGGCGTTGGGGCCGGACGGCGCCACGCCGAGGTCGGATCCAAGTTCGAACAACCGCTCCCACAACGCGTCGCCGTAGCGGCCGTCGCGCAGGAAAATCTCGTAGCCGAATTCGCCCGACCATCCGGTGCGGGCCACCACGACGGGGGCACCATCCAGTTCCGTTTCGACAAACCGGAAATATTTCAGCGTGTCGATCCAGTCGCCGAACACCCGCTTCATCAGCGTGCCGGCCTTCGGTCCCTGGATCTGCAGCGGCGAGACGTCGGGCTCGGTCACGGTGACGTCCCAGGAACCGGCGCGAGCCAAGGCCTTGGCCCAGAGCAGCAGATCGCCATCGGCCAGTGACAGCCAATACCGGTCCTCGGCCAGCTTCAGCAGCACCGGATCGCTCAGCACGCCGCCGTCATGGTCGCAGAGCAACACGTACTTCGCCTGTCCGATCTGCATCTTCGAAAGATCGCGGGGCGTCAGGTACTGAGTGAAAGCCGCGGCCTCCGGGCCGGTGATCTCGACCTGACGCTCGCCGGCAACGTCCCAGACCGTGACATCCTGGACCAGCGACCAGTAGTCGGCCTCGCCGCGGTACGAAACCGGCATGTACATGTGGTTGTAGATCGTGAACGCACGCGCCCCCCAGCGTCGGGTGGCGGCGTAGTAGGGGGAGGTGCGCACGCGTGGCCCGAAGACGAGGGTGGGGGCGGCGGCATCGGCGTCAAGCGTGTCGGCCAGGGTGATCATGGGGTCAATCTCCTCACCTTCAGTCGCCGGCTTTCCAACCGACTCTGCTTTGTCCATCCGCCCTTCTTTTAGGAATACTGAGTGATCTGTCTGTTCCGGACGCGACTGCCCGTTCGGATATGAATAACTATGGGTAAATTGTTTTGAATCCGACAGAAATTCAGAATCTAATTCATTCCCGACATGTAGTATGTCGTGAATATCTGTGTTGTGTCGAATTTCGAATATTTGATTGTTCCAGTCCGACATTTGTAGCTCCTCTGTCATCACGTCGAGGGGCCGGTCGGTGCCGAAGCGCTTTAGCTTTTGTTGACCCGGAGCAAGCTGCCCCTCAAATCACCGGGGGTCCGTCAGGGGGACCAGGCCAGAAACCAACAATATGGACGGATAAAAAAATCCGCCCAGGAAAGCCATGCGACCGGGCGGATTCATCGATCCGTTTAGCCGCATTTGTTAAGCGCCCGCAAGCAGGATGCAAATCGGCGCTGGCTTGAAAATGCGACGGAGCCGCCGTCCGGTCAAGCAGATTTCGCCCGGCGCCTGACCACGGTTTCGCGGTGCCAGATATACAGGCCGCTGGCGACCACCAACGCGGCACCGGCAAAGGTCCAGGTCCCCGGCACATCGCCCCACACCAGCATGCCCAGCAGGATCGCCCAGAGCAGGCAGGTGTATTTGAACGGCCCGACGAGGCCGACCTCGCCGAACCTCAGGCTTTCGATCATCAGGCCTTGAGCGACGGCGACGAGGGTGGCGGTGACGACGAAGAGCAGGGCATCGGCCGCGGTCAACGCCACCCAGCCGAAGGGCAAGGTGAGCAGCCCGGCGAAGGAGAGGATCCCGGTCGACAGGATCAGCATCATCAGCGTCGATTCCCCGCCGGTGCCCATCTTGCGCGTGACGATATCGCGCATCGCACCGACGAAGGCGGCGACGATCGGAATCAGGGCGACGATCCGGAACATCTCCGGCGTCGGACGGACCATGACGACGACGCCGGCGAAACCGACGGCGACGGCACTCCAGCGCCGCCAGCCCACCGGCTCCGCCAGCAACAGGGCGGCAAGCGCGGTACCGAAGATCGGGCCGGCGAAGGAGATCGCGATGGCGTCGGCGATCGGCAGCAGCCAGAGCGAGGTGACGAACAGGAATGTCGAGACCGACATCAGCCCGCCGCGTGCCAGCTGCAACGGCCAGCTGCGCACCTTCAGCACCGAGAGCCGGCCGGACGCGGCCGCCCAGCCATAGACCAGAATCACCACCAGCCCGCCGCGGATCGCCAGGACCTGGCCGATCGGGTAGCGCTCGGTCAACCATTTGGCGATAGCGTCGTTGACCGTGAGGATCGCGGCCGCGGCGACCATCATCAGGATGGCCTTGGCGGGCGCGGAGGAACCGGAGGTGGGCAGGGCGGAAGCAACCATTGCATCAAGTCATACGCCCGGGGTGCGGGCGAGGGAAGACGGGGAACGGGCCGGTCCCGTCGCCGGATCGGCTGATTATTCGACAGACCGCTATCCTGAACGGGATGCGGGGCCCACATGTCGAAAGACCGGGCGTCTCCCGATAGGGCGCTGTCAGCGGACATGCGGGTCCTGAATCAGGTTCTGGACCACGAAGGCGCATCGATCGGATGCATGCTCGGTTCCCGCTTGGCCGGCTCCCGCAAGCGGTGCTATCACCCGGCCATGCTGTCGATCAAAAACATCACCGTGCGCGTCGCCGGGCGGGTCCTGCTTGAGAATGCCACCGCGACCATCCCCCCCGGCCACCGGGTCGGGCTGGTCGGCCGCAACGGCACTGGAAAATCCACCCTGCTCAAGGTCATTGTCGGCGAGTTGCAGACCGACGCCGGTTCGGTCAGCATCACCGGCCCGTTCGCGCTCAACAACGCGATTGGCTGGGTGCGTCAGGAGGCGCCGGGCGGTGGCGAGACGCCGATCGAGCACGTGCTTGCCGCCGACAAGGAGCGCGCCGAGCTGCTCGATGAGGCGGAGACGGCGACCGAGCCGTTCCGCATTGCCGAGATCCAAACCCGACTGGTCGATATCGACGCCCATGCCGCCCCGGCGCGGGCGGCGCGCATCCTGGCCGGCCTCGGCTTCTCCGAGGCGATGCAGAAGCGGCCGTTGTCGGAGTATTCCGGCGGCTGGCGGATGCGCGTGGCGCTCGCCGGCGTGCTGTTCCAGGAGCCGGAACTGCTGCTGCTGGACGAGCCGACCAACCATCTCGACCTCGAGACGACGGTCTGGCTCGAACAACACCTCAAGGCCTATCCGAAGACCCTGATCATCGTCAGCCACGACCGCGACCTGCTGAACTCGGTGCCGACGACGATCCTGCATGTCGACCGGTTGGGTCTGACCCAATACACCGGCAACTACGACACCTTCGAGAGGATGCGCGAGGAGAGGCTCGGCCAGATTGAGGCCGAGCGCACCAAGCAGGACGCCCAGCGCAAGCACCTCCAGGCCTTCGTCGACCGCTTCCGCTACAAGGCGTCGAAGGCCCGTCAGGCGCAGAGCCGGATCAAGATGCTGGAGAAGATGGACGTGATCCCGGCCGCCGTGGGCGATCCGGAGACCCGGTTCCGCTTCCCCGAACCGGAGGAGCTGGCACCGCCGCTGATCGCGGTCGACAAGGCGTCGATCGCCTACGAGCCGGGCAAGCCGATCCTCCGACATCTCGACTTGCGCCTGGACCCCGACGACCGCATCGGTCTGCTGGGCGCCAACGGCAACGGCAAGACCACGCTTGCCCGCATGATCGCCGACGAACTTCAGGTTGCGAGCGGCGAAGTCCATCGCGCCGCGAAACTGCGGGTCGGCTATGTCGCTCAACACCATGCCGACGAGTTGGATCCGAACGACACGGCGGTCGAACACCTGACGCGGCGGCTTAAAGGCCAGGCGGTCGATCGGGTGCGGGCGCGGCTCGGCTCCGTCGGACTGACCCAGGACAAGCAGACGACGCGGGTCGGCGCCCTGTCCGGCGGCGAGAAGGCGCGGCTGTCGCTGGCGCTGGTGATGGCCGACGATCCGCATGTGCTGGTGCTCGACGAGCCGACCAACCACCTGGACATCGACGCCCGCACCGCGTTGGTTCAGGCGATGAACGATTTCTCCGGCGCGGTCATCCTGATCAGCCATGACCGGCGCCTGATGGAGCTGACGGTCGACCGGCTATGGCTGGTTGCCGACGGCACGGTGTCCCGGTTCGACGGCGATCTTGCCGCCTATCGCGACCGCATCCGCGACGATCGTCGGGGCGAGAAGAACCGCGACAAGGACGGTGAGAAGGTCAACAAGAAGGACCTGCGCCGCCAGAACGCGGAGAGTCGGCGCCAGTCCGCGGAACTGCGCAAAAAGGCGAAGGATGCGGAAAAGGCGCTGGAGAAGCTGGTGAAAGAGCGCGAAGGGGTGGTCGCCAAGTTGGGCGACTCCTCGACCTATGACGGGTCGACCTCAGAGCTTCAGCGCCTGATTCATAAAAAGGCGGAACTCGACGCCGCCATCGACAAGGCCGAGGAATACTGGCTGGCAACCGCCGAGGCGCTGGAATCGACAGCGGCCTGATCAGGCGGATCAAGGAGGAAACGGGAATGGCCAAGACGATCGACGCCGCGAGCCTGAAGGCGGCGCTGGACGGCAGCGCAGAAATCGCGCTGATCGATGTGCGCGAGCAGGCGCCCTACGGTGCATCGCATCCGATCCTGGCGGCGAACATCCCGCTCGGTCAGCTCGAGATGCGGGTCGGCGAGCAGATCCCGCGCCGTTCCACTCCGATCGTTGTCGAGGATGCGGGCGAGGGGCTGGCGCAGCGGGCGGCGGCGCTGCTCGAAGGCGTCGGCTACACCGACGTCTCGGTGCTCGACGGCGGCACGCCGGCCTGGACGGCGGCGGGCTTCGAGCTGTTCAGCGGCATGTATGTCCCGTCAAAGGCGTTCGGCGAGTTTGTCGAGCACGCCTATGACACGCCGTCGGTCTCCGCCGACGAGCTGAAGGCGATGATGGAGTCCGGTGAGAAGCTGGTGGTGCTCGACAGCCGACCGATGGACGAATATCGGGTCATGAACATCCCGACCGGTATCGACGTCCCAGGCGCGGAGTTGGTGTATCGGGTGGGCGAAGTGGCCCCCGACGCCAATACCACGGTGGTGGTGAACTGCGCCGGTCGGACCCGCTCGATCATCGGCGCCCAGTCGCTGATCAACGCCGGCATACCGAACAAGGTCATCGCCCTGCGCAACGGCACCATGGGCTGGCATCTCTCCGGCTACAAGCTGGAACATGGCAACGACCGTACCGCACCGGTTCCCTCATCCGGGACGCTGGACAAGGCGGTCGCGCAGGCCGAGGCCTGCGGCCGGCGCTTCGGCGTGAAGACCGTGGATGCCGACACGCTCGACACGTGGCGCAAGGAGCAGGGCGAGCGGACCCTGTCGATCCTGGACGTGCGCACTCTCGAGGAGTTCGAGGCGAAGCGCATTGCCGACAGCCGGCACGCGCCGGGCGGCCAACTGGTCCAGGCGACCGACAGTTACCTGCCGGTCCGCAACGCCCGGGTGGTGCTGGTCGATGACCGCAAGGTCCGGGCGCTGATGACGGCGAGCTGGCTGGTTCAACTCGGCTGGCGGGACGTCCATGTCCTGGACAGCGGGCTCGACGGCCAGGCGACCGTGTCCGGGCGATACACCCCGGCGGTTCTGGGGCTCGACCGGCTGGCGTCGGCGCCGGCGATCCCGGCGGTGGAAGCACGGGCCCTGGTCGAGGCCGGGGCGGTGATCCTCGATCTCGGCAAGGCGCTGGATTACCGCGACGCCCATCCCGAGGGCGCCTGGTGGGCCGGACGCGTTGCGATCGCCGACAATCTGTCCAAGATTCCGGCCGACAAGACCATCGTGCTGACCTCACCGGATGGCGTGCTCGCTCGCTTCGCCGCGTCGGATCTGGCGGAGAGCGGTCGCGACGTGCGGGTGATCGAAGGGGGGACCGCGGCCTGGAAGGCGGCCGGCCTGCCGATGCAGAGCGGCATGACCGCCGTTCTGTCGGAGCCGGATGACAGCTACCTGCGCCCCTACGACCGCACCAACAAGGCCGAGATCGAGAAGGCGATGAACGACTACCTCACCTGGGAGGTCGCGCTCGTCGAGCAGATCAAGAAGGCGGGCGGAATCAGCTTCAGGCACTATCCGGGCTGAACGGACGCGTGACGGGTCGGGCCGCGATCAGCGCTTCGGCTCATCCGCCAGGCGCGTGTCGATGACCAGATCACGGAACCGGCGATAGAGCCGCGGTTCCAGGTGCCGGCCGACCATCGAGTCCATGATCGAGAATGCCTGATCGCGTGCCATCGCCGGCTTATAGTCGCGCCGGTCCGTCAGAGCGGAGAACACGTCGACCACGGCGGTACACAGCGACATCTCGTGGATCTGTCCTCGAGTCTGACCGTCCGGATAGCCGCTGCCGTCGAGCTTTTCGTGGTGGTGGCGCACAGCGGCGATCAGATCCGGCAGGTCGCGGTAGCCGTCATTGACGAGTTGCGCGCCGAATACCGGGTGCAGGTTCATCTCCCCCCGCTCTTCCTCGGTCAGCTTGCCCGGCTTGGCCAGGATCGACAGCGGGATCTTCATTTTACCCAGATCGTGCAGCAGACCGGTCTCCGCCATCAGCCGCAGCTGGTCGTCGGGAACGCCGATCGCGCGGCCGAAGGACGCCATCAGGATCCCGACCCTCAGACTATGGGCGAAGGTGCTGTCGTGATGGCCGCGAAGCTGGTGCAGCATCGGGGCGACGCTGGGATCGCCGGCAAGATCGACCACGCTGTCGGCGGCGGCGGTGACGGCCTTGCGACCCTCGCGGTCGATGCCGCCCTCGGCGACCATGTCCTCAAGGCGGGTGAACAGCTTCCGGTTCGTGTTCATGACCCGGGCGGCGGGCTTGGAAATCGCGATGACGTGCTCGTCCTCGCTCCGGGTGCCGTAAATCCGCCAGAACCGCTCGAGGAACTCGCCCGGGGAGAGATTCCCGGTTATCGCGGCATCGACCACCCGCTCCTCGAGCAGGCGGCCGATCGCCGAGGTTTCCTTCGGACCGACCATGATAATGGTGCCGCTCTTGCCCTTCCGGACCATGCGGGCCTGTTGCGCCAGCCATGTGCCGTCGCCACCGACCAACTGGTCCTCGATGATGACGACCTCCGGGGCGGTCTCGATCGCATCGGATGCAGTGGGCCCGCTGTCGGTGAGCACGATGGCAAAGGTCTGGCGCAGGGTGTTGAGCACCGCGGCGTAGCGGGACGGGCGGCTGGTGCAGAACACCAGACGCGTCTTGCGGGGCGAGTCGATCGTCGTCTCAGCCAAGAAGGCACCTCGGTCGGTCGAATGCGGTCCGGCCGGTGGCCGGACCACGCTGATATACAGGATCGCGTTGAAAAGCGGTTAACGCGGCAATTACCTACGGCAAAGACCGTCAGGCGGTCACGCCGCGGCCTCGGCGATGGCCCGCATACGGTCGAGGCCGGCCTCGACATCGGCGAACAGATCGTCCGGATCCTCAAGCCCGGTGTAGAAGCGCACGATCGGGCCCGCGTAGGGCCAGTCGGTAGCACTGCGCTCCAAGGCGATGTCTGTCGGCTTCACCAGGCTTTCGAACCCGCCCCAACTCGCGCCCATGCCGAAGAGCTCCAGCCCGTCATAGAACGCCGCCAGCGCATGGTCGGGCACCGGCTTGAACACGGCGGAGAACAGGCCGCTGCATCCGGTGAAGTCGCGCTTCCACAGAGCGTGGTCCGGATGGCTCTCCAGGGCCGGATGCAGAACGCATTCGATTTCCGGGCGCTGCTCGAGCCAGCGGGCAAGGGCGAGCCCGGTCTCGCCGGTCTGACGCAGACGGAACTCCATTGTGCGCAACCCGCGGGCCGCAAGATACAGGTCGTCCGGCGCAACGTAATGGCCATGCACACGCACGGTGGAGCGGACCTGCTCGCTGTACTCGCGGGTGCTGGCGATCAATCCCATGATCACGTCGGAATGGCCGCCGATATATTTGGTGACCGCCTCGTTGACGATATCGACGCCGAGGGCGAACGGGTCGCAGAAGAGGGGGGTGCCCCAAGTGTTGTCCATCATCACCACCGCCCCGGCCTTGTGGGCCGCCTCGGCGATCGCCGGAATGTCCTGTACCTCGAAGGTCTGGGAGCCCGGGCTCTCGGTATAGACGCATTTGGTATTGGGGCGGATCAGCTCGGCGATCCCGGCGCCGATCCTCGGGTCGTAATAGGTGGTCTCGACCCCGTATTTGGCGAGCACCTGGTCGCAGAATTTGCGGGTCGGGAAATAGGCCGTGTCGGTCATCAGCAGATGATCGCCCGCCGCCAGAACGGCCAGCAGCCCGGCAGTGATCGCCGAGAGGCCGGATGAGGTCATCACCACGTCGCCCGCCTTATAGATCTCACAGAGCGCCGCTTCGAGACGATAGGTGGTGGGAGTCCCGCTTACGCCGTAGGTGACGGCGGCGTCGACACCCTCGGGATAGTTCGCCGACGGCGCGGAGCGGACCTCGCGCCAGGCGGCCAGGCTCGGGGCGAGGACCGTCGACGCATGGAATACAGGTGTATTCACCACACCCTTGAACTCGTGCGGGGTCCGCCCGGCGTGAATCAATCGTGTGCGAGTCTTATGGGGGCGGGCGTCGGCCATCGGGTCCTCGATCAGGTTGATGCGGCGGTCGCCGGGAGTGGCGGCGCAATGTTCGTGGGATGACAGTCTCGATTTGTCTGGCGTCGGGGGCAAGGCCGCTCAGTTCAGGACGTGGAAAGCTTGCTTTTCCGGTAAACGCCATGTTGGAATGATCATGTTCCGGGCGAACTGCTCCCTTTGGCGTCACTCTTTCGGCAATTGCACGGGAAATGGGCAATTGTCAGGCGTATCGAGGGCTGGAATGTCGCGGAATTCGGTCGATGCCGTCCTGGCAAGGTCTTTGCGAAGGCTGGGTCTAGGGATCGCATAGGTCGATCCAGTTACAACGATAACCTGGGTGGGTTTCACATCATGAAGAAGGTCAGCCTTTTGGCTTTGGGCGCGGGGTTCCTGGCAAGCCTCGCGTTTGCTCCAGAGCCCGTCCTTGCACAGGACAGCACGCTGGACATCGTCAAGAATCGCGGCATGCTGCGCTGCCAGCTCGGCACTCCGGCACCGGGCTTTTACTCGCTGTCCGACGACGGCAAGTGGTCGGGCTTCGACGTTGAGAACTGCCGCGCGGTTTCGGCGGCTATCTTCGGCGATCCGGACAAGATCGAATACCAGTCGGTCACCTCGGCCGTCCGCTTCACGGCGATGGCCAATGGTGAGTCCGACGTTCTGTCGCGCACCACCACTTGGACCCTGTTCCGTGACACGCAGCTCGGCCTGGATTTCACCACGGTGAACTTCTATGACGGCCAGGGTTTCATGGTCACCAACGAACTGGGCGTGAAGGGTGCGATGGACCTCGCCGGCGCGACCGTTTGCGTGCTGACCGGTACCACGACCGAGTTGAACCTGACGGACTACAGCCGGACCAACGATCTCGGCATGGAGCCGGTTGTGTTCGAGGACAGCAACGTGCGTGACAGCACGTTCTTCTCCGGTGGCTGCGACGCCATCACCAACGATAAGTCGAGCTTGGCGTCGACCCGTGCGAAGGCGCCGGACCAGTCGATCTTCACCATTCTCCCGGAGACCATCTCGAAGGAGCCCCTGGGCCCGGTCGTTCGTCAGAACGACAGCCAGTGGAACGACATCGTGATGTGGTCCCTGTTCGCCATGATCAACGCCGAAGAGCTGGGTCTGAATTCCGGCAATGTCGACGAGATGAAGGCTAACAGCACCAATCCGGAAGTCCGGCGCATGCTGGGCGTCGAGGGCGACCTGAACAAGGGTCTCGGCCTCGAGCCGGAGTGGGCCTACAACATCGTGAAGACGGTGGGCAACTATGCTGAGAACTACGAGCGGCACATGGGCGCCAAGACCGTCATGAACATCCCGCGGGCCGGGTCGGTTAACGACCTGTGGACCAAGGGCGGCCTGATGTACTCCCCGCCGTTCCGGTGATCCTCTGAATGCTTCGGTGCCCGGTCCGGTTCGACCGGGCACCGACTGCTTTCGTTAGAACATTTATCGGTTCGAGAGGGGGCTTGGCGATGGCCGTGGTCGACAAGGCTGGCCCACGCAAGGGTGGACGATCCTTTACAGAGATCGTCAACGACGAGAGATATCGCTCTGTATTCTATCAGGTGATCGTTGCGGTCGCCGTGATCTGGGCGGCGAACTACCTGATCACCAATACGGCGGAGAACCTCCAAGCGCGCGGCATGTCCGCCGGCTTCGAGTTCCTGACCTCGACAGCAGGCTTCTCGATCGCCTGGTCGATCATCGACTATGAACCGGGCGACACATATTTCGACGTCTATCTCGTCGGCATCGCCAATACCCTGATCATCTCCTTCTTCGCGATTATCGCCACAACGCTGCTCGGCTTCGTCGTCGGCGTGATGCGGCTGTCGAAGAACTTCATCATCTGCAATCTCGCCTCGGGCTATGTCGAGGTCATGCGGAACGTGCCGCTGCTGTTGCATATCCTGTTCTGGTTCACGTTGTCGGCCGCCCTGCCGCGGCCGAAGAACAGTCTGGGATTGGGAGACATGTTCTTCCTCAACAACCGCGGACTCTATGTCCCGGCCCCGATCCCCGGGGAGGGATTCGGCGTCGTCGTCATCATGGTGCTGATCGGCATCGCCGCCGCCTTCGGGGTGACGGTCTGGGCGACCCGGCGCCAGATGGCGACTGGCCAGCGCTTCCCGGCGTTCTGGGTCGGTGTGGGGCTGGTCGTCGGCCTGCCGCTACTCGCCTTTGCCGCGCTCGGCGCGCCGCTGACCTTCGACTATCCGTCACTGAAGGGCTTCAACTTCACGGGTGGCGCCGACGTGCCGCGCGCGTTCTGCGCGCTGCTGTTCGCGCTGGTCCTGTACCACACGGTCTATATGGCCGAGGCGGTGCGCGCCGGCATCCTGTCGGTCAGCCACGGCCAGACCGAGGCGTCCTATTCCCTTGGACTGAAGCCGAGTTGGACCCTGCGCCTCGTCGTCATCCCGCAGGCCATGCGCGCGGTCGTTCCGCCGATGATCAGCAACTGGATGAACGTGGTGAAGAACTCCTCGTTGGCCGTCGCGATCGGCTACCCGGATCTCGTCGCGGTCTTCATGCAGACCTCGCTGAACCAGTCCGGCCATGCGATCGAGATCGTCGGCATGGTCATGCTGTTCTACATGACCGTCAGTCTGACCATCTCGGCGGCGCTGAATTACTACAACAAACTCGTTCAGATTAAGGAGCGGTGAGCCATGACGGATGCGACTCAATCCGACACCGCCTTCCGACCCAAACCGAGCCTGCCGCCGCCCGCGAACACGGTCGGCGTCGTCGGATGGATGCGGAAGAACCTGTTCGGCGGTCCGGTCGACACGGTCCTGACCCTGCTCGGCGTGTATCTGCTCTACGTGATCCTGGATTTCGTGGTGGATTACGGCATCGTCAACGCGATCTGGACGGCGGACTCCTACCGCGAATGCCTCGACATCAATAAGGGCGAGGGGGCGTGTTGGGCCGGTATCGGTGTCTGGTTCAACAGCATGATGTACGGCCGCTATCCCGACGAGGAGCAGTGGCGGATCAATTTCGGCGGCATCGTCCTGCTGCTGTGGCTGATCCCGTTCTGGCTGCCCAAGGTCAGCGGTAAGATCCAGGTCGGTATCTCCGCCGTCCTGACCTTCCCGTTCCTGGCGGCGTCGCTTTTCATCGGCGGCGACATCGGTATCTTCCTGCACGCGATGACAGCGATTGCCTTGACGCTGTTCGTCAGTGTTTGGCTGAACGTCGCCACCTGCTATCTCATGGGCAAGTCGCTGCCGGCGGTGCTGATCTCGGTTACCGGCTTTGCCGACAAGGATGACCGGTTGCACAAATATGTGCTGCTCGGTGCCTTCGGCGTCGGCTTCGTGCTCGCGCTGCTCTACCATTTGAGCTGGGATCTCGTGGAGGTGCCGACCACCATCTGGGGCGGCCTGTTCCTGACCTTGGTGATCTCGGGTATCGGTATCTCCTCGGCGCTGCCCAGCGGCATTCTGCTGGCCCTCGGCCGGCGCTCCAAGATGCCGGTGATCCGGGTGTTCTGCACGGCGTTCATCGAGCTGTTCCGCTCCGTACCGCTGATCACCATCCTGTTCATGGCGGTGACCATGATGCCGCTGTTCCTGCCGGTTGAGTTCAACCCGCCGAAACTGGCGATGGTCATCGTCGCCGTCTGCATCTTCGCCGCCGCCTATATGGCGGAGACGGTGCGCGGCGGCCTGCAGGCCGTGAACAAGGGGCAGTACGAGGCCGCGCAGGCCATGGGGCTGAATTTCTGGAAGATGATGGCCCTCATCGTCATGCCGCAGGCTCTCAAGCTGATGATCCCGAACATCGTCGGCAGCTTCATGGGACTGATGAAGGACACCACGCTGGTGTCGATCATCGGCCTCTACGACATCCTGCTGATGGGGAAGGCCGCGGGTCAGAATCCGACCTGGCTCGGTTTCCATACCGAACCGCTGCTGTTCACCGCCACGATCTTCTTCGTCCTCTGCTTCGCCATGTCGAAGTACAGCCAGCATCTCGAACGGACGATCGGCGGCGGCTACGGCCGTCGGTGACCGACCGATAACGAACGAGAACAGGGAATGTGCCAATGAGCATCGACACTCAGCTCCCCGACGAGACGGTTCATGTCGCCTCAGCCATCTCCGACGAGGTGGTCATCGAACTCGCCTCCGTGAACAAGTGGTACGGTGAGTTTCACGTCCTCAAGGACATCAATCTCGCGGTCAACAAGGGCGAGCGGATCGTGATCTGCGGCCCGTCCGGGTCCGGTAAATCGACGATGATCCGATGCATCAACCGCCTGGAAGAGCATCAGGCGGGCGATATCATCGTCAACGGCACCGAGATGGGGACGAATATCAAGAACATCGACGCGATCCGGCGCGATGTCGGCATGGTGTTCCAGCAGTTCAATCTGTTCCCGCATCTGAGCGTGCTGGAGAACTGCACGTTGGCGCCGATCTGGGTGAAGAACATGCCCAAGGCCGAGGCCGAGAAGATCGCGATGGAGTATCTCGAGCGGGTGAAGATCCCCGAACAAGCGGGCAAGTATCCGGGCCAGCTCTCGGGCGGCCAGCAGCAGCGCGTGGCCATTGCCCGCTCGTTGTGCATGAGCCCGACGATCATGCTGTTCGACGAACCGACATCGGCCCTCGATCCGGAAATGATCTCCGAAGTGCTGGACGTGATGGTCGGTCTCGCCGAGACCGGCATGACCATGCTGGTCGTCACCCACGAGATGGGCTTCGCCAAACGCGTCGCCGACCGGGTGATTTTCATGGACCAGGGCGAGATCGTGGAGCAGAACACTCCGGACGAGTTCTTCACCAATCCGAAGTCCGATCGCACCAAGCTGTTCCTCAGCCAGATCCTGGCGCACTGACGCGCCACAGGCCGAGAGCGTCGGCAACAAGACGGCCAAACCCGCGGGGGGCGGGGGCGGTCCTGGGGGCGTACCGGTTCGCCGGTGCGCCCCCTCTCCGTTGATCAATCAAGAAACGACTATGGGAGGAATACATGGCCGACGAAATGGGCGTGGCCCTGATCGCCGGCGTGTCCGGAATTGTCGGACGCGGCATCGCCACGCGCTTGCTGGATGCGGGATGGCGGGTGATCGGCCTGTCGCGCACTCCGCCGCTCCCCGGCATCGAGGGGCTGGAGCATGTGCCGGCCGACCTGACCGACGCGACGGCGATGCGACAGGCCCTGGCGCAGGCGGGCAGCGCCGTTACCCATATCTTCTACGCCGGCCGTGCGCCGGACCCCGATCCGCAGGCCGAGGCGGCGCGGAACACAGCGATGCTGGTGAACACCGTCGACGCGGTACGGGCCGCCGGCGGCCCGCTGGTCCATGTCCATGCGGTTCACGGCACCAAGTGGTACGGGAGCCATGTCGGACCGTTCAAGACGCCGGCGGCGGAGGACGATTCCCGCTGCCCGGTGCCGAACTTCTATTTCGACCAGCATGACTGGCTGGAGGCAGAAGGGCCGCGGCAGGATTTCACCTGGTCCACGACCCGACCGCACCTGCTCACCGGCTTCTCGCTTGGCTATCCGCACAACATCACCAGTGTGATCGCGGTCCACGGCACGCTGTGCCGGCGGGCCGGTCGGGCGCTCACATTCCCCGGGACCCAGGGCCATTTCGATCGGGTGTCCCAGGTCACCGATATCGACCTTCTGGTCGATGCGATGCAGTGGTGCGCAACCACGCCGGCTGCCGCCAATCAGGCGTTCAACATCGTCAATGCCGACTATTTCCGCTGGAAGGATGTCTGGCCGGAGATAGCGGCCTTCTTCGAGGTGGAACCAGGCGGGGTGGCGCCTGAGAGCCTGACCGACGCTTTTGCGGGGGCTGCGGCGTCCTGGCGCGCGACGGCGGAGCGCGACGGGCTCAGCGAGCCGGACATCAACCGCATTGCCAGCGGCCCCTATGGCGACGGGACTTTCGCTGCGACCTGGGACGACATGTCGTCCACGGTGAAGATCCGGCGCGCCGGGTTCGATCGGGTGTATTCCTGCCGGGACAGTCTGCTCGGCGCCTTAGCGGCGTATCGGAGTCACCGTGTCATCCCCTGACCCGGAGACCGTGTCGGACGGTGTCGGGCGCCGCCGCCGTGGCAGGGGCAGCCCGGCGAGGCGCGGGTCGGGCAGGTTCTCGACCCACTGGTCGAAAGGCGTGAAGCCGGCCTTCTGATAGGTGCCGATGGCGCGGGGGTGGTCCAGATCGCAGGTATGGACCCAGAGCCGCTCCGTCGGGCCGGTCCAGGCGATGTCGATGACGGTGTCCAGCAGGTAGCGGCCGACGCCGCGGCCGATGAATTCCGGGATCAGTCCGAAATAGGCGAGTTCGACGGTGCCGCCGCCCTCCCGCCGGTCGATCTCTCCGTATCCCGCCGGCGCGCCATCGACATGCAGGACGTAGATCTCGACCTTCGGGTCGGTGATGTGGCCGAGCAGCTCTGCATCGCCCATCAGCCGCCGCGACACCCAGGTCCAGTCGCCGCCGACGGTATTGTAGAGATAGCGGTAGAAGGACAGCGTCGGCGGCTCGGCGCGGATCAGGGCGGTCCGGCTACCGGCGGGTGGATGCGGCGCCGGACGGGTCGGCCGGTTCAGCATCTCCAGCGCGGTGACGACGGTATCGACCGTACCGAGGCCGATCGCCGGGGCATCGGCGAACGGCTTGCTCATGACCACCCGCGGCTCCTCGTTCCAGCCCAGACGGGCATAGAAATCGCGGACCTGGACATTGGTGTCGCGGATCAGCAGTTCGGCCTTGGGAACGCCGCGCGCCTTCATCCAGGCTTCGGCGGCCTCCAGGACCCGATGGCCCATGCCCTTGCGCTGACGGCTGGGATCGACGGCGACGTAATAGACCCATCCACGGTGCCCGTCATAGCCGACCATGACCGAAGCGACGACCTTGCCCAGAACGTCGGCGACCAGGATGTCGGCGTCGGGGGCCCGGCGGGCGGACTCGATGTCCCGTCGCGGATCGTTGTGCGGGACCAGCAGGCCGCAGCGTTCCCACAAGGCGACGACCCCGTCGACGTCGCCGTCTTCGATCGATCGAAAGTCCAGACTCACGAGGCGTCTGCCGGTCCCGTGTCGATGGGCGTGTCGGGTCGCGAGCCCCAATCGGACCAGGAGCCGTCATAAACAGCCATGTCCGGATGACCCAGACGGTAGGCGGCGAGCGCAATGATGCAGGCGGTCACGCCGGAGCCGCAGGAGGAGATCGTCGGCTTGGACGGGTCGATCCTGACGTCCTTGAATTTCGCCACGAGCGCATCGGTGTCCAGCGCGGTCTTGGTGTCCTTGTTCGTCATCTCGCTGCTCGGCATGGACCGAGAGCCCGGGATATGGCCGGAGCGCATGCCCGGGCGCGGTTCCGGTTCGTCGCCGGTGAAACGGCCGGCCGGGCGGGCATCGACGATTTGCATGGTGCCGTCCTTGACCGCCGCCAACACATCGTCGCGCGACTTCACCAATTCCGGGCGGAACGTCGCCTCGAAGCGGGTCGCCGGCCGCGCCTTGGCCGGACCGGTCTCCATCGGCCGGGCCTCCGCCTGCCATTTCGGCATGCCGCCGTCGAGCACGGCCACCTTGTCGTGGCCGAACAGCCGGAACATCCACCAGGTGCGGGCGGAGGACTGCATGCCGTAGACGTCATAGGCGACGACCAGGGTCTCGCTATCGATTCCAAGGGCGCTCGCCGCCTTGGCGAAGGCGTCGGCGCTCGGGATCATGTGGGGCAGGGGATCGTCCGGATCGCAGACCGTGTCGATGTCGAAGCGCTGGGCGCCGGGGACGTGACCTTCCGGAAACTCCGCGTCGGCGTCGCGCTTGGCGGTCGGCAGATGGTAGGTGCCGTCGAGAACCACGACCTTCGGGTCATTCAGGTGGTCGGCCAGCCAGGCGGTGGTGACGAGTGCGTCGGTCATCTTTTCATTTCCTCTCAGGCGTCCAGCCAAGCCGGAACGGGCAGGTTCTTCTCGCGCAGGAAGGCCGGATTGAACAGCTTCGACTGATAGCGCGCACCACCGTCGCACAGGATGGTGACGATGGTGTGGCCCGGCCCCATGTGCTCGGCCAGCTTGATCGCACCCATGACGTTGATGCCGCTCGAGCCGCCGAGGCAGAGGCCTTCCTCCTTCAACAGGTCGAACACCACCGGCAGGGCTTCGTCGTCGCTGACCTGGAACGGGACATCGACGACGATGTCCTCGAGATTCGCGGTGATCCGACCTTGTCCGATACCCTCGGTGATCGAGCCGCCTTCGGCCTTCAACTCACCATGGGCATAGTAGCCGAAGATCGCGCTGCCCATCGGGTCGGCGAGACCGATCTGGACGTCCTTGTTCCGCTCCTTCAGCGCCAGGCTGATGCCGCCCAGCGTGCCGCCGCTGCCGACGGAGCAGATGAAACCGTCGACCTTGCCGTCGGTCTGCTCCCAGATCTCGGGCCCCGTTGTCTCGTAGTGGCCCTTGCGGTTGGCGACGTTGTCGAACTGGTTGGCCCAGATCGCGCCGTTCTCCTCCTTCGCCGCGATCTCCTCGGCTAAGCGGCCCGAATAACGCACGTAGTTGTTCGGGTCCTTGTACGGCACCGCCGGAACCAAGCGGAGATCGGCGCCACACAGCCGCAGCATGTCCTTCTTCTCCTGGCTCTGGGTCTCCGGCATGACAATGACGCTGCGGTAACCGAGCGCGTTGCCGACCAGCGACAGGCCGATGCCGGTATTGCCGGCAGTACCCTCGACAATCACTCCGCCCGGACGCAGAAGGCCCTTCGCCTCGGCATCGCGCACGATGGCGAGAGCCGCGCGGTCCTTGACCGAGCCGCCGGGATTGAGGAACTCGGCCTTGCCGAGGATGGTGCAGCCGGTTCGCTCCGACGCTGCCTTGAGCTTGATCAGGGGCGTATTGCCGATTGCGCCGATGAAACCGTCACGCACGTCCATAGGGTCGTCTCCGTCCGTCAGCTTCTGGCCGGCGCGGATCGCACCGAACTCGTTGCCGCGAGCCTAGCCGGACCGGACGCCGGGATAAAGTAGGGCCAGCGCCCGTGCGGGCGCCGGCTGGTCAATACTGTGATCGCCGTTCCGCACGACGGAGCCGGCGACTGCGTCAGGCGCGGCTGATCGAGACGCCGCCGTCGGCCAGCATCGCGGTGCCGGTGACGAATCCGGCATCATCGCCCGCGAGATACAGGGCGGAATGGGCGATTTCCCGCGGGTCGGCGATCCGCTTCAGCGCGTGCAGTCCGGCGACATAGCTCCGGGCCTCGGGCGTATCGGCAACCGAGGCCCCCATCGGCGTGTCGGTGCCGCCGGGCAGCAAGGCGTTCACCCGGATGCCCTGGGCGCCGTATTCCGCGGCGAGCACCTTGGCCAGGCCGATCACGCCGGCCTTGCTGGCGCCATAGGCCGCCATGCCGGCCAGACCGACGGTGTAGCCGACGAAGGACGAGGTGAAGATCACCGACCCGCGTCCACGCTCGGTCATGGCCCGGATCTGATGCTTGGCGGCGAGGAAGGCGCTGGTCAGGTTGACGGCGATCGTGTCGTCCCAGTCGGCGATATCAAGTCCGACCGCCGGCCCGAGCGTGCCGAGGGTTCCGGCATTGTTGAGCGCGATGTCGAGTCCGCCGAACCGGTCGATGGCGACGGCGACCGCATCTCGGGAGCAGGATTCGTCGCGGACGTCGCCGGCCACGGCGATGGCGGTACCGCCTGCCGCTTCGATCTCCTTGATCAGGCTGTCGAGCAGGTCCTGGCGGCGGGCGACGGCGACGATCCGGGCGCCGCGCTCGGCGAAGAGCAGGGCGGCGGCGCGTCCGATGCCGGAGCTGGCGCCGGTGACGATGGCGGTTCTGTCGATGAGTTGGGTCATGAAGCATCCTTCCAGATCAGCGGGGGGGGGCGGATTGGAGGCGAGCTTCCTGTGGAACGGGTGGGCCGGATATCCGTGGCTTGCGGTCACGGTGGGGGAGCGACGGGCCGTCGACGGTTACGCGCCGCTCTCTGCCAGTTTGGCGAGACGGGGGCCGAGCAACCGGTAGTACATCTTCTCGCTTTTCAGCAGCGGGCCCATGGCCTCGTAGAAGCTGCGGGCCTTGTCGTTCCAGGGATCGGCTGTCCAGTCGAGTTGGGTCACACCGCGCTCGACGCAGATCTCGGCAAGCCGGACCATCAATTTGCGTCCGATGCCGGCGGTCCGCGCCTTACGGGTGACGAACAGGTCCTGGATGAAGATCGCGCTCTGGCAGTTGGCGAGGGCGAAGGTTTCGTTGAACGCCAGGAACCCGACCGCCCGATCGGCACCGACGGCCATCAGAATCTCGACCGTCGGCGGTTCGCGGAACGCCTTGTCGGCGATCACATGCGCCATGTAGGAGCGTTGGTAGTGGACCGGCAGGGAGTAGAATGCGAGCAGCTCCTGGCTCAGCAGGGCGAGCGCGTCGGCATCGGCCGGAGTGGCGAAGCGGATTTCGACCGGCGCCGCGTCACGGGCGCCGAAGGCTGCCGCTTCCTCCTCAACCGCCATGTGGTAGAACCCCCATCAGTCCCCCGCCAACCAATGAGATCGACCATGGCTGTGCGTACGGAAAGTGTCAACTTCACCGGGGCGTTGGGAGATTCGCTCGCGGCCAGGATCGATCGTCCGGCCGGGCCGATCCGCGGATACGCGCTGTTCGCGCACTGTTTCACCTGCTCCAAGGACCTTGTCGCCGCCCGGCGCATCGCCTCCGGTCTCGCCGAGCGCGGGATCGCCGTGCTGCGATTCGACTTCACCGGGCTCGGTCACAGCGACGGCGAGTTCGCCAACACGACCTTCGCCTCCAATGTCGAGGATCTGGTCGCCGCGGCCGACTACATGGCGGCCACCCTGGCGGCACCGGAGATCCTGGTCGGCCATTCGCTTGGCGGTGCTGCGGTGCTCGCCGCCGCCGGACGGATACCGGCGGTCAAGGGCGTGGCCACCATCGGTGCGCCGTCGGATCCGCTGCACGTCCTGCATAACTTCGGCGCCCGGCTGGAGACGATCGAGCGGGACGGGGAGGCGGATGTCGAGCTCGGCGGCCGGACTTTCCGCGTGCGCCGGTCCTTCATCGAAGATCTGAAGGATCACCGCCTGGTCGACATGGTCGCTCGGCTGCGCAAAGACCTGCTGATCTTCCACGCCCCGCTCGACGAGACCGTCGGCATCGCCAACGCGACCGAGATCTTCGTTGCCGCCATGCATCCGAAGAGTTTCGTCTCCCTCGACAAGGCGGACCACCTGCTGAGCCGCAAGTCGGACAGCGATTACGTCGCCGCCGTGCTGTCGGGATGGGCCGAGCGGTTCCTGCCGGATGCGCCGACGACCGGGCCGCGGGCAAAGGAGGGCGAGGTCGTCGTCGCCGACGCCGGCGATGGCCTGTTTCCCCAGTGGATCGCGGCTGGCCCGCTGCACCGGATGCGGGCCGATGAGCCGATTTCGGTTGGCGGCACGGATACCGGCCCCGGCCCCTACGACCTGCTGCTCGCCGCTCTCGGTGCCTGCACCAATATGACGGTGAAGATGTATGCCGACCGAAAAGGCTGGAGCCTGGACCGCCTGGAAACCCATCTCCGCCATGCCAAGATCCATGCGGAGGATTGCGCAACCTGCGAGACCCGGGCTGGCAAGGTCGACCGGATCGACCGTCATCTGGTGATCGAAGGCCCGCTCGACGCCGTGCAGAAGGCGAAGCTGCGAGAGATCGCCGACAAATGCCCGGTACACCGGACCCTGCATTCCGAAATCTCGATCGTGACGACCATGGCTGGTGACGAAACGGTCGGGGAGGCGACCGACGGTGAAGAGGTAGGGCGATGATCACCCTACACCTGCTGCGCCACGCCAAGTCCGACTGGGACGGCGGCGAGCCGGATCACGACCGCCCACTTGCCCCAAGGGGAGAGCGGGCCGCTGCCGCCATGGCGACCTATTGCCGTCAGCAGGGGATCGCGCCGGACTATATCCTGTGCTCCACCGCCCGGCGCACCCTCGACACCCTGGCGATCCTGCGCGACGGCCTGCCGGACCGGGTGAGTGTCGAGACGACACGGGATATCTACGAGATCGGCGCCGCGCAGATCGTGGCCCGTTTGAAGATGATCCCGGTCCAGGCGCGGGTCGCCCTGGTGGTGGGCCATAATCCGGGCATGGAAGATACCGTCCGGCTGCTGACAGGCGCCGGCGTCGCCCCGAAATTTCCGACCTGCGGGCTTGCCACCCTGGAAAGCGCTTCCGGCTGGGCCGCTCTCGGTCCGCGTTGCGCCGAACTTCGCCGCTTCGTGACGCCGAAGGACCTGGTCTAACGGCGGTCGGGCCCGTCGCGGCAAAGCGCGCCGGCTCGAAAGTTCTACCGATCCTAATCCCCCCGCCCCAAATGCCTGCCCGGTCGCGCCGTCAAATTGGCGCGACGCCGGGCGGCTGCGAGGTCGCCCGGTATGCGGGCGACGATCGTGGCCGGCATTGGCCGCCCCCTCAGCTTCTCAGCGAAAGGTAGTGTTTTCGGGTGATGTCCCGGGCCGGTCTCCCATGGATCTTCGGATCCCCGGTTCCGGCGCGTCGCTTTGTGAAACCTAGCGACGGCTCGCCATAGCCGCGGGCCGCGGGGAGAAACCGATGAGCAATCTACTCACTGAAACGAACGCGTTCGTCCAGCATCTCGACCTGGAACTCATTCACCATGGCGGGTTCGACACGCTGGAAGCCCTCGACATGGACCGGGGCGGGCAGCCGGTGTTCAAGGGGTTCACGCCTGCGGTGTCGCCTGACGGGTTCTGGATCGAGGCGCGCCTCCATGGGCGGCCGATCGCCACGTACGGTGCCTATCCGATGATCCTCTCCGACAACCTGACCAGTCACATCGAACTGGAAGGCTGGTACCCGTGCGACAACGAGAGTTGGCGGGTGACCGGATCGGCGCGGTCGCTGACCGACAGAATCACCGACATGGCGGTGTTCTCCGGCGGCATCGTGGTGACGCCGGACATGCGCAAGACCGAGATCTCGCGGATGCTGGTCTGGATGCTGCCGATGGTCGGCCGATCCCTGGGCATCGACCGGTGGGCCGCCCGGCACTTCGTCTTCATGGTGAAGCCGAACATTCCCGGTCTCGGCGTGCGGTTCCGTCCCGAACGGTTGGAGCCGGAGGTCGAATGGGTCCGGGACGGAGCGGCTTTCGGACTGCCGAGACTGTTCGGCTACGCATCACAGGCCTTCGCGCAACGCCAGGCCGATGAGTTCAGGCGGTCGTTGTAACGTTTAAAGTCGTTCCGTCCGGACGGGGGAGCCGGAGTGAATAGTAGCGCCAGACGGTCCGGCTCCCATCGACCTCCACCAGGCCGCGGCAGAGCTCGAAGACCGGCTCGCGCCGGTGGAAGGCGGCCATCACGCGACTTTCCGCCCACTGCCCATAATCGACGTCCGGCTGCTCTGCCATCGGGGTGCCGGCGAGGCTCCGGGCCTTCGGAAACAGGCGGATCCCGGTGCCCTGCCAGTCGATGATCTGCCGCTCGCCATCGAAATGCACCATGGTCGCCCGGCGGGCGACGACATCGGGAACGTCGGTCACCCCGGCCCTGTACAGCTCGAGCGCACGCTTTTGTTCGTTGGACGCGACCTTCTCGAAACGCTGCAGCGACATTTCCGTCGCCGCGAACGACCGCGGAATCTTGATCGCGGTAGCGGCCGGGGCCGAATCGCCCGGCAGTGGATCGGTCAGCGCGGCGCCGGCGGCCAGCACGCCGACCCGTCCCATGACGTGGCGTCGCGACACCGTGCGGGGTGCCATGGCGTGCTCGAAATCCGGATCCTTGAAGCGAATGCCCGATCCGCCGCCATTGCCGAACAGGAATTCGATGCCTTCGCTTTCCAGCGCCCATTTGAGGCTCTGGGTCGTTGTCGTCAGGGGAACCCGGATCCCGCCCTCGAACTCGATCACCGTCCGCTTGCTGATGCCGGCAAGCTCGGCGAGCTGCTGTTGCGTGATCCCTAGCAGAGCACGGGCTCCGCGGCATTGGTGGGGGTTGATCATCGAACCGTTACTCACCTGGATGTTGCGCGTTGCACATTCTGTGGAACTAACCGGAAATCCGGATGGCAGATTTCATGGTTTGAAATACCCGTACCGCAAGTATGCATGAACCGTCGACCGATTGACACTCGTCGCATCGAGACGATTCCGGATCGGCCCCTCATGCCAGCCGGATGGCGGGGCGCGGTGTCGGGCCCGCGTGAATCCGTCTTAAACTCCCGATCGACGATCATGTCGGCGCGACGAGGAATTGGCGTTTAAGGCATGACGGCGCAGTCCGCGGCGATCTCGTCCGCGGCGCCTGGAGCGCTGCCGCTCGGCCGACGAACGCAGTCCGACGGGCGGCGGTCTTGGATATGATTGAAAAGCTGGCTCCCGGGGAGGGATTCGAACCCCCGACCAAGCGGTTAACAGCCGCTCGCTCTACCACTGAGCTACCCGGGACCAGAGACCGCGCTGTATAGCGTCCTGTCCAATGTCGTTCAAGGCGAATGTCGCCTTGTTTCCCACTCTGGAGGCCCCGACCGGAATCGAACCGATGTACAAGGATTTGCAGTCCTCTGCATAACCACTCTGCCACGGGGCCATGTCCGAGCGGGAGAGGCGTGATACCCGAGGCGGGGTGCCCGTGCAAGAGGCTTGCGGCGCCCACCTCGACGGCCCCGGCCGACGCCGGCGGTTGCTTGGCGACCGCTTCCGGCCAATCATCGTGCGATGCGGATCCTGGACATCACAGAGAAGACCGTCGCGATCTCGCGCTACGCGGATCCGGCGCTGCCGCCGGGCGGGTTGACGACCAGTGTCGTCGCCATCACGACCGACGCGCGGCGGGACGGCCGCCCGGTCACGGGCTACGGCTTCGCATCCTTCGGTCGTTTCGGACAGGGCGGGCTGATCCGCGAGCGGTTCGCTCCCCGTCTGCTGGCGGCGCCCGGGGCCGATCTCTGCGATCCGGACGGATCCTTCGACCCGCGGCGCGCCTGGTCGGTGATAATGACGGGTGAGAAGCCCGGCGGTCACGGAGAGCGTTGCGTCGCCGTCGGGACTCTCGACATGGCGCTGTGGGATATCGCGGCCAAACTGTCCGGAGAACCGCTGTACCGCACCATGGCCCGGCGATTCGGCGAACCGTCGCCGCCGTCCGGCCGGATCGAGGTTTATGCCGGAGGCGGGTATCCGTATCCCGCCGACGACCATGCCCGGCTGCGCGACGAGATGCAGCGATTCCGGGACGCCGGATACACCCGCGCCAAGATCAAGATCGCGGCCGGCGACCTCTCAACGGACCTGAAGCGGATCGACGTCGCCGCCTCGGCGCTTGGCGGAGCGGACCGGATCGCCGTCGACGCGATGAACCGCTACGACCGGACCGCGTGCCTGCGGGTCGGCGAGGCGATCGAGCCGCTGGGCCTGTGGTGGTTCGAGGATATCTGCGACCCGCTCGACCTGGACCTGCAGGCCGAGGTCGCTGCCGGCTACGGGCCTCCGATCGCCGCCGGCGAGGCACTGTTTTCACTGGCGGAGGCGAAGCTGCTGGCCCGCCATGGCGGGCTTCGCCCGGGGCGCGATATCCTGTTGTTCGATCCGGTTCACACCTATGGCGTTCCGGAGTTCCACCGCATCGTGTCGTATTTCGACGCGGCGGGTTGGCCGAGGCGCTGCTTTTGGCCCCATGGCGGTCACCTGTTCGCGCTCCACGTGGTGGCCGCGTTCGGTCTTGGCGGCGGGGAGGTCAATCCCGGATCCTTTCAGCCCTTCGGCGGTCTGGCCGATGCCATGGCACCGGAGAACGGGGCGGTGTCGCTGCCCGAGGCTCCGGGCATCGGGATCGAGGGCAAAGCGGAATTGTGGAATCTGATCCGGCGGACATTCGACTGAGCAGGTGCAGCATTTCGGGTATTGCCATGCATAAAAGATATATCATTATATCATTTCATGAGATCCCGACCGCCCCGCGCCGATGCAGCTTTTCGTGGCCCGAAATCCGGCCCTCGGAGCCCTGAGCGCGCGTCCCAGGAGCGGTCGGCGGCGGAAGGCGGGGCGCTCGGCCGGTTCCGCTCGCCGCTCTATCACCAGATCTATCTGATCATGCGTCAGCGCATCGCCGACGGAGAGTTCGGAACCGGCGGCATGCTGCCCAGCGAGCAGGTACTGGCGGAGTACCACGGCGTCTCGCGGATCACCGCGAAACGTGCGCTCGATGA
>JARGOG010000103.1 GCA_029212785.1 Thalassobaculaceae bacterium
CTCAGGGTGGGGCCAACGGTACCAAACTCAACGCCCGTCATCCCGCGGGATGACGGGCGTTTTAAATACAGAATCTCAGCCCAGCGCCTTCATCAGCCGCTTGGCGAAGCCGTCCAACGACCCCTTGTCGATCCAGCGCAACACGCAGACCATGCCGTGCTCCGGATCGATCCAGATCACGTTGGAGCCCACGCCCATGGCGAAATAACTGCTGCGCGGGGCGCTCGGCACATGGCGGCCGTCGCCGTTCAACCACCAGAGATACCCGTAGCTCGGGTTGAGCGCGCACGGCGTCGTGCAGGCATCGACCCAGCCCGGCGACAGCAGCGGCACGTCGCCCCACATTCCCCGGCGCAGCATCAGCAGGCCGAGACGGGCATGGTCGCGGGCGGAAATGAACAGGCCGCCGCCCCAATGGGCGCCGCCGGAGACCGACTGCATGGGCTGACCGTCGATCTCGACCCAGGAGTTGATGTAGCCATTCCAGCTCCAGGTGTCGGACCCGCCGATCGGATCCATGATCCGCTCCTTGAGCACCCTCGGCAGCGGCTGCTTGTGGACCCGCAGCAGCGACAGGGACAGGCGGTTCACCCGCACGTCGTTATATTCCCAGAACCCGCCGGGGGCGGCGAGGTCGCGATGGGTGCCCTTCTTCGACGGCGTACCCGGCGGCAGGGAGAGGTCACGGTTGCGGTCCACCAGGTCGGGCTTGGAGAACAGCGTGCCCTCCCATTCCGAGGTGTTCTGCAGGAAGTGCTCCCAGGTGCAGGTCTTGTTCTGGGCCGCGTCGAATCCGCCATCGTCGACCAGCGTGCCCACCGGCTGGTGGATATCGGGGATCAGCCCGTCATCAACCGCCAGGCCGGCGATGATCGAGAGATAGGATTTGGTGACGGAGAAGGTGATGTCGGCGCGCTCGGTCGGCCCCCACTCGGCCAGGATCTTCCCGCCCTTGAGCACCAGGCCGGCGGCGGGGCCGCGGGGGGCCGTCGGGCCGACGATGTCGCCGAGCGGCGGCGGCTCGGAGAAGTGCCCGCCCTCCAGCGCCTTGGCGATGTCGCGGTTCATCTTCGATTCGTGGTCGGTCGCGAAGGTTACCGCCTCCCCCAGTGCCGTCGCATCGGCCCCGGCCTCGACGGCATCGATGCGGGCCCAGTCGTCGCCGGAGCGCGGCACGTATTCAGTCATTCCAGATCTCCTGTGGTTTGGCGGCGATGCTAGCCGAAGTCGCGCCGCTTCCGTCATCCTCTATGACACCGCCCGCATGATCAGAAGAAGCGGGGACCGAAAGCGGGGGGCCTAAGCTGCCGCGCGACCGCTCTCGTCGGGCGCGGCCGCCCGGCCCAGGATCATGTCGGCCGCCTTTTCGGCGATCATCATGGTCGGCGCGTTGGTGTTGCCGCCGATCAGGCGCGGCATGATCGAGGCATCGACCACGCGCAATCCCTCGACCCCGTGCACCTTCAATTCCTGGTCCACCACCGCGTCGCCGTCGCTGCCCATGCGGCAGGTGCCAACCGGGTGGTAGATGGTCTCGGCGATGCTCCGGACATAGGCGTCGATGTCGCCGTCCGAACTGACTGAGATCCCCGGGTTCAGTTCCTCGCCGCGCCAGCGGTCGAAGGCCGACTGCGCCACCCATTCGCGTGCCTTGCGAATGCCGTCGCGGAATACCCGGCGGTCGTTCTCGGTCGCGTAGTAGTTGGCGAAGATGCGGATCCGCGCCGCCGGATCGGCCGAGGCCAATTCCAGATGCCCCCGGCTTTCCGGGCGGAGCTGGCACATGCGGATGGTGAAGCCGTCCCGGTCCAGGCGGTCCTTCCACAACTGCCACAACCAGGGAATGCGCACCCGCTTGGCGCCTAGCCCGATCAGCATGTGCCACTGCATATCCGGCATTTCGAGCTCGGGCCGGGTCTTCACGAAAGCGCCACCCTCCGCCGGGAAGGTCGCCGCCGGGCCGGTGCGGAACAGGGCCGCCTGGGCCATCGCCAGGGCCGCACGGTCGAGCCGGACCAGGCTGTGCAAGGTAACCGGTTCCGGGCAGGCGTATTGCAGTGGAATGTCGAGATGGTCCTGCAGGTTGCGCCCCACGCCGGGCAGATCGTGCAGCGGCGCGATCCCATGGGATTTCAGGTGGTCGGCCGGGCCGATGCCGGACAGCATCAGTACCTGGGGCGTGTTCAGGGAGCCGCCGGCGAGAATCACCTCGCGTCGGGCATGCACCCGTTCGAGCGCGCCGCCCCGTGCGTATTCCACGCCGGTCGCGCGCCCGCCCTCCAGCACCACCCGATGGGTCAGCGCCGAGGTCTCGACCGTCAGGTTCGAGCGGGCCATCGCCGGGCGCAGATAGCACACCGCCGCACTGGCCCGCCGGCCGTTATGGATGGTGAAATCGTAGCGGCACACACCTTCCTGCTCCGGCCCGTTGCAATCGTCGATGCGGGTCATGCCCGCCTGCACCCCGGCGGCGACGAAGGCGTCGTAGAGTGGGTTGTCGCCGCGGCCGCGCTGCACCTTGAGCGGGCCGGCGGTACCGTGCAGGGCGTCGGCCCGGCGGTCGACATGGCCCTCCGAGCGCTTGAAATAGGGCAGCACGTCATCCCAGGCCCAGCCCCGATTGCCGAGCTGCGCCCAGGTGTCGTAGTCGCGCGGATGGCCACGCACATAGATCATCGAATTGATCGAGGACGAGCCGCCGAGCACTTTGCCCCGCGGCCAGTAGAGCCTGCGATTATCCAGATGCGGCTCCGGCTCGGTCCAGTAGCCCCAGCTGTGCATCGACGAGCGGACCAGCTTGCCGGTGCCCAGCGGGATGTGGATCAACGGATTCCAGTCCTTGCCGCCGGCCTCCAGCAGAAGGACCGAGACGTCCGGGTCCGCACTCAGCCGGTTGGCGAGCACACAGCCCGCCGAGCCGGCACCGACAATGATGTAATCGACTTCGCGCATGACAGGAGTGTGGCGCGGGGCGGTCGGACGCTCAATGGGGAAAGAATGCCGTCGAGTTCGGGTCGGGACGGGTTATGCGCTGAGGGTCCAGGTACGTCCTCTCCCCCCATCATTCTCAATCAATTTCAGAATGACGGGGCGGGTCGGAGCCGTGTGGTGGGCCATCAGTGGAAATCCCGGCTCACCACCTTCAGGTCGGGCTTGACGTTGCGCGGGTGGCGGATGCCTTCGGAGCGGGTCGGGCGGGCCGGGGCGGGCGGCGTCTCCGGGTCGAACACCGCAGGGGCGTCCGGTGCCTGACCCTCGCGCGCCTCCCGCATCGCCCGACGACGCTCGCCATCGGCGTCGCGCTGTTTCTTCGCGTCGCTCTGCTCGGCCCGCTGGTCGTTGCTCGGGCGGCGCACCTCGTCGGCATTCGCGGTCGCCGCGGTGAAGCCGGCCATGGCGTCGGCCCGCTCCAGACTGCCGTCGGTCAGCGTCGCCAGCCGGTCGGTCAGGTCCTCCAGATGCTCGACCACCACATGCACCACCCGGCCCTCGCGCTGCACCCGGCCGACGACGCCGAGCAGCTTTGCCCCCAGCACCTCGCGGCGGTAGCGCTCGAAGATGTCCTGCCAGACCACCAGGTTGGCGATGCCGGTCTCGTCCTCCAGGGTGATGAAGATCACCCCCTTGGCCGTGCCCGGCCGCTGACGCACCAGCACCAGCCCGGCGAGCCGGACCCGCCGACCGGCCCGGCCGAGGCCCCGGTCGCTCTCCAGCACCGAACACGGCACGCGGCCATCGGCTTGCAGATCCGGGCGCAGCAGGGCCACGGGATGGGCCTTCAGCGACATCCTCAGCGACGCGTAATCGTCCACCACCTCCTCGCCGATCGGGGCGGCCGGCAGTGCCACCGCGGCCTCGGCGGCGGCGAACAGCGGCAGGGCGTCCGCTTCCTCCCGGCCCCTCTTGTCCCGGGCCGCCGGGCCGTCGGGGGCGGTGGCCAGCGCCCGGGCGGCCCAGAACGCCTCGCGCCGGGATACGCCCATGGAGCGGAAGGCGTCGCCGCGGGCCAGCACTTCCAGAACCGGCGCGCCCAACCCGGCTCGGCGCCACAGGTCCAGCGGTTCGCCATACCCCGCCCCGCGGGCCGCCGTCAGGGTCTGCGCCGTCTCCTCCTTCATGCCCTTGATCTGCCGCAGTCCCAGGCGCAGCGCCATCGCCCCGTCCGGCCGCGGCTCCAGCGTGCAGTCCCAGTGGCTGGCGTTCACGTCGGGCGGACGGATCTCGACCCCATGGTCCCGGGCATCGCGCACGATCTGCGCCGGCGCGTAGAAGCCCATGGGCTGGGAGTTCAGCAGGGCGGCGGCGAACACCGCCGGGTAATGGCATTTCAGCCAGGAGGAGACATAGACCAGCAGGGCGAAGCTGGCGGCATGGCTCTCCGGAAACCCATAGGTGCCGAAGCCTTCGATCTGCTTGAAGCAACGCGCGGCGAACTCCGCCTCGTAACCGCGCTCGACCATGCCCTGGACCAGCTTCTCCTGAAATTTGTGGATGTCGCCGGAGCGCTTGAAGGTGGCCATCGCCTTGCGCAGCCGGTCCGCCTCGGATGGCGTGAAGCCGGCGGCGACAATGGCGATCTTCATCGCCTGCTCCTGAAACAGCGGCACACCGAGCGTCTTGCCGAGCACCGCGCGCAAAGCCTCCGACGGGAAGGTCACCGGCTCCTCGCCATTGCGGCGGCGCAGATACGGATGGACCATGTCGCCCTGGATCGGTCCCGGCCGCACGATCGCCACCTCCACCACCAGGTCGTAGAAGCAGCGCGGACGCAGGCGCGGCAGCATCGCCATCTGCGCCCGGCTCTCGACCTGGAACACCCCCAGACTGTCGCCCCGGCACAACATGTCGTACACGGCCGGATCCTCGTCGGGCACCGAGGCCAGCGTGTGGTGCTCGCCGTAATGCCGCCCCAGCAGGTCGAAGGCGCGCTTCACGCAACTCAGCATGCCGAGGCCGAGCAGATCGACCTTGAGGATGCCGAGCGCCTCCAGGTCGTCCTTGTCCCATTCCACGACAGTGCGGTTCTCCATCGCCGCATTCTCGATCGGCACCAGTTCGTCGAGCCGGCCGCGGGTGATGACGAAACCGCCGACATGCTGGGACAGGTGGCGCGGAAAGCCGGCGAGCTGGCGGGCCAGGGCGAGTGCCAGGGCAAGGCGGCGGTCGTCCGGGTCGAGGCCGATCTCGCGCACCCGCGCGTCGCTGACCGGATCGCCGCGCCAGCCCCAGACCTGACCGGACAAGGCGCCGACCGTGTCCTCGGACAGGCCGAGCGCCTTGCCGACATCGCGCAGGGCCGAGCGTGCCCGGTAGCTGATCACCGTCGCCGCCAGCCCGGCCCGCTCGCGGCCGTATTTGGCATAGACGTACTGGATCACCTCCTCGCGGCGCTCGTGCTCGAAATCGACATCGATATCCGGCGGCTCGCCGCGCGCCTCGCTGACGAACCGCTCGAACAGCAGGTCGGCCTGGGCCGGGTCGACGGCGGTGATGCCGAGGCAGTAGCACACGGCCGAATTCGCCGCCGAGCCGCGACCCTGGCAGAGAATCCCCTTGGAACGGGCGAAGCGGACGACGTCCTGCACGGTGAGAAAATACGGCGCGTAGCCGAGCCGGGCGATCAGGGCAAGCTCGTGGTCGAGTTGGGCCTGGACCTTCGGCGGCACGGCACCGGCATAGCGCTCGTCGGCCCCGTCCCGGGTCAGGCGCGCCAGACGGATCTGCGGGTCCTCGCCGGCGGCGACCTCGTCGGGATATTCGTAGCGCAGCTCGTCGAGGGAGAACCGGCAGCGCGCGGCGAGTGCGACGGTGGCCGCAATCAACGCCGGATGATCGCGGAACAACCGGGCCATCTCCTGCGGGGTCTTCAGGTGGCGCTCGGCATTGGCGGCGAGCAGGTAACCGGCGGCGTCCACGGTCACGCCCTCGCGGATACAGGTGAGCACATCCTGCAGCGGGCGGCGTTCGGGCACGTGGATGTGGATGTCGTTGGTAGCGAGCGGGACGGCGCCGGCGCGGTGCGCGAGAGCGGCCAGGCTGACGACCCGGGCCGCGTCGTCGCCGCGATAGAGCCGGCTGACGGCGAGATAGATGTCGCCCGGGCGGCGCGCGACGGCCTGGGAAAGGGCGGCGGCGAAAGCGTCGAGTCCGCCGGTGTCCTCCGGCGGGATCAGCACCTGGAGCAGGCCGGTATCCCAGGCTTCCAGATCGGCGCGGAACAGGTGGCATTCGCCTTTCGGCGCGCGGCGGCGGCCGAGGCTGATCAACCGCGACAGCCGGCCATAAGCGGCCCGGTCCACCGGGAAGACCAGCCGATCCGGCGCATCCATCAGGTCGAGCCGGGCGCCGATCACCAGCAGCACACCGACCTCCTTGGCCGCCACATGGGCCCGCACCACGCCGGCCAGCGTGTTGCGGTCGGTCACCGCGATGGCGGCAAGCCCGAGCGCGGCCGCCTGCTCCACCAGTTCCTCCCCATGACTTCCGCCGCGCAGGAAGGAGAAATTGGTGGTGACCTGAAGTTCCGCATATCGGGGGATGGGAGAGCGTTTCATGACCCCGACCGCCTCCTGATCCTAACGGTCCTTCCGGACCTGATCCGGGGCTACGCGAACAGCCCGTGCACGAACCATTGCGGCGCCTCGCCGCGCTCCGCCAGGCCCTCGCGGTAAAGCCAGAACCGCTGTCCGTCGCGGGCCTCCAGGCGGAAATAGTCGCGGGTGCGGCCGCCGCGCCGCCGGTCCGCCGGCAAATCCTCCCACCATTCCGGCGCGATCCGCTCCGGCCCGGCGGCGCGGGCGATGCGATAATCCACGCCGCGCCAGCGGAACCAGGCCGGCGGATGGTCCGGCAGCAGGGCCGTCGCCTCCACCGGCTCGGGCCGGCGCAGCAGACGCGCCGGCCGCGGTACCGACGGCGCCGGCGCCGTGGGCCAGCGTGATGCCGTGGCTGGCGCCGACGGACGCTCGGCCCGTTCGGGCAGATGGCTTTCCACCGGTTCCAGGCGGTGCACCCGCTCCTCGCCCAGACGATTGCTCAGCCGGTCGACCATGTCCTGCACCCCCTCGCCCATCGCGCCGGCGGTGGGGCCCGCCAGGTCCTTCTGTGCGATCCCCCGTCCCTCGACCCGCTCGGCCTCCATCACCATGACGTCGATGCCGAAGCCGGGGTCGAGCCTGTCCAGATGCTCGGCGAGCAGGCGGAACAGGGCGACCGGGTCGCGCGCCGGTCGGCCGGTGCCGATGGTGAGCGAGCGGACATCCCCCTCGGCCCGGAAGAAATCGACCCTGAGGCGGCGCAGCCCCGCCCGCTCCCGCTCCAGGCGCGCGCATAGCCGCTCCAGCAGTCGGCGCACCCCATGCTCGATATCCTCGCGCAGGCCGATCGGCTCCGGCAGCCCGAGGCGGACCCGGTGCGGCGCCGGCGGGCTGAGCGGTTCGATCGGCTCGTGCAGGCTGCCGGCGGCCTGGTCCAACCGGCGGGCCAGGTCGGGGCCGAAGCGGGCGGCGAGCGGGGCGCGCGGCAGATCGGCCACATCGCCGATCCGGCGCAACCCGCTGCGGGCCAGGGCCTCCGCGACCGCTGCCGGCACCCTGAGAGCCATGATCGGCAGGCGGGCGATGGCGGCGATCCCCGCGCCCGACGGCACCACCACGTCGCCACGGCCCGTCGCCGCGGTCCGGGTCACCGCCCAGGCGATGCCCGGTGTGTCCGCCATGCAGGCCCGCGCGGTGTAGCCGAAGGAGGCGATCCGGTTCACCAGATCGGCCACCATCTCCCAGTCGCCGCCGAACAGATGGCTCGCCCCGGTGACGTCAAGCCAGAGCGCCGCATCGCCGCCGATCCCGTCCCTCAGACAGGCCGAGGCCGGATCGAAGGCAATCAACGGGGTATAGCGCACGCACCAGGCGGCGAGATCGCGCAGCGCCGCCCGGTCCGCCGCCGGATCCCAGTCGGCCAGGGTGAGGTCCGGGGTCAGCGCGCGGGCATCGGCCAGCGCCATGCCGGGCGTGAGGCCCGCGACGCCGGGGGCGAGGCCGGCAATCACCCGACGCCCCCGCTCGCGGGTCGCCACCGCCTGCACCGCATCCGCGTCACACCGCTCTTGCGTGTGATGCCGCTCCACCGCGAAATGCGGCAGCCAGAGCGCGATCACACGGCGTCCCCGCTCGGCCCGGAAGGCCGGATATTCCCGTTGCGTCGTCATGCCGCCACCTCCTCGTTGTTCTGGTTCCCGGTTTGCCGCATCTCCACGGTCTGCGGGACCGCCCTCGCCAGCGCCTCGCACGGCAATGCCTCCTCCAGCACCGCCGATCCCGCATCCCAGGCCAGCCGCCATGCGCCCGGCCGGCCGCGGCGCGCCCGCTCCAACACCACGTCCCAGACCGGCCGGACGTCATGCGGGCCGTAGGGCGACGGCGCGGCGGTTATCCGCCAGCGGGTCTCGACCGCCACCGGCACCCGGTCGCCGACCCCACGCGACGTGGTCAGGCGCGGACGCAGGATCAGTCCGGTCACCCCGCTCTTCTCGGCGGCAAGCTGCAGACGTCGACTGGCGGTCGCCTCGCTGCGGCGGGCGGGATCGAGTTCGGCGACCACGGCGGCGAGGCCGGGCACCGACAGTCCCTCCTCCATCGCCCAGAGCCGGTCCGCCTCTTCCTCGGCATCGACGAAGATCACCCGGGCGGGGTCGAGGCCGAGGCTTGCCAGCCCACGGGCCGAGGGAGCGCCGCCCAGCACATTGGCCCGCCGTGCGCACCACAGGATCGCGCCCGTCCCGAACCGGCTCAACAGGGCGCAGGCGAAACCGAAGACCGCCGCGTCCCGCACTTCCGAGCGTGCCTCGCCCACCAACTCGTGCACCCGTCCCAGCGCCAGTCCGTCCTCCGGCAGGTGATCCGCCAGCACGGCGCAGCCGAGCGGGGCCGAACGGGTCGGCATGCCCGTGTCATAGGCGCGCTCCAGGCGGCGGATCTCCGCCACCAGGGCATCGCGGTCTGGCCTCGCAGGTGCAGCATGGATAGGATCGGCCATCGTTCACTCCGGCTCGGATCGGGGCAGCGGAACGAATGTTCTTGTTTTGTTCTAATACGGAATCTGTCATGAGTCAAACCGACACCGCCGGCACCGAGTCCCTTGAGGAACTGGTCGGCTTCAACGCCACGCTGGGCTTCCGGCTGGTCGAATGGACACCGGAGCACGCGGTGATGGAACTCGACGTCCAGGCGCACCACCTGAACCGGTCGGGCGTCCTGCATGGCGGGGTGATGGCGACGCTGATCGACGCTGTCTGCGGCTATTGCGGCGTCTGGCGCCCACAAGGCGAGCCGCCGGCGAAGGCGCTGACCCTGACGCTGACCACCAATTTCATGGGTCAGAGCCGCGAGGGCACGGTCCGGGCGAAGGCGGTGCGCAAAGGCGGCGGGCGCAAGATCTTCTTCGCCTGGGGCGAGGTCACCGACGCCGAGGGCAATGTCCTGGCCATGGGCGAGGGTTCCTACCGCATCCGCAGCAGCGATCCCTATAGCAAACCGGCGGAATAGCCGCGGTTCTGCGAACGCCTTTCACGGGATCCGCTCGTCGATCTCGTCGGGCGCGCCGGCCTCGTCGTCGTAACCGTGGCGGCTGGAGTAGAACACCAGCGCCATCAGCCCGGCCGCCAACCCGAAGGTGAACAGCGCACCGAGGCCGAGCGCGATGTAACCGTGGACACTCATCACCGGCCCGCCCGACGCCTCCCAGGCCCGCACGGCAAGCAGGCAGAGTCCGGCGACCAGAACACCAACGACGGCGATCAGGGACAGAATGAAACGCATGGCAACCTCCGCTCCCTAGATAAGCAGTTCCCGCCGATCCGCCAGCTTTGCACGCCGGGCCGCATCGTGCACAAATATGGAGGTCCATATGCCATAAGGGCTCTCGGAAACGGCGGAGGACAGGAGGACGACATGGCAACCGCACTCACCCCCGACCAGATCGATGCGTTCCGGCGCGACGGCTACCTCGTCGTCGAGGACGCGGTGACGCCGGAACAGCTTGCCGCCCTGAAGGCCGATCTCGCCGGCTGGGTCGAGGAGAGCCGGCCCCATGACGCCCCCTTCGGCCCGGAGACCATCGACGGCCGCGCCCGCTTCGACATGGGAGCGGAGCATACCGCCGCCCATCCGGCGCTGCGCCGGGTCAACAACCCCTCGGACATATCCGAGGCCTATCTCGATGTCATGACCGACGCCCGCACGGTCGACATGATCGCCGACCTGATCGGCCCGAACGTCAAGTTCCACCACTGCAAGATCAACGTGAAGCTGCCGGGTACGAAGACCGAGGTCGCCTATCACCAGGACTTCTCCTTCACGCCGCACACCAATGACGACGTGGTCACCGCCCTGCTGATGCTGGACGACGTGACCGAGGAGAACGGCTGCCTGATGGTGGTGCCGGGAACCCATCTGGGGCCCATGCACACCCTGTTCGAGAACGGTGTCTTCATCGGCAAGATGCGCCCGGAAACCGAGGCCGAGATGAAAGCGCAGCAGATTGCCGTGACCGGCCCCGCCGGCTCGGTCTGCCTGATGCACACCCGCCTCGCCCACGGCTCGGCCGCCAACGCGTCCCAGCATCCGCGCGGGCTCTATATCTGCGTCTATACCGCCGCCGATGCGGTCCCGATTGCCCGCAACCCGATGGCCAACCCGAACGAAGGCCGGATCGTGCGCGGCGAGGCGAGCCGGACCGCCCGCATGATCCCGATTGAGGTCGAGCTGCCGAAACAGCCGAAATCGGCCTCGTTCTTCACGGTGCAGGGGCAGGAGTCGCTCCGCGCCCGCGCCTGACGATCGCGGTGGGACCGACTCCATGACGGTCGCCACGCGCCGGCTCGGCCGCACCGGTTGGACCGTCTCCGAGCTCGCCTTGAGTTGCACGGATCCCTGGGCCGGACGCTGGCTCGACGAAACCTCCGCGATCGCGCTGATCCAGCATGCGGTCAAGCTCGGCATCACCAGCTTCCATACCGGCCCCTGCTACGACGGCGCCCGCGCCCAGATGCGGCTCGGCCGCGCGCTGAAGGCGCTGGAGACACGGCCTGAGCACCTGATGATCTCGATCAATGTCGGCACGGTGCGGGTCAGCGGCAGCCATGTCGCCCGCGACTTCTCACCCGACACCATCGAGCTGCAGGTGGCCCAGAGCCTCGATCGACTGGGACTGGAGCATATGCCCCTGGTCTGCCTCGACCGGCCGGAAGCCGCCTATCTCAGCGACGACCTGCTCGACACCCTGGCCGCCCTCAAGGGCGAGGGCGCGGCGGACCTGATCGGCATCGCCGGCACACCGCAGCAGATCGCGACCGGGCTCGCGGCTGCGCGCGGCACCGGCCTGATAGACGTGATCATGCCGACCTACAGCCCGGCCGATCAGGACAGCGAGGGCGTGATCGAGCGGGCCGCCCAGGACGGCCTGGGCGTGATCGCCACCGGCACACTTGCCCGCATGGCCTTCGCCCCGCTGGCCGGCGACTGGTCGCTGCCGCGAACCTGGTGGTATGCCGTGCGACGAGCCCGGGACCGGCTGGTCGCGGGCGGCCGGGTCGCGCGGGCGAAACGCTGCGGCTTCCTGAGCGGCGTCAGGGATTGGACGCCGGCGCAGACCAGTCTCGGCTTCGTTCTCTCGCATCCGGACGTGCACAGCGCCACCTTCGCGACGTCGGACATCCGCCACCTGCACGAGAACGCCGCCGCCAGCGGGCGCATATTGCCGATCGCCGTGATCCGCCGCATCGTCGCCACAGCGTGACCCAGACCCTCCAGCCCCTATCATCACACCGAGGAGCCGCCCCATGACCTGGTCCGTCGTCGCCCGCGATCCGTCCAGCGGCGAGTTCGGCATCGCCATCTCCTCCCGGGTCATTGCGGTCGGCGCCATGTGCCCGATGTTCCGCGATGGTGCGGGGGCGCTGTCGTCCCAGTCCTATACCAGTCCGGTGGCCGGCGAGCGGGTGCTCGAGGCGCTGGTGAACGGCATCGACGTCGAGGCCGCCTTGAGCCAGGCGCTGAGCGGCGATGACGGCCACATGTGGCGCCAGATCCACGGCGTCGACGCCGCAGGCCGACCCTTCGCCCATACCGGCGCGCGTTGCATCGACTGGTGCGGACATTGGACCGGCGGCACCGCGTCGATCGCCGGCAACATGCTGGCGGGACCCGAGGTGCTGGAGGCGACCGTGGCGGCCTGGACCGAGGGCGGCACGCGGCCCTTCGCCGACCGCCTGCTCACCGCCCTGGAAGCGGGCCAGGACGCCGGCGGCGACAAGCGCGGACGCCAATCGGCCGCCCTGATCGTGCGCGGTAGCGAGGTGCATGCGACGGTCGACCTGCGGGTCGACGAGCACCCGAACCCGGTGGCCGAACTGCGTCGGATCTTCGATCTGTTCTGGGTCGAACGCCGCCCTTACATGGCCACCCTCCCGACCCGCAGCGATCCGAGCGGGATCTATGATCCTGATGAGCGCGAGGCGTTCATCGCC
>JARGOG010000104.1 GCA_029212785.1 Thalassobaculaceae bacterium
AGGGAGAAGACGCATGGAGCGGGCATTGGTGACCGGAGGATCGCGGTCGATCGGACGCGGGATTGTCGAGCGGCTGGTCGAGGACGGATACGAGGTCGTGATCCTTGATCGGGTGGAGCCCGATCCGCCGATCCAGACCCGTTGGGTCGAGGTCGATCTGATGAACACAGACGCCATTCATGCCGCCTTGGACGACGTGCTGAAGGACGGACCGATCACCCGGGTCTGCCACAATGTCGGCCATGTGAAGCCGGCCGATCTGGACGGAACCACGCTTGAGGATTTCGACGCGGTGATGGGGCTGAACGTGAAGCCGATCCTGACCATCACCAAACGCCTGGTCGAGGGTATGCGGGCGGAAGGCTTCGGGCGGATCGTGTCGATCTCCTCGCGCGCCGCCATGGGCAAGGAGCTGCGCACCGCCTATGCCGCGTCCAAGGCGGCGATCCATGGCATGACCCGGACCTGGGCGTTGGAACTGGCGCGCAACGGGATCACCGTGAACGCCATCGGCCCCGGCAGCATCGAGACGCCGCTCTGGCACGCCGCCAATCCGGCCAGCGATCCGCGCACCCAGAAGATCATCGACGGAATTCCCGTCGGTCGACTCGGCACGCCGGCGGATATCGCCAACGGGGTCAGCTTCTACATGGACAGGCGCTCGGGCTTCGTCACCGGTCAGGTCATGTACATCTGCGGCGGCTTCACCGTCGGCTCGGCAGCGGCCGGATCCTGAAACGACGGATGTCGGCGTGCCCGCACCGCGATGCAGGCGGCATGGGCACGCCGAAGCGTCTCCCTATCGATCGGCCAGATCCGTCCGGGCGACCCCGCCTTCCAGCTCAGTGCCGGATGGGCGTCAGGTGCTGCTCTGGGAGGGAGACTGGCTCGGCGTCGGCGCCGGCGGGGCGGCGTCCGGGGCGGTCTGCGTCGGCTTCTCCGTCCCGCCCAGCTTGCTCTGGTCGTGCCATGTCGGCAGCGTGCTGGTGCGCCGCTCGAGGGGGCGGGTATCGTCCGCCGAGATCCAGAAATAGAGCAGCGCAATCTCCGGATAGGTCTCGAAATAGACCAGATTCTCGATCGCCTCCTGCAGCATGACGTCGCCCTTGTCAGGTTCGCCCATGGCATGCAGTACCCCGGAAAGGTACCAGTAGGCCGCCGTCGAGGTCGGCTGCAGATAGACCGCGTATTCCAGGTCGCCCTTCGCCGCCATCAGGTTGCCCTTGCCCCAGTTGGCGACGGCGCGCAGGACATAGGCGGCGGACAGCATGACCGGATCGCCGGTCATCGGCCAATAGGCCGGCTCGGAGATCAAGCTGGTATGAGCGATCGCCTCGTCGTAGCGGTCCATCTGCACCATCGCCAGCGCCAGGTTGAGCCGTACCACATGGAAATGCGGATCGTCCTTGAGCGCCTTCTCGAACAGTTTGACCGCGCCCTCGATGTCGTTGCGGTCGAGCGCGATGATCCCCTTCAGGTTCTCCAACTGGGCCCGGGTATCGGCATGGGCTGACATCCGTACACGCGCGAGCGTCTCGTCCAGCTCGGGTTCGACCGAGGGCAGGTTGTCCGAGTTCTGGGTGACGCGGAACAGCAACGCCGTGTAGGGATCGAGCTCCCGATAGGTCCGATAGGCGGCTTCCTCGATCATCTGATCGATTTTACGTTCCGCCCCGTCCACCGAGATCGAGAAACGCCCGAATAGCGGCGAACGACCGGAAAGCTCGATCGTATCCGTCTCACCATGCTCGACGGCGGCGGCATAGAGCTTGGGCGGTGCGAACCCGACCAACTGCTGCGCCGCTTCCAGCGAGTCCTGCAGGCTGACGACCGATGCCAACGCAGCGGAGAAGGAGGGGGCGTCGCTCGACTTGACCACCGGCGCTTTCACCAGGGATTTGGTGTCGGCGATGATCGCGAGCTGATTGATCATGTGCTGCTCGACGACCTCCGACGTATAGCCGGCATCCTCGAACTTCTTGGCGACGCTCGCGTCCAAGAACAACGTATTGGCGTTCAGAACCGTGTCGACCGAAACGAGGCCGACCGCGAGCAGCAGCCCATAAATGGTTGCAAGAGAGATCTCCATGGCAGCCCCCGTCGCCGTCGATCGGATTTGTGAGAAGTCGGGTCATGCTACCGGAAGCGGGCACCTGCCTTCAATCTGGTACTGCTTGCTGGAAGCTGGTTCACTCGTGACCAAGACCGCCACGGATGATGGCGGCCACAATAGAACAACGACGAGGAGGAAACGGTGAACCTTTCAAGGATGTTGGCTGCGCGCGAGGCGGAAGGAAAGCCGGTCCGCGTCGGTATCATCGGTGCTGGCAAGTTCGGCGCCATGTACCTGTCCCAGGCGCGTCTGACCAAGGGCGTGCACATCCTCGGGATCGCCGATCTGAATCCGACCCGCGCCAAGGACCAACTCGCCTATATCGGCTGGGAACCGGAGCGCTACGCCGCCACCTCCTTCGACGACGCGCGGCGGCATCGCTCGACCTTCGTCACCGATGACGCCGAGGCGCTGATCGGTGCCGAGGGGCTGGATGTGCTGATCGAGGCGACGGGGGATCCGGCCGCCGGTATCCGCCACTGCCTGATGGCGATCGAGAATGGCCGCCACGTGGTCATGGTGAATGTCGAGGCCGATGTGGTGGCCGGCCCGCTGCTGGCGGCCAAGGCGGAGGCGGCCGGCGTGGTCTATAGTCTCGCCTGGGGCGACCAGCCGGCCCTCATCTCCGAGCATGTGGATTGGGCTCGGGCCTGCGGCTTCAAGGTGGTCTGCGCCGGCAAGGGTACGCGCTATCTGCCGACCTATCATGCCTCCACGCCGGAGACCGTGTGGGGCCATTTTGGCTTCTCCCGGGAGTTGGTTGAGCGCGGCCGGATGAACCCGAAGATGTTCAACAGCTTCCTCGACGGTACCAAGTCGGGGATCGAGATGACGGCGGTATGCAACGCCACCGGTCTGCTGCCGCAGCCGGATGGCCTCGGCTTCCCGCCATCCTCCGGGCCCGGCGTGGCGGAGGTCTGCAAACCGAGGACCGTCGGTGGTGCCGTGACCCTGACCGACCCGAAGATCGGCACGACCGAGGTGATCTCTTCCCTCGACCGCGACGGCAATGAGGTGCCGGAGCACATCCAGTTCGGCACCTATGTCGTCATCGAGGCCGAGACCGACTACGCCACCTACTGCTTCGAGGAATACAAAATGCTGCCCGACAGCAGCTTCAAATACGCGGCGCTGTATCGCCCGACCCACATGATCGGGCTGGAACTCGGAATTTCCGTCGCCAGCACCGCGCTGCGCGGCGAGCCGACCGGATCGCCGATCGCCTTCAACTCGGATGTCGTGGCGACCGCCAAACGCGATCTGAAGGCCGGTGAGACCCTGGACGGCGAGGGCGGGTATTGCGTGTGGGGCAAGCAGACCCCCTCGGCGGCGTCGCTGTCGGAGGGGTATCTGCCGCTCGGACTGGCCAGCGACGTCAAGCTGAAGTGCGACGTCGCCGTCGGCGACCGGCTACGCTGGGCCGATGTGGAAATCGACGAGACCTCGCAGGCGGTGAAGATCCGCCGCGAAATGGAGGCCCGCTTCGCCCGCCCCAACACCAAGGCGGCGGAGTAGTCACAGACCGCCGTCTCGGAACCTTCCGGGACGGCGCCCACGTCAGGCGGCCGGCAGCCAGCTCGGCGTCTCCGCGGCATATTCCGGGCCCGGATTGCCGCGAACCGTCGTCCGCCACATCACCCGGTCGACGGCGGCGTCGTCGAACCAGGTGGCACTGTGGATGGTGCAGCGGTTGTCGTAGATCACCAGGTCGCCGGCCCGCCACTCCTGGACATAGGTGTAGGGCGCGCTGGTGAAGTGGCTCATCAGGTCGTAAACCAGCCGGGCACCGTCGCCGTCGGGACCTTTTTCCATGCCGACGATCGGTCCGTCGATCCAATCGAGCTGGCCGGATTCGCACAGATACAGGGCCTTCTGGCCGGTCACCGGGTGGGTGCGAACCAGGGGTTGGCGTTGCGGCTGCTGCAAGGCGGAGAGCGGCTTCGGTGTCTCGCCGGCCCTCACGGCGACTTCGGAACGGCCGGAGCCGGGCTGTACGTGCAGCGCCTCCACCCCGTTAATCCGTGCCTTCATATCCTGCGGCAGCGCCGCGTAGGCGGAGATACCGTCGGCGTAGAGGGTCTGGGCCTGGTCGATCGGGGCGGGCTGGACGCAGTAGAACAGCGATAGATCGGGCGGCGGGCGGCGGTAGCTCTGGTCGGTGTGCCAGCCGCGGCGGTGCGGAAACTGGACCGGCAACGTGCCGTCGGCGGTCAGGGCCGGGTCCGGCCGGGCCGGGGGCTTCTGATTCATCGGCGCGGCGTTGGAGATCACCAGGATCTCCGGCACCTCCTTGTGCACCCGGTCAAGGGTCATGCCGGTCTGGCGGTAATCCTCGACCTCGGAGCCGAAAACCCGGCTGAGGCGGACCAGTTGCGACGGATCCCGCGCCATGCTGTCGAGCCCGGTCAGCAGCATGAAACCGTGGCCGTCGTAGAATGCCTTGAGCAGCGCGTCGGCTTCGGTCTCCAGCGCTTCGATCACCTCGGCGTCGCTCTTCGCGTCCGTGACCCGAACATGGCGGCCGAAATTGGCGCCGGCCAGAGGCTGCAGGTCGAGCTTGGACATGGTGCGGATCCCGTTCGATTGGACACAAGAGTATGGACGATCTTAGGGCAGGAGCACTGACGCACTCCAGCCGGCAAAATCGCGGAGGTCCGGTCGGCAAGGGCCTTTCGACAGGCTCCGGCGTGGCCGGGGTTGCGCTGGGTGAGGCCCGGAGCCGTAGAATGAACCTTGTCCCGAGGGCCTCACAGGATCTCCAGAACCGCTTCCGGCGGGCGGCCCATCGCGGCCTTCGTGCCGTTCACCACGATCGGGCGCTCGATCAGGATCGGGTTGTCGACCATCGCCTTGATCAGCGCGGCACGATCCAGGGCCGGGTCGTCCAGGCCGAGATCCTTGTAGGGCGCTTCCTTGCGGCGCATGGCGGCTCTTGGCTCCAGGCCCATGGCGGCGAGCATGGCGTCGAGGTCGGCCGCGCTCGGCGGGGTCTTCAGGTACTCGACGATTTCGGGCACCACACCTTTCTGCTGGAGCAGGGCAAGGGTCTGTCGCGACTTCGAGCAGCGCGGGTTGTGATAGATTCGGACGGTCATTTAGGTCTCCACAAAGTGCGGACGCTAGTGTAGGCCCGCCGCTTCCCACACACCACGGCTCTCGCCATGACCCATGACCATCTGCCGATCGAAACGGACCGTCTGATCCTGCGACCCTGGCGCGATGAGGATCTCGCTCTGTTCGCCGCCCTGAACGCAGATCCGGAGGTGATGGCGTACTTTCCGGCGCCTCTCAGCCGGGAGGAGAGCGACGCTTTGGCCAAGCGGGCCCGGACGGGGATTGAGACCGACGGATACGGCTGGTACGCCGTCCAGGTCAAAGGCGGGCCGGACTTCATCGGCATGGTCGGTCTGAACGTACCGTACTACGGCGCCGATCTGCCGGTCTGGCCCTGCACCGAGGTCGGCTGGCGGCTGTCGAAAGCGGCCTGGGGCCGGGGATATGCCAGCGAGGCGGCGACCGCCGCCCTGGATTTCGCGTTCAAGACGTTGGGTCTGGACGAGGTGGTGTCGTTCACCGCCGTCCAGAACACCCGCTCCCAGGCGGTCATGCGCCGCATCGGCATGACCCGCGACGAGACCTGCGACTTCGACCACCCGCTGCTGCCGGAGGGCCATCGGCTGCTGCGGCATGTGCTGTACCGGGTGTCCCGCACTACCTGGGCGGAACTCAGGTGCCGGTGAACTGCGGCTCCCGCTTCTCCAGGAACGCCCGCACCCCCTCGGCATAGTCGTTGCCGAAGCCGACCTCGCGCTGGATATCGCGTTCCAGCGCGAGCTGGGTGTCCAGATCGTTCGACATGGCGGCGCGCATCACCCGGCGGGTGCGCTGGACCACCCGCGGCGACAGCTTGGCGAGCTTGGCGGCCAGCGCCAGCGCCGCGTCCTGCAGCGCGTCGTCGTCATAGACCTTCCACACCAGCCCCCACTTCTCCGCCGTCTCGGCATCGAGCGGGTCGGCGGTGAGCGCCAGCGCCAGCGCCCGGTTCTCGCCGATCAGGCGTGGCAGGTGGTGGGTGACTCCGGCATCGGGGATCAGTCCGACCCGGCAGAAGCTGACGACGATCTTGGCGGAGCGGGCGGCGAGGATGATGTCTCCGGCCAGCGCCACGCCGACGCCGGCGCCGGCAGCCACGCCGTTCAAGGCGGTGATGACCGGCATCTCGACCTGGCGCAGGCGGCGGATCAGGGCGTTGTAGTACATCTCCAGTCCGGCCCCGAGGTCACGGGTGGGGGCTCCGTCTTTCGGCGGCATGCGGTCGGACAGATCCTGGCCGGAGCAGAAAGCGCGGTCGCCGGTGCCGGTGAGGATCAGCGCCTTGGCCGGATTGTCGCCTCCGGTCACCTCGGCGACGGCGGCGCGCATTTCCTTGTGCACTTGTTCGTTGACGGCATTGCGCTTCTCCGGGCGGTCGATCGACAGCCGGGCCACATCGCCGACACGCTCCAGGGTGATGGTCTCGAACGTCATGTTTCCTCCCAAACCAGATTTTGGAGGAGCTTAGAACGTGTGGGTGTCGGATAGAACGGTCGAGTTGCTCGGCGCCGACGGTTCCTGCCGGCGGATCAGGCGGCCTCGGACTCTCCGGCGAGCGCGACCAGACGACGGGCCGCGTCCTGCGCATCCATGTCACGCAGCATCCAGACATCGATCTCGACCGTGGATTTGCCACCGGCTTTCTCGGTGAGCCAACTGTCGATCACCGCTTGCAGACCGTGGATGGCGTTATCCAGCACCACGACCTTGGCATAGGCCGGATCGGCGGCGGCGATCTCGGCCTGGACACGTCGGCTGAAGGCGTCCGACGCGATGATTCCAGCATAGACGACCTGGAACTTGGCCTTGGCCTGTCGGGCGCGCTGGGTGGCCCGTTTGATGTCGGCATCCTGGCGCTGCGCCGTCTCGTAGGTCCGGGCGGAGGCGAAGTTGGCGGTGGAGTTCCGGGGGACGGCCTGCTCCCGGGCGCGCTTTGCCGCGCTCTCGGCTGCGCGCCGGCGTTCGGCGAGGTCCTTCAACTGGTCGCCGCCGAGTTCCAGAACGATCCGGCGTTCCAGCTTTTCGTCTATTTGCGGTGCAGCGGCGGCCAGCCCGGCCGACCGGCGGGCCTGCAGGTCGGCGATCAACTCGCGGGCGAGGCCGACGGCGACGTCGATAGCGACACGTTCAAGCATTTTCCTCCGCCGCGTCGTCAGTGCGATCCGGTAATCCCTCGGCCTCCCTTGTATCCGCACCGTCGAGTTTCAGCGAGCCAAAGCTGCTGCCGACGAATGTCGACGCCTGGAGGTCGGCGTCCTCCATATCGGTGTTTCGCAGCGACGTGCTCCGGAACTTCGCCTGGCCGAGTTTCGCGCCGCGCAGGCAGGCCTCGTCGAGCACCGCGTCGTCGAACGTGGCGTTCGACGCATTGGTCGGCCACTTCTGCATGGCGAATCCGGCAATGTCGACCGGCTCCATCCGAACGCGCCGCATATGGGCGCCCTTGAGTCGGGCACGATGGAGATTGGCGCCGCGCAGGTCGGCATAGGACAGGTCGGCGCCCGTCAGATCAGCGAAGGAGAGATCCGCCATGATCAGGTTCGCTCGGGACAGCTTGGCCCCGCGCAGGACCGCATACCGCAGATTGCCGGCGACCAGGGTCACCTTCTCAAGTTCCTTGTGCGACAGGTCCACCCGCTCGAAATCGGCGCGCAGGCCGTCGCGCCCGCCACTGCGGTAGAATTTCAGGTGCAGGTCGAGGATCTCGCGCAGCGGCTTGTCGAGAGACTCCAGCGCGCGGGGCAGGGTGGCGTTGGAGATCGAGGCAGTGTCCATGTCGACCGCGTCGATCAGCGCGCCGGACAGATCGGCGTCGGTGAGGTCGGCGTGACTGAGGATCACATCGGCCAGCATGGCGCCCATCAGCCGGGCGCCAGTCAGATTGGCCTCGCTCAGGTCCGCGCCGCCGAGATCGACACCGGTGAGGTTCGAATGACTGAGATCAGCGCGATTCAGCTTCACGTTACGCAGGACCGAATCCGTAAAGTCGGTCTGGCGGACGAACGCTTTCGACAGTTTGGCGTCGGTCAGGTTGGCGTTACGAACGATGGCGCTGCTGGCATCCTGGGAATCCGCCTCGTGGGTCCAGGCGGTCAGGTTGCCGCTGCGGTCCCAGTGGAACAGCGTGCCCTCGCGGAAATCGCTGTCGGTCAGGGACGACTCGCTGAGATCGGCGCCGCGCAGGCACGAGCCGCGCAGGTCGCACCGGTCGAGCTGGGCGCCGACCAGCGTGGCATCGCGTAGATCGGCACAGAAGATGGTCGCGGCCCGCAGGTTGGCGCCGGACAGGTTGGCGCCGCGCAGTCTGGCCGCGGTCAGTTCCACATGGCTGAGGTTGCGGCCCGACAGGTCCCGGTCGCTCAGGTCCCTGAACGAGAGATTGGCCCGCGCGCCGCCGGAGCGCCCAGCCAGGTATTTCTGATGGGCGGCGAGAATCTCCTCGAGCTGCCGGTCGGAGATCTCCTCCATCCGGTCTTCGATGGTCGGCGGACCGGCCGGGCGGCGTCGGGTCTTCTTGACGATGGCGGGTTGTTCCGTGGCTGCATCCGGGTTCTCCGAAGCGGCTACGGAATCTTGTGTGTCGGTCTCCAGGTCCTGGGTCGCGGGCGCCATCCAAAGACCCTAGCGGCCAGACGGATAACAATTGGTTAAGGGCTGCCGGTCAGGGCCCGCGCAGGACCAGACGCACGAAACCCGCTTCCGACCCGCCGCCACCGCCATGGTCGGAGCGCTCGATCTCGGAAAATCCGGCGTGGCGGAAGTCTTCGGCGATCACCTCCGGCAGGACCTCGTACATCGGCCGGTCCGCCGGCGGCGGGCCCTGGCGGAGCGCGATCGACACCACGCCGCCCGGTGTGAGCAGCGCCGCCACCGCGGCGACCGCCCGGTCCCGATCCGCCGGCGGGACATGCATCCAAACCGCATGGATCAGGATGAACGGGAACCGCTCACCCCGCGCCCGCACCACGGCGAGGTCGGGCAGGCGGTCGTCGATCCATTCGGCGTCCATGTCGGGGAACAGGGTCAGCGCCTGGGCGCGCATGCCGGCCGAGGGCTCGACCGCGACCACGCGATAGCCCTTGGCCTCGAACGCCACCGCGTGGGCGCCGCTGCCGGCGCCGATGTCGAGCACGGGGCCCGGCGGTTTCGGCAGGATGGCGGCATGCCGCCTGACCAGCCGCTCGGCCGCCCCGGACCCGGCGTAGCGCGGCGCCAGAGTGACGGCGAGACGGTCGTAATCGGCGATGGCGTCGTCGATGCTGGGGCCGTCCGTCCGCTCAGCCATCGCGCTTCTTGCGCCATTCGACGTAGCGGGCCTTGGCGGCCTCGTCCGGCGGGTAGGTGCCGCGCAGCGGCTTGCCGCCGGCGACCTCGGAATAGATGAACTCCTCGTGGATCTCCTGCTCGGCCGCGTCGCGGGCCACCTCGTCGGCCAGGTGACGCGGGATCACCACCACGCCGTCCAGGTCACCGACCAGGATGTCGCCCGGATAGACCGCCACGCCGCCGCAGGCGATCGGTTCGTTCAGGGTCTCCACCGCGTGATGCTTGATCAGGTTGGTCGGCGGCGAGGGGTGCGAGTGATAGGCGGCGAGCTCGTACTCGGCGATCTCGTAGCTGTCGCGCAGCCCGCCATCGGTGACGATCCCGGCGGCACCGCGCTTCATCAGCCGGGTGATGAGGATGTTGCCGGCCGAGGCCGCGGTCGCGTCGCCGCGGCTGTCCATCACCAGCACATGGCCCTCGGGGCAGGTCTCGATCGCCTTGCGCTGCGGGTGGTCGTAGTCCTGGAACACCGACAGATCGTCCAGATCCTCGCGCGCCGGGATGTAGCGCAGGGTGAAGGCCGGGCCGACCATGTTGCGGTCATGGGCCGTGGTGAGCCGTCCCACGCCCTGCATGAACACGTTGCGGAAGCCGCGCTTGTACATCTGCGTGGTCAGGGTGGCGGTGCTGACCGTGGACAGCTTCTCGCGGGTCTCTGCGGATAAGGTGTCGGTGCTCATTGTGCCCCTCCCTCGGGCGGACGTTCTTGTTGGCGGCGATGGCACCACGCAGGCGCGTGCGAGGCAAGGCCCGTGTCCATGGGCCGGGATCGGATATCGATGGGGTTTGTGCTAACTTGGATCCTGGCTTGGATTGAGAAGCCGCCGCCGTGACGCCGATAGTCTGAGGTGATGAAGCCATGGCCGAGGATGACGGCGAACCGGGGGATTTCTCCGCCGGCCGGTTTGGGCAGGTATCCAGCAGCGAGTTGACCGTCCCAAGCGTCATCCAGCTCCTCGACTACTGGGAGGAGAAAGCTGCGATCGGCCGGTTGCCGTCCCGCGACGACGTCGACCCGATAGACCTCCGTTTTATTCTCGGCGACCTGATCCTGGTCGATGTGCTGCGTGATCCGCTGCGGTTCCGGTTCCGGCTGATGGGCGTGCGGATGGTCGAGCGTCTCGGCTACGACATGACCGGCAAGCTGCTGGATGAACATCCGGAGGAGAAGTTCCGCGCCTGGGCGATCGAGCTCTACACAGAAGTGGTGACGTCTGCGGCACCGGTTGCGGTGGCGTCGGACGCGCTGCTGGACGGGCGGGTGCGCAAGTTCGAGGCGATCATGCTGCCGCTCGCCAGCGACGGCCGAACCGTCGACAAGGTGCTGGTGGGACAGGTCTGGGTCTGACGGACCCGTCTAGGGGATCTTGTCGCGGGTTCTGGGACACCATTCGGGATACTGGGCGAAAACCCGCGCGGTCCGGACGAAGTGAAAGGACGTCGCTTCACGGCAGTAGACCCAGCCGTAACGGCCGAGATCCAACTCGACCCGATAGCTCAGGTAACCCGCATAGGTGAGATTGGCGGCGCACAGCAGGCCGCAGAAGATCAGGACGATCCTGACCTTGTCCGGAAAGAAATACTCCGCCAACAGATACGCTGGGATCGCGAAGCCGAAGCCGAAACCGCCGACCAGGAACCATATCGGCGTATCGGCATATACGGGGAACGCCCTCGACCGGATTTGGAACAACTGCTCGCTGATGCTGAGATACGCCCAGGTGGACGATCCGAAAAACCAGAACACCAGTACGAACAGGCCGGGGAAGACCCAGGGGCGCAGGTTTCTCTGTGCCATATACCAGTTGGCATGATCGATCCGGTCCCGGTATGTCCTGAGGGCGCGTCGCCATCGCTTCGGCACGGTTCGATGTCCTCGCTCACCCGGTTGGCGTCGCAGGTCGCGTCCGTAACGCTACTTTATCGTGAAGATCATGGAAGACCGAGGCGCCGTTTCACATAGCTGATGATCCACCGCTCGGTCTCGAGGTTCATCCGGGCGACCTCGCCCACGGTTCGGTCCCCTAGTTCTTCGAGTATCCCGGTAACCAGATCTGAGACGCGGAATTCTCGGTCTAGCTGGTTCAGAACCATGGCGGCCCCCACGGATACTAGGATGCCGATTACCAGCGGCGCGGCGACCAATGTGGTCACCGTCCCAATAACGGCAGTCATCGCCGCTCCGGCAAGTCCCGCGATGGCCGCCTTGGTCAATTCGACGGCCAAGCTTCCGAAGAACTGGCTCAGCGTGGAACGGTCGTTCAGCAGCGCTTCGAGGATCTCGATTCCAGTGTATAGGATAAAACCAATTATGGTGACGCTCCTTGCCGACGACGCCTGACCGGTCAACCCGATGGCAAAAGTCACGATCTTCGGGTTGGCCGCCGCGTAGCGGGTTCCGGTGAGGTTCGGTCGGAACCCGGCTCGTCCCTTCAGCAAGAGATAGGCCCTGCCGTTGTGGAATGTCTGGACGGCCTTTCCGGCGAAACCCACTTCTCTGATCAGCACTGAAAGCTGGGAGCTTGAGAGACCGGCCGTGTCGACCGTCGGTATGTCGAGATTGTAGGTCTTCAGAAAGTCGGGGGTGAGGTCGATGACGTGGGCTGGGTCGTGATACGTCGCATGCGCCATGGCGGCCGCCTCCGTCGGTTGGCGATGTGTTATAGGCAATCGGCAAAATACAATCAATAGGAAATAAGCTATTTCTGCTGGACTCACTTTGGCGCGTGCGCAAGACTGCCGCCCCGTTTCGCGCCGGAGGACGTTATGGATTACCGCAAGATGGGCCGGTCCGGCCTGAAGGTTTCGCCGCTCTGCCTGGGGGCGATGATGTTCGGCGGGCCGACGCCGGAGGCCGAGAGCCGGGAGATCATCGCCGCCGCCCGCGACGCCGGGATCAACTTCATCGACACCGCCGACGCCTATAACGGCGGCGAGAGCGAGGCGGTGGTCGGCCG
>JARGOG010000105.1 GCA_029212785.1 Thalassobaculaceae bacterium
GATCCGCACCACCTGCCAACCATCGACCCCCGCCATCCAGTAGCAGCCATCGGCATCGACCGTGGCGCCGTCGGGTCGGCCATCGACCCGGCGGGTGTCGAAGAATACCCGGCGGTTGCTCGGCGTGCCGGTGGCGATGTCGTAGTCGAAGGCCCAGATGGTACGCACCGCCGGATGGCTGTCCGACAGGTATAGGGTCCGCCCGTCCGGCGCGAAGGCCAGGCCGTTCTGGATATACAGCCCGTCGAGGATCAGCGGAGAGTTGCCGCCGGCATCGAGGCGGAACAGGTCGCCACGCGCCGGCGCGCCCGCCGCGGCGTCGGCGGGGCCGGCCTTGGGCAGGGTGCCGGCCCAGAACCGCCCGGCCGGGTCGACGGCACCATCGTTGAAGCGCATGTCCGCGCCGCGCGGGGCCTCGGCATTCAGGACGGCGATCTCGCCATCGCCGGGAGAGAAGGCGCACCAGCCTTCCTCCAGTCCGACCACGACGCCTCCGCCGGCGCGGGGTGCCACGCAGCCGATGGCCGATGGCATGGCCCAGGACTCGTTCCGGCCGGTCGACGGGGTGAAGCGATGCAGGGCCGGGGCGGCGATATCGACCCACCAGAGCTGTTCGGTGGCGGCATGCCACACGATCCCCTCGCCGAGGGTCGCGCGGGCATCGAGCACGCAGTCTATGGTCGGGGCCATGGCGCTCTCCCTCAGAGCGAGGAGCGGTACCGGGCGATGCTGCCGCTCAGATGCGCCCGCATGGCCTCGCGGGCCCGGTCCGCCTCTCCGGCGGAGATCGCATCGGCGATGGCCAGATGCTCCTGATGGACGCGCTCGAGATAGTCGTGGCTGATCAGCCGCTCGCGCTGTTCCTGGGACAGCGAGGACCGCGGGATCGCGTTGCGGCCGAGGGACTCCAGGAACGCCGGGAACAGGGTGTTGTTGGTGCTCTGGGCGATGGCGGCGTGGAACGCGATGTCGAGTTCGACCGTCTTGCCGCCGGTCTCCAGCGCACGGCCGAAACCGCCCATGTTCTCGCGGATGCGGGCGTCCTGGGCCAGGGTACGTCGGGTGGCGGCGAGGCCGGCCGCTTCGACTTCGACTGCCATGCGCAATTCCAGCAGGTCGAGCGCCTGATACATCTGCCCCGGCAGGAAGGCGGGCATTCCCCGGGGGCGCGACAGCGTCGGATCGAGCACGAAGATGCCGGCGCCGCGCCGCGGTTCGACCAGCCCGTCAGCCTTGAGAACAGCCACCGCCTCGCGGATGACCGTCCGGCTTACGCCGAACTCTGCCTCCAGCTCCTTTTCCGTCGGCAACCGGTCGCCGGGCTTCATCGGCCCTTCGGCGATCTTGGCGCGCAGTGCATCCGTTGTTCGCTGTGTAAGGCTCATGTTGCCCGTCATTGGCGGTGGCCGGTCCCGGAATTGAATGAAGTTTGGCGTATCAATACGCCTCGCATGTACGACTTTTAAGGTCTTTCGTCACATGAATTCAAATATTCCCGAGCGGCGCTGAGATCGCCCGAAAGCGCGATGCCTCAAGATGCCGGCATTGAAATTAACTATTCCCTTACCCGTAATAACTAGTGTGGCGCTGGACATTCGTGTCAGTGTCGGGTTGGAACGGAGTTGGACGTCTTGATGGATCGAGCCGAGCACAAGGGCTCAAGCGGTAAGTTCTCGCTCCGTACGCTGACGATCGGCCTGGTCGGGCTGCTGCTTCTGGCTGGTTCGTTGGGGGTCGGAGCGACCGTCTGGGTCAATCACCGGGTAACCGAAACACAAGACCGATGGCAGGCCTACCGGGATGCCAGTTCGGTGCGGGCACGGTCTCTCATTGAGATCACGGATCGTCTCGGTTATGGCGGCGCCATCCACCATCTCCTGAATTACGTTCTGCGGGGCGATCAGCTTTATCTGGAACAGTTCAGCGACGATCTGGGAGCGATCCGAGCAGCGGTTGATCGGTACCGCACGATCGACACCACCGGCAAGGAGAAGGCGGCGCTGAGGGAGATCGAGGACCTTGTCGAGGTCCTCGACAAACGGGTCGAGCTCGCGCAGGTGATGCGCGCCTATGGCAGTTCGCCCAAGGAGACGACGCGGTCCATGTCGCTTTGGGCTCCGGGGGCGCTGATCGCCCTCGACGATCTGCATCAGGCGGTCGAGGATCGTCGGTCGCTTCATTCCACCGAGAAGACGAAGCTCGAACTGATCCGCGAGTTCCGCCGCGACCTTGGGTTCGGCGGCATGATCGAGTTCTACAAGAAGCTCGTCCTGCTCGGCGACACGGCTTTCGCGCCGATGGCACTGCGTGCCGCCGAACTTGCCAGGAATGCGCTGGACCAGTACCGCGCCCTGCCGCTGAACGCCGACGAGGACGAGGCCCTACGCGCCATCGACGACACGCTCTATCACTACGAGTTCAATGTGGAGATCGCGCTTTCCATGGCGAAAGGCGGGGCTCCCGCGCGGGCGATCGATGCGGCCGTCATTATCGACGACCAACCGGCGCTCACTGCTCTTTCCCAATTGGAGCGGTCGGTGGCCTGGGATGCCAACCAACTTGTCGAGACGATCGACGAGAATCTGGTCTTGGTGTCGCGGCTGACCGACATGTTGGTCGTGATCATCGCCGTCGGCGCCGTTGTCGTCGGCGTGGTGATCGTCGGTGTGGTTCTGATTTCCGTTCAGCGGCCGTTGTCGCGGATCGCGGACGCGATGGTCCGGATCCCCGAGGGCGAGCTGACGGCCATCGGCAATGTCGAAAGCCGGGTGCGCGAGGTCGCGAATCTTGCGGAGTCGCTCGATGTGTTCCGGCGCTATGCGTCCGAGCTCGATCGGACGTCGGACATCCTGCACCAGTTCCACGCGCTCTCGACCGACGTCTCGCTCAGCATCGATGAGCGGATCACCAAGATCCTCCAACTCGGCGTCGATCATTTCGGCACGGATCTCGGGACGGCGAGCTGCACGTCCAGCGGCCAGTACGTCGTTGAGTATTCGGTCGGTAGCGGTGCGACGCGGAAGCCCGGTACCGCGTTCGATCTGGAGACGACCTACTGTTCCCACATGCTGTCCCAGGGCCGGGCGCTGGCGTTCCACAACATCGCCGAAAGCGAGCTGGCGGAGGCGCTTTGCTACCGGACATTCGGCCGCAATTGCTACATCGGCGCGCCGGTGATCGTCGAAGGCGAGGTCTACGGCACGATCAATTTCTCCTCGATGGACGCCCGGGACCACCCGTTCTCGAAGAGCGAGCTTGTGCTGGTCGAGATGATGGGTCGCTGGCTCGGCATGGAGCTTGAGCGCGTCCGGGCGATGGAGCGCATAGAAGCGGCGCGGGACGCCGCGGAGGCGGGTACGCGGGCAAAATCCTCGTTCCTGGCGAATATGAGCCACGAGATCCGCACGCCGCTGAACGGCGTCATCGGTCTCAGCCGGTTGCTGGCCCAGACCAGCTTGAACCAGAAACAGCGCGACTATGTGCGCAAGGTACTCTTCTCGTCCGAGAACCTGCTTGGGATCATCAACGACATCCTGGATTTCTCGAAGATCGAGGCCGGGCAGCTTTCGATCGAGAAAACCGAATTCAGGCTGCTGGACGTGATCGAGGGGGTGACCGCGATCGTTGCGCCGCGCGCCGCCGAAAAGAACCTGGAATTCCTGGTCAGCGTCGATCCGAATGCGCCCCAGGATCTCGTGGGCGATCCGCTGCGCCTCGGTCAGATCCTCACCAATCTCTGCACCAATGCAATCAAGTTCACCGAGGAAGGCGAGGTCCTGGTTTCCATTCAGGCGACGGAAGTGGTCAATGGATCGGTCGAGCTGCATTTCGCCGTGCGCGATACGGGGCTCGGCATGACGCCGGAACAGGTCGATCAGATCTTCCGGCCGTTCACCCAGGCGGATGTGTCGACAACCCGCAAATTCGGCGGGACCGGCCTCGGGCTCACCATTTCCAAGGAATTCACCGAGCGCATGGACGGCCGGATCTGGGTCGAGTCCGAACACGGCGTCGGCAGCACGTTCCAGTTCACCGTCCGCCTCGCGCTGGGGACGTCCGGCGAGACGCTGCACACAATCGTGACGTCCGATCTCCGCGATTTGCGCATCCTGGTGGTCGATGACAACGAGATGGCGCGCTTGGTCATCGGCGACACCCTTCGGGCCATGGGCTTTGACGTCGACGTGGCGGCAAGCGGGCCGGCGGCGCTGCGCCGCGTGAGCGTGGATGAGGGCGTGCTCAGCTACGATGTCGTGCTGATGGACTGGATGATGCCCGGGCTCGACGGTATCGAGACCGCGGACAAGATCCGGGAGGCCTGCGGCACCGGTCCCTACCCGGCGACGATCCTGGTTTCCGCCTATATGCCCGACGAAGGGATGATGGCGGCGGCCACGCCGGCCCTGGCGGGCTTTGTGTCCAAGCCGGTCAACCAGTCGACCCTGTTCGACGCGATCGCCTCCGCCGTCGGGGCCAAGTCCGGCGGGCGGCTGACACGCGCGCAGGAGGCCGTTCGCTCCAGGACCAGCCTGTCGGGGCTGGTCGTTCTTCTGGCCGAGGACAACGAGATCAACCAGGAGGTGGCCGTTTCCGTCCTTGAGCAACAGGGCGTGACGGTCGTGGTTGCGAATAACGGCCAGGAGGCCATCGATGTTCTGTCGGCCCCCGATGCGCAACAGTTCGATGCCGTCCTGATGGATGTGCAGATGCCGGTCATGGACGGCCTTGAGGCGACCCGGCGGATCAAGGGAGACGACCGGCTCGCCGCGCTTCCGGTTATCGCCATGACCGCGCATGCCCTGGAGGAGGAGCGCGACAAGTGCTTCGCCGCCGGTATGTGCGATCACGTCGCCAAGCCGTTGGATGAGGAAAAGCTGTTCGATGCCCTGGCCCGCCACTGCCGCCCCGGGGATGACGAGAATCCGGACGTGCCCGCCAAGCTGGAGCCCTCGCCATCGGCTCCATCCGCGCCGGTCGCGACTCTGATCGTCAACATCGACAACCTGACCACGATCGACACCGTCAGCCTGCGGCGGTCGCTACCGGACGACAGCCTCACATCGCGTCTGCTGCTGAAATTCCGCGAAGGCCAGAGCGACAGCGCCGATTCCATCCGTGCCGCGATCACCGCGGGCGACCGGGACAAGGCGCGCCGAATGGCCCACCAGGTCCGCGGCGTCGCGGGCAATCTGCGGGCGATGGAGGTGCTGGAAACCGCAAAGGCCCTGGAATTGAAGATCGATCAGGACGGTCTTGAGGACGCGGCGGCGCTGACGCCGATTGTGGACGCCTTCGCGATGGCGTTGGATGCGCTTCTGGCCGATATCGAAGCGGCGAGTTGGGAGGAGACGGTGGTGTCACCCGGCGAGGAGGCGGCGCAGGCTTCGGCGGCCGATATTCGTACCCTGGTCGATCAGCTCCGGTCCGGGGACATGGATGCCGAGGATACCTGGAATGCCCTGCAGCCGGGTCTGCAGGCCCGGGACGGCGCCCTGGCGGCCGATGTGGCCGTCTCTATCGACGAACTCGACTATGACGCGGCGGCGGCCAAGCTCGAGTCGATCTTGAGCACGGTGTGACGGGGAGGATGTGATGCAGAATGGTATCGATATTTCGACGTCTCGGGTTCTCATCGTCGACGATGCGCGCGAGAACGTGCGCGTGCTGGCGAGCATTCTGAAAGACGAGGCGGCTGTCTCCTTCTCGCTCGGCGGCCAGGATGCGCTGGTGAAGGCCGGGGCCACGTTGCCGGACCTGATCCTGCTCGATATCGAGATGCCGGATATGAACGGTCACGAGGTGATCACCCGGCTCAAGGCCGATCCGCAGACCGCCCCGATTCCGGTGATCTTCGTGACCAGCCACTCCGACGTGTCGGACGAGGAGGAGGGGCTCCGGCTCGGGGCGATCGATTACATCACCAAGCCCTACAATGCCTCGATCGTGCGGGCGCGCGTGCGCAATCAGCTCATGCTCCGTGCCTATGCCAAGCAGCTCGAGGGGCTGAATGTGGAACTGGAGCGTCTGGCGACCACCGATCCGCTGACGGGGGTCGCGAACCGGCGCGCCTTCCGCGACCGGGCCACACTCGAACTGAAGCGTCTCGAGCGGTATGGCGGTCGGGCATGCCTGTTGATGCTGGATCTGGATCACTTCAAGCAGGTGAACGACTCCTACGGCCACGATGCCGGCGACGCCGTGCTGTGCGCGGTGGCGGAACGGCTGACCGGGCAGTTGCGCGAGACCGACGTCTTCGGTCGGCTGGGGGGCGAGGAGTTCGCCATTCTGGCGACGGACACGGCCGTCCGGTCGCCCGATGCGGCTGAATCATCCGGTGAGAAGATCGCTCGACGGATTCTGCTTTCGATCCGAGATGAGCCGGTTCTCTGGAACGGCTTGGAGATCCCGGTCACGACGAGCATCGGCCTGACGGAGTTGCGCCAGGGGGACGGCTCGATCGATGTGGCGCTCGCGCGTGCCGATCAGGCGCTCTATGCCAGCAAGGATGCTGGCCGCGACCGGGTCGAGGTTCTGGCCGCCTGATTCCGCATAACTCGACGGCGATTCAGATCTGCGATGCCGCAGTGCGGCATCGTCCGGGCCGCTGCCCGACCCGCTGATAAGTCAACAAAATCCCATCCTTATTGCGCACCCTTTGGGAGTGCGGCAGCATTGTCTTGCGACGGTGCACAAACGATCCCGCGCATCGAGATCCGAAATGACAGGGACAGGGTGGTGTCATGAAGAAGAATTTCCCGTTTGCCCGTACCGGCTGGACACGCCGCGGCGTTCTGGGCGCGTCCGGTGCGGCGATGGCCGCCGGCCTGCTGACCAAGCCGTCGAGCCTGTTCGCGGCGGAGCCGATCAAGACCGCCGGCATCTACACCGTGCCGGTCGAGCAGCAGTGGGTGAGCCGCATCCACAAGGCGGCCGAAGCCGCCCAGGCCGCCGGCGAGGTCACCTACACCTTCTCCGAAAACACGGCCAATACCGACTATCCCCGTGTCATGCGCGAGTATGCCGAACAGGGTGTGAAGCTGATCGTCGGCGAGATCTTCGGTGTCGAGCAGGAGGCCCGCGAGGTCACCCAGGAATACCCGGACGTCGCCTTCCTGATGGGGTCCAGCTTCCTAGACGACGCGGCCTATCCGAACCTCTCCGTCTTCGATAATTACATTCAGGATGCATCGTATCTCTCTGGTATTATTGCTGGATCGATGACGAAGTCCGGCAATATCGGCATGGTCGGCGGGTTCCCGATTCCCGAGGTGAACCGGCTGATGCACGCCTTCATGGCCGGTGCCAAGGAGATGAAGCCGGACATCACCTTCCAGGTCAGCTTCATCGGTTCCTGGTTCGATCCGCCGAAGGCCAAGGAAACCGCCTTCGCCATGATCGAGAACGGCGCCGACGTGCTGTACGCCGAGCGTTTCGGCGTGTCCGACGCCGCCCAGGAGAAGGGTATCCTGGCTATCGGCAACGTGATCGACACCCAGCCGGAATACCCCGAAACGGTCGTCGCCTCGGCCCTGTGGCATTTCGAGCCGACCTTCAACGCCGCCCTGGCCAAGGTGAAGGCCGGAGCCTTCAAGGCAGAGAACTACGGCACCTATTCCTTCATGAAGGAGGGTGGCTGCTCGCTTGCTCCGCTCGGCACCTTCGAGGGCAAGGTCCCGGCCGACGCCATGGCCCTGGTCAAGGAGCGCGAGGCGGCGATCAAAGCGGGCTCGTTCACCGTCGCGATCAACGACGAAGAGCCGAAGTCGAGCTGATGTCTCGGGTCACCGATGCCTGAGGCGACGGGGGCGCGGGCTGTCCTGCGCCTCCGCAACATCACCAAGCGGTTCGGCCCGCTGACGGCGAACGATGCGATCACCTTCGACCTGCACGAAGGCGAGGTGATTGCGTTGCTCGGCGAGAACGGCGCCGGCAAGACTACGCTGATGAACATCCTGTTCGGCCACTACACGGCCGATGAGGGTGAGATCGAGGTGTTCGGGGAGCCGTTGCCGCCGGGCAACCCGCGCGCGGCGCTGGAGGCCGGCGTCGGCATGGTGCACCAGCACTTCACCTTGGCCGACAACCTCTCGGTCCTCGACAATATCGTGCTCGGCACCGTGCCGCTGTGGCGCCTGCGCTCCGGGCGCGGGGCTGCGCGGGCGCGGATCGACCAGCTCAGCCGCGATTTCGGTCTCTCAGTCCATCCGGATGCCAAGGCCGGCGCGCTGAGTGTCGGCGAGCGACAGCGGGTGGAGATCCTGAAGGCGCTGTACCGCGACGCCCGGATCCTGATCCTGGACGAGCCGACCGCCGTGCTGACGCCGCAGGAGACCGACGACCTGTTCGCCACCTTGCGCAAGGCGGTGGCGCTCGGTTTGTCGGTCATCTTCATCTCTCACAAGATGCACGAGGTGCTGGCGATCTCCTCGCGGGTCCTGGTGTTGCGTCACGGCAGCCTGATCGGCGAGGTCGTCACCGCCGAAACCGATCGCCATCAGCTCGCCCATATGATGGTCGGCTCGGAGATCGTCGCCCCCGAGGTCGGCGGCGCGGCGCCCGGAGAGGTGCTGCTGCGCCTGCGCGACGTGTCGACCCTGCCCGTCGGCAATGCGGTCGGGCTGCGGTCATTGTCGCTCGACCTCAGAGCCGGACAGATCACCGGGTTGGCCGGGGTTTCCGGCAACGGCCAGGCGGCGTTGGCCGACCTCATTGCCGGCGAGGCGATGCCCGAGACGGGCGATCTGGAGATTGCGGGGGCGGGCATCGACACTTGGTCGCCCCGCGCCGCGCTGGACGCGCGGATCGGCCGGATCCCGGAGGATCGACATCGGACCGGCACGATCTCAGACTTTACGTTATCTGAAAACTCTGTATTGGAAGCCTATGAAAAAGAACCATTTTCTAAAAGGGGATGGTTTGACTGGGCGGCCGTCGACAAGCACACGCGGGCGATCATCGCGCGCTACGATGTGCGCTGTCCGGGGCCGGATGCGCGGATCCGCCTGCTGTCCGGCGGCAACATGCAGAAGCTGATTCTTGGCCGCGCGCTGGAGGCGGATCCGACGATCATCCTCGCCGTACAGCCGGTGCGGGGCCTCGACATCGGCGCGGTGACCTACGTCCAGTCGCGGCTGATCGAGGCACGGGACGCCGGGGCGGCGGTGCTGCTGATCTCTGAGGATCTGGACGAGATCCTGACCCTGGCCGACGTGATCCATGTGATCTCCGAAGGCCGTCTGTCTCCCGCCTTCACCCGCGGCACAAAGACGCCGGCGGAACTCGGCGTGTGGATGGCCGGGCAGGGTTTCGAAGAGGCGGCGGGTCATGCGGCTTGAGCCGGTAGCCGATCCGGGCTGGACCCGGACCCTGGGTCTGCCGGCATTGGCGTTGGGCGGGACGGTGGCGATCGCCATGGCGCTGGCCCTGATCGCGGGCTCCAATCCCTTGGCGGTGCTCGGTCTGATCCTCAAGGGCGCGGTCGGCTCCAAGTTCGCCCTGTTGGAGACGTTGAACCGGGCGACCCCGCTGATCTTCACCGGCCTGGCCGTCGCCGTCGCCTTCCGCGCCAAGCTGTGGAACATCGGGGCGGAGGCGCAACTCTACATGGGCGCGCTGCTGGCGGTGGTGCTGGGGACCGGCGCCGTGGCGCTGCCATCCGTTCTGCTGATCCCGGTCCTGATGGCGGCGGCGATCACCGGCGGTGCGCTGATGCTGCTCGGCCCGGCCTTTCTGAAGACCCGGCTCGGGGTCGACGAGGTCGTGACCACCCTGCTGCTCAACTTCGTGATGATCCTGGTCGTCTCGATGCTGCTGGAAGGGCCGATGAAGGATCCGATGGGCATGGGCTGGCCGAAGTCGGAGCGTCTGGTCCCCGATGCCCGTCTGCCGCGCATCGTCACCGGCCTGCGTCTGCATTGGGGCTTCGGCCTGGCGCTGATCTGCGCGGTTCTGGTCTGGGTGATGCAGACGCGCACCACGCTCGGCTATGAAATCCGCGCCGTCGGCCTGAACCGGCGTGCCGCGGCCTTTGCCGGCATTCCGGTGACCGTGGTGGTGATCAAGACGGCGCTGATCTCCGGCGGCCTCGCCGGTCTCGCCGGATTCTCCGAGGTCGCCGGGCTCAAGGGCAGCCTGACCTTGGATCTGAGCCCGGGCTTCGGCTACACCGGGATCATCGTCGCCATGCTGGCCCTGCTGAACCCGCTGGGCGTGATCGTCTCTGCCCTGTTCGTGGCCGGGATCTTCGTCGGTGCCGACAGCATGAGCCGGGCGGCCGGCGTGCCGACCTATATCGCCGACATCCTACTCGCCTCGGCCCTGCTGCTTATGGTGCTGGCGATCATGCTCACACGGTTCCGCGTGGTGAGGGGGTAGGCGATGGAGATCCTCGACATCCTGATCTCGGCCAGCTTCTGGGCGGCGGCGGTGCGGATCGCCAGCCCGCTGATCTTCGCCACGCTCGGCGAGTTGATCTGTGAGCGCGCCGGGGTGCTGAACCTCGGTATCGAAGGCATCATGGTGGTCGGCGCCTTCGCCGGTTGGATGGCGGTCTATTCCGGCGCCGATCTCTGGGTCGGGGTCGGCGTGGCCATGGGCGCGGGCATGCTGTTCGGGCTGCTGCACGCGATCCTGTCGGTGCCGTTCGGCCTCAGCCAGCACGTGGTCGGCCTCGGCATCACCCTGCTGGCGACCGCGTCGACCTATTTCGCCTACCGGGTGGCGCTGCCGGAGGTGACCAACCCGCCGCGGATCGAGGCGTTCAAGGAGCTGGCGATCCCGCTTCTGTCGGATATTCCGGTGATCGGCCAGGCCCTGTTCACACAGACGCCGCTCACCTATCTCGCTTTCGTCACTGCCGCGATCGTCGCTTTCGTGCTCTACCGCACGCCGCTCGGCTTGGCGCTCCGGGCGGTGGGGGAGAACCCGCATTCGGTCGAGGCCCAGGGCCTGTCGGTCACCGGCCTGCGCATGGGGGCGGTGATTGTCGGCTCCGGCCTGATGGGGGTCGGCGGGGCGTTCCTCACCATGTCGGCCTTCAACTCTTTCTTCTTCGAGATGGTGAACGGCCGGGGATGGATCTGTATCGCGCTGGTCGTGTTCGGCGCCTGGAAGCCGGGCAAGGCGCTGCTCGGCGCGCTGTTGTTCGCCGCTTTCGACGCGTTGCAGATCCGCCTGCAGCAGACCTCGCTGGGGGCCGATATTCCGTACCAGATCTTCCTGATGATGCCCTATCTCCTGTCGATCCTGGCGTTGGTGGTGATGTCGCGGCGGGCCGAGGTGCCGGCAGCCCTGATGGTGCCGTTCAACAAGGGAGAGCGCTGAAATGTTCGATATCGTGGTCAAGGACGGCACCCTGCCGGACGGGCGGGTCGCCGATGTCGGCATCCGCGACGGCCGCATCGTCGCGATTGAACGCCTGGATGATGGGGTCGAGGCGGGAGAGGTGATCGACGCCGCCGGTGATCTGGTCTCGCCGCCCTTCGTCGACCCGCATTTCCACATGGACGCGACCCTGAGCTACGGCCTGCCGCGGATCAACGCCTCCGGCACCCTGCTGGAAGGCATCGCGCTCTGGGGCGAGCTGAAGCAGATCATGACCGTCGACGCGGTCAAGGAACGGGCACTCGCCTATTGCGACTGGGCCGCCAGCCTCGGCCTGTTGGCGATCCGCAGCCATGTGGACACCTGCGACGACCGCCTGCTCGGGGTGGAGGCGCTGCTCGACGTGCGCGCGGCGGTGAAGGGCTATATCGACCTGCAGCTCGTCGCCTTCCCGCAGGACGGGCTCTACCGCGACCCGACCGCCTATGCGAACACCGTGCGGGCGCTGGACATGGGCGTCGACGTGGTTGGCGGCATTCCGCATTTCGAGCGGACCATGGCCGACGGGGCGGCCTCGGTGACCGCACTGTGCGAGATCGCCGCCGAGCGCGGGCTGCTGGTCGACATGCATTGCGACGAGACCGACGATCCGATGTCCCGGCATATCGAGATGCTGGCCTACGAGACCCAGCGGCTGGGCCTGCAGGGGCGGGTGGCCGGCTCGCACCTGACCTCCATGCATTCCATGGACAACTACTACGTCTCCAAGCTGCTGCCGCTGATCGCCGAGGCGCAGGTGGCCGCCATCCCGAACCCGCTGATCAACATCATGCTCCAGGGCCGCCACGACAGTTTCCCCAAGCGCCGGGGCCTCACCCGGGTGAAGGAGATGCAGGCGCTCGGCATCACCGTCGGCTGGGGCCAGGACTGCGTGCGCGACCCGTGGTACTCGCTCGGCACCGGAGACATGCTGGACGTCGCCTTCATGGGTCTGCACGTGGCGCAGATGA
>JARGOG010000106.1 GCA_029212785.1 Thalassobaculaceae bacterium
GATCACCTCGGCCCCGGCCTCGGCCAGGATGAGCGTCGCCATCGGTCCCGGCAGCAGGGTCGAGAAATCGATCACCCGCACGCCGGCCAGCGGTTTCCGCGGCGTCTGCGCCGTGGGGGCCATCAGGAGAGCCCCCGCTCGGCCCGCTTCTTCGCCACCCGGGCACGGCGCGCCGGGGCGTAGTGCTTGGTGCCGTAGACTTCGAACAGCGCCTGGGTGACGTCGTGGTGGTGGTGCAGGCCGGTGCGCTCCAGCAACTCGATCGGCCCTTCCGGATAGCCGAGACCGAGCTTCACCGTGAGGTCCATGTCGTCGGCGGTCGCCAGCCCCTCGTCAAGCTTGGCCAGCGCCTCGTTGTAGTAGGGCCGGATCAGGCGGTCGAGAATGCGCCCGGCGAAGTCGAAACATTCCGCGACCTGCAGACCGGCCCCTTCGAGCACCATGCGCGCGGCCTCCAGGGCGGCGGCGTCGGTGTGCGGCTGGCGCACAAGTTCCACCAGATCGGACGGCACCCCGTCGCCGACGCGGAAGCGGGCGAAGCCGACTGTATTCGAGCCCTCCTCGCCCCGGCTCTCGCCCGTCGCCTCACCAAGGGTTTCGGTGGTCAGCTCGACCAGGATGGCCGTGCGCGACGGGTCCTCCTGCCACGACGAGACAGCTCCGAAACCGATATAGGCGACGACCTCCCCCTCCGCGCCGGCGCCGGCGAGAAACGGGTGGTCCTCGGGGAATGACCGGCTGTCACCGGTGTCGACGATCGAATAGCTGACCATGGCTCAGGCTCCGTACATCTTGTCGGTGTCGTAGCTGAAGAAGCCACGCCCGGATTTGCGGCCCAGATGGCCCGCCGCGACCATGCGGTGGAGCAATGGCGGCGCGGCGCAGCGCGGGTCGTGGGTGACGCCGTAGAAGGCGTCGCAGAGCAGCACCTGGGTATCGAGCCCGATCAGGTCGAGCAGTTCGCACGGCCCCATCTTGTAGCCCAGGCCGGCCTTGATCGACCGGTCGATATCCGCCGGCTCGGCCACGCCCGCCTCGATCAGGCGGATGACGTCGTTGTTAAACGGCACCAGGAAGTAGTTGAGGATGAAGCCAGGCGCGTCCTTGGTCTTCACCGGCTTCTGCCCCAGCGCCTCACAGAACGCCCAGGCGGCGGAAAACGCTGTATCCGAGGTATTCAGCCCCGGCGACATTTCCACCAGCTTCATGAGCTGGGCCGGCAGGCAGAAATGCATGCCCACCACCCGATCCTCGCGACCGCAACCCGAGGCGATCTGGGTGATCGACAAGGTCGAGGTGTTCGACGCGAACAGGGTGTGTTCCGGGCAGACCGCGTTCAGCTTGGCGAACAGCTCCTGCTTGACCGACAGGTTCTCGAACACCGCCTCGATGACGATGTCGCACTCGGCGAGCCCGTCGAGCGTGTCGGTCGTCTTGTAGGCCGCCATGGCGGCGTCGACCTGTTCCTGGGTGAGCTTGCCGCGCTCCACCGACTTGGCGAGGAAGGCCTCGGTCTGGCCCCGGGCCCGCTCGAGCGCCTTCATGTTGGTGTCGTAGAGCACGGTGCGGTAGCCGGCGCGGGCCGCCACGATGGCGATCCCCGCCCCCATGGTCCCGGCACCGCACACGCCGACGGTCTGGATGGTGGTCATTGGTGAACCTCTCGATCATCAATCTGGCCGTCATCCTGACTTGCGTCAGGATGACAGTGGGGCTTCCGCGAGGCCCCTACTCCTTCCGCGCGAAGCTGCGGCCGATGAGCTGACGGTGGATCTGGTTGGTGCCTTCCCAGATCTGGGTGATCTTGGCGTCGCGCATCAGCCGCTCGACCCGGTAGTCCTGGCAGTAGCCGTAGCCGCCATGGAGCTGCACCGCCTCGTCGGCGATGCGCATGGCGAGATCGGAGCCGCGCATCTTCAGCATCGACGCCTCGATCCCGAAATCCGTCGCCCCGCCATCCACCATGCGGCCGACCTTCCAGAGCCACGCCTCGCACATCGCGAGATCCGTGGCGAGGTCGGCCAGGGTGAACTGGATGCCCTGGAATTCCACGATCCGCTTGCCCGACTGGCGGCGGTCGTTGATGTAGTCGATCGCGTCCTCGAAGGCCGCCCGGGCGATGCCGAGCGCATGGGCCGCCACGCTGGGCCGCGACTTGTTCAGCGACGACAGCAGGATCCGCAGACCATCTCCAGGCTCGCCGATGATGTTCTCGCGCGGGATCTTCATGTCCTCGAAGGACAGCGCCACCGTGGGGGCGGCGCGGTGGCCCATCTTCTCCTCCTTGCGAAGGACGTTCAGGCCGGGCGTGTCCTTGTCGACGACGAAGGCGGTGATGGACTTGCGCGGATCGTCGATCTCGCTCCACTTGCCGAAGACCAGCAGGTGGTCGGCCACGTTGCCGTTGGAGATGAAGGTCTTGCCCCCATTCACGACGACCGTCTCGTTGCCGTCCGGTGTGATCCGGGTCTTCATGCCGGTGGCGTCGGAGCCGGCCGTCGGCTCGGTGATGCAGAGCGAGCCGATACCGCCGCCAGCGATGGTCGGCAGGATGCGCTGCTTCTGCGCCTCGGTGCCGAAATCCATCACCGGCTTCATGCCGTGGAAGTTGGTCGCCCAGATGATGCCGGTGGAGGCGCAGGCCTTGGAAACCTCGCGCACGCAGGCGAGATACACCGTGTAGGACAGGCCGAGCCCGCCATATTCCTCCGGCACGAACATGGCGTTCATGCCGAGCGCGTTCATGTCGGCGATGTTGTCGGCCGGATAGGTACCGTTGCGATCGTGCCCGGCGGCGCGCGGGGCGATCTTGTCGGTGGCGAGCTGGCGCACACTCTCCAGCACCATGGCCTCGTCCTCGGACAACCCGAGGCTTGCGTCCAGTCGGTCGAGTACGGTGGCCATCAGCGATCCTTAAAGCTCGGTTTGCGTTTCTCGACGAAGGCGGCCAGGCCCTCGTCCGCGTCCTCGGTACGGAACGACAGGGTCGACAGATCGGCCTCGACCTTCAGCCCCTCATGGATCGGCAGGTCCAGGGCGCGGGTCACCGCCGCCTTGGCGAAGCTGATCGCCGGCAGGCCGAAACGGGTGACTTCGCCAAGGAAGGCGCGGGCCTCCGCAACCGGATCCGCAGTTTCAGTCAACTGGTTCACCAGCCCGATCCGGTGCGCTTCCTCCGCGCCGACGGTGCGGCCGGTCAGAATCATCTCCAGCGCCCGTCCCTCGCCGATCAGCCGCGGCAGGCGCTGGGTCCCGCCATAGCCCGGGATCAGGCCGAGCTTGATCTCCGGCAGGCCCATCTTCGCCGTCGGGACCGCCATGCGGAAGGTGCAGGCCAGCGCCATCTCCAGCCCGCCGCCGAAGGCGAAGCCGTTGATCAGGGCGAGCGACGGGATCTCCAGGGCGGCGATCTTGGCGAAAGTCGCCTGACCGGTCTCGGCCCCGCGCTTCTGAGCCATCAGGTCGCGGCCCATCAGCTCCTTGATATCCGCACCCGCGCAGAACGCCTTTTCGCCGGCACCGGTGATCAACAGGCCGCGGGCATCCGATGCCCTTACCTCGTCCAACTTCTGAGATATATCCGATATCAGACTGAAATTAAGCGCATTCAGTGCCGCCTGACGGTCGATGGTCAGGGTGGCGATCCCCTCGGACAGGGCCAGAGTCACGGTCATGTCGGCGCCCTCCTCAGGCGTTTTCGGGAACTTTGAACCGGCAGGGAGCAGGCGCGATCCGGCCGGTCTTCGCCCATTCCGCCAACTCGCGCTTCAGGATCTTGCCACTCGGCGTCAGCGGAAAGGCGTCCATCACCATGAAGTATTCCGGCATGTCGTATTTCGACAGGCCCACCGCATAGAGATGGTTCAGGACTGTGGCCGCATCGGGGCTATCGCCGCTGGGAAGGATCGCCAGGGCCAGCTTCTCGCCCAGCCGTTCGTCCGGCACCGGGAAGGCCGCCGCCTTGGCGATGTTCGGATGCTTCACCGCCAGGTCTTCCACCCGGGCGGGGAAGATGTTGTGGCCGCCGCGGATGACCACGTCCTTCAGGCGCCCGACGATGGACAGATTGCCGTTGCCGTCGAGGACGCCGAGATCGCCGGACAGGAACCAGCCGTCGCGGTTGAACGAGCCCTCGGTGGCGGCCTGATTGTCGAAATAGCCGAGCATCAGGGCGGCCCCCTTGCCGCCGATCTCGCCGATCGTCCCGGCCGGCACCTCCACGTCCCGGTTCTCCTGGGAGAAGATCCGCACCTGGTATCCGGCCCCGCCGCGCCCGCAGGTGGCGCAGATCGTCGCCTCGTCATCGACCGGATGGGTGTACTGGTGCGACGAGTTCTCGGTCATGCCGTAGATGTTCTGGGGCCGCACCCCCTGGCGCACGAACCGCTCGGCCACCGCCGGCGGGATCGGCGAGCCGGCCATGTAGAACAGGTTCACCGACCCGAGCTTCTCGATGCCACGCCGGGCCTGTTCCGCCTGAATGTCCATGGCGTGGGTCGGAACGCCCATGACGTAGGTCGCCCCGGTCTCGATCATCCAGTCGAGGCGAGACAGGCCGGGGGCCGGATCGTCGATGATCAACTCCATCCCCGCGACCAGCCATTGGCCGACCGCCACCCAGGCGATGTGATGGCTGAGCGGCGACAGGGTCAGCAGCACGGTGGACGTGCCGTGGTGCCAGTCCTTCACCAGGTCGCGGCAGTTGGTCAGCAGCGAGTTGTCGGAGTGCATCACCCCTTTCGGTCGCCCTGTCGTGCCGCTGGTGAAGGCCAGGTAGCACACGCTGTCCGGGTTCGGGTCCGGCGCCCGCAAGGTACGCGGGGCCGTGCCTATATTCGGCAGGTCCCCCTCCGCACGCTCCGGCGGCAGGACGAAGACCTTGCGCATGGACTCCAGGCCCTGGAGTGCCGCCACCGGATCGTGCCGATCGGTATCCGCTCCCCATCCGCTCTCGACCAGCGCGGCCGTCGCGCCGACCCGCTCCAGCAGGCCGGTGATCTCCGCCACTGTGTAGTTGCGGTGAAGCGACGGGTTGCAGACATAGCCGTTGCGCGAACACGCCAGGAACGCCGCGACGACCTCGACCCGGTTGGACGCCCACAGCGCCACCCGTTCGCCGGCGACCACCCCGGCCTCGAGCAGGGAGTCGGCGATGGCGTCGACCCAGGCCTTCAACTCGGCCCAGCTCAGATGGCGGGCGGAGTCCCGCACCGCCTTCGCCTCGGGCCGGGAGGCGGCGTGTTTGGCCAGCAGGGCGTAGAAGGTCTCGTCGTGCCACAGCCCGGCCTCGTAGTAGTGCCGTGCCGTCGCCGGGTCGTGCAGGGTGAGAAGCCGACTCATGAGGCCGCCCCTCAGTGGCCGAACTTGTCCGGATCGGGCTTGCGGCGCTCGCCGAAGGCCTTGGACAGCTCCTGGCTCTCCTCGGTCTTCAGGTAGAGCTTCAACAGCATGTCGTGGGAGACGCGGCCCAGGCCGCCGACGCCGCCGTGACGCGCGAGGAAGGCGTGCTTGATGCCCGCCAGCGCCATCGGACCGCGCTCGGAGATCGATAGCGCCCACTCGCGGGTCTCTGCGCGCAGCGTGTCATCCGGCACCACGCGGTTGATCAGGCCCCAGTCGAGCGCCTCGGCGGCGGAGAGCTTGCGGTTGGTGTACCACATCTCCTTCGCCCGCTTCTTGCCGATGGCATCTTCCAGATACCAGGTGCCGTAACCCGCATCGAAGCTGCCCATCATCGGGCCGACCTGGCGGAACACCGCGCTTTCCTTGGCGATGGTCAGGTCACAGACCGTGTGCAGCACGTTGCCGCCGCCGACCGCGAAACCGTTGACCATGGCGATCACCGGCTTCTGCAGCTTGTCGATGGCGTCGTACATCTCCAGCGTCGGCAGCACGCCGGCATAGAGGGCGGTGTCTTCCATGCCGTCCTTGCGGCCGCCGATGCAGAAGAACTTCTCGCCCGCACCGGTCAGCACCACCACGCGGGTGCGCGTCTCGCGGCGGATCGCCTCGATGCAGTCGCGGATCTCGATGCAGGTGACGGGGGTGAACATGTTCCCGTCATCGGGCCGGTTGATGGTGATCCAACCGATGGGGCCGTCTTCCTCGTACAGGATGGTCTCGAACGTCTGGGACATGCGTGTGTCTTCCCTTGGGATGTGTGCGTGTCGTCGCCGGGTTCAGCTTTCGCCGAGCCAGTCGGCGCGAATTTCTGTCTCGTGGGCGCCCAGGTCCGGTGGCGCGCGGCGCGGCGTGTTGGCCTGACCGTCGATCTGCACGCCCGTGCCGACCTGGGGCGACGGGCGCTTGCCGTCGCGCGCGATCGTATAGAGGAAGCCGCGCTCATGCAGGTGGCGATCGGCGCAGACCTCGTCCACCCGCTGGATCGGGCCGGCCGGCACCTTGTTGGCGTCGAACAGGTCGAGCCATTCGCCCCGCGGGCGAGTCTTCAGGATCGCCTGGATCTCCGCCACCAGTTCCGAGCGGACCTCGCGGCGACCGATATTGGTCGCCGTCGCCGGGTCGTCGCCGCGCGTCGGCGTGCCGACCGCCTGCCAGAACCGGCGCCAGATCGCATCGTTGCCGAGGCCGAGTGTCATCGGATCGTCGGCGGTGTCGAACACCTGATAGATGGCGATCACGCTGTCCCGCGCGCCCGAGCGCGCCGGCACGTTGCCGGAGCCCAGATAGCTGGCGATGCGCGGCACCATGAAGCGGGTCATGCTCTCGACCATGGACACGTCGATCACCGCCCCCTGTCCGGTACGCCCCTTGCGCACCAGGGCGGCGGCAACGCCAAGCGCCAGGTCGTGGCCGGCCAGCAGATCGGCGGCCGGCGTGCCAACCTTCTGCGGCGGGCTGTCAGCCTCGCCGGTCAGGTCCATGACCCCGGAATACCCCTCGGCGATCAGGTCGTAGCAGGGCTTGTCCTTGCGCGCGCCGGTCAAGCCGAAGCCGGTGACGGAAGCGACGATCAGCCCGGAATTCAAGGCCTGCAGGGTCGCCGCGTCGGTCTTCAGCTTCTCCTGCACCCGCGGCACCTGGTTCAGCACGACCACGTCGGCGGCGGCCACCAGCTTCTCGAACAGGGTGCGGCCGGGTTCGGCCGTGTAGTCGATGGCTACACTGCGCTTGTTGCGGTTGACCGACATGAACCACAGGGAGTCGCCGTCGAGAAACGGCGGCCCCCAGGCCCGGGCGTCGTCGCCGCTGCCCGGTCGCTCGATCTTCACCACGTCGGCGCCATAGTCGGCCAGCAGCAGCGTGGCGTATGGGCCGGCGATGGACGTCGTCAGGTCCAGCACCCGCACACCGTCGAGCAGGTCGAATGGCGCGCCGCTCGGGGCCGGTGGCAGGTCGTCCAGCGGCAATCGGTCATCAGGCATGGTCATTTCCTCCAACCCGATACAGGGCAACCGCCATGCCAGTCCGGAAACCGGCGGAAACCCGAGGACGGGCAGGCAAAACTGTCCTCGACGCGGACATGCTGGTTTTCTACTGTCCGCATCATGGACACACCACCCAGCATACGCCTCCTGCAAGCCGACGGCGCCCCGCTGTTTTCCGACGGGCCGCGCCTGCCCGACGCCGTCGACCGGGCCCTGGCCGCCGCCAATCCGGCCCGACGGATCTGGAGTGTCGATCTCGGCGACACGGTCTGGTCGGTGCTGTCGCGGCGCTCCGGCGACGGCGTCGCCCTGCATTTGGTCTGGCCGGCGGGCAGCGAGGACCCGGTGGTGGATTTCGCCGCCAGCGTCGACTTCGCCCATGAGATCCTCGCCCATTTCCTCACCAACCCATACGAGGCGATCACCGTGGTCGACGCGCAGGGCCTGCTGCGCTGGGTCAGCCCGGTCCACGCCCGGTTCTTCGGCATGACGCGGGGCGAAGGACTGGGCCTGCCCGCCGCGGAGGTGATCGAGAACACCCGCCTTCCGGAGGTGGCCCGCTCGGGTCGGGCGGAGATCGGTCGGCTACAGGAGATGAACGGAGTCGCGCGGATCGTCAGCCGCTTTCCCATCAGCCACGGAGAAGAGACGGTCGGCGCCATCGGCCAGGTCATGTTCAAAGGACCCGATCAGGCGCTCGAGTTCGGACGCGAGATCGCCAAGCTGCGCGCCGAGGTCGACTACTACCGCCGGGAACTGGAGGAGATGCGGCCCCGTCCCGCCGACTTGGAGGCGATCATCGGCGACAGCCCGCCGATCCGGAAGCTGAAGGCCGATATCGCCCGGGTGGCACCGTTGGACATCTCGGTGCTGATCCGCGGCGAGAGCGGTACCGGCAAGGAACTCGTCGCCCGCGCCTTGCACGGCCAGTCGAACCGCGCCGCCAAGCCGCTGGTGATCCTGAACGCCGCCGCGCTGCCGGCGACCCTGGTCGAAGCGGAACTGTTCGGCTACGAGCCGGGATCCTTCACCGGCGCCGACAAACGCGGCCGCGGCGGCAAGTTCGAGATCGCCGACAAAGGGACCCTGTTCCTCGACGAGATCGGCGACATGGGGATCGACATCCAGGCCAAGGTCCTGCGGGTGCTGGAGGAAGGCACTTTCGAACGTCTCGGCGGCCACCGGTCGCGCAGCGCCGATTTCCGGCTCGTCACGGCCACCAACCGGCCGGTCGAGCGGATGATCGAGGAGGAGGGCTTTCGCGCCGACCTGTATTTCCGGATCGGCGCGATCACGCTCTGGCTGCCGCCGCTGCGCGAGCGGGCGGGCGACATTCCGGCGCTGGTGCGGACCTTCCTCGCCCGCACGGCCAAGCGGCACAACCTGCCGGCCCGCAGCGTGCGCGCCGATGCCATGGCGCTACTATCCACCCATGCCTGGCCCGGCAATGTGCGCGAGCTGTTCAACACGGTGCAGAAGGCCGCGATTTTCTGCGACGGCGAGGAACTGACCCCGGCGGATTTGCCGGATCTGGTTGGCGAGGAACCTCGGGACGACCCGGCAACGACACTGGAGACCCAGCTCCGCGCCCTGGAACAACGGTTGATCCGCGAAGCCCTGGAGCGGGCCGACGGCAATAAGAAACGCGCCGCCGAGGCGCTGGGGATCAGCCGAACCTACCTGTACAAGCGGCTCGGCGAGATGGCGGGGTAATTGGGGCCGGCCCGCATCACTCGTGCAGCGCGAACAGCATCGCGTAGAGACCGGCATCCACATCCCTGGCGCCGCGCTCGAGGAGCCCATCGACGATCCCCGCTTCCGTCAGCGCCGCCTCGACGAACGCCCGATCGGTGCCTTCGATGATCGCGGTGAAGGGCGCCTCGCCGTCCTTGTCCTTGCGGATCGCCTGTTCGCTGGTCTTGGCCAGCGACCGGCCCATATCGGCCTCCCAGTGCTGCACCCGGGTGACCCCCTCGCGGTTGCGCAGGTCATGGAGGGCAGTGCCGGCGAGCCAGCGGGCGATCGCTTCCGGATCGCCCGTCCCCGGGGCATAGCGCACCGTCGCGATCACCGATCCCAGAACCTCGCCGCTCGAGAACCGGACCCGACTGGTCGCGCGCACGAAATTGCGGAAATGCACCATCATCCGGGTCGTCCACTCGGTCGGATGGTCGAGCGCGTGGCGATAGGCCGGATCGTCGAAGCAGGCCATCCGCTCGACGTCATAGGCCGCCAGGTACCTGTGTTTGCCGCGGCCGATCTTGCGGTAGCGCCGGCCGTTGCGCCACCCCGGCATGCCCACCCGCTCCGGAATGTGTTCGCGGTGGTACCACTCGCTGAACTCGGCATCGCCTGCGGGCGCTGTGTCGCCCCATACCGCCATCACCGCATCGGTCATGCGCGCGTCTCCTCCCGGTCAGTGGTCTCTTTGACTGTTGTATGGGCTCGCTGGTTTCAGGCGGCGTCGGAGCGGCGCGTCGGTCCTTCCGGGTCCTCGGCCGAAGCCGCCGGGATACGCGGCGTATCGCGTTCTTCCTTCGGCCGGCGGTCAGGCGGCGTGACGATACCGCCGGAGACGACCATCTTGATCCCCTCCTCCACCGTCATCGACAGTTCGTGGCAGTCGCCGCGCGGCACGAACAGCAGGAATCCGGAGGTCGGGTTCGGCGTGGTCGGCAGAAACACGTTGACGGTCTCGTCCTCGGTCAGGTTCTGCACCTCGCCGACCGTGTCGCCCGTCAGGAAGCCGATCGCCCAGATGCCGCGGCGCGGATACTCGATCATCACCACCTGCCGGAACGCCTTGGACTGCTGCGCCAGAACCGTCTCCAGGATCTGCTTCAGCGCGCTGTGCACATTGCGGATCACCGGCATGCGGGCCATCAGACGTTCGGAAAGGCTCACCAACCAGCGGCCGACGAGCCCGGCGGTGAACGCGCCGATCACGGTCAGCACGATGGCGGCGACGATCAGCCCGAGACCCGGGATCGAGAACGGGAGATAGGTCTCCGGATTGTACCGGGCCGGGATCAGCGGGTTCACCTGGTTGTCGATGAAGTCGATGATCAGCCAGGCAAGATACAGGGTGATGCCGATGGGGGCCGTGACCAGCACGCCGGCGAAGAAATAGGTACGCAGCCGGGAGAACATCGAAACCTTGGTATTGGGCGCCATCTGCGGCGGCCTCCTCTGCGCGGAACTGCGGATTCTCAATCTCGGAGATGTAGGGTGCGACGCCGCTTCCCGCCAGCCTCCGGGGCGCAAAGAATGTGCACTGCAAAATCGACCGCCAGCATAGCGCCAAGCGGCGGGCGCGCACAATCACCGCTCCTGACTTTCGCCGATTCTTCAACCATCCGAATTACCGGCAGGTTTCGGCGAAATTATGGCGCCGTTTCATTGTCACCGGGACGAAGTAGCCCTTGGCGGCGGGTACGGCCCTACTGCAGTATTTCGCCATGACGACCGTTCCCTCCGCCTTTGGCGCCGACCTCCGCCCGCTCTTCCAACTGGAAGACGGACCCGTTCATCTCAATCACGGCTCCTTCGGGGCGACGCCGCGCGCCGTGCTGCAGGCGCAGCGTGACTGGCGCGACCGCATGGAAGCGGAGCCGAGCCGGTTCATGGAGTTCGACTTCCGTCCGGCGCTGCGTTCCGCCGCCGCGCGGCTGGCACCCTATGTCGGCGCCGCGGCCGATGACATCGCCCTGGTCGAGAACCCGACCCAGGCGGTGAACGCGATCCTGCGCTCCCTCGACCTGAAGCCGGGCGACCGCATCCTGATCAACGACCAGACCTATGGTGCGGTGCGCAACACCGTGCGTTTCGTGTGTTCGATGACCGGGGCGGAAATCGCCGAATGGACCCTGCCCTTCCCGGCCGAGGCGCCCGAGCAGGCGCTCGCCGCCTTCGATGCGGCGGTGGCGGAAAGCCGGCCGCGGGTGGCGATCATCGATCACGTCACCTCGCCGACGGCCCTGGCCCTGCCGGTCGCCGCCATGACGGAGGCGGCCCGCGACGCCGGCGCGCTGGTCCTGGTCGACGGCGCCCACGCGCCGGGCATGATGGCGCTCGACATCGCCGGTCTCGATGCCGATTGGTACACCGGCACCTGCCACAAATGGATGTTCGCGGCCAAGGGATGCGCGTTCCTGTGGGCAGGGCGACGGGTGATAGACCGGTTGCATCCGGCGGTGATCAGCCACGGTTACGGCAGCGGCTTCCATGAGGAGTTCGACTGGGTCGGCACCCGCGACGGCTCGGCTCAGCAGTCCCTGCCGGCGGCCCTCGATTTCGTCGACAGGTTCGGCGTCGAAGCGATCCGTACCCACAACCACGCCCTGGCACTGGCGGCCGGACGGCGTCTCGCCGGCGCCTGGGGAACCGAGATGGGACAGCCGGAGAGCATGGTGGGCTCGATGGTCATGGTCCGCCTACCCGACGGCTATGGCAGCGGATCGGAGACCGCCTACGACCTGCGCATGCGCCTGCTGAAGGAGGATCGGATCCAGACCAGGATCAATCCACTGGCGGGCGGCCTGTATGTCCGGGTCTCGAGCCAGATCTACAACCATATCGCCGAGATCGACGTCCTGGCCGACGCGGTACTCGCCAAACGCCCGAATGCGTGAGGTAACGATGCGCGGGATTGAGAAACGCGAGAGGGTGAGCGGATCTCGCCGCCGCTGATCAGTTCAGCTTGTGGCGGAACTTGCGTT
>JARGOG010000107.1 GCA_029212785.1 Thalassobaculaceae bacterium
GATGATGCGACGCTGGAGGAGCTGGAAGAACTGCTGATCACCGCCGATCTCGGGGTCGAGACGGCGATGAAGCTGACCGCCAATCTGGCGCGTGAAAAGTTCGACAAGGAAGTGACCGGCGACGAGGTTCGCGCTGCCTTCGCCGAGGATATCGCCGAGATCCTCACCCCCGTCGCCAAGCCGCTGGACCCGGTCGGCCACACGCCCTTTGTCGTTCTGATGGTCGGGGTGAACGGGTCGGGCAAGACCACGACCATCGGCAAGCTGGCGCATCAGTGGACCCGCGAAGGCAGGTCGGTGATGCTGGCCGCCGGCGACACGTTCCGCGCCGCCGCCATCGAACAGCTTCGGGTCTGGGGCGAGCGGGCCAATGTGCCGGTGATCGAGAAGCCGCACGGCTCCGACGCGGCCGCGCTTGCCTTCGACGCGCTCGCCGAGGCCAAGGCGGCGGGCAGCGACATCCTGATGATCGACACTGCCGGCCGGCTGCAGAACAAGACCCTGCTGATGGATGAACTCGCCAAGGTGGTGCGGGTCATCAAGAAGCAGGACCCGTCCGCCCCGCACGCGACGGTTCTGGTGCTGGACGGGACCGTCGGCCAGAACGCCCATGCCCAGGTGAAAGCCTTCAAGGAGATGGTCGACATCACCGGTCTGGTGGTCACCAAGCTCGACGGCTCGGCCCGTGGCGGCGTGGTGGTGGCGCTGGCCCAGAGTGTCGGCCTGCCGGTGCATGCCGTCGGTGTCGGTGAGGGGCCCGACGACCTCCGCCCCTTCGAGGCCCGTGCCTTCGCCAATTCGCTGATGGGCATCGAGGGGTAGGGGCAGCGTCTCGCCCTCCGATCCTCGGACTTCGCGCTCTCACCCTCAAACGACGTTCCGGATCGCGCAGGCGCGCCCAGGACGTCGTTTGAGAGCGGGAAATTAAGGCTGTGGCCGTTCCGTTTTCTCCGGCCGGGTACGCAGCGCGCTGAAGATGAAGGTCGCGAGCTTCGAGTGCTGGAAGATCTCCTCGATCAGGTTCAGCGGCCGCCAGCTCAGTGCGTCGCTGCGCACGATTCCCGGCCAGTTCAGCCGCTTGCGGAAATGCACGCCATTGGCCCGCATCACGCCGGCGAACTCGTCGGCCAGGATACCCTGGCCGATGGCGCTCGGATGCACCCCGTCCAGGCTGAACAGCCCGCCCTCGTAGACCCGGTCATTTTCGGCCCGATAGTACTTCGTGGTCGGGATCAGAGCGGGGCCGCCCGGCAGATCGACGATCGCGCGGCCGCTGTCGTAGCGTCGCAGTACCTCGTCGCTGCGGAAGGCCTGGAGCAGACCTTGGGGGAAATCATAGGTCGGCCGGCCGCCGTTGCGCTTGATGGCGGCGCGCAGCAGGGCGGCGGCGGTATCGACGACATGCAGGCGCGGTCGGTCGAGCCGGGCGTTCATTTCGGCCACCAGCCGGCGGATGATCGTGTTGAAACCGGCGATGCGGGTGTCGATCTCGATCGCCTGGTCCCGGGTGAGGGCGGGCGGATCGCCGCTCATCACCGCGTCCTGCTCCAGGATCACGTAGGAATACCGCGCGTAGTAGTTGGCCCCGTCGGCGACGACTCCGAACGGATCGGTCACCCGCTCCGTGGCACCGAACCCCTTGGCGATCGGCGCGATGGTGACGGCCGGGACGGTGCCGAGAAAGACCTGCCAGCCCGGCGCCTTGGCGTGGTGCGCGTCGGTGTCGAGGATGTCGACGATCCGGTCCAGCAGCTCGGCGTAGTCCAGTTCAAACTGCTCGAGGGTCGACAGGTTGATGTTCATCCGCGCGCGATGGTCGGCCTTCTCGTAGGCGGCGATGTCCGTCAGGTCCTCGCGCACTTCCAGGTGCAGCACGGTGCCGAGCGCGTTGTTGGCGCCGAGGAACAGGACCACGTTCTCGACCCCGTCCGGGTCGCGCTCGGCGTAGTGGCGCAGCCATTCGATCTGGCTCATGGCGTTCAGCGCCGGATCGGCGGACGGGTTCAGGACCCGGAAGGCGCTGCGGTAGAAGGCATTGCTCGGGGTGGCGAAGGCCTGGTCCTCGAACGGCTTGTTCTCGCCCGCCAGAAGCTGGTCCAGGGCGATTTCCGGTGTCAGTTGCCAGGCATCGGCCACGGTGAAGCCGAACGAGGCGAGGTTGTGGAAGCTGCGCACCCCGCTCGCGTAGGGTTTCAGGAAGTCGCCCTGTCCACGCTCGTAGTAGGTTTCCAGATTGTCGAGGAAATCCCTGATCCGCAGCGCGGCGCCGGACCACTCGAACGGCCCCCAGATGTCGGCGCCATAGTATTTGGAGAGATGACGAAGCAGAGCCTCGCCGTTGATCGGGATTCCGCCATGGGGCCATTCGGGAATCCGGTAGTTCGGCAGTTCCATCATGCGCGCCAGCAGCGTGCTGTAGCTTTGCTGAGTCTGCGCCGCACCGGCGGACATGAACCCCTGTGAGACCGAATCTCCGATCGTGACCAGTCGCGCCATCGCTCCCTCCATTGACTGAAGGGAATTAAGGGGAGGATGGCTCGGATGCGGCGTGCGGTCCTGGCTCGACAGACGGTGATTTATGCCACGGAGAACAACTGGCCGTAGCCCTGGAGCCGGTCGTCGATCCCCGCCTTGCGCAGGCAGTCCCAGATCATCGCCTGATTGCTGACGATGACCGGTTTTCCGAGTGCGCGTTCGAGGGTGTCCACGATGCCCAGACTGCGCATCGCGCCGCAACTGAAGAACACGGCATCGGCGTCGGGGTGGCGGGCGGATGCGGCGGCGGCGTATGCGGCCAGGAAGTCCGGCGGCAGGCGGACCATGTCGCTGTCCTTCTCGAGTTCCAGCCCGTACAGCGCTTCCACCGTGAAGCCGCGCGCCTCCAGATAGGCGATCTCGGCCTCGTTCACCGATTTGACATAGGGCGTGCAGACCACCAGCCGCCGGGCCTGAACCGCCCGGAGGGCGGCGATCACGCCGGTGATGATCGAGGTCGGCACCGCTTGGGGCTGACCGCGCCGAAGTTCGTCGAACACCCGGTCCTCGCCGACCACCAGGCTGCCGGAGGTGCAGGCGTAGCAGACCACGTCCAGTGACCCGTCCGACAGCAGCAGGCGGGAGGCGTCGGCCAGCAGATCGGCCTGCGCCGCCAGGGTCTCCACGGTGATCAGGTCCGCAATGGCGAGGCGGGTGACGTGAACGCCGACCCCTTCGGGGCGCAGCGCCATGATGTCGTCCTGCACCGTCTGCTCGGTGGCCAGCAGCAGATAGCCGATCTTCGCGCGCCAATGGACCCCGCGGTCGAAACGGGCCGCGGGCATAGCGGCTGGGGGGATCGGCGGTGCGGCGGGATCGAGCGGGCTCATCGCGGTAGTGTGCGCGCTGGCGCGGGTGCTGTCATCCAGGCGCGTGTGCCGCTAGGATGGGGTCATGAACAAGGCATTCGTGAAAGAAGACGAGGGCGGACTCGACGGCTGGGACGAGACCGACGAGGTGCATGACGACGCCGAGGAGGCGCTCGACGCCCAGATGGGGCGCAACCTGATCACGCCCGCAGGGCTGGAGGCGCTGCGCGCCGAATTGAAGCAGTTGCGCTCGGTTGAACGCCCGAAGGTGGTCGAGGTGGTGTCCTGGGCCGCGGGCAACGGCGACCGTTCGGAGAACGGCGACTACATCTACGGCAAGAAGCGTCTGCGCGAGATCGATCGACGCATGCGCTATCTCTCCAAGCGCATCGATACCGCCGAGCCGGTGGACACGTCGCGGCAAACCCATCTGGACAAGGTGTTCTTCGGCGCGACCGTCACCTATGCCGAATTGCATGACGACGGCACGGAAAGCGAACACACAATCCGCATCGTCGGTGTCGACGAGGCGGATACCGAGGCGGGCAAGGTGAGCTGGATCTCGCCGGTCGCCAAGGCGCTCATGAAGGCGGAGGTCGGCGACGCGGTCACCGTCTACACCCCTCAGGGGCCGAGAGAAATCGAGGTTGTCGCCATCCGCTACGTGACCGGCTGACGGCGGTGCGGGCGGCTGTCCTCCTCTCCCTTCTGCTCGCGGCGCTCGGGCTCGGCACTGCCGCTCGGGCGACGGCGCAATCGACCTCCTCGCAGTCGTCCTTCGTGGAAATTCCAGCGTCGGAGGTGTGGGAGCGGAACCTCTACAAGACCGCGACCTATGAACTGATGGCGAACGGTTTCGACGTCTTTCTATACGGGGTCGTGCTCGGTGGGACGGCGGCGGCCGCACCCGCATTCCTGCTGACGAACGCCGCCCTGTCCACGGCGGCCTACTACAGCCACGAAACGACGTGGGATCTGGGGTTCGACGATCCGCGCCCGCTCGGCGGCTGGACGCTGGCGGCGCGCACCGTCAGCTACCGGGTGGTCAGCACGGCGAAGAACTACGCGCTCGGCCTGATGTTCACCGCCGATCCGATGACGGCGGCCGGATTCGCCGCGATCAGCGCAGTTGCCGATGTTTCCTTCTATCTGATCAACGACGTCGCCTGGGATGCCTACTGGCCATTGTGGCGCCAGGTACCGACACCACGCACGATCGATATCGCCTATTAGCCGGCCGGCTGCACCAGCAAAAGGTCGGCGACGCCCGCGTCATCCAGCGAAATGGTCCACAGGAAGCTGGCGCTCACGTGCTGGGCGAGGAACTGGTCGATCCTGTGGCCGGACCCTGAGGGGGTGGCGTTCAGGAACCGGAGGCTCTTGAGCGGCCCGGCCGCCTTGAGGGTCGGGAAGAGAAACGCGCGCTGACGCTCAATCTCCTCGGTGAGCGCGGCGGAGTAACGGCCGTTGACTATCTTCTCCTCCCTCAACTCGCCGATGATTTCCGTGAGCGTTGCCCCGGCGCTTGCCGACTGCTCCTGTTCGGGCGTCGTGACGTCGTCCTTCGGTGCCAGAAGCAGGAGGGTGATGGTCTCGTCGGGGTCGATGGAGATGGTCCACACGAAGCTCGCATTCTCATGCTCCGCGATGAACTGATCGACCCGCGGGCCCGGTGTGGAGTGGGAGGACGAGAGATGCTTCAGCGCCTTCAAAGGCCCGGCCGCCTTGAGGGTCGGGAAGATCAGATCGCGTTGGCGCCCGATCTCCTTGCTCAGAGTCGGGGAGTATCGCTTGCCGACGATCGTCTCGTCTCTCAGTTCTCCGATGATCTCTCGCAAGGCCGCTTCGGTGTCCGCCGGGCTTGCTGCCGGAGTTTCCGCCATAGCCGGGGCGGCGGGGTGGGCGCCAACGGAAAATGCCAGCAGGGCGGTCAGAAGGAGCAGTCTGAACATGCTCGAAGACCTTCATGCTGCTGGGGGACGCAAGCGACCCTCCCATGTTCCGACCCGCGGCTCCACGGAATAGTGCGCGCGTGACCTGAGCCGAGAGCAACTCCATCCATTGACCCTCGCCACCCGTCGCGGCCACCATGCCGGCCAACAAACAAAGCGAATCCAGGGAGTGAGGCATGGCCGGAAAGAAGAAAGCGGTGGTCGTCGGCGCGCTTGGCGTCATCGGCCGCAAGCTGATCGAGGATCTGGGCCGTCGCGGAGGATGGGAGATCGTCGGCCTATCGCGTCGCGCGCCCAATTTCGACAGTGCGGCCTCCTACATCTCCGTCGATCTGTTGGACCGGGCCGATGCCGAGGCGAAGCTCGGCGGTCTCGAGGATGTGACCCATATCTTCTACTGCGCCTTCCAGGCCCGCCCGACCTGGGCCGAGCATTCCGCCCCCAACCTGGCGATGCTGGTCAACGCGGTGGAGCCGATCGAAAAAGCCTCCCCGGTGCTGGAGCATGTGCACCTGATCGAGGGCAACAAGTGGTACGGCTCGCATCTGGGTCCGTTCAAGACGCCGGCCCGCGAGACCGACCCACCGCACATGCTGCCGAACTTCTACTATGACCAGGAGATGTGGCTGCGCGCCGCCCAGACGGGCAAGAACTGGACGTGGTCGGCATTGCGTCCGCAGACGGTCTGCGGTTTCGCGCTCGGCAATCCGATGAACATCACCACCTGCATCGCGGTCTATGCGACGATCTCCAAGGAGCTCGGCCTGCCGCTGCGCTTCCCCGGCAAGCCCGGCGCCTACGAGGCGGTCTATCAGGTCTGCGACAACCAGCATCTGGCCAATGCCATGGTGTGGTGCGGCACCGATCCGAACGCGGCCAACAACACGTTCAACATCACCAATGGTGACTTCTTCCGCTGGAAGAACGTGTGGGGGCAGTTCGCGAAGTTCTTCGACATGGAGGTTGGCGATCTGCAGACCATATCCCTGACTGACTTCATGGCCGACAAGGGACCGCTGTGGGACAGCATCGTCGAGAAACACGGGTTGCAGAAGATAGCCTACAAGGACGTCGCCGCCTGGCCGTTCGCCGATTATGTGTTCGGCACCGACTGGGATGTGATGACCGACACCCTCAAGCTGCGCCTGCACGGCTTCCACGACTGCCAGCGCACCGACGAGATGTTCACGCGGATCTTCCAGGAGTTCCGCGACATGAAGGTCATTCCGTAAGGGCCGCCTTGGGTCTGCGTCCGCCGATATCTCCGCTCCGCGGTCTCGTCTGGGTCGCGCTGGTCCTGTGCGCGCTGGTCGCATCCCTGCCGGCCCTGGCCGACGCGCCGGCGGAACTGATCCGGGAGCTGAACGAGGACCGCCGCCAGCGCGGCCTGCCGGCGCTGGTCGAGCATCCCGCGCTGATGCAGGCGGCGCGGGCGCATGTCGGCGACATGGCGGCGCGCGGCTATGTCAACGTCACCGCCCCGGACGGGGTCAGCGCCGATACCTGGCTCAAACGGGTCGGGTTCCAGGCCACCGGGTTCAGTGCCATGGCGATGAGCGGACTGCCCGAGGCCTGGGGCACGGCCGGCACCCTGCTTAACGCCGAGGCGATGTCCGAGCTGCTGCTGGCGCCGGGTGAGGTACGGATCGGCATCGGCTATCACGAGAAGATGTTCCGGCTTGCCGACGGCCGGATTACCGCCGCCGCCTGGTCGGTCATCGTGGCGGCCGCCCCGCCGCCGCCGATCGCCCATGCGGTGCCCGACCTGCTGCGTGAGATCAACCGGGCGCGGGCACGGCTGGGGGCGGCTCCGGTCCGGTTGAACGACGCCCTGTCCCGGGTTGCCGCCGGCCATGCCGACGACATGGTGCGGCGGGCGTATTTCGCCCATGAGAGCCCCGATGGCGGAACGCTGGTCGATCGGATCAAGATGACGGACTACGATTTCGAGCGGGTCGGCGAGAACCTGGCCGCCGGACAGGAGTCGCCTGCGCATGCCGTGAAGGCCTGGCACGAAAGCAGGGGCCACGCGGAGATCCTGTACGCGCGGGAGTTCGAGGAGGTCGGCCTCGCCTACCGCAAGGGTCCGATCCCCCAGGGCGTGCTCACCATCCCGCATGTCTGGGTCGCGGTGTTCGGCAAACGTTGACGGCGTGACAGCGGCCGCGGGCGGTCGTAGCTTCTGTATCGATCTCTGGAGGTTTCCATGACCGACAACCCCCTTGCCCTGGCCGGTCTCGACCATGTCGTGATCCGCGCCAAGAACATCGACGCGATGCTCGTCTTCTACCGCGACGTGCTCGGCCTCAAGGTGGCGAAGCACAACGCGCCGCTCGGACTGTGGCACCTGGATGCCGGCGGCTCGATGATCGATCTGGTCGATATGAACGGCAAACTCGGACAGGCTGGAGGCGCCGCGCCGGGCGGCGCCCCGAATGTCGATCACGTCGCCCTCAAGCTCGCGCATTTCGACGAGGCCTTGATCCGCGCTTACCTGACATCCAAAGGCGTCGACAGCCAGGAGGCCAGGGTGCGCTTCGGCGCGCGCGGCGACGGCCCGTCCATCTACATGAACGACCCCGACGGCAACGGGGTGGAGCTGACGGGACTGTCGGCATGAGGGAGAAACACGATGAAAGTCACCGGCATCGAGACCATCCGCCTGGACGAGTTTCCGAACCTGCTTTGGGTCCATGTCGAGACGGATGAGGGTGTCACCGGCCTTGGCGAGACCTTTTATGGCGCGCAGTCGGCCGAAGCCCATGTCCACGCCATCATTGCGCCCTATCTGCTGGGCCAGGATCCGCTGCCGATCGAGCGGCACCACGCCAATCTGATCGGCTATGTCGGGTTCACCGGCGCCAGCGCCGAGCAGCGCGGCCGCTCCGCCGTCGACATCGCGCTCTGGGATCTCTGGGGCAAGGCCTCCGACCAGCCGATCCACCAGTTGCTCGGCGGTGCCACCCGCGACGACATCCGCGTCTACAACACCTGTGCGGGCTACCAGTACGTCCGCAACAAGCCGGTGCAGGGCACGGCGAATTTCGGCATCGGCGCGGAGGTGGGACCCTACGAGGATCTGGAGGCCTTCTTGAACCGCGCCGACGAGCTCGCCCATTCCCTGCTGGAGATGGGCATCGACGCGATGAAGATCTGGCCCTTCGACTACGCCGCCGAGGCGAGCCAGGGTCATTTCATCTCCGCCGCCGACCTGAAGAAGGGCCTGGCGCCGTTCGAGAAGATCCGCGCCGCCGTCGGCGACCGCATGGACATCATGTGCGAGCTGCATTCCATGTGGAACCGGCCGAGTGCCGTGAAGATCGCCCGGGCGCTGGAGGATATCGAGCCGGCCTGGGTGGAGGATCCGGTGTTCATGGACCATCTCGGTTCGCTGGGCGAGGTCGCCCGCTCCACCACGTCCCCGATCGCCGTCGGCGAGACGCGGGGCGGCAAGGCCGATTTCCGCTATCTGGTCGAGCTCGACGCGCTCAGCACCATCATTGCCGACCTGACCTGGTGCGGCGGGCTGACGGAGGGGCGCAAGATCGCCACGCTCTGCGACACGTGGCATGTGCCGGTGGCGTTCCATGACTGTACCGGCCCGGTGGCGCTGACCGCGTCCACGCATCTGGCGCTGCACACCCGCAACTGCTTCATCCAGGAGATGGTGCGGGCGTTCTATTACGGCTGGTACGGCGAATTGGTGACCGAGCTGCCGCCGGTCGAGAACGGACGGATCCGGGCACCCGCGGGGCCGGGCCTCGGTCTCGCACTGCAGCCTGACATTACCCGCCGGCCGGATGCGCATGTCCGGCGCAGCACGCTCTAAAACAAGATGCCTTAGCCGACCTCGGAGCCGCGCTGGACCACGATCGGCGTGATTTCGGGCGGGTTGATCGTCCGTTCCACCGGGAAGGTGACCGTCACGACCGTGCCCTCGCCGACCTCGCTGTCCAGATGGATCGCGCCATTATGCGCCTCGGTCAGATTGCGGGTGATGTAGAGTCCGAGACCGGTGCCGTCATGGCGTCGCGAATGGGCGTTCTCAAGCTGCTCGAACGGCCGGAACACCACGTCGTGGCGGTCGGCGGGAATGCCGATGCCGGTATCGGAGACGACGAGCTGGATACGCTTGCGGCTGTCGATGCCGAAGCGCATGCGCACCTTGCCGCCCGCCGGCGTGAACTTGATCGCATTGGAGACCAGATTGACGATGATCTGCTTCACCGCGCGGCGGTCGGCATGCAGGGCAAGTGCTATGTCTTCGGACTCCACGGCGAGGTCCACATCCTTGTCGTCGGCACGGACCCGCAGCATCCGGGCGCATTCGCTCATCAGCTCGTTGACGCTGAAGCCGGTCTCCTCGAGCTCCAGACGCCCGGCCTCGATGCGCGAGACATCCAGCAGATCGTTGATCAGCGCCAGCAGATGGGTGCCGGATTCGTTGATGTGCTCGGCATAGCGCATGTAGGTGTCCATGGCGTCGCCCAGCACCCGGTTCCGAATGACATCGGAGAAGCCGATGATCGCATTGAGCGGCGTGCGCAGCTCATGGCTCATGACCGCCAGGAACTCCATCTTCGCCCGGTTGGCGATCTCCGCGTCGGCGACGGCGCGGCGCATGGCGGCCTCGCGCTCCTTGGTGTCGCTGATATCGAGCGTGGTCTGCAGGAGCCAGCCATCCGCGGTCCTGAGCTCGCTGACCTTCAGCCAGCGGTCGCCGCGCACCATCTCGTGGCTGGTCGGCGCCCGCTTGCGCATCGCCATCCGGGTGGCGATCCACTGCTCTTCGCGCCCCACGGCCTCGGGGATGACGCCGCTGTTCACCGATGCACGGATATAGTCCTCGAAGCGCACCCCTTCCCGCAGGATACTCTCGGCCCCCGCGGCAAGCGTGAGATAGGCGCTGTTGTAGAGCCGCAGCCGGTCGTCCCGGTCCCAGAACGAGATCCCCTCGGAACGCGCCTCGATGGCGCTCAGGAAGCGTCGCTGGGTCTCCGTCGCCTCCCGCTCCGCTTCGACCAGGACCGTGACGTCGCGGCCTACTCCTCGATATCCGAGGAACTTGCCGGCCTCGTCGAATACCGGGTCGCCGTCGATCTCGACATAGCGGATCTCCCCGTCATCGAGCACGTGGCGCATGCGCAGGTTGCGGATCGGCGCCCGGCGAGCCTGGAGCTGTTCGTGCGCGGCGAAGGCGAGGTGGTCGAGGGAGTCGGGTGCGATCTCCCGGCGGGTCTTGCCGATACAGAATGCCGGGATGAGCCCGAGGACGTTCTCCAGCGACTGGGACACGTAGGTGAAGCGAAACTGATCGTCCTGCTCCCAGGTCCAGTCCGAGGACACGGTGATGAAGGACCGCAGGCGGTCGAGTTCCTCGTGGGCATGACGTTGGGCGGGGACAAGCGTGTTCAGTCGGCACCAGAGCCAGACCGCGACGGCAAGGGCTCCGATCGCGACAAACAGAGCGACCCAGAATTCTGCTCCGGTCTCCAACCAGCACCTTCCCCAGCACGCGCGCGGCGGTATTCGGACGGGCGATGGTAACCGCCAACGGCCTTATCGGCCAATTATGTCTTTCGATTCAAGATCACCCGGCCGAGGTGCCATCCGCGATGGTTGTGGCGCGGCTCGAAGGTCACTCGACGGGCGCGGTCAGGACGGACGCAAGGTCGGCCCGTTCCGGGATGTCGCTGATCTGAATCGCGGCGCTCGGCTGTACGCCGAGGGCCGCGGCCATGTCGGCGATCGCACCTTGTCGTCCGGCCATCACCCGGAGCCAGAGGGCGTCGATCCGCCGGATCAGGTCGTCCGGCACGGGCGCCGCAGCGGCGGTGACGAAAGCGCTCAGCACCCGCCGGAACTCCGCCATCACGCTGTCGAGCATCGGCGGCTCCAGGTCCGGGGTTACGACGCAGGGTCGGGCGAGGATGCCGGCGAGTTGCATGCGGGTTCTACGGGGATCGGGTTCCACCGCGGTTCGTGCGGTGGCCAGGACGGCAAAGGTGTCGGCAAAGCTGCGGCGGATCAGCAGATGATCCGACAGACCGACGCCGTAGCGGACCGACAGGCGCCGGTGGGCCTCGCTGAGAAACCCGCCGAGCGGGCACGCCCGCGGGGCCGCGGCCTCGCCGGTCGGAGTGTCCGGGCCGCACAGGGCCGCCAGAACATCGACGATCTGGTTCTTCGGCCCGGCGCAGACCTCGTCCCGACCGACCAGCAGGTCGTGGCGCTCGATATAGGCATAGAGCGTCTCGGCGCCGATCGTCACCGCGTCGCGGGCGGCGCGGGTTTCGTCGAAGGTCAGCCGGTTGATCACCGAATTCATCCCGCGCGCGATCTTGTACAGCACCGCGGCCAGAACCGGGATATCGCCGCTTCGCGTGCCGTGGAACAGCACCAGGAACTCGGGGAGCGAGCCCAGGACCCGGGTCAGGCGTCGGACCCGGGTCAGCGGGTCGACGGTGTCGCCGAACAGTTCCCGATTGTCCCGCTCGAGCACTCGGATGGCCGGCAGCACCGCCGCCCAATGGGCTCGAATCTGGCGCAGGCCGTCGGCGTTCATCGCCTGTCCGTGGCGCCCGTCGCGATACGGGCAGGCCCGCATGTCGAAGGTCCAGCCGGAGATGTCGCTCGCCCCGCGCTCGGCCAGCAGCCGCCCTTCCGCATCGGTGTAGTCGCCAATGGATTTGAGCTGCTTTCGGCGTTGCACGTCCATCGACCGTCAGGTGGCGTTGTCCCAGGGACCGCTATCATATTCCGGCGGCGCGACGGAGACGAGACC
>JARGOG010000108.1 GCA_029212785.1 Thalassobaculaceae bacterium
GATGTCGAAGCGCAAGCGGCGGTCGCGGTGGAACGCTCTGCCATCAGGCTCCTCTCGCGGTGTCGAGCCAATGCGTTTTGATATATCACTATTGGGGCTCGCATCCATCGCTGCTGCTCGCGTTGACGGCACGCAGGATGCGGTCGACCCTGCTTGCGCTGCCGCGCAGCCAATGTGGAGACAAGATGGACGACCGGACGCCCCTGCCGACGGACGAGGATGAAACCTCGTCCCTGTCGGAAATTGTCTATGCCAAGCTTCGACAATCCCTGATGCGCGCCGAGCTGAAGCCGCATGAGCGATTGAAGGTGCGTAATCTCGCACAGCAGATGGGAACATCGGAAACGCCGGTACGGGAGGCGCTGTTCCAGCTCGCCCATGAGGGCGCGATCGAGATCCGGCCGCGCTACTACATCCGGGTGCGGCGCCTGAGCTACGCCGAGTATACGGAGATCCGGGACATCCGGATGAATCTGGAGCCGTTCGCGGCGGAACGGGCACTGCCCCATATCGACGACGCGGTGATTGACCAGTTGGCGGCGAGCCACGACGCGCTGGTCGAGGCCGAGGCGACCGGCGATTGGCGCACCGCGCTTCAGACCAATTTCGATTTCCATTTCGGGCTCTACACGCGCTCCGGCATGCCGACGTTGACCGAGGTGCTGGAGGGGCTGTGGATCCGGGTTGGGCCGCTGCTGAGCGACCTCTACCCCGACGCCCATCCCACATATGCGGACCGGCACCAGCACCTCAATGTTCTGGACGCGCTCCGGGCCCGGGACGCCTACGCCCTGCGGGAAGCGATCCGGATGGATCTGATGGAAGGTGGGCAGAACCTGCGGCAGCACCTGAAGGAATATGAACGGCAGGAAGCGACGGCGAAGAAGGGCTCGCGCCGCCGCTGACCGGGATCAGAGTCCCGGCGGCGTCCGACCCGCCCAGGGCCGGTCCTGTTCGATCACGCCGGCGAGCGCCAGCAGGGTCATGTCGTCGTACCAGCGGCCGATGAGCTGCACCGATGTGGGCAGCCCGTCCGCGGCGAAGCCCGAGGGAACGGCCAATGCCGGATTTCCGGTCAGATTGAACGGATAGCAATAGGGCGACATGCCCTCGCGGGTCAGTCCGTTCGCCACCCCGTCCACCATGACCTGGCCGTCGAGCGCCTCGAAATCGGCGGGGAGGGCGGTGCGGGTGAGCGTCGGGGTCAGCAGCACGTCGTAGCGGTCGAACAGGGTTTGGACGTGGCGGTACAGCCGGGTGCGGGCGATCTGGGCCTTGCGGAACGCCTCCAGCGAGACGGCCTGGCCGCGGGCGATGAAGCCCTTGTACACCGGGTCCATCCGGTCGCCGAACCGGTCGAGATGAGGTGCTCCGGAAACGGCGATATTCGCCTGATAGACCATCCGGCCTTCCGTCTCGATCCAGTCGATCTCCTCCGTCACCTCCTCGATATGGGCGCCGCGCGCCGCGTACAGGTCGAGGACCGCTCGGGTATGGGCCGCAACCTCCCGGGAGACCAGACGGTTGTGGAATTTTGCGATGTGGCCGATCCGCAGACCGTGAAGCGAGGCGCCGACCCGGGCGACAGTCGGCGTCGGGGCGCCAAGCGACCAGGGGTCGCTCGGGTCGGGACCGGCGATCGCACGGAGCATCAGGCCGGCATCCTCGACGGTGCGCGACAGCGGGCCCGCGGCCGCATAGCTGTAGAAGGCGTCGGCGGAATCCTCGAACGGGAACAGTCCGGGGGAAGGCTTGAGGCCGACCGTGCCACAGGCGGCGGCGGGAATGCGGATCGATCCGGCACCATCCGTGCCCAGGCCGAGGGGGCCAATTCCGGCCGCCACGGCGCAGGCGGCGCCGCCGGAGGATCCGCCGGCATACCGCGAAGGATCCCAAGGGTTGCGTGTCGTTCCGAAATGCGGTCCGTCGGTCTGCCCCTTGTGACCGAATTCCGGGGTGTGGGACTTGGCGAAGATCACGGCCCCGGCGGCACGCAGACGCCGGACTAGGACGTCGTCGGCGCTGGGAATGTTCCCGGCATGGACAGCCGATCCGTACTCGGTGAGCATGCCCTCGGTGCGAAACAGGTCTTTCACATGGACCGGCAGCCCATGCAACGGTCCCAGCTCTCCGCCGGCCATGACCGCCGCCTCGGCGGCCTTCGCCTCCGTGCGGGCCCGGTCGGCGGCAACGTGGGAGAAGGGGTTAAGCCGGTCGGCCTGCGCCTCGGCGCGGGACAGCAGAGCATCGAGATACTCGACCGGCGACAGCGCGCGCCGCTTGATCAGGGCGACGGCCTGCGCCGCAGGAAGCCAGGCGAGATCGGTCATCGGTCAGGGTCCTTCGAACAGGTGGCAGGCAACACTGTGCCCCGGCGCGACTTCGCGCAGAGCCGGCGCCTCGACCTTGCAGCGATCGAAGGCCTTGGGACAGCGCGGGCAGAGCATGCAGCCGGCAGGGCGGTCCAGCATGCTCGGCACCTCGCCGCGGATCGGCGGCTTGCGGGCGCCCACTTGCGGACGGGGAATCGCGGCGAGGAGCGCCTGGGTGTAGGGGTGGCCGGGGCTCTGGTACAGCGCGCGCTTGTCGGCAAGCTCGACGATCTCGCCGGCATAGAGAACGGCGACCCGGCTCGACACCGCGCGTACCACCGCAAGGTCGTGTGCGATGAAGAGGTAGGACAGACCCAGTCGGTCCTGCAGATCCATCAGCAGGTTGATCACCTGGGCCTGCATCGACACGTCCAGGGCGGCGACCGCTTCGTCGCAGACGATGAAGTCCGGGTCGAGCGCCAGGGCGCGGGCGATGACGATGCGCTGGCGCTGCCCGCCGGAAAACTCGTGCGGAAAGCGGTCGGCGAAGACCGCAGACAGGCCCACAAGCTCAAGAAGTTCAGCCACCCGGTCGGCGCGATCCTTCCGTGACCAACCGCCCTGAACGTCGATCGGCTCGGCGATGATGTCGGAGATGCGCATCCGCGGGTTCATGGCGGCATGCGGGTCCTGGAAAACAAACTGAAGCCGGTGCCGAACGCGGGCGAGTGCTCGGCGGCCGGTCGGTCCGGTAATGGTCTCTCCGAAAAGCTCGATCTCGCCACTGGTTGCCGGAAGCAGCCCTACCAACATCCGCCCGATCGTCGACTTGCCGGAGCCGGATTCACCGACGACCCCCAAGGTCTCGCCCGGCATGACCTCGAAACTGGCATTGTTCACGGCCCGCAGGATGCGCTTGCCCCGTCCGCCTGGGCCGACCTTGAAGTCGCACTGCAGATTGCGGACGCGGATGATCGGGGCGGTGTTGTCCGGCTTCTCCGTCATTCGGCGACCTCCTTCGCCGCGCTGCGGATGGGGCAACGAATACGATGCTCGGGTGCGATGGGGTCTAGCGGCGGCGGGGATGCCGCGCAGGTGGCCTGAGCCAGACTGCACCGCGGCTCGAAGTTGCATCCGGGCGGGCGATTGCCCGGATCGGGGATGCGGCCGGGGATGGCGTAGAGCCGGTGGGTATCGACATCGGCGGACGGAATCGCCCGCAGCAGCCCTTCGGAATAGGGATGTGCTGGCGCCTCGAAGATCGTCCGGGCGGGCGCGTCCTCCACCAGCTCTCCGGCATACATCACGATGACCCGTTCGGCGAATTCCGCGACCAGGCCGAGGTCGTGCGAGATCAGGATCACGGACATCCCGATCTCTTCGCGCAAATCCCGTAGCAGCTCCAGGATCTGTGCCTGAACGGTGACGTCGAGGGCGGTGGTCGGCTCATCCGCGATCAACAGCCTGGGGCGGCAGGCGATGGCCATGGCAATCATCACCCGCTGCCGCATGCCGCCGGAAAGCTGGTGCGGATAGTCGGTAACCCGGCGCGTGGCGTCGGGGATGCGCACCATGTCCAGCAGGTTCGCCGCGGCGACCTGGGCCGCTTTACGGTCGAGGCCCTGATGGATGCGCAGCGTCTCGCCGATCTGCTCACCGATGGTCAGCACCGGGTTCAGCGAGTGCATTGGATCCTGAAAGATCATAGCGATGTCGCGCCCGCGCAGCTCGCGCATGCGTCGCTCCGGCAAGGCCAGCAGGTCCTGCCCGTCGAAGGAGACACGCCCCGACAACCGGGTCGCCCGGTCATTGTGGAGGCGCAGGAGCGACAGCGCGGTCACCGATTTTCCCGACCCGCTTTCACCTACGATTCCGAGAGTTGCGCCGGCATCCAACGAGAAGCTGACGTCGTCGACCGATCGGATCCATCCGGTATCCACGCGGAAGTCGACGGTGAGGTTGGCTACGTCCAGCATCTCAGGCCTCGACCTTCAGGCGCGGGTCCAACACGTCGCGCAGACCATCGCCCAGCAGGTTGATCCCGAGGGCGGAAAAGCTGATCGCCAGGCCGGGGAACAGCATGATCCACCACGCCTGCACCGAATAGTCCCGACCCTCGGCGATGATGTTGCCCCAGGAGGGGTCCGGCGGCGGTGGACCGATCCCCAGGAACGACAACGCCGCCTCGGCCAGGATCGCATAGGCGAACACGAAGGTGACGGATACCAGCAGCGGTGCCATGCAATTCGGCAGGATGTGCCGGAAGATGATGCGCGCACCACCGGCGCCGCTGACCCGGGCGGCATCGACATAGTCCAGTTCCCGGACGACCAACGCGGCCGCGCGCACGATCCGCGCCATACGCGGAATGTAGGCAAAGGCGAGGGCGATGATGACGCTTGTTACCTGCGGCCCGAGCGCGGCGTTGATGCCGATTGCGAGCAGGATCGCCGGAAACGCCAAGAGGGCGTCCATGATCCGCATGATCACCCCATCCAGGGGGCGAAACCAGGCCGATACCATTCCGACCATCGCTCCCCCAGCGGCGGCAAGCAGAGCCGAGGCGCAGCCGATCCACAGGGAGATGCGGGCGCCGTAGAGCACACGCGTGAAGATGTCGCGACCGAAATTGTCAGCCCCGAACAGATACTCGGCCGAGGGCGGCGCGAAACGGGCGCGCAGGTTCATCTGAGTCGGTTCGGTGCTGGTCAGCAGCGGCGCGGCGAGCGCGAGCAAGGCGATCGCCAGGACGATCCCGCCCCCGATCCGGAACGACCGGTGCCGCCATAGGCGCCGCATGAGGATGCGCCGACGGGTGGCGCCCGGCGAGAGGACGGGCTGGGGCTCGGCCGGCGAGGCGAGGCGATCAGTCATACCGGACCCTCGGATCGACATAGGCGTAGATCAGGTCGATCAGGATATTGATGAAGACGAAGGCGAAGCCGAGCATGAGCATCGTGCCTTGGACCACCGGGTAATCGCGGGCCATGATCGCCTGTACGAGCAGCCGGCCGATCCCCGGCATCGCGAAGATTTGCTCGATCACCACCGAGCCGCCGATCAGCAGCGACAGGATGTAGCCGGAGACGGTGACGACCTGCATCAGGGTGTTGCGGAAAGCGTGCTTTGCGACGGTGATGGTTATCGAGACACCCTTGGCCCGTGCGGTGCGGATGTAATCCTGATCCAGCACATCGAGCATCGCAGAGCGGGTCATGCGCGCCAGATAGCCGATCTGGAACAGCGCCAGCACGACGGCAGGCTGAATCAGCGAGGCCAGCCACCTGCCGAAATCGTCCTGTAGCGGGACGTATCCGGAGGAGGGGAACCAGCCGAGGGTCACGGAAAACAGGATGACCGACAGGATGGCGATCCAGAAATTCGGCACCGACACGCCTATGAGCGCCAGCAGCATGACGGCTGTGTCGGCCCAGGTGTCGCGCCATACGGCGGCGATCACGCCCAGTACGATCCCGGTCGGAATTGTGATGAGGAAGGCGACGACCGCCAGCGAACCGGTCACAGGCAGGCGCTCCAGAACCGCCTCCGCCACCGGTTGGTTCAGCATCAGCGAGGTGCCGAAATCGCCCTGGGCAAGGTTGGCGACCCACAGCCAGAGTTGCATCGCCACCGGCCGATCGAGGCCAAGGTCGTGGCGCACCTGCGCGATGGCGGCCTGATCGGCCATGTCGCCGGCGATGATCGTCGCCGGATCGCCCGGAAGCAGATGCATCAGCAGGAACGTCAGGACCGCCACAACGAACATCACCGGAATGGCCTGCGCGATGCGGAATGCGATCAGTCTGGCCATTCGGGGCTGCTCCTGACGGGGCGGGTGAAGGACTGGGGCGAACGGGCGGAGAGACCGTCCGTTCGCCGTCCTGTCCGGAGGATTATGCTCGGGTCAACGATCGAGCCACATGCCCCAGAAGAGGTTGATGTTGTAGGGTCGGAAGCCCTTCAGGTCGTTCGACAGCGCGCGGTTCGACCCGCGGTCGGACACCTTGATCATGTACGCACCGTCCAGCACCTCGGCCTCGATGTCCTTCCATGCCGCCACCCGGTCCTCCAGCTTGAGCGAGCTGTAGAACTTGGCATAGGCGTCATCGAGCGGCTTGTTGTTCTGGATATGCGGGAAGTTATAGATCATCGTCTCCCACTGCTGCGGGCCCAGGATCGGATTCGAGCAGAACGAGGTGGTCGACACGTTCCAGCCGCCCTTGCCGGACTGCATGTTGGAGGCGTTGGTCGTCCAGTCGGTGATGTCGAGCTTCACCTTCATGCCAGCGGCCTTGAGCTGCTCGCCCAGGACGATCAGCGAGTCCCGCATGTAGTCGTAGTTGGTGTTGGTCTGCAGCAGCAGTTCCTCGCCCTTGTAGCCGGCTTCCTTCAGGAGCGCCTTGGCCTTCTCCGGGTCGCCGGCGTCGTACCAACCGGCATTCGCCTCGCCGATGAAGTACTCGCCGTTGGGATAGACCATCGAGAAGTTCTTCTTGGCCGCCTCGCCGCTGGCGATGATCAGATCATCCACATCGGTTGCAGTGCGAATTGCCTGCCGGATCAACCGGTTATCGGTCGGCGCCTGGCTCGAATGCAGAATCAGGTACTGCTGGCAGTAGGGGAAGACAGTGACCGGCGTCACGCCTTCGACACCTTCCAGGCGCTTGGCGAGATCGAGCGGCAGCGCGGTCGTGATATCCGCCTCGCCGGTCTGCATGGCCGCAACACGGGCGTTGGCCTCCGGCAGGAAGTTGTAGCGGACCGCGTCGACGAAGACTTCCTTCTTGCCGACATAGCCGCTCGGACCACCCATATCCGTGCGCGCGCTGTAGTCCGGGTTCTTCTCGATGATCAGGTGGCTGTCCTTGACCCACTCACCGAGCTTGAACGGACCGGTGCCGATCACCTCGGTACCGCGCGGCGGCGCATTCCGCTGCGACGCCGGCATGATGTAGATCGGATAGACCGGGGTCTTCAGCTTGTCGATGAACACCGCGTTCAGGTTGTTCAGCTCGATCACGAAGGTATAGGCGTCCGGCGTGCGGTATTCCTTCACATCGGCCAGCGCACCCTTGCCCGGGCTGACTTCCGCATAGCGCTCGTAGGTCGCCTTCACGTCGGCGGAGGTCATCTCGTCGCCGTTGTGGAACTTCACGCCCTTGCGCAGATGGAAGGTGAAGGTCCTGCCGTCGTCCGAAATGTCGTAGCTCTCGGCCAACATCGGCTTGGCGGAGTAGGTCTCGTCCATCGAGACGAGACCTTCGTAGACATGAGCCAGGACCTCGAGCTCGACCAGACTCGCGGCCATCTGCGGGTCGAGCTGACCCGGCCCGGAATTGTTTGCGTAGGTAATCGTGCCGCCGGTCTTTGGCGTTTCGCTTTGGGCCATCGCGGGGGCGACGGAGGCGCTGGTCAACGCGGTCGCCAACAGAAGCGCACCGAGCATCTTGCGTGAATATAGCTGTAACATCTTGGTTTCCCTGTCTAGTTTCGTGACTTCGAGCCGACATTCGCACTGTGCCGGTCTTGTTGGTTCGGCGGGCGGTTTCGTGATGCGGGGGTTAGGCCGGCACCACCGTGGTCCGTGTCGCGGTATGCGCTGCGACGGCGTCGGCGCTGTAGGCCATGGGCACCATCTCGCCCCGGGCCCAAAGCGGGTTCTGATCCTCGTAATGCGCTGTGCCGGCGTGTCCCGACGCACCATGCATGACGATCCAGCGACTGTTGTCCCAGTCCGCGAGATCGAAGACGTAGCGCGCCACCGGTCCGTAGACGGAAACCGTCCCACCACCTGGAAAGCCGCCGGTCGCCAGCACGCAATCGCCGTCGCCGCCCGTGGGATCTGACCGTGGCGCGGCGACGCCGGGCTCGCCGGGGAAGACATGCGCCAGCGGATGGGCGAAGACCGGACGGTGCGCCGCACCCCAAGGGGCCGGTTGCGGACCGGCGGCGACCGTGGCCACTGCTTCGCGGATCACATCATCCCAGCTCGCGCCGCCAAGCAGGGTTTCGTCGTTCGCGCGCAGCAGGTTCGGCAGCGTCCACCAGAGTTGATTCAGTGCCGGAATGCCCGGTGCCGGCGACGCGGCAACATGGGCCGAGGCCCGGTCGAGGCCGGAGCGCCGGGCCAGGATCCGGGTCATCTCCTGGCGGATCAGCGTGTAGATCGTGGGGGCGGTCAAACCCGGATCCATGCGACCATCCCAGGCCGCGAGGACACCCAGTAGCGGCGCCCCGTCGGCCACGTCGGCCTTCAGGATCCGGCCCGCGATCATGCGCGCGGGGCCGCTGTCGGTGTCGCGCAGGAAATCCAGCATGTCGCCGGCGGTCAGCCCCCTGACCCGCTCGATCCGCTCGGCCAGCCGGCTGGCGCGGGTCGTCGGGTGGCAGTCGGTGGCGATATAGTCGGGGTGGTCGTCAGGCACCGGCCGGTTGTTTGCCGTGGTGATGTAGCCCTGGTCGGGGTCGATCTCCCGCGGCATCCGCTCGAACGGGATATAGCCGCGCCACTCGTGATCGCCGCTCCAACCAGGCACCGGCAGCCAGCCGTTCACCGGGTCGCGCTCCGGCACGCGGGCGCGGACCAGCACGCCGATATGGCCGTCACGGTCGGCGCCGACCACATTGTGGTCGATGACGCCCCAGTCCCCCGAGGTGTCGTAAAAGCTGTCGAGCGTCTTCGCCCGCAGCATGGGGATCAGGCAGTCGAGCGAACGGTCGGTGTCGAACAGTTGCGCCGATTTCAGCGCCAGCGCCTTCCCCGTGGCAGGATCGCCGGCGATGATGGGGCCGTGGCGGGTCTCATGCACGGTGATCGTCAGGTCGTCGCCACCGCGGACCGCGATGGTTTCCGATCGCGTCTCCGTGCGCGCCGGTCCGTCCTTGGTCCGGTAGGTCGCGCCGCCGTCGCAGAACTCCTCGACATAGAGATCGTGCAGATCGGCGAAGGTGTGGGTGACGCACCAGGCGACATGGTCGGTATGGCAGAAATGCGGGAAGGCGGGGACGCCGGGGACGGCGAAACCGATGGCGTCGAACTCGGGGCCGGTCAGGTGCAGTTGGGTGTAGATCCCCGGGATCTCGTATTGCCGGTGCGGGTCGCCCGCGACCAGCGGCTTGCCCGACGCGGTCCGTGACCCGGCGACCGCCAGATTGTTCGACCCACCGACGGTCCCATCCTGCGGGCCGAAGCCGGAAAGCGCCTCGATGGCCGGCGCTAGATCGACCAATGTGGCACTCAGTCGCTGGCCGGCAGGTCCTTGGGGCACGATGAATCGCTCGGGGCCATTGTCGTCGTAGCGCAGCAGCGGCACAGCCTCGGCGCCGACCGTCCCCAGCGCGGCGGCACGCCAGAGCTTGAACCAGACCGATCCCATGAGAATGCCGCGCTGGCGCATCACCGCGACCGAGAACCACGGTTGCCAGCGGATCGGCGTGGCGCCCAGCAGCTCGTACTCAGGTGCGGAGCCGCCGCTGTCGATCCAGGCGTTCACACCCCGCGCGTAAGCTTCCAGCATGACCTTTGTCTCGGGGAGCAGCGCGTCGTAGTCGCGCTTTGATGCGGCCTCGCTACCCAATTGCCGAGCCAGTTGATCAGCCGGCAAGGCGCTCGGCCCCGACCATTCCGCAAGCCGGCCGATCCCGCGACGTAGGGCCGCCTCCATCTGCCACATGCGATCGGCCGCATGGACGTATCCGTTCAGAACGAAGAGATCGTCGGTGTGCGAGGCGCGCAGGTGCGGAATGCCCCACTGATCCCGGATGATCTCGGCGCGGCCTTTCAGGCCCGGCAGACGCAGGTCCGTCGTCAGGCCATCAGACGTCTTCGTCGCATCAACGCTCATGGCGGCCCCCGTTTCTATTCGGATATATCATATAAGCAATGATCCTCCCTCAATCGGGAAAAAACCAGCGGTAAAACTGAAGAGATCATCGAAAAGTGGGCGGAAAGCTTTGGATTGACGGAGTCTTGCCCGGAGTGGCGGGTTGAATTTGATATACAAGAACGGTCGGAATGGCGGCTTTTCATGGGCGTACGGGTCGAGATCGGGCGAGGGTGGCGAAAGCTTCGTCAATGGCTTGAAGTGCCGTATCGATGACCTCGTCCGTATGGGCGAGGGACAGAAACATGTTGTGCTTGGGGTGCAGGTAGACGCCGCGGGCGAGCGCCTGCTGGCAAAGGGTCTCGCCCAGACGCGCGTCCGGGTCGTCCGCGAACTGCATCAGCGGGATGGCCGGCGGGCCGGACAGGCGAACCTCGAAGCCATGCCGCGCCGCGCTTTCCGTCAGGCCCGACCCGAATCTCCTGCCGGCCCGCTCCAGTCGCGCGGGAGCGTTCTCGCGATGCAGGATGTCGAGCACCGTCACCGCCGCGGCCATCGGTGCGCCGGAATACCAGAACGACCCGGTGAAGAATGCCTTCTCGGCCGCCGGCCGGAAGCGTTCGGACCCGGTGACGGCGGACAGGGGATAGCCGTTGGCAATCGCCTTGGAATACGCGGCGAGGTCCGGCCGCACGCCGACCTGCTCCCAGCTTCCGCCGAGATTCAAGCGGAAGCCAGCGCGCACGTCGTCGAGGACGAGGGCGGCGCCGACCCGGTCGCAATGCGCGCGCGCGGCGCGGGCAAAGTCCGACACGGGCAATTCTTGACGGATCCCCAGGTCGTGCTTGAAGGCTGAGACGATGACGGCGGCAAGGTCCTCGCCGGCCTCCGTCACGGCGGCGTCCAGGCTCTCGATGTCGTTATAGGTATAGTGGATCAGGTGGGCGCGATCCTCGGCGGTGACGCCGACAGCCGAGGGGGAGCACCAGGGCACGGCGCCGTGATAGGCGCCCTCGGCCAGGACGATCTTGCGACGCCCTGTGGCAGCCCGGGCCAGAGTGGCGCAGCTTGTCATCGCGTCCGACCCGTTCTTCTGAAACAGAACCCAGCTTGCGTGCGGGATCGTCTCCACCATTCGCTCGGCCAAGCGGACCGCATGTTCGGTCGGGCCGTCCAGGCAATCTCCGGCATCGAGCTGCGCGCGGGCGGCGGCTTCGACCTCGGGGTGTCGGTGGCCCAGGATGATCGGGCCCCATGAGCACATGAAGTCGATGTACTCGCGGCCATCCACGTCGCGCACGCGGGCGCCGTCGCCCCCGGCGAAGAACTGCGGGTAACCCGCCGGCACGGCGGCGGCCCGCATATGGCCCCACATTCCTCCGGGAATGACGCGGCTGGCGCGCCGGCGCAGCTGACCGTCGAGGCTATTTGACAGATCCGGGGCGGTCGCCGTCATCCGACATTCCTTCAGTGATTTGCTCCAGCGCGTATGGCCGCTGTCGGGTTGAAATTTGATATATCATATAGGTTGCCTCGCGCTAATTCTGTCAAGAGACGAAAGCCTCTCGGCTGGCGGTCTCGTGTGGCGCGCAGGATGGCTTTGACCTAACGAGCGCAAAACAGCGGGCTTTCGCCGACGCGGCGGAATCGACGCCGGCAGATGCAGGCCAGATGTTGTGTGTTTTTTGTTATATCAAAATGAAATGGAGGGTGAGGGCTCGGTAGCCTGGCGGGCGCGTGGTCAGCCCGGTTCCAAATGGAAGCGGCCATTCCACCCGGCAACAGCGGAGGCCCTGTGTACGATCGGAGCGGCAACCCCGCATTGCGAAGACCCAGACTGTGATGGTCGTATGCTACAGGTAGGCCCTCAT
>JARGOG010000014.1:0-5901 GCA_029212785.1 Thalassobaculaceae bacterium
ACATCGATCTTGCGGGCGTTCTTGCGGGCCTTGTAGCCGACGATCGCGCCCTTGCCCGCCCCGTTCAGGTCGATGGAGAACGGCACCAGGGTGTCGCGCGGCGGGATCAACGCCTCGCCGGCGCCAACCCGGGCGAAATGGCCGAGCGCATGGCGTTCCCGCACCTCCTTGGCCGAGAGCGTGCTGGCGCCCCGCTGGAACCGAAGCTGGTTGAGCCGGGAACCCAGGCTGACGACGACGCTGAAGGAGAGCGGCACGACCTCGAGAAACAGACGCCCCTTGTAGCCCTTCTCCACCCGATCGAAGGCGGTGCCGCCATCGGTGATCAGGCGCGTGAGGATGTCCAGGCGACCGGTCGAACTCTTCGGATTGGCCAACGCCTCGACGTCATGAGGCAGGTTGAGGCTTTCCAGCAACTCGATGACGTAGACGCAGCCCCGCTCCAGGGCGGCGCCGTTGCTGAGATCCAGTTCCGGGCGACCGTCAAGCTGGTCGATCTTCTCCATCACCGTGCCGTCCTGACCCGGCAGGAAGCTCGCCCGCACCCGGTACGCCTTGGGGCCGAGCCGCAGGTCGAGGCTGGCTGGCTGGATCTGCGATGTCTCTACAGGCACCGCGCCCTTGACCTGACCCTCGGCGATCATCCGCTCGATGTCCTGGTACGGCAGCACCCCCGTGGCCGGCTTGGCCCACTGGCCGCGCCCGCCCTCGCCGGATTGGGCCAGATCGCTCGGAGTGTCGAAATTCATCGCGGAAATCCTCGTTCGCCGCCCGTATCACGGCCGGTCATCCTAGCGTTGCGGCCGGGTGTTACAAAAACGCAATCGATGCCCAAGTGATGCCGGGATCCGTCCAGCGCCGCATCGGTCCGAAACGGTTGTCCGATCAGCGATTTCCGGTTTGTCCCCGCTTTCCACAGACAGTAGTCGCCCCGGCTTTGTGCAGAACCGACTCGCGGGCGCGTCACTCAACCGGCAGCAGCGCCGCCGCCACCCGCCGGCCCTCGGCCAACAGCAGGTTGAACGTCCTGCAGGCGGCACCTGTGTCCATCACCTCGGCGACGGGGCCCATCGCGCGGATCTCGGCACGCCGGGCCGGCGGCAGGAACACCTGACGCGTGCCGGTGCCGATCAGCAGGATGTCGTAGGTCTCTTCGACCTCGAAGATCGGCGCGAGGGTCGCCAGATCCAGCTCGGGGATCGACACGTCGGAGGCAACCTCCCAGACCAGCGTGCTCTCCGGCTGTACCAGCACCGGGCCGGCGTGACTGACCTCACCAATCCGGAACTTGCCGTCGCCGTAGCCGTGGATGATCTGCACGCCCTGGGCAACCATCGGCGTGATGTCGACCATGATTAGCTCCCGTTACCCGTGGTCCGCTCGTATTCCGGCACCAGGCTTCCGTCGACCCCATGATCGTCATCCCCCCGACGCAGCCCGGTATAGAGCAGCAGCGGGACGGCGATGAAGATCGAGGAGTAAGTGCCGACGACAATGCCCCAGATCATCGCGAGCGCGAAATCCGCCAGAACCGCGCCGCCGAAGAAGTAGATGGCGACCAGCGCCAGCAACGTGGTCAGCGACGTCATCGTCGTGCGCGACAGGGTCTCGTTGATCGACAGTTCGAACAGCCCGGCCAGCGGCATCGTCTTGTAGCGCCGCAGGTTCTCGCGCACCCGGTCATAGACCACGACGGTATCGTTGATCGAGTAACCGGCGATGGTCAGCACGGCGGCGACGGTCGCCAGGTTGAACTCGTGCTGGATCAACGCGAACAGGCCGAGGGTCGAGATGATGTCGTGGCTCAGCGCCACGATGGCGCCGACGCCGAACTGCCACTCGAAACGGAACCAGACATAGACGAGGATCGACAGCAGGGCGAGGCCGACCGCGAGCATGCCGGCTTCGATCAGTTCCTGACCGACCGTCGGGCCGACGAACTCGGTGCGGCGGAATTCGACATCCGCCGGCAGCGCGTCCCGCACGACCTGGATCGCCTTGATCTGCTCCGACTCCTCGCCTTCCTGGCGTTGGATCCGGATTAGCACGTCGCGGTCGGAGCCGAATTCCTGCAAGCTGACCTCGCCGAGGCCGAGGCCGTTCAGGGTCGAGCGCATCTGCGCGATGTCGGCCGGCTGCGCGGTCTGCACCTCGATCAGGGTGCCGCCCTTGAAGTCGATGCCGAAATTCAGGCCGATACCGAGAACCGCGACGATCGAGCCGATGACGAGGGCCACGGACAGCGCAAACGCCGTCAGGCGGTAACGCACGAACGGAACCTTGGTATTCCGTGGAATGAGGCGGAGCGGTTTCATCTCTTCTCTCCCCTCAGATCGGCAATTCGGTCGGCCGGCGGCGCCGCGCCCAGAGCGCAACGAACAACCGGGTGACCATGATGGCAGTGAACATCGACGTCACGATCCCGACGCCAAGCGTCACGGCAAAACCCTTCACCGGGCCGGAGCCCAGCGCGAACAGGAACACCGCGGCGAACAGGGTCGTCAGGTTGCTGTCGACGATGGTCGTCAGCGCCCGGCTGTAGCCGGCATCGAGCGCGTTGATCGGTGAGCGCCCGGCATCCAGCTCCTCGCGCACCCGCTCGAAGATCAGCACGTTGGCATCCACCGCCATGCCGATCGTCAGCACGATACCGGCGATACCCGGCAGGGTCAGGGTCGCCTGCAGCGCCGATAGGGCGCCGATGATCAGCGCGATGTTGAAGAACAGCGCGATGTTGGCGAACACCCCGAACAGACCGTAGGCGAGGATCATGAAGCCGACGACGAGGACCAGGCCGATCACCGCGGCGATCTCGCCGGAAGCGATGGAGTCGGCACCAAGGCCCGGGCCGACCGACCGTTCTTCCAACACCGTCAAAGGTGCCGGAAGCGCGCCCGCGCGCAGCAGCAGGGCCAGGTCCTGCGCTTCCTGAACGGAGAACCGGCCGCTGATCTGGGCCGAGCCGCCGAGGATCGCCTCGCGGATCACCGGAGCGGAGATCACCTTGCCATCGAGCACGATGGCGAAGGGCTTGCCCACATTCTCCGAGGTCGCGCGGCCAAACCGCTGGCCGCCGGCGCTGTCGAAGCGAATGGTCACGACGGGCTGGTTGTTCTGGTCGAAGGACGGCTGGGCATCGACCAGGTTCTCACCGCTCACCATCACCCGACGCTGAATCACGACATTGCCGCCCTCGAGCAAGGGCAGAACGCGCGCACCGGGCGGCGGACGGTTTGTGTCGGCCCCGACGGAGACCAGATGAAAGGTCAGCTTCGCGGTCTGACCGATCAGTTCCTTGATGCGCTGGGGATCGTCGATGCCCGGGAGCTGGATCAGGATCCGCTCGTCGCCCTGACGCTGGATCAGCGGCTCGCGGGTGCCGGTCTCATCGACCCGGCGCCGAACGATCTCGATCGATTGCTGGACCGCGTTGATCTTGATCTTGCGGATGGCCTCTTCGCCCATGGTGAGCGAGATACGCTTGCCGTCGGCCGTGACCGTGGCGTCGCTATCGAGTTCGGCGGCAAGGCCGCGGGCCCGCTCCAGGTCGCCGATGTCACGGAGCGTGAAGCCGGCGGCGCCATGCTCAACGCCGAGACCGACATACCCGATCTGGGCCTCGCGCAGGCCCCGGCGGGCGCTGTCGACGATGGCCTCCAGCCGTTCCTGAACGACCACATCGGCCTCCACCTCCAGCAGCAGGTAGGACCCGCCCTGGAGATCGAGACCAAGGCTGATCTGCTTGCCCGGCACTCCGGTCGGCACATGGTCGCCGATCCCCTTCTCCAGAAGGTTCGGGGCGGCGTAGGCGACCCCCACCAGGCAGACGAACGCAACCAGGATCGTCTTCCAGGTATCGAACTGCATCATGAGCAGGCTCTCCGCGGGGCTTGGGCTGGGTCAGATGATCAGCAGATCAGGCCTTGTCGGTCTTCTCGGTGGCCGCTGGTTCGCCCGCGTCATTGGCTTCCGTCGGGGCTTCCGCCGGAGCTTCCGCCGGGGCTTCCAACGCAGCGGCGTCAGCCTTCGTCCCCTTCTTCTTGGCCGGCTTGCTCACCGGCTCGCCCTTGCCGCGGACCTCGGCCAACATCGAGCGCAGCATCTGCACCCGCACGCCGTCGGCGATCTCCACGGTCATGGTCTCGTCGTCGTCATGCACCTTGGTGACCGTTCCGATGAGACCACCATTGCCGACGACCCGGTCGCCGCGACGCACGTTGGCCAGCATTTCCTTGTGCTGCTTCATCCGCTTCTGCTGCGGGCGGATCAGGAGGAAGTAGAAAACGACGAAAATCAGGACCAGCGGCAGGAGCTGGATGACGAAATCGCCACCACCGCCGCCAAGCGATTGCGCGTGGGCTGTCGAAATGAACATGCGAGGATCTCCTGGGGACCGGGTCCGCTTTTAGTTATCCCGCCGTATATGGGGGCGCGAAGTGGCGGGACTATACCGACGGAGGCATGAATTGCAACGACGCGGCAGTCTGTGGCTTGCGCATGCCACAAGGCGAATTGACCCAGGGTTTGTGCGTCGGTAACGTCCGCGGCCTCCGCGCGCGCTGACATCTGGACGAATGCCCGCGCCCCGGCCCCGCTCCCGGGGACGACGCGGACGGACCTGGCGTCATTTCCGGCGCCGCCCTGGACTCACAGACCGGACCGCGACCGATGAGCCTTGATGCCGATACCCAAGCCCTGCTGACCCGCATCGCCGACGCGCTCGACCGCCTTGCGCCGCCGGCGCCCGCCGCCAGCGACATCCGCTCCGCCGACGGCTTCATCTGGAACGCCGAGCATATGCACCTCGATCCGGTGATGAAGATCAGCCGGGTCGACATGAATCTGCTCAAGGGCGTGGAACTGCAGCGCAAGACCCTGTTCGAGAACACCAAGCGCTTCGCCGACGGGCTGCCGGCCAACAACGCCCTGCTCTGGGGCGCCCGCGGCATGGGCAAGTCGTCGCTGGTCAAGGCGATCCATGCCGAGATCAACGCGACCGTGCCGAACTCGCTGGCCCTGATCGAGATTCACCGCGAGGACCTGGAGAGCCTGCCGCGCCTGCTCAACGTGGTGCGCGACGGCGACCGCCGGGCGATCGTGTTCTGCGACGATCTGTCCTTCGACCATGCGGACAACGCCTACAAGTCCCTGAAGGCGGTGTTGGAAGGCGGCATCGAGGGCCGGCCGGAGAACGTGCTGTTCTACGCCACCTCCAATCGCCGCCATCTGATGGCCCGCGACATGATCGAGAACGAGCGTTCGACGGCGATCAACCCGTCCGAGGCGGTCGAGGAGAAGGTATCGCTGTCCGACCGCTTCGGCCTATGGCTCGGCTTCCATACCTGCGATCAAGACACCTACTTCGCCATGATCGAGGGCTATGTCGCCGCCTACGACATCCCGGTCACGGGCGACGAACTGGTCGCGCGCGCCCGCGAGTGGTCGATCACCCGGGGCTCACGCTCCGGCCGCGTGGCCTGGCAGTTCGTCCAGGATCTCGCCGGCGAATTCGGCAAGAAGGTCGCCTGAGGGCGGACTTGACGGAGGGCCGATGCTCGAGAGCCTGACCCTCCTGCTCGCCTGCCAACTGATCGGCGAGGTCGTGGTCGCCTATTTCAACATTCCGGTCCCCGGCCCAGTGATCGGGATGGTGCTGCTGTTCCTCGGTCTGTGTGTCCGGCGCGGCGTGCCGGCCCCGTTGCAGCAGACGGCAAGCGGATTGCTGTCCAACCTGTCGCTGCTGTTCGTGCCCGCCGGAACCGGCGTGCTGCTGCACGTATCGCTGATCCGCGAGGCATTGCTGCCGATCGGCGTGTCGCTGGTGCTGAGCACGCTGATCGCCGTGGCCGTCACGGCGCTTGCCATGATCGGCTTCGAGAGGTTGGCCGGGCGCTCCGGCGA
>JARGOG010000014.1:6001-49392 GCA_029212785.1 Thalassobaculaceae bacterium
AGCGACGGGACATGAACGATCTCGGTCAGATCTGGGTCTATCTTTCCTCCAGCCCGCTGCTGCATCTGACGCTGACGCTGGTCGCCTACCTGATCGGGGCGCGGCTGTACCGGCGTTTCAATCTGCATCCGCTGCTCAATCCGGTACTGATCGCCGTTGCGATCCTGGTCACCGTGCTGCTCGTGACCGACACCGACTACGCGACGTATTTCGAGGGCGCGCAGTTCGTGCATTTCCTGCTTGGACCGGCAACCGTGGCGCTCGCCGTTCCGCTCTACAATCAGATCGACCGGGTGCGACGCTCGGCCTTCTCGCTGTTGAGCGCGCTGATCGTCGGCTCGCTCTCGGCGGCGGCCAGTGCGGCGGCCATCGCCTGGGCGCTGGGCGCGACGCCGCAGATCGTGGCCTCGATCGCGCCGAAATCGGTAACGACGCCGATCGCCATGGGTATTTCCGAGAAGCTCGGCGGTTTGCCGTCGCTGACCGCTGTCCTGGTGATCCTGACCGGCGTGCTGGGCGCGACGCTGGGCCCGCTGGTGCTGAACCTGCTCCGAATCCGGGACTGGCGCGCCCGCGGCCTCGCCATCGGGGTCGGCGGCCATGGGATCGGCACCGCCCGGGCGATGCAGGTCAACGAGGTCGCCGGCGCCTTCGCCGGGCTCGCCATGGGTCTGAACGCGCTTGCGACCGCAATTCTTCTGCCGCTGCTCTGGGCATGGTTGTTCTAATTCCCATATCCAAACGACGGAAATGCCGCCAGGCGGCGTTAGTGCTGTTCAAGCCGTAACGCGTGGGAGTGTGGAAAGTGGTGCTATCTCACTGGTTGTGTCGTGTCGGGCCGACCGTCCGGCATCCGCTCGCCCCCCTGCTTGTCGTGCTCATCACCCTTGTCGGTTGCGCCGGTCAGCAGACGGTGGCGCCGCCGGAACTGGCCTTCGGTCCCGGAGACGGGCGCGCCCTGGTTCTGGTCGGGATCAGCGCGGGACAGCGCGACGGGACCGTGACCTTCACGAAGCTGACGGACGACGCCAACCGCCTGGTTTCCGCCCAGGCGACGGAAGCGCCGGTCGAGTTTTCGGTCTCGAACAAGGACGCTGCGACCGTCTACGTCGTCGCCCCCGGCCGCTACGTGGTCAGCGAGGCCGCCATCGTTACCCATCGGGGCAGCGAGTACCGGTCCGGATTTCACGACTACACGGGCTTCCGGTATGGCCATCACGGTTTCCACCCGTACCACTTCCATCACGGCTGGTACCATGACTGGGGGCCGCGCCGGATCTCGGTGACGGAGGGAGAACGCTTTGCGCTCAAGAACGGTCCGCACGGGATCGAGAACCAATCCTGGATCATCACCGTCCCGCCGGGTCAGGTGACGGCGCTCGGCCATTTCGCCTTCGAGTGGAACCGATCGAGCAACGTGCTGAACGTCGCCCAGACCCCGTTCACGGAAGCCGCCGTCACCCAGGCGCTCGCTGTCTATCCGCGTGTCACGGCAGCCGTGGTGGAGGCCGAGTGGGACCTGTACGGCCCCGACCTGCCACCGCCGCCGATGATGCGCTGGTCGACTGCGTATTGACCGAGGCGCACGGCAGTTGCTCGACGCCGATGGCCGCGTCCAGGCTATCCCCGCCGGCAGCCGACCCAAGCGTCATTTGCCGATCGCGAAGTCTCGCGTCGCAGCGTTGGCGATATCGGTCAGGTACGCAGTCCAGATCCCGTGGACAACCTTGCCGCCGGCGGCCAAAGCACTGACCTCCCCACCCATGGCCCCGCCGACGACGTTGCCGAGATAGGCGGCGGTCGAACCGCCGGACGAGTCGGTGATGGCCATGCTGAGGTAACTGTTCGGAAACCCTTGAACGACCCCTTTGAACTGACCGCCGCTGATCGAGATGCTCCCATCGGCGGCAATCGTCATATTGAAGGTGTACCCGGGGTCCCCCGTCCATTTCTGCCAGACACACCAGTCCCCAGGGACGAAACCCGCGCTCGTATCAAAAGTTGCATCCGCGCTCATCACACCCTCCTCCTCCACCGCTACAGCAGGTCGTTCCCGCTATTTTGGTCGGTTGGATTTTCAGAAATACTCGGTATGAGGGCATTATGAGCATGTAGTTATTATTTTCAATATTTTTCTCGTTATACGAGTAACAATCAACCAAACGACCGAAGCGTGAACGCCAACCGCCATCCACAGCGATTGCCGTCCCGTCCAATCCGACTTTGACTAAAGGTCCCAATCAGGCACTCGGTGAATTCCGATGTCTTCGGATTACGAAGCCGCCGCCAACTGGCGGATCACCGCCCACCCCTCTTCCACATGGCGCTGCTCGGTCGTGGTCTGGCCGATCGACATGCGGATGACGTAGTGCCCGTTCACTCGGTTCTGGGTCAGATAGATCCGGCCATCGTCGTTGATCCGATGCAGCAGTGCTTCATTCAGCCGGTCCAGCTCCGCCGCGTCATCGACGCCGCGCGGATGGTAGCGGAAGTTGATCAGCGACAGCACCGGCGGCGCCATCACCTCGAAATCCGGCTCCTCTTCCACCCACTCGGCGAACAGGCCGCCCAGACGAACATGCTCGCGAATGATCGTGCGTAGTCCCTCCACCCCGTAGCTGCGGATCACGAACCAGAGCTTCAGCGCCCGGAACCGGCGGCCGAGCGGCACGCCCCAGTCCCGATAGTCGATCACCGCATCGGCCTCCCGGCTCTTCAGGAATTCCGGCAGGATCGAGAAGGTGCGGATCAGCGCGTCCGGGTCCTTCACGAAATGGGCCGAGCAGTCGAAATTGGTCAACAGCCACTTATGCGGGTTGAATACCACGCTGTCGGCCAGCTCGATCCCGTCGAACATCCAGCGGTGTTCGGGACAGATCAGCGCGCTACCGGCCCAGGCCGCGTCCACATGCAGGAAGATGTCGTGCCGGCGGCACAGTTCGCCGATCGCCCGAAGCGGATCGGCCGCGCCGACGCCGGTCCCACCGATCGAAGCGACGACGCAGGCCGGCCGGATGCCGGCGGCGATATCGGCCTCGATGGCCGCCTCCAGGGCATCGACACGCAGCCGGAACTCCGCATCGACCGGGATCTTGCGGAACCCGGCGAGGCCGAGTCCGGCGATCTTGACGTTCTTCTCGGTAGCGGAATGGGTCTGCTCGGAGGTGTAGACGGCGAGCGGCGGATGCGCGGACAACCCGTCGGCATTCACGCCCCAGCCCGTCGCCTTCTCCCGTGCCGTGAGGATGGCGGCCAGAATGGCGCTTGAGGCGCTGTCCTGGATCACCCCGGTAAAGCCCTCCGGCATGCCGACCATCTGGCGCAGCCAGTCGAGGACCTTGGTCTCCATCTCGGTCGCCGCCGGGCTGGTCTGCCACAGCATGCATTGCGCACCGAGGGTCGCCGTCAACATTTCCGCCAGCACCGAGGGCGGGCTGGAATTGGCCGGGAAATAGGCGAAGAAGCGCGGATGCTGCCAGTGGGTGATGCCCGGCATCACATCGCGTTTGAAATCCTCGAAGATGGTCTCAAGCGTTTCGCCGTCCTGCGGCGGTCCGTCGGGCAGCTTGGCGGCGATCTCGCCGGGCCGGGTCTGGGCGCGCACCGGGTACTGCTCCACGCCCTCCAGGAAATCCGCCATCCAGTCGACCATCGCGTGGGCGTGACGGCGAAACTCGTCGGGGGTCATCGGTTGAGACCTACGACACTGTCGAACTGCTGAGCTGTCAGATCGACGCGGCCCGAGGGGCCCTGAATGAACAGATCAAGCTCACCGCCCGCATCAAGCGTCGCGTAGAAGGCTGAATTTGACTTCGGATAGATCGGAAGATTGCCGATATCAACCATCCGAAACTCGATTGAATGCCGATCCCTGGTCGCTGCCTCCAGAACCTGGGTGCGATGCATGATCCACTGATCGAACACCGCTCCAGATCCCGCCGGCGCAACGAGAGGCTTAGATGACCAAGCATCTTTGCCGAAAAGTTGGTCTAATTCATCGCTATGGAACGAGAGGCGCCGCTGCTGATCTGTTCGCTGCTTTATCTCATCCAGCAGCGTCTGAAGCCTTAATGGTGCGCCATTTGGCACGCAGATATCGAGCGCAGCACAGTCAACACCAACATCCTCGATTGCGGTCCAGGAGACCAGGAAAGGGCTCATGTCTCCGGCAAAGTTCAGATCAAGATGCCAATCGACCATCTGCGCGCTGTCCTGCGCCTTCTGCCGACGAACGGTGGTGATGCTCAGACATAGACTGGGACTAACGCCATGGAGCGAGCGAAAGATGTCCGGCACCGGTCCCTTCAGGAAGGCATGCGCGATTGAGAAAAGCCCCCTTCGCTCACTAGGCGTAGCACGAGCGGTATCGAATGAGAACTTTCCGCCGATACGGGCCGCCAACGCTTCGATGAGAGGCGCTGCGTCAATCACCGTTGTCGCCGGTAACGCGTCTCGAGTGACCTTGAAAACGGGCATAAAAATTCCTTCAGATGAACCGCTTTACCCGGCCTCCAGCATCGATATCTGCGCCGGCGGCAACTGCTTGCGCGGATCGACCGGGCGCGGGCCCTTGCGGATCTCGAAATGCAGCTGCGGCTGCGAGACGTTGCCGGTCTGGCCGACCGTGGCGATGACCTGGCCGCGCTGGACCTTGTCGCCCCGGCTCACCAGCAGCCGGTCGGCATGGGCGTAGGCCGTGGTGTAGCCGTCCTCATGCTTCACCAGCAGCAGGTTGCCGAAGCCGCGCAGCTCGTTGCCGGCATAGACGACGATGCCGTTCTCCGCCGCTCGCACCTCGGAGCCGGCGGGGGCCAGGATGTTGATTCCGTCATTGTGCAGCCCGCCCTCGCGCGGGCCGAAGCCGGAGATCACCCTGCCCTTCACCGGCCAGGTGAAGCCCCGACCCGTCGTGGCCGGCGGCGTCAGCGAAACCGTCCGTGTCCGACCGGCCGATGGCGGCGGCGCAGCCGTCGTCCGGGCGACGGTCGGCGGCGCCGATCCGGGACGCGGCTCGGGCGTTGGAATGCCCGGCGCCGCCGCGGCGGTCTGTGTGCCGCCGCCGGTTACGGGGAAATGTCGCTGGCCGCCGCCGCTCCACGGTTGGGAGACCGATCCGGCGGCACCCGATGGCGGCGGCGCGGCCCGCGCCGTCGCCGGCGGCTGGGGCACCGCTTTCGGCTGGCGCGCGGCGACGCTCACACCGACCGGCTCCTCGCCGCCGGACGGCAGACGCAGACGGTCACCGATATGGATCGTATAGGGCGGGCGCAGATCGTTCAGCACGACGAGCGAGCGCATGGACACGCTGTAGCGTTCGGCGATCTCCGACACCGTGTCGCCTGACCGCACCACGTGAATCGAACTCGCCGGCAACCGCAGGCGATCCCCCGGCCGCAACAGATAGGGTGGGCGCAGTCCATTGGTGTCGATGATGGTGCGCGGGCTGACACCATAGCGTTGAGAGATCACGTAGACGTTGTCACCGGGCCGCACGACGACCAGGCCGCTCGCTGGCAGTCCGGCCGCGGCGCGCGGCGCATTGACGGCGCGCGGTGTCGCGCTCATGGCACAGCCCGCCATGAGTAGAGCGACAACGGCAATGAGAACGGCCGGCTTCACGTCACCACCTTCAGGACACATGGGAAGGACGATATCGTGTCACACCGTTCTTATGACCTCAAACGTCGAATTATTCAATGAATTCCGCATCATCTCAGTCGATTTTAACGATCAAGGTGATGACCAGTTCCCGAATCGGGCAGCGGGGACGCCTCAAGCCTTGCGACGCGCCTCAGATTTGACTTCGCCCGGGACCAGGGGAACGAAGCGGACATCGAGCAGCGGCTCCTCCACGATCCCGTCCGCCGTGCGGCGATAGCGCACCAGTTTCTGCACATCGGATGACCGCCCCACCGGGATCACCAGACGCCCGCCCTCGCCCAACTGGTCGAGCAGCGCCTGGGGAACCTCCGACGCGGCGGCGGTGACGATGATCGCCTCGAACGGCGCCTGTTCCGGCCAGCCTCTCCAGCCATCGCCGATCCGGGTGTGCAGGTTGTGCAGTCCCATTTTGGCGAACCGCGCCTCGGCGGTCGCCATCAGTTCCTTGTGCCGCTCGATCGTGTAGACCCGGCGCGCCACCTTCGCCAGCACCGCTGCCTGGTACCCGGACCCGGTGCCGATCTCCAGCACCTTGGTGCGGTCGGTCAGGTGCAGGGCCTGGGTCATGAAGGCGACGACGAAGGGCTGGCTGATGGTCTGGCCCTGGGCGATTGGCAGCGCCCGATCCTCCCAAGCCTGATCCAGGAAGGCCGGGTCGACGAAAATCTCGCGCGGGACCCGCTCCAGCGCACCGAGAACCCGCGAATCGGTAATGCCACCGCGCCGCAGGCCCATGATGAGCCGGATCTTACGGGCCTCGTCGTGACTCACCCAAGCACCCCCTTCAACGCCTCCAACGCCACCCGGTCGGTCGCGTCGAGCGCCACCGGCGTCACCGAAATCGCATTGTCACGCACCGCCGCCACATCGCTGCCCGGCTCGGCGTCGCGTGCCTTCAGCATCGCGCCGACCCAGAAATAGGACCGCCCCCGCGGATCCGTGCCGCGGACGATCTCGTCTCCCGTCTTCTGCCGGCCCTGGGCCGTCGCCCGCACGCCGACCACCGCCTCCGGACCGCAGGCCGGGAAGTTGATGCTGATCACCGTGTCGGTCGGCCAGCCGCCGGCGCAAAGCCGGCGAATCAGCTCTGGTGCATGGGTCTCGGCCGTCTCCCAAGGCGCTTTTCCGCTCGGCGGCACGAACTGGCTCATGGCGATCGAGGGAATACCGAGCACCATGCCTTCCATCGCCGCCGAGATCGTTCCCGAATACCGCACGTCCTCACCGAGATTATATCCCTGGTTCACCCCGGACAGCACAAGTGTCGGCGGGCGGTCCTTCAGCACCTCGTTGACCGCCAGAAGCACGCAGTCCGTCGGTGTTCCATCGACCGCAAAGCGCCGTTCCTCAACCTCGCGCAGGCGCAGCGGCCGCTGCAGTGTCAGCGAATGACCCGTGCCGCTCTGATTGGTTTCCGGCGCCACCACCCACACATCGTCGGAAAACGTCCGCGCGATGCGGGTCAAGACCGCGATGCCCGCCGCGCTATAGCCGTCGTCGTTGGTGACGAGAATCCGCGCGCCGTGAAGATCGACCGGGGAGTTGGTCATGCCGCCGGCTCGATCCGGTCGCGGCCGAAATACGGCTTCAGCACCTCAGGGATGGACACCGACCCATCCTGCTCCTGATAGGTTTCCAGGATTGCGATCATGGTGCGGCCGATGGCGAGGCCGGAACCGTTCAAGGTGTGGACGAACTCGGTCCGCTTCTCGCCCTTGGCCTTGAAACGCCCCTTCATACGACGCGCCTGGAACGGCCCGCAGGTTGAACAGGAAGAGATCTCGCGATACTGGCCCTTGCCGTCGTCCTGGCCCGGCAACCAGACTTCCAGATCGTAGGTGCGGCGCGCGGTGAAGCCCATGTCGCCGGTCGACAGCTTCATCACCCGATAGGCGAGGTCCAGCTTCTGTAGGATGGTCTCCGCGCAATTGGTCATGCGCTCCAGCTCCTCGTCCGACTTGTCGGGGTGGACGATGGAGACGAGTTCGACCTTGGTGAACTGGTGCTGGCGGATCATGCCGCGGGTATCCCTGCCGGCGGAGCCCGCCTCGGAGCGGAAACAGGGGGTGTAGGCGGTGAAACGCAGCGGCAGCTCCTCCTCCTCCACGATGGTGTCGGCGACCAGGTTGGTCAGCGGCACTTCGGCGGTGGGGATCAGCCAGTGCCCGTCGGTGGTCTGGAACAGGTCCTCGGCGAATTTCGGTAGCTGACCAGTGCCGAAGACGGCGGCGTCGCGCACCATGAAGGGCGGAATCACCTCGGTGTACCCGAATTCGCTGGTATGGGTGTCGAGCATGAAGGAGGCGATCGCCCGTTCCAGACGGGCCAGGTCGCTCTTCAGCACCACGAATCGTGCGCCGGCCAGCTTGGCGCCCAGCTCGAAATCCATCATGCCGAGCCCCTCGCCAAGGGCAACGTGGTCCAGGGCGGGAAAATTGAATCCGCGCGGCGTCCCGACCGTGCGCATGAGGGCGTTGGCGCTCTCATCCTTGCCGTCCGGCACGTCGTCGGCCGGAATGTTCGGCAGGGTCGCCAGGACCGCCTCAAGCTCCGCCAGCAGATTGCGGTCGAGCTCCTCTAGTTCGGCCATACGGTCCTTGAGCGCCGCCACTTCGGCCATCAGCGCGCCGGCATCCTCGCCGTTGCGCTTGGCGATGCCGATCTGCTTGGACGCCTCGTTGCGCCGCTGTTGCGCGGTCTGCAGCTCGGTCGTGACGGATCGCCACTGCGCATCCTTGGCCAGAATGGCGTCGGAGGACGGCGCCAGGCCCCGGCGGGCTAGACCTTTGTCGAAGGCGGCGGCGTCGTCGCGGATGCTGCGAATATCGTGCATGACCGGCTCTGCGGGCTGGTTTCGGGTCCGGCGGTTATATCGGCGGCGCCCGAAACGGTCCAGTGAGCCTTACGGGGGATATCCGCCGGATCAGCTCTCGCCTGAATCTTCCGCCTCGGCCGCCTCTTCGCGTTTCTTCTCGATGAACTGCGCGGCGAAGATCGAAATCTCGTAGAGCAGGATGATCGGCACCGCCAACAGGACCTGGCTGATGACATCCGGCGGCGTGAGGATGGCGGCCGCCACGAAGGCGACCACGATGGCGTATTTCCGCTTGGCGCGCAGACCGTCGGCACTGACGATCCCGACCTTGGCCAACAGGATCAGCAGCACCGGCAACTCGAACGCGACGCCAAAGGCGAAGATCAGTCGCATCACCAGCGACAGGTACTGGTCGACCTTCGGCTCCAGCGTCATGGCGAGATTGCCATCGACACCGGAGGTCTCGAAGCTGGCGAAGAACTGCCAGGCAAGCGGGATGACCACGTAGTAGACCATCGACGCGCCGATCAGGAACAGAACCGGCGTCGCCACGATGAACGGCAGAAAGGCCTTGCGCTCGTGCTTGTACAGGCCCGGCGCGATGAACAGCCACAATTGTGCCGAGACGATCGGGAACGACACGCAGGCGGCGAAGAAAAAGCCGACCTTGATGTAGGTGAAGAACGCTTCGTGCAGGGCGGTATAGATCAGCCGTCGATTCTCCTGGCCGGCCCACATCTGGTGCAGCGGCTCGACCAGGAAACGGAAGATCGGCTCGGCCAGATAATACCCGACGAAGAAGCAGGCGATGAATGCGGCGACCGCATAGATCAGCCGGCTGCGCAGCTCGATCAGATGGTCGAGCAACGGCATCTTTCCGCCTTCGAGGTCAGTATCCGGATCTTTCGTGCCGTCGGCCATGGTTCAGCCCTGTCCAGAGGCGGCGCTGTCGGCGGCCGGGCGCGGTTTCTCGGGGGCGGCCGGCGCGGTGGTGCCGGGCGCGGATTCGGTCTTCGGTTCGGCCGGCGCAACCGACTTGGCGGCGTAGTCCTCGGCCGTCTCGATCGGTGGCGTTTCAGCCTTCGGGGCGTCGACAGACGGGGTCACCGGCGCGGACGCGGCGCTCCTGGTCTCCTCGTCGAGCGCCTTCAGGTCCGCCTCGATCTCCTCGGCATTGGCTGATTTGCGCGCCTGCTCGACGCCGTCACGCATGGAGCCGTCGGGATCGATCTGCTTCTCGATGCTCTTGCCGATCCCCTCCTTGGAGATCGACTGGACCTCGCGGCGCACATCGTCGAGCTCCGCCTCGCGGGCGACCTCTTCAAGACTGTTCTGGAATTCCCGCGCCATGGATCGCGCCTTGCGCACCCATTGGCTGATGGAACGGACCACACGCGGCAGGTCCTTCGGACCCACCACGATCACGGTAATGATGGCGACCAGGATAAATTCCTGCCATCCAAGATCGAACATGGCGGCCCTCGCTGCGCCCGCTTATGCCCGGAGCCGCGCCACTGGGGCGCGGCTGCGAACGGGGATCAGCTTTTGACGGTTTGATCGGTCGTCTTGTCGACGCCCGGCTTCTCGCCGCTGTCGTCGGCGACGGACTTGCTGGCTTCCGCCTCGTCCTCCTCCGACTTCATACCCTGCTTGAAGTTCTTCAGCCCTTTGCCGAAGTCCCCCATCAGGCTGGAGATTTTACCTTTGCCGCCGAACAGCAGAAGCACGACGGCCAGGACAACGAGCCAGTGCCAGATGCTGAAGCTACCCATGAAACTCTCCAAACACTCAGGTCAGGGGATGATTCTCCGACCGTACCAGGCGATTGCGGCCGGACCATGCCCATGAATTCGAGCGGACCATACACGACCAACCCCGCGGGCGGCAACGCACTCCCGCCTGCTCTTTTATATGGGGGGTCCGGCGGGAAAAACAAAAGTCTGCGCCGGGTCCACCGTGACCCGGACGCGCGTGCCCGGACGCGGCAGGTAGACGCCGGGTACGCGGGCGTGAATATGCAGGGTCTCGTCGGCCTGCCCGCCGCTTCCCCGCATGGTGATGTGGACCAGGCTGGTGCGCCCCAGCAGCCGCGCCTGTTCGACCACGCCGGACGGATCGTCGACGAACGGCTCGGACCAGGCGTGGATGCCCACCCCCTCCGGACGGATGACGACCGACACGGCCTCGCCGTCGCCATGGCCGCGCGCCGCGAGAACCCCGGCCAGAGTCTCCACGCTGCCGTGACTGACCCGCCCTTCGATCCGGTTCACCTCGCCGAAGAACGCCGCGACGAAGGCATCCACCGGCTCGCAATACAGCTCCACCGGGCTGCCCTGCTGGACGATCCGGCCCTCGCGCATCACGGCGATCCGGTCGGCCATGAACATCGCCTCCTCGGAATCGTGGGTGACCATCAGGCAGGCGGACCCGCTGGATTTCAGAATATGCAGCACCTCGTCCCGCACCCGGTCGCGCAGTCGGGCATCGAGGCCGGAATACGGCTCGTCCAGCAGCACCACGCGCGGTTTCGGCGCCAGCGCACGGGCCAAGGCAACCCGCTGCTGCTGGCCGCCGGAAAGTTCGTGGGGATAGGCATCGGCGAGATCCGCGAGCCCGACAAGTTCCAGCACCTCCATGCCCCGGCGCGCGCGCGTGCCCGCCGGCCACTTGGTCAGCCCGAAGGTGACGTTGCCCATGACGTCGAGATGCGGGAACAGGGCGTAGTCCTGGAAGACCAGCCCGACGCCCCGCCTCTCCGGCGGCAGGTTGCTACCGGCGCCCGCCACCACCTGGCCGTCGAGCGAAACGTCGCCCTCCTGCAGATCCTCAAGCCCTGCGGCGAGGCGCAGGATCGTGGTCTTGCCGCATCCGGACGGGCCGAGCAGGCAGACCACCTCCCCCGGCGCGACGGACACATCCACGCCGTCCACAGCGCGCACTGTGCCGTAGGCGTGGCAGATCCCGGTCATCGCCAGGGCCGGCGGCATGTCGGGTTGCGGCGCGGAGCCGTTGCGGGCCGGATCGTCCGGCCCGGAATTGACGGTCTCGGGCGACTGGATATCGGTTGCGGTCATGGGATGTCAGATACACACCGGATGACCTGGGGACAAGGAGGGGACCGGCGACTCCCCCGCGGTCACGGCTGGTCGCCCTCATCCGGATCGTTGGTGTCAGGCAGGAAGTCGAGCTGGATGTCCTCGTCGTCTTCCTCGTCGTCGTCCAGATCCTCCTGGCGCATGGCGATGCTGGTGGCACCGCTGCGGCGATCCAGCAGGCCGGCGGCGCGGAGTTCCTCTATGCCCGGCAGTTCCCTGACCGACTCCAGACCGAAATGGTCCAGGAAAGCGTTGGTCGTGCCCCATTGCAGCGGTCGGCCCGGCGTCTCCCGGCGGCCCCGCGGGGCGATCCAGCCCGCTTCCAGCAACGTGTCGATCGTCCCCTTTGACAGGGCGACGCCGCGGATCTCCTCGATCTCCGCCCGTGTCGTCGGCTGGTGGTAGCCGATGATGGCCAGTGTCTCCATCGCCGCCCGGGACAGTTTACGGCGCTGCGGACGCTCGTGGCGCAACATCGGACCGAGGTCGACGGCCGTGCGAAAGGCCCAGCGGGTTCCCGATCGGGTCAGCACCACCCCGCGCTCGGCATAGTGCTCGGCCAGATCGCCGAGCAGGCCCTTCATGTCGATTTCCTCCGGGACGCGGCGGCGCAGCTCGCCCTCGTCGATCGGCTCGGCGCTGGCGAACAGCAGGGCCTCGACGAACCGCAGCCACCGACTCCGCTCGGCCGGGTCGACCAACAGGTCGGGCAGTTCGGCCTCGTCATCCCTGTCTCGGGCATCAGTCATCCGCTGGCATCCTCACGCGCTTCGGAGGAGCGCAGCCAGATCGGCCCGAAGGCCTCGTCCTGGCGCAGCTCCGCCGCTCCATCCTTGGCGAGCTGCAGCCCCGCCACCAGATGCGAGGCCATGGCCGAGCGGATCAGCAATGAGCCGCGCAGCCCGTCCGGCAGAAAGGTGAACAGCATGCGCCATCTCGGGATCCGGCCGATGAAGGCGGCCAACCGTTCCACCGCGTCCTCGACGGCATAGAGGTCCGTCGGGGCAATGCGCAGGGTCTGATGCTGGTTGCGGGCATGCTGGTCGCCATAGGCCCGCAGCAGGTCGTAGAGCGTGACGTCGTAGACCGAGCGGAACCGGGCGGACACGTTCTCCGGCGCGCCGCGGGCGAAGACATCGACCCCGAGCTGGGCCCGGCCCATCAGCTTGCGGCCGGCCTCCTGCATCGCCTCCAGGCGCTGCAGCTGGAAGCGCAGGGCCTCGGCCAGGGCGGCGGGATCCATCTCCTCCTCGTCGCTGTCGTCCGGCGGCAGAAGCAGACGCGACTTCAGATAGGCGAGCCATGCAGCCATGACCAGGTAATCCGCCGCCAGTTCGAGGTTCAGGGTCTGGGCCTGCTGCACGAACTGCAGATACTGCTCGGCGAGCGCCAGGATCGAGATCTGATGCAGATCGACTTTCTGATCGCGCGCCAGGGTAAGCAGCACGTCGATCGGTCCCTCGAAGCCGTCGAGGTTGAGGAACAGCGACAGCTGTACCGGCTCGGGACGGCGGTATTCCGGTTGCGGGCTCTCGAACGGTTCGATCGTCGCCAATGGGACGCGTACCCTCCTCAGTGATCGATCTGCGCGATCGGTCTCAATGACCCGTCAACGTCGCGATCACCGACATCAGAAAATCCACCGGCGCCCAGATCAGCACGCCGCTCACGTCCAAAGTATAGCCCAGTTCGCGCGCCAGGTACGGCAGCAGGAACAGGACACCAATGACGATGAACAGCCCCGCCCGCTCGAGCCGCGCCACCTTCCACGCAGCCCAGTCCGGCAGGATCGAGACCAGGATCCGTCCGCCGTCCAAGGGCGGGATCGGCAGCATGTTGAACACCGCCAGGATCAGGTTCAGCAGCACCAGGCGCTGCAACATCTCCGCGCCCCACTGGGTGGCGAAATCCGGCAGCGACGGCACGAGATGGAAGGCCAGCGCGCCGAGAATGGCGAGCAGGATGTTCGATGCTGGCCCCGCCAGGGCGACCAGGGCCATGTCCCGGCGCGGGTTTCTCAGGCGCGAAAAATTGACCGGCACCGGCTTGGCATAGCCGAACAGGAAAGGCGCCTGCATCACCAGCAGCGCGAGCGGGATCAGGACCGTTCCGACCAGATCGACATGGGCGAACGGGTTCAGCGTCACCCGCCCCATGAGCCGCGCCGTCGGGTCACCGAGCTTCGCCGCCGCCCAGCCGTGGGCCGCTTCGTGCAGCGTGATCGCCAGCAGCACCGGCAGCGCCCAGATCGACGCGTTCAGGAGGAAGCTGTTGATGTCGAGGTCGGACATCATGTCCGCAGATCCTTCAACAAGGCGTCGAGGCGCTGGATAACGCCGGCAGTATCCGTGGAACGCCGCGCCGAAGAAACCGCCGATCGATGCGCATCCGCGCGTACCGCACGCCGAGCCGCATCGACCGTCATCTCACCGACCGCCTCGGCCACGGCGCGCATTTCGTCCATGTCACCGTTGCAGTGCAGGACGATGTCGCACCCAGCCTCGATCGACCGCCGGGAGCGCTCACCCAGCGGGCCGCCGCGGGTCTCCGCAAGCGCGCCCATGGAAATGTCGTCGGTGAACAGCAGCCCGTCGAAGCCGATCTCGCCGCGGATCACATCGCCCACGACCTTGGGCGAGAGCGTCGAGGGTCGCCCGGCGTCGATGGACGTGTAGAGCAGATGGCCGGTCATGCCGTAGGGGACGCGGCCGGCGAAATGCTTGAACGGGACATAGTCGACGGCGCTCAGGTCCTGCGCCGACGCCTCGATCCGCGGCAGGTCGGCGTGGCTGTCGACGACGGAGCGTCCGTGGCCGGGCAAATGCTTGATGACCCCGACCACCCCTGCCCGCTCGATCCCCTCCACCATCGCCTCGCCGAGGCGGATCACGGTCTGGGAATCGTCGCCCAGCGCCCGGTCGCCGATCACCTGTGTGTCGGAGTCCGACTGGCGGACGTCCAGCATCGGCACGCAATCGACGTCGATGCCGATCTCGAACAGGTCCGCCGCCATCAGCTCGGCCGACAGAGCGAACGCTTCCAGCGCCATCTCCGGCCGGGCCGCATAGGCGTCGGTGAACACGCCCGGTGCCAGATAGTCGCGCCATTGCGGCGGCCGCATGCGGCGCACCCGGCCCCCTTCCTGGTCGATCAGCACCGGCGCGAACGGATGGCTGACACAGCCCCTCAGGTCGTCGACCAGGGAGCGGACCTGCTCTCGGCTCTCGATATTGCGGGCGAACAGGATGAAGCCATAGGGATCGGTCTCGCGGAAGAACGCCCGCTCTTCGTCGTTCAGCACCGGTCCGGCGCAGCCGAATACGATGGCCCGCGACATTCTAGGGACGGACCAATAGGCAAGGCTGGTTGCGGGACTTCAGGGTCGCGCAGGCCTGCTCGGCCTCGTCCTCGGTCAGCATTCCGCCCTGAATGCGATGGAACACGCCCTTGTTCGCCCCGAGGTCGACCGTCTGGATCCTGAGCTGGAGACCGGACAGCGCTTCGGGATAGCGCTTGGTCAGCCGGTTCCATTCGCTGCGTGCCGCCGCCTCGTCTCGGAAGGCGCCGAGCTGGATCCGGAACCGTCCCGCGGGCGCGGAGACCACCGGCGGCGGCGATGGCGCCGGAACCGCGGCCGGCGCGGGTTGGGGCGCGGGCACGGCCTCCGGCTTCGGTTCCGGCACAGGCGGTGGCGGTGGCGGTGTAGCGGCGGCCGTCTGCGGCGCCGGTGCCTGCGCCGGCGGAATGTCGTCGGCCGCCGGCTGCGGGACCGGCTGCGGAGCGGGCGGCGGCGGAACCGGAACCGCCGTGCCGGGCGGCGGGATGGCAGCGGCGGCGGATTGGGTCGGTGCGGTCACCGGTTGCGGCGTGCGCGCCGGGATCGGCACTGTCGTCGACCCATTCGCAGCCGACGCCGTGCCGGTCGGGGCACCCCGGTCTTCGGCCGGTTGAGCGGTTTCGCTGACCCCGGCGGCCGGTGCAGCCACCGGTTCCGGCTGCGGCGGCTCGACCGGCTTCTCCGGCGGCGGCAGCAGCCGCTCGACGGTGGCACCATCCTCCTGGCCGGGGCGCAACGCGCCATAGACCAGCTTGTCCTGATTCGGCACGTCGAGCCCGCCCGGTTGTTCTGGACGGACCTTGATCGGCGACGGATCGGCCTGGATCAGCGGCGCGGTCGCCTCGCTGCCGGCCTGCAGGCCGCGGTCATAGGCGTACCAGACCACGCCGGCGAAAGCCGCCAGTGCGAAGGTCGCGAGGAAAGCGCCGAGCGCGCGGGACCGGCGGGGCGGATCGCGCAGTTCCGGCGGTGGACCGGGCCGGTCGTATGCGTCCGCTTGCAGGCCGTCGCCGTCTTGGCTCATTCCCTAAGCTCCTCCACCGGCGTGACGCCCATGACCCCAAGTCCGGACGCGATCACCGTAGCCGTCGCCCGCACCAGGGCCATCCGGGCCAGGGTCATGTCGCGGTCGTCTTCCAGAATGAAGCGCAGCCGGGCGTCTTCCCTGCCCTTGTTCCACAGGCCGTGGAACGCGGCGGCCACGTCACCGAGATAGAACGCGACGCGATGCGGCTCATGTGCCTCCGCCGCGCTCTCGACGATGCGCGGCCAGCCCGCGAGCAATTTGATCAGACCAATCTCGTCCGGGTCGGTCAAGGAAGCCATGGAAGCCTTGGAAAGTGCGGGATCCAGGAGTTCGTCCGCGCCAAAAGTCTCACCGGCGTTGCGAATCACCGAACACGCCCGCGCATGGGCGTACTGCACATAGAACACCGGATTGTCCCGGCTGTGCTCGCTGACCTTCTGGTAATCGAACTCCAGGGTCTGGTCGTTGCGTCGCGTCAGCATGATGAAGCGCAGCACGTCCGGGCCGACCGCATCGAGCACGTCGGACAGGGTCACGAAGGTCCCCGCCCGCTTCGACATGCGCACCGGTTTGCCGCCGTCGAACAGGTGGACGAGTTGGCAGAGCTTGACGTCGAGATCGCCCGCGCCGCCGGTGATCGCGGTGACCGCCGCCTTCATGCGCTTCACATAGCCGCCGTGATCGGCGCCCCAGACGTCGATCATCTCCGGAAAGCCGCGCTCCAGCTTGTCCAGATGATAAGCGATGTCGTTGGAGAAATAGGTCCAGGAACCGTCGGACTTCTTCAGCGGTCGGTCGACGTCATCGCCGAAATCCGTGGCCTTGAACAGAAGCTGCGGACGGGGTTCCCAGTCGTCCGGCGTCTTGCCCTTCGGCGGCTCCAGCACACCGGTATAGACCAGCCCGTCCGCCTCCAGCTTGGCCAGAACCCGATCCACGGCCCGGTCCTGGACCAGGGCACGCTCGGAGGAGAACCGATCCATCCGGACGCCGAGGGCGATCAGATCCTTGCGGACATCGGCCATCATCAGGTCGATGGCGAAACTGCGGATCGGCTCGAGCCAGGCTTCCTCGGGTTCCGAGAGCCACCGGTCGCCATCGCGTTCGGCGATCGCCTTGCCGACATCCTTGAGATATTCGCCGGGATAGTGTCCCTCGGGGATCGTCACCGTCTCGCCCAGCGCCTCGCGGTAGCGCAGGTAGGCGGAGCGGGCGAGCGTGTCGACCTGGGCGCCGGCGTCGTTGATGTAATATTCCCGCGCCACGACGAATCCCGCCTTCTCCAGCAGGGCCGCGAGCGCATCGCCGAACACCGCGCCGCGCGCATGGGCGGCGTGCAGCGGGCCGGTCGGATTGGCCGAGACGTACTCCACGTTGACCTTCCGTCCGGCACCGACGGAGGACGACCCGAAAGCGGCGCCGGCCTCCAGGATCGCGCCGACCTGCGCGCGCCAGACATCGGATGCGAGGCGGATATTGATGAAGCCGGGCCCGGCCACCTCCACGCTGTCGACGGCATCGAGCGCCTGCAACGCCTCGGCCAGTGGCTCGGCGATGGCGCGCGGCTTGGCTCCGACCGGTTTCGCCAGGATCATGGCGGCGTTGGTCGCGATATCCCCGTGGGATGGATCACGGGGCGGCTCGGCGGTGACACGGTCGAACGGAAGCCCCTCCGGCCAGCCTTCCTTGGCGGCCAAACCCTCCAGCGCCGCTTTAATTTCGTCTTTCATCCAATTGAAAATATTCATTTTAGATATTTGCCTGGAGCCGGTGGACTAGTGGTAGGTCAGGGCAGTGGTCGCAGATCGAACCGCTGTCGACGGTTTCCCTGTCGCTGTAGTGCCGACGCGGGCGCCGGAACGCAACGGATTTCACCGCCCATGACCGTCGTCGGCATCGCCCCTTCGACAGCGGGCGCCCGGGTCGATATCGTGAACGGGCATTAACCGGAACAGGAAATGGATCCGCCATGGATGCCCAAGCGCTTCGCGCCCTGCAGGCCCCGCTGAAGGACAAATACAAGGACGACCCGACCACCGCCGAACTGGTGCTGAGTGCGCAGGGACGGCTTGGCGAAGGCGTTTCCTGCTCGCTCGAGACCGGCCGGGCGATCGCCGAGGCGGGCCTGCACCCGCTGGCCGGCGGCGACGGCACTCAGCTCTGCTCTGGCGACATGCTGCTCGAGGCCCTGGTCGCCTGCGCCGGAGTGACACTGAAGGCGGTGGCGACCGCCCTTGGTATCGAGGTCCGCGACGGCACCGTGAAGGCCACCGGCACGCTGGATTTCCGCGGCACGCTCGGCGTCGACCGGGAAGCGCCCGTCGGGTTTCGCGACATCCGTCTCGACTTCGAGATCGACGCCGATGCCGATGCCGAGCAATTGGCCTCTTTGATCAAACTGACCGAGCGCTACTGTGTGGTGTATCAAACACTGAAGCGCACTCCCGACCTGCCGCCGCCGGCGATCAGACTGGCCTAGGCGAAAACGAAGCGGGAGGCGACAAGGAGGATCGCATGGCTACCCCATCCCAGACGCCCGCTTCCGGCTCCCCACTTGCCAAGGCCTTCGCCCGCGACGGCTATGCCTTTCCGATCCGGGCCCTTGCCGCGGACCAGGCCACCTCGCTGCGCCGACGGCTGGAGCGCGCGGAGGCCGACGCCGCGACGCAGGGGAACATGAAGGCCATGGTCACCGGGCTGCCGCACCTGGTCATGCCCGAATTCCACGACATCGTGCGCGATCCGGCCATCACCGACCCGGTTTCGGAAATCCTCGGCCAGGACCTGCTTGTCTGGGGCTGTTCCTTCTTCACCAAGGAGCCGCGCACCAAGAGCTTCGTGTCCTGGCACCAGGACCTGACCTACTGGGGCCTGGATGACGTGGACAAGGTCACGGCCTGGGTGGCGCTGTCTCCGGCAACCTTGGAGAGCGGCTGCATGCGCTTCGTGTCGGGCAGCCATACCCAGCAGATCGTGCCGCACAAGGACACGTTCGATCCGGACAACCTGCTGACGCGCGGCCAGGAGGTTGCCGTCGAGGTGAAGGACGAGGACGCGATCGACGTCGAGCTGCAGCCGGGCGAGATGTCCCTGCACCACGGTCGGATCTTCCATGCCTCTCACCCGAACGCATCCGACGATCGCCGGATCGGGCTCGCGATCCGCTACATCAAGCCGAGCATGCGTCAGACATCGGGCGTCAAGACCTTCGCCGTTCTTGCCCGCGGCGAGGACCGTGTCGGCAATTTCGAGTTGGCGGCGCGGCCGGAGGGCGGCTTCAGCGACGCCGATGTCGAGCGCTGCCGCGAAGCCTTCCGCCGACGCGAGAGCATCCTCTACAGCGGCGCCACCGACGACGGCCGGCGGAAGATGGCTTAGCGGCGGGTCACCGATCGCCCTAGCCCCCGGCACGAGGCCGGGGCGCGGGTGCCAGGCCTAACCCAGTCGGGCGAGAGCCCTCACCCGCCGTTCACCCAAGGCTTCAGCGCCGCCCACGCCATGGTGTGCAGCGGCACGGAAATACCGTGCGCCCGGCCCCGCCGCGACACCAACCCGGACAGGCTCTCCGCCTCGATCCGGCGATTGCGCGCAAGGTCATGATACATTGAGGCATACATGCCCGGCGGAAACGTGCGGGTGAGCGCGAGCGACTTGTCGACCGTATCGGAGGCGATGGTCACGCCCTCCGCCACGGCCAGCGCGGCGACCTCCTCCATCATTTCCCGGGCGATGCCGGCGAGTTCGCCGTCGGTGTAGATTTCCCCCGCCGGCTTCCGCAGCACGCTGGTGAGCGCCGAATTGGTGGCCAGCAGGACAAACTTCTCCCACAGGGTCGCACGGATATCGGGCGACACGTCGGCGCTGAATCCCGCCGCATTGCAGGCCTCGGCCAGCGCCGCCGCCCGATCGGACACACTGCCGTCGAGCTCGCCGAACACGATCCGCGACATGTCCGAGGTGTAGCGCACCACGCCCGGCTCGGCGATCAGGGCGGAGACATAGGCCGCCCCGCCGAGCACCGTCTGCGCGCCCAGCACACCGGCAAGCCGGTCGGGACCGTCGACGCCGTTCTGCAGGGTCACGACCATGGTCTGCGGGCCGACGATCGGCATCAGCGCAGCGCCCGCCGTTTCCGTGTCGTAGAGCTTGACCGCGAACAGGATGACATCGGCCACACCGCCCAAGGTCGCCGGATCGTCAGTCGCCGTCACCTCGGGAAGCACGATATCGCCGCGCGCGCCTTCCAGACGCAGGCCGCCTTTCTGCAAAGCCGCGAGATGGGCGCCCCGGGCGACGAAGGCCACATCGTGGCCCGCCCGGGCCAGATACGCGCCGAAATAGCCGCCGACCCCGCCGGCCCCCATGATCACAATTCGCATCGCTTCACTCCCTGAACGCCTTTTTTGCTGACATATATCAGCGCGGAATCCGGCGAAAAGGGAACCGGCGGTCAGCCGAAGCTGAGAAAATCCGCCCAGACCCGATCCAGCTTCTTCAGCGTTCTGAGCGCATCCCCCATGGCGACTCCAAGCCCCTCCTCCTCCGCCGCGATCCGTGCCAACCGGTCGTCGAGCGCGCGCAGACGGTCGGCGACCAGACGGCCGGACGGGCCGAGACGCAGGCGGACGGCGCGTCGGTCATGCTCGGAGCGGATCTGTTCGAGATAACCGTAATCGACCAGCTTCTTAATGTTGTAGGTCGCCGAACTCGCCTGGTAATAGCCGCGCTGAATCAGGTCGCGCACCGGTATCTCGCCGTCACCGATGGTCAGCAGCAGCAGACCCTGGCTTGCATTGATCTCGGTCACGCCGATCCCTTCGAGGCCGAGCCTCACCACATCCAAGTGGCGGCGGTGCAGCCGCTCCAGCAGGCCCGTGAGATCGGAATAGAGCCCGCGGACCGCCGCGTCGTCCGGCTCCCGGTCGGGCCGGCCATCGGCAGCCGTCCGTTCCTGAAGCGCGTCGTCGCCCACCGGAACGGCTGCCTCAGCCGACCGGACTGTCGCGTCCCGCATTCAAACCTCCTAGCGGCCGATTTCCATTGCAGGTAAGGAACAATTAACTATTTCAAAAATATATTACAGAATGAAAAGCATTTTTCTATATCTGCTTTCAGATTCTCGAATTCGAATCGGATCTGATCGCTAGACTCGGGGGTGGATTTTAAGATGGGGCGGCTGATCATTCTCGCCGGCATGCTGCTGGCGGTCACGCTGACACCTTACGTCGCAGCGCGAAGCGCGTTGGCCGACGACTCCGGCTTCGCCCGGCCGACGGACCTAGTCGCGATGGCGGAGATTGCCGAGGCGCGCGGCGACAGCCAAATGGCCATCGCGCTCTATCGCCGTGCCCATGAGGCCTTTCCCTGGGCCAGCGCGCCGCTGACGGGTTGGGGACTGCTCGCCGCCCGCCTTGGTGCGACAGATCAGGCGGCCACGCTTCTCACCGCGGCCCTCGACGTCGCCCCCGATGACATCGAAGCGGCATCCGGGCTGGCCGAAGTCCTGGTCGATCTGGACCGACCGATCGAGGCGCTGGCGCTCTATGAGGCGGTGCTGGAAGTCGATCCCGCCGACATCGCCGCGCGCGATGGCCGTCTCTATGTCCTGGCGCTGATCGCCAGTCCGGCGCAGACCGCCATCCCCTCGACCTTGGCGGCTGCCACGGGCACAGAGTCCGGCAAGTCGACCCCGGCGGCGGCACCAGCCCTGACCAGAACCACTGCTCCCGCTGAACCGGAGTCGACGACCGCCGTCTGGCGGTAGCAGCTCCGATAGGCTGCGGATCTGTCCGTTGGAAAAAGAAGCGACGACCGGCGCTGGGCGGTTGGGATGGTGAGCGACCGGCCGTCGCCCGGGGCAGCCCTGAAGGCCCCTCCCCGTTTCAATTCCTCATGCTCTTCATCCAGACAGTAGTCGATGGGGAACGGTTTCTGCCCGGTGATCGCAAATATCACGCTCGTGTTGCTGAGACCGTACCGGCCAATATTCAAACTTTCCAACAAATCATTCTGCTTTGATTTGATATCGAAACGTTACTGTTTCACTGTATTTTTTTGATAAAATTCGAACTTCTTGAAATTGATAAAAAAGGACCCGCCGAAGCGGGTCCAGGTCTCGAACTCGGGTTGGGAAGTCACTCGCCGGCTACGCGGACGGAAGCCGGGTCGTCTCATCCACACGGGCGCCAGCACGCGTCGGATCGGTCAGTCGTGCGTCGCTCAGATCGGCGCCACGCAGATCCGCCCCTTGCAGGGCGGAATGGGAAAGATCGGCCTTCGTGAGATCGGTTCCTCTCAGATCGGCGCCCCGCAGGTCGGCAAAGCGCAGATCGGCGCCGCTCAGACGGGTCGCCACGCTGCGTCCGGTCTCGGTCACCAGGGAGCGCAGGTTGGCCCCCGCCAGACACGCATTCTGTAACCGGGCGTCGGTCAGGTCGGCGCCACGCAGATCGGCACCGTCCAGGGCCGTGAAACGAAGGTCGGACCGGGCCAGGCGGCCGGCGGCCATCCGGACCCCGGTCAGGTCCATCGAACAGAAGATGGCGTCCTCGGCAACCAACGCCGTCAGGTCGAAACCCGCCAGCGCCTCGACGGCGCGCAGATCCATGGTCGACAGGTTGAGTTGCATACCCTGGGCACTCGACGAGGCGACCCAGATCTCATGGCGGTCCAGCAGGATGTCGATGGGGACGTCCATCTCCTCGGCAGTGCGGCCGGCCGGTCGATCGGTCAAGGCCCCGGTCAGGTCGGCGCCCCCGAGTTCGGTCATGTTCGTGGTGATACGGGTGAAAACGGCATCCCGCAGCACCGCCCTCTCCAGGCTCGCCCAACTGAGATCGGCGCCGTCCAGGTTCGCCCCCGTCAGATTGGCGCCGCGCAGATTGCAGCGGACCAGCCGCGTATCCCTCAGGATGGCATCCGAGAAGTTGGCGTTGATGCAGACCGCGCCGGAGATCTTCGCCCGGGTCAGGTCGGCGCCGGCCAGATCGGCCTGATGCAGCTCGGAAACGGCGGGCTTGATGTCGATCCAGTACAGGTCGCGGTCGATCTCCCCGCTCTCCGCCAGGTGGCTTTCCCGCAGATCGGCATCGATCAAGGTGGCTCCGACCAGGCGCGCGCCACGCAGGCAGACACCCCGCATATCCGTCTTCACCAGGCTGGCGCCGTCCAGATTGGCGCCCTGCAGGTCGACCGCGAAGAGCGAGGCGTAATCCAAAGTCACCCCGGCGAGTGCCGCCCGCGACAAGGACGCACCGGTGAAGTCGGCATCGGTCAGGTCGGCGCCGTGAAAGTCGAGCCAAGCAAGGTCGAAGAAGGAGAGGACGGCGCGCGCACCGCCGAGCCGCCCGTTGCGGAAGCGGGTATGGCGCTTGATCAGACTGTCCAGATCCTGCTGGGACAGTCGCTCGAGCTCTCGGGAGTGTCTGGCTGCATCCATCTGGACGGCTCCGGCGTTCTGCAGAAAGCATCCCACAGGGCGAAATGCCCTTCTGCATTCATTATCTAGAACTGATTCCCTTAAATCAATTGCAATTCTTAAAGTGAAATGTGAATCTGGGCATCGGCACGGAAGATCTACTCAGAGTTTGGACGAAGGATGGCAGGGCTTACGCTCGCATCGCTGTATGACACGATTCACACGCTCGAGCGGGTGATCGGGGCCTTCCCTGTCCTGATCATCGCCACCGATCGTGCTGGGCGGATCGTGATGACCTCGGAACGCACGCGGGACGTCCTGGGCTTGTCCGAAGTCGAACTCCTGGACCGCCCGATCGGCGTCATTATTCCGGGGCTTGTCCTGTCGGTGTCGCCGGCGACGGATCACGGTGACATCCAGGTCGATATCGGGCCGAGCCGGCGGCGCGCGCTGCGCCGGGATGCCAGTTCGTTCCCGGTCGACATCCAGGCCAGCGCCCATCGGCTGGGCGACGACATGATCTGCGTCTTCGCCCTGCTCGACATGACGGAGCGGCTGCAGGCCGACCGTGCCCTGCGCGACTCCCAGGCTCTGCTGGACGCGGTTCTGGCCGGGCTTCCGGCAATGGTCAGCGCCAAGACCCTCGACGGCACCTATGAATTCGTCAACGCGTACCAGGCCGAGGTGTTCGGGATCGCGGCGGAGGACGCCATCGGCAAAGCGGCGGTCGATCTCCTGGGGGAAGAGGTGGGTCGGCCGATCGACGGAGCCGACCGCAAGATTGCGAGCGGCACGGCGCTGTCCCAGCTCGGCCCCGAAAAGCTGGTCGATGCCGAGGGCCGGACCCGCACCTTCATGACCACCCGGGCGGCGATGCACGACGCCAAGGGGCATGTGCAGCGCGTGCTGACCGTGGGCATCGACATCACCCACGCCACGGCGGCGGAGGAGCGGTTGGACCGGCTGTCACTGCTGGACGACATGACGGGCCTGCCCAACCGGGGCGCGCTGCAGCAAATCCTGAGCGCCCAGGTTCGCAGCGCCAAGCGGGATACACGGCGGATCGGATTGATACTGCTCACCGTCACCAATCTCGGAGAGATCGCCGACGATCTCGGGGACGTCCTACGCGACAGCGTGCTGCGCCGCCTGGCCATCCGCTTCGGCGGACTGATGCCGGAAAGCTGCGTCCTCTCGCGCTTCGACGACACCACTTTCGCCCTCGTCGTACCCAACCCGGAGGATGCCGGCGCGCTGGAGCGCGAAGCGGCCCGGCTGATCGCGCGAGCGCAACGGACGCTGACGGCCGCCGGGACCACGGTCATACCGAAATGCCGGGCAAGCCTCGCGGTCTACCCGGAGACCGGCACCGACGCAGAAACCCTTCTGCATGCCGCCGAACACGGACTGCGCAGCCGCTCCCGGGGACCGGTGGCACCGGCGCCCCGCGGCAGCGGCGAGATCGACGCCTATTTCGAGGCCCGGCGGGAAGCCGCGAAGACGCTGCGCAGGGATCTGGAGCACGACCGCCTGCGCCTCCGCCTGCGCCCGGTTCGAAGCCTTGGCGACAACAGCCTGCAAGGCTTCCAGGGCTGCCTGTTCGACAGCCTGGACCGGCCACTGATGAATGGGGGCATGGACCCGGCGCTCGCCGGGGCAGCCGAGGGAATGGCGACGGACCTCTGCGAGCGGCTGCTGCGCGACGCCTGCCATGTCGTCGCGGGATGGGCCGACAACCGACCGTGTCCTCCGCAGATCTCCCTCCCTTTGGCCGCCGATATGCTGCTGCAACCGGATCTGCTCGACATGGTCGACGATGTGCTGCGCCGCTCGAAGCTGCCGGCCGGCAGACTGGATCTCTTGGTCGATGAGAGCGTCCTTGCGGTCGACCCGGACGCGGCGGCGGATGTTCTGGATCAGCTCGCCGGGCTTGGGGTGCGGCTCTCGCTCAACGGATTCGGGTCCGGCGGCAATCCCATGCTGGCCCTGGCGCGCCAGCCGTTCCGTCACGTGATCCTGTCGACCCCCGCCCTTGGCCCGCTCGACGGGACCGTCGCGGCAGCGATCCGCTTCGCCCAGGCATTGGACCGAACCGTGGGCGCCGAGGGGGTACAGACCGCCGACGAGCTTGAATTCCTGCGCGGCTGTGGCTGCACCCAGGCAAGCGGCCCGGTCTTCGGCGACCCGATCGACCCGGTGGACGCCCAAATGCTTGACGTCGGCCCCGCCCGCCCCGGAATCCGCCACGCCTGACGCCGCGTCACAATCGTTCATCGCCGCGCCACTCCCCGCTACACTGCGCACCGCAGTGGAGGGAGTGACCATGGAACCGACCAGCGGTGGATTCGGCGGATATATCGATAGCTACTACAGCCGCACGCGCGATGACGGCGCCGGCTTCCCCCCGATGGACGGCGATCTCGATGTCGAGGTTTGCGTCGTCGGTGGCGGCATGGCCGGCGTGTCGACGGCGCTGGGCCTGGCCGAGCGCGGCCGGTCGGTCGCCCTGGTCGAGGCCAGGAGGATCGGCTGGGGTGCGTCTGGGCGCAATGGCGGCTTCGTCGGGGCGGGGTTCTCCCGCGGACTGCGGGCCCTGATCTCCCGCGTCGGCCAGGAGCACGCGCTGCAGCTCTACCGGCTCAGCGAAGACGGCGTCGCACTGGTCCGCAAGCGCGCAGATGCGATCGCCGGCGGAGTCGCCCCGATCGTCGACGGCCGCGTCACATGTTCGTGGTTCGACGACGCGGACGGGATCAGACGCGAAGCCGATTGGATGAACGACCTGACCGACGCCGGGATCGAGGTCTGGGACCGGGAAAAAACGCGCTCGATCTGGCGGACGCAGCGTTACTACGAGACCCTGTGGAAGCCCCAGGGCTTCACCTTCCACTCGCTCAACTTCACCCGCGGTAATGCCCGCACGGCGGCGGCGGCCGGTGCGAAGATCTTCGAGACGACACCGGCGCGCCATATCGAGCTCGGCCGCGATCCGAAACTGATCCACACCGACACCGGCATCATCCGCGCAGAGCATGTGGTGGTCTGCTGCTCCGGCTATATCGAGGGTCTTGTGCCGCGCCTCTCCGCCGCGACCCTGCCGATCGGCACTTATGTGGTGCTGACCGAACCGGTGGGCGAGCGTCTGAAGGATGTGATGGGCCTGCCGAACGGCGTCGGCGACACCCGCTTCGCCGCCGACTACTACCGCCCGCTGCCGGATACCCGGATCCTCTGGGGCGGACGGATCAGCCGTTGGACCGACCCGGCTCATCTCTCCGACACGATGATGGCGGACCTGAAGAAGGTCTACCCGCAGCTCGCCGAGCTGAAGGCGGAGGTCGCCTGGCCCGGCACCATGGGCTATGCGGCCCACAAGATGCCACAGATCGGACGCCTGCGGCCGGGCGTGTGGTACAGCCAGGGATATGGCGGTCACGGCATGGCCACGACCACCATGGGCGGCGAGCTGATTGCCTCGGCCATCGCCGAGGGCGACGATCGCTGGACCCTGTTCAAACCGTTCGGCCTCACCCCCGTCGGCGGGCCGATCGGCGCCTGGTACGCGCAGATGGTCTATTGGGGCTATCAGGCCCGCGACGCCTGGCGCGAGAGCCTGGGATAGGAACCGCGATGACAGTCACATCTTCCCCGCTGGGGATCATCGGCCTCGGCACCATGGGCCGGAATCTCGCCCTGAACCTCGCCGATCATGGCGTCCCCCTGGTCGCCTGGGAACGCGATGGCGCGCTTGCGGCCCGGGCCCGCGCGGAACTGCCCGCAGCAACCGATTGGGCGCAGGATGCAGGCGACCTCGCCCGCCGCCTCTCCGCCCCCCGCGCCGTCCTGCTGATGGTGACCGCCGGGGCCGCTGTCGACGCGGTGATCGAGGCGCTCAGGCCGCATCTGTCCGCCGGCGACGTGATCATCGACGGAGGCAATACCGACGCCGCCGACACCGCCCGGCGGCAGGCTGCCGTCGCGACCGATGGAATTCGGCTGATCGGTCTCGGAGTCTCCGGCGGCGAGGAGGGTGCGCGCCACGGCCCCGCCCTCATGGCCGGCGGAGACCCGGACGCCTGGGCGCGGATCGCGCCGACCCTGCGGGCAATCGCCGCTTGTGCCGCCGACGGTACACCATGCTGCGACCGGCTTGGCGGCGGGGCGGCGGGTCATTTCGTGAAGACCGTCCATAACGGTATCGAATACGCGGTGATGCAGGCCCTGGCGGAATCCTACGATCTGATGCGCCATGGCCGCGGCATGGATGTGGATGCCATCGGCGCGGTCTACGCCGCCTGGAACCGGGGTCCCGGCGGTGGTTATCTGGTCGAGATCGCCGCCGATGTGGTGCGCACCCGCGACGGCGACGGCGGCCCCTTGCTGGACAAGGTGGTCGACCGCGCCGGGCAGAAAGGCACCGGGCGCTGGGCATCGCTGGCCGCCCTCGATCTCGGCGTCGCCGCGCCTTCGATCGCCGAGGCGGTCTTCGCCCGCGCCGTCTCCGCCGCGCGGGACGAGCGCCAGGCTCTGTCCGGCCCGGCCCTGGGGTCCATCGACATCGCGGTTGCCGATCTGGAGGCCGCGATCCGGGCGGCCACCCTGCTCGCGTTCCTGCAGGGCTTCGCGCTGATTTCGGCCGCCGATGCCCGCGATGGCTGGTCGGTCGATCCGGTTGCCGTCGCCCGGGTGTGGCGGGCGGGCTGTATCCTGCGGGCACCACTGCTCGACCGGCTGGCCGACGCCTTCGGCGCGCTCCCGGCCGGCGCCCACCCGCTCTGCGCTCCCGCCCTGCGCGTGGAGCTGGCCGAGACGCTGCCGGGTCTGCGCCGGGTCGCCGCCACGGCGATCACCGCCGGCTACGCGGTCCCGGCCCTGACCTCGGCGCTGTCCTGGCATGACGGGATGATCCGGCGCCGGGTGCCCGCGGATTTCCTGCAGGGTCTGCGCGACAGGTTCGGCGCCCATACCTTCGAGCGGATCGACGCGCCCGGCAGCCACCATGCCGACTGGAGCGGATCGTGAGCGCCACCGGGATCAGGCCGGATCCGATCGTCATCGTCCTGATGGGCGTTTCCGGAGTCGGCAAGACGACGATCGGCACCCTGCTGGCCGACCGCCTCGGCTGGGGCTATGCCGAGGGCGACAGCTATCATCCGCCGGCCAATGTCGAGAAGATGCGCGCCGGCACACCGCTCGACGATGCCGACAGACTGCCCTGGCTGGCCGCCATCGCCGCCGATATCGACCGCTGGCGGGCATCCGGTCAGGGCATGATCGTCGCCTGTTCCGCTCTCAAGCGCAGCTACCGGGAAATCCTGATCGGAGACCGAGCGGATGTGCAACTCGTCCGCCTGGCCGGCGACGAGGCGCTGATCCGGGCCCGCATGGAAATGCGCACCGACCACTATATGCCGGCGAGCCTGCTGGCCTCGCAGCTCGCCACGCTGGAGCCACCGACAGCCGACGAGGGCGCGATCACCGTCGACGTCACCTGGACGCCGGAAGCTTGCGCCGAACACGTCCTGAAACACCTGGGCTCCGGCGGCGACGGGCCCTAGGCGGGCACTCCATGTTATTCACGGACCCGGCTTGCGCGTAGGATAGGTGACGGCACCCGATACCGAAGGGACTCCCTGGTGGCAGGCAAAGTGGATTCCGGACTTCAGGTCTCTACGGTCTATTTCGACCCGACGGAGATGCTGTTCCACGAAGGCGACCCACCCACCGGCATGTTCCTGATCGAGGACGGCACCGTGGAAGTCTTCCGCGACAATGGAGGCCGCATCGTAACCGTGGCGAAGCTCGGCCGCGGCGAAGTCGTCGGCGAGCTGGCTCTGATCGAGGGCATTCCCCATACCCGCAGCGTCCGCGCCGCCACCCACGTGACCGCGCTCAAGGTCGACCCCGGCCAGCTGGAACAGACGCTGGGCCACAGCCCGGCCCTGATCCGCATGATCCTGAAGCGCGTGGTTCGCAAGCTACACCGGACCAACACCGTCGCCTTCGGGCCGTCCCGCCGCCCGAGCTGACGCTCCCGCGCGTCCCGGCACCGACATCCCAGCGGTCCGCCATGGCGCCTGCGATGGAACCCGTCACCGCGTCGCGCGTAGTACCCCATGGGGCCTTCAAAGTTGAGGACGACCAAGATGGGGACCGGATCCGGTGACGGGCTGACCGTCTCGAAGCTCTATTTCGACATCCAGGAGGTTCTGTTCAAGGAAGGCGATCCGGCAACTTCGCTGTTCATCATCGAAGACGGTGAGGTCGAGGTCTATCAGACATCGGGAGCCCGCACGGTCTCGCTGTCCCGGCTGGGTCCCGGCGAGGTCGTCGGCGAACAGGCCCTGATCGACAGGGCGACCCATAGCCGCGGCGCACGCGCCATAACCCCGGTCATCGCACTCGAGATCCCGCCCGATCAATTGAAGGCCGTTCTCGAGAACAGCCACACATTGGCCCGCCTGCTGTTGCAGCACATGGCCCGCAAGCTGGACCAGACCGCCGATATCGCCTTCGGCACCCCGCGTCCCGCCGAAGAGCCGGAACCGTCAGAGGGCGTCGGCGAGATCCTCGGCCAATAGCGCCTGACCTCCTAGGGTGCGTGCCGCGTCGGCGTGATGCCAGGCGCCGGCGCAGGCCGCCTCGAACGGCGGCAGGCCTCGTCCGAGCAACGCGGCGATCGCGCCAGCCAGCACATCCCCCGTCCCGCCCGTCGCCAGTGTCGGTGGCGCGCCATCGAGAATGGCGCAGCGGCCATCTGGGGCCGCGATCGTGGTGTCCGGCCCTTTCAGCAACACGGTCTGCCCGCATTTCCGCGCCGCCCGCGTCACCGCGGCGACCCGACCTTCCGAGGGCACATCAATCTGCGGAAACATCCGGGCGAACTCGCCGCCATGGGGCGTGAGCACTGCCGGTCCACCCTCGGGAAGCGTCCGGCCGGCGAACAGCGAGAACACGTCGGCGTCGAGCACCACCGGTACGCCGCTGAGCATCGACGCGTGGACCAGACGCCCGGCACCGCTGCCCCGACCCAGCCCCGGCCCGACCACGATCGCCGCCACCTTGCGGGCCGTCACATAGGCCTCCAGATCATAAGGCATGTCCTGGACGATCAGACCGGGCGCATCGCCGGCGATCGACGCGACGTCGGCGTCCGGCGCGCAGACCGTGACCAGACCCGCCCCCATCCGGCGAGCCGCGCGCGCGGCCAGGCGTGCAGCACCGGGCATCGTCCCGGCCAGGACCAGGACATGCCCGCGCGTGTACTTGTGATCCGCCGGCCCGGCCGGAGCCAGCCGGTCGCCCCAGATCGCGGGACCGACGGTGCGGACTGTCGGTCCGACCGCCGCCAGGGCCGCAGGATCGACGCCGATATCGATCACCCGGATCCCGCCGCAGACCGCGCGGCCCGGCTGCAGCAGGTGGCCCGGCTTGCGGCAATGGAATGTGAGGGTGAGGTCGGCCGGACAGGCGATGCCCAGGATCTGGCCGGTATCGCCGTGCACGCCACTCGGCATGTCGATCGCCGCGACCTTCAGGCGACCGCTGGCCGCCCGACCGGAGGCATGGGCCAGGAACGCGGCCGCCTCGCCGTCGATCTCCCGGGTCAGACCGGCGCCGAAAAGCGCGTCGACCAGGATGTCTGCGTTGGTCAGCAGATCGGGGGAGAGGACGGCAACCGGACCGTCCCAGCAGGCGGCCGCCTCGGCCGCGTCACCCTTGAGGGCGACGCGCGATCCGATCAGCGCCACGCCCACGTCCCAGCCATGGGCGCGCAGATCCCGGGCAATGACGAATCCGTCGCCGCCGTTATTGCCGGGCCCGCAGGCAACCAGCACCCGGCCCGGCCGGAACGCGCGGCGGATATGCCGTGCCGCTCCCTCACCCGCCCGCTGCATCAGCGTGACGCCGGGCGTGCCGCGCGCGATCGTAAAACGGTCACACATCCCCATCTGCGCGCAAGTGAGCAGCGCGTCGCGAGGATACATGTCCGCCGGCATGGTCATGCCGTCAGTATAGGGGAATTGGGGCGAGTGATGGGTCTCGAACCCACGGCCTCCAGAGCCACAATCTGGCGCTCTAACCACCTGAGCTACACCCGCCACCGGGCGCCGGACCGTGCGGCCCAGCGGACGCCGTTGCTATCGCAGCACCGGCCCGTCGTCAACCTAAATGCCGAGCCCGACTTCCTTGAGATAGCTGTCGAGACGCTCGACCGCCCCATCGAGCACCGCGTCCTGCTTGGCGAAACAGAAACGGATATAGTTGCGGGGCGCGCTCTGCGGGTCGAGATAGAAGGCCGAGACCGGCACCGCGGCGACCCCGGCATCGGTCACCAGCCGCCGGCAGAACCCCTCGTCGGTCTCGGCGTCGTAGAGATGGGCGGCGACATCGACGAACAGAAAATAGGTCCCCTGGCAGGTCACCGGTTCCAGACCGATCGAGGTCAGACCGTCGGCCAGCCGGTCACGCCGCCGCCGCATGTCGTCACGCAGTCCGTCGAAATAGGACTCGTCCTGATTCAGGCCGAAGGCGACCGCACGCTGCAGATTCGGCGCGGTGGTGAAGACCAGGAACTGATGCGCCTTGGAGATCGGTGCGAGCAGGTGCTCCGGCGCCGTGACGTAGCCGACCTTCCAGCCGGTCAGCGAGAAGGTCTTGCCGGCCGAACCAATCCGCACGCAGCGCTCGCGCATCTCCGGCAGCGTCATCATCGAGACATGCTCGTGGCCGTCGAAGGCCAGATGCTCGTAGGCCTCGTCGCACAGCGCATAGGCGTCGTACTTGCGGCAGAGATCGGCGATCGCCGACAGCTCCTCGCGGCTGTAGACCTTGGAGGCCGGGTTCTGCGGATCGTTCACCACGATCATCTTGGTGCGCTCGCTGAACGCCGCTTCCAGTGCCGCCAGATCCAGCTTCCATTCCGGCGGGGTCAGGCGCACCGGGCGCGGGATGCCGCCGGCGCGTCGGATCATCGGCAGGTAGCAGTCGTAGAGCGGTTCGATCACCACCACCTCGTCGCCCGGCTCGATCAGGGCCAGGAAACACGCCGCCAGCCCCTCGGTGGCGCCGGTGGAGACCATCACCTCTTTCTGCCAATCGACGTCGAGGCCGTAGAACCGCTTGTTATGGGCCGCCACCGCCTGACGCAGCTCCGGCACGCCCATCATCGGCGGGTACTGGTTCGGCGGGTCGTACAGCGCCTTGGCGGCCTGCTCCAGCACCGGGTCCGGGCCGCGATCGTCGGGGAAGCCCTGGCCGAGATTGATCGCCTTATGCTCGATGGCGAGCCGCGACATCACCTCGAACACGGTCGTGCCGTAGGAGGACAGCAGGGAATTGGCGGGTTTCATGGGGCGGTCCCCGAAGCATCTCGAAAAAGTGGCGCGGTTTACCACCGGGGGTCAGGGCGCGCAACGGCTGCCGGCTACCGCACCGCCGCCTCCAGATACTCCACCAGCCGGGCCTCTGCGGCGGAGAAGTCGTGGCCCTTGCGCCAGACCAGTCCGATTTCCATCGGCGGCGGGGCGTCGGTGATCGGGATCCATTCCAGCCGCCCACCGTCCAGCGACCAGGGACGGAACAGCATGCGGGACAGGATCGTCACCCCCTGCCCGGTCGCCACCATACTGCGCAGCGCCTCCAGCGACGTGGTCTCGAACAGCACCTTCGGCGCCAGCCCGGAGGCAGCCAGATATTCGCGCGACGCCCGGTCTGCCTCGTCGATCTGATAAAGAATGTAAGGGAACTCGATCACGTCGGCGCGGCTGACGGTATCGCGGCTGGCGAGCGGATGGTTGGTCGCCACCCAGGCGCCGCGCGGGCTCTGAAACAGGCCGCGATGCTCCACATCCGGCGCGTTCGACAGGTTGGAGGTCAGCAGCAGGGCGATGTCGACCGTGCCGGCCAGGACCTGTCCCTCCAGTTCCTCGCGCTCGCGCTCCAGCAGTTGCACGGTGACATTGGGAAAGGCACGGCGGAAGCGGGCCAGTGGCGGGATCAGGAAATACCCCGCCCCGGCATTGGTCACCCCGAGCTTGACCGTCCCCTCCACATCGGTGCGGTCCGGGTGCATGTCGGCCACGGCATCGGCGACGGCCGCCTCGATGTTGCGGGCATGACCGATGAAGTTCTGGCCCTCGCGGGTAAGCGCCACGCCGCCGACCCGCCGTTCGAACAGGGTCACGCCCAACTGGTTCTCGAGTTCCTTGACCGACAGCGTGATCGCCGACTGGGAGATCCCGAGATTGGTGGCGGCGGCGGAAACCTTCTCGGTCTCGGCCACGGCGAGAAAGTAGCGGACCTGGCGCAGGGTGATCATCGGATGGCTCCTCCATGGGCCCGTGCATTCTACAATCGATCCATTATGAGTTTTTTTAAATTTGCTTCTTTGAATTACGAATTTGTAATTGTGCAGTGCGAAGATCAGATTGTGTCTCAGCAACGGACGGCCACCAACCTCCCCACGTCCGGTTGCCCCAGACAGGAGACATGCCATGAGCACCCAGACGATCCAGATGCGCACCATCACCGAGCAGGACATCGCGCGCGGTATCGCTGTCGGTCGACGCCTTCGCGCCCTCGCGGTTCAGTCCGCGATGAAGAGCGCCTTCGCGGCAGTGACCAAGCCGGTTGTCTCGCTTTTCACCGGTTCCAAAACCGCCTCCCACGGCGGCGCTCACCCGGCAGCCGTTTGATCCCTGCTTAACGGCTGCCGTACGAGCGGCGCCGCCCCCGCCCCGGGGCGGCGCCGCACTCTTTTCCGGGATCGCCATGAGCCGACGACGCGGTATCCGCCTTCCCGCGCGCCTCGCAAATATCTCGCTGCAATGCAGCATGAGTTTATCCGATAGCCCTTCGGTAGAGGGCGATCAGACGCTCCCAGTGACGCTCGGCGGCGGGTTTGTCGTAGCACCAGCGCCCCGGGAACGCGAAGCCGTGATGGGTGCCCGGATGGACCTCCAGCTCTCCCGCCGCCCCTGAGGCATCGAACAGCCGCTTCAGCTCCGCCACCATGTCCGGGGGCGCGAGGTCGTCGGTTTCCGCGCAACTGATATAGAGCTCGCCCTTGGCCTGGCCGAGCGTGGCGTGCGGACTCTCCTCGGCATCGCTGACGATCCAGGTGCCGTAGAACGACGCGGCCGCCGCCACGCGATCACGATAGCGCGCCGCCGCCGCCAGGGCGTAAGGCCCACTCATGCAATAGCCATGAACACCGACCGAGCCTGGCCGGGCGATGCCGGTGCGGTCGATATGCTCCAGCATCGCCGCGATATCGGACATCACCGGGGGAATCGTCATCTTGGTGCGGATCGCGCGCATCGCGGTATGGTCGGCACTCCCTTTGGTCAGGACGTCGGGCCCGTACTTGGTGTCCCGGCCGGCGCGGTAGTAAAGATTCGGCAGCAGCACGGAATAACCGACCGCCGCCAGCCGACGGGCCATGTCATAGAGCTCCTCGCGGATACCCGGCGCATCCATCAGCATCAGCACGGCGGGATACGGCCCGTCCCGCTCCGGACGCACAAAGAAAGTCTCCATCGCTCCGTCCGATGTGGCGATGTCCTCGATGGCTTCGATCATGTACGGCGGTTCCCCTCGATTGCAGACAGTTTCGCTGTCTGGCGATTTTCCGACGGTCAGCGTATCACTGCCGGTCCGAGCGTCGCCAGAACGCACCTGACATCCAATCGACCCCGAGGAACCGCCCGATGCCCGCCATGCTCGCCGACCGTATGTCCGTTCTCGGAACCGAGACCGCCTTCGAAGTGCTCGCCCGCGCCAACGCCCTCGCCGCCTCCGGCAAGGACATCATCAATCTCGGCATCGGCCAGCCCGACTTCAAAACGCCCGAGCATATCGTGGAGGCCGGCATCAAGGCGCTGCGCGACGGCCATCACGGCTATACGCCGGCCGCCGGCATTCCGCAGCTGCGCGAGGCGGTGGCGCGCGACCTGAACACCCGCCACGGGGTCACGGTCGATCCGAACACGGTCATGATCATGCCCGGCGGCAAGCCGACCATGTTCTTCGCCTGCCTGCTCTTCGGCCAGCCCGGCACGGAGATTCTGTACCCGAATCCGGGCTTCCCGATCTATGAGAGCTCGGTGAAGTTCTCCGGCGCCACCCCGGTCCCCTACCGGCTCACCGAGGAGACCGGCTTCGCCTTCTCCGCCGACGAGATGCTGGCCCAGGTCACCGAGCGCACCCGGCTGATCATTCTGAACTCGCCCGCCAATCCGACCGGCGGGGCGGTGCCGAAGGCGGAGATCGACAAGCTGGTGGCCGGCCTGCAGAAGTGGCCGAACGTCTACCTGCTGTCGGACGAGATCTACAGCCAGATGCTGTATGACGGCCGCGAGCATGTCAGCCTGCTGACCTATCCGGAAATCGCCGACCGCGTGATCCTGCTGGACGGCTGGTCCAAGACCTATGCGATGACCGGTTGGCGCCTCGGCTTCTCGGTCTGGCCGAAGGAGGTCTTCGGACACGCGGAGAAACTGGCGGTGAACTGCCACAGCTGCGTCAACGCGCCGACCCAGTTCGCCGGGCTTGCCGCCCTCGACGGTCCGCAGGACGCGGTGCGCGACATGGTGACGGCGTTCGACGGCCGTCGCCGGGTCATCGTCGGCGAGCTGAACCAGATCCCGGGCTTCCGTTGTGTCGAGCCGGGCGGCGCCTTCTATGCCTTTCCGAATATCGAGGGCACCGGCATGACAGCCAAGGAGCTACAGACCCGACTGCTGGAGGACGCTGGCGTGGCGGTCATCGCCGGCACCAGTTTCGGCGCCTATGGCGAGGGCTATCTGCGGTTCTCCTACGCCAACTCGACAGAGAATATTCGGGACGCCATCCGCCGCATCAAGGAGATGCTGTCGGCGTGACGGCCGGCCGCGATTCCGTCGACCGCCCATCGGTTAGGCAATCCATGACTAACATTTATGCGAGTGGTCAAAATTGGGGCAATATGCCTGTCATCCGAAAGATGATTTTCGAGCTGAACGCTTGGGAATCAAGGCTCTAACCAAAATGCAGGGGTTGGCACACAGCGTGCTAATCTCCTCCAAGTCCTGCCACTCGGCGGGGCATTCGCACGCAACACCAAAGGCGCGGACCCATGAAGAAGGTCGAGGCGATCATCAAACCGTTCAAACTCGACGAGGTGAAGGAAGCGCTCCACGAGATCGGGATCCAGGGGATCACGGTTACGGAGGCAAAAGGATTTGGCCGGCAGAAAGGGCACACGGAACTGTACCGGGGTGCCGAGTACGTCGTGGACTTTCTGCCAAAGGTAAAAGTTGAGATCGTGATGGAGGACGGCCAGGTCGAGCGCGCGGTCGAAGCCATCCAGAGCGCGGCTCACACCGGGCGGATCGGAGACGGGAAGATCTTCGTCTCGACCGTCGATGAGATTGTTCGTATTCGTACGGGAGAGACCGGTACGGACGCGATCTGACGGACTTGCGAGGTCCGACGCGCTGGCCGTCGTCCGGCCGGTTTATCGAGAGGGAGTGTGGTCCCCACGGAGTTTCCGGGGCGCCACGATAACGATAGGAAGGGTACCATGTCTGACGACGTGAAGAACGTTATGAAGATGATCGAGGAGCACGACGTCAAATACGTCGATCTCCGCTTCACGGACCCGCGCGGCGCGGTCCAGCACGTCACCCAGCACGTGCGCACGATCGATGAGGAGAGCCTGATCGAAGGCTTCATGTTCGACGGCTCCTCCATCGCCGGCTGGAAGGCGATCAACGAGTCCGACATGGGTCTGAAGCTGGACCTTTCCACTGCGGTGATGGATCCGTTTTTCGCTCAGCCGACCCTGGCGATCACCTGTGACATCGTCGAGCCGTCCACCGGCCAGCCGTACGAGCGCGACCCGCGGTCGACCGCCAAGGCCGCCGTCAAGTACATGGACAGCCTCGGCATCGGTGACACCGCGTTCTTCGGTCCGGAAGCCGAATTCTTCCTGTTCGACGACGTGAAAATCGAAGTCAGCATGAACAAGGGTTACTACGAGGTCGACAACGAGGAAGGCCCGTACAACTCGTCCCGCGATTACGAGGAAGGCAACCTGGCGCACCGTCCGGGTGTCAAGGGCGGCTACTTCCCGGTGCCGCCGGTCGATAGCGGCCAGGACATCCGCTCCGAGATGCTCTCCGTCATGGACGAGATGGGCGTCAAGGTCGAGAAGCACCACCACGAAGTGGCGCCCTCGCAGCACGAACTCGGTATGGAATTCGGCACGCTGATCCAGACCGCCGACCACCTGCAGATCTACAAATACGTGGTGAAGCAGGTTGCCGCCGCCTACGGCAAGACGGCGACCTTCATGCCGAAGCCGATTTCCGGTGACAACGGCTCGGGCATGCACGTCCACCAGTCGATCTGGAAGGACGGCAAGCCGATGTTCGCGGGTTCGGGTTATGCCGACCTGTCGGACATGGCGCTGTACTACATCGGCGGCATCATCAAGCATGCCCGTGCGATCAACGCCTTCACCAACTCGACGACCAACAGCTACAAGCGCCTGATCCCGGGCTTCGAGGCTCCGGTGCTGCTGGCCTATTCGTCGCGGAACCGGTCGGCGTCCTGCCGCATCCCGCACGTCAACAGCCCGAAGGGCAAGCGCGTCGAGGTTCGGTTCCCGGATCCGGCCGGCAACCCGTATCTCGGCTTCGCCGCGATGCTGATGGCCGGTCTGGACGGTATCCAGAACAAGATCCATCCGGGCGACCCGATGGACAAGAACCTCTACGACCTGCCGGCCGAGGAACTGGCCGACATTCCGACCGTCTGCGGCTCGCTGCGCGAGGCGCTCGAGAACCTGGACAAGGACCGGGCGTTCCTGACCCAGGGCGGCGTGTTCACCGACGACCAGATCGACGGCTTCATCGAGCTGAAGATGGAAGAGGTGTACACCTTCGAGCACACCCCGCATCCGGTCGAGTTCGACATGTACTACTCGAGCTGATCCCAATCGATCCGATCCCCGGTGGATCGGATCGACATCAGACTGCTGGCGGGCCGTCCTTCGGGGCGGCCCGTTGCTTTTGGGGGGATCTGGCCTCAGGTCGCCCTGCCCCGCCCGTCCGCTCAACGCGGCAGCTCCACCGTCATCACCGCCCCGCCATAGCCGTGCACGTTGTCATGGGCACGCAGGGTGACCGTCGCAACACTCTCGGGGATGACGACACTGCCGAGGCTACGGGTGAAGGGCTGCTCGTCCACATGCGGGTGATGGAGCGTCCGCGTCGCCAGCACGCGACCGTCGGACGCGACCACCTCCCATTTGTCGGCAAAATGATCCCAGCCGGTATCGTCGTGGCGCAGCGTGACATCGAAGGACCAGGTGTCGCCGTTTCGGTGAGCCTCGACGCCCACGACATCCGCCTCTCCGGCGAGACCCGGCGTGCCTGCGGCCAGCAGCAGGATGGCGGTCATACGGATCAGTCGGGGCATGGCGACCTCGCTTGGCTGTCGGCGACGGGGGCAGCTTTCTCCGAAACATGAGGGGCCGGGCCGATCGCGTCCATATACAGGCGCGTGAGCGACGGCCCGGCTCAAACCGACCCTGACTCGCACCGGGACCTCACCCGATGGGTCGCTTCCTGCCGGTGTCGTCGATCGCCACGTAGGTAAACCGCCCCTCGGTCACCAGCAGACGCTCCTCGCGCTCCTGGAACCCACGGATCTTCCAGACCTCGATGGCGACGGTGATCGAGGTGGTGCCGACCCGTTCGACATCGCCGTAGCAGCAGATCACATCGCCGACGCTGACCGGGCGGATGAAGGTCATCGCCTGGATCCCGACGGTCGCGACCCGCCCATGCGCCCGGTGCGCCGCAGCAAGCCCGCCGGCGATATCCATCTGACTCAGCACCCAGCCGCCGAAAATGTCGCCATTGGGGTTTGTATCCGCCGGCATGGCGATGGTACGGATCTGCATCTCGCCGCGCGGCTCGCGGCCCGACTCGGTTTCCATCCAAGGAACCCCCTGTTAAGAGAGGCGCACTATATCTTGCGCTCGCGCTTCTAGCGGCTACACGATAGACTAACGCGTTATCGTCCAACTCGCACAGTCAGACACCATGGCAGACCTGTTCGCAAGCAACGCCGCGGCCGACACATCCGGCTACTCCGCCAAGGACATCGAGGTCCTTGAGGGGCTGGAACCGGTCCGCCGGCGCCCCGGCATGTATATCGGCGGCACCGACGAGCGTGCGCTGCACCATCTGGTTGCCGAGGTGCTGGACAACTCCATGGACGAGGCGGTTGCCGGGTTCGCCAACCGGATCGAGATCGAGCTCGCCGCCGACCACACCATCACCGTGCGCGACAACGGCCGCGGCATTCCGGTCGACCCGCATCCGCGCTTCCCGGACAAGTCGGCGCTGGAGGTGATTCTCACCACCCTGCATTCCGGCGGCAAGTTCTCCGACAAGGTCTACGCCACCGCCGGTGGTCTGCACGGTGTCGGCATCTCCGTCGTCAACGCCCTGTCCGACCGGCTCGAGGTCGAGGTCGCCCGCGACAAGCGGCTCTATGCCCAGCATTTCGCCCGTGGCGTGCCCCAGGGCCGGCTGGAGACGATCGGCGCGGCGCCGAACCGCCGCGGCACCACCGTGCGCTTCCACCCCGATGCCGAAATCTTCGGCCCCAACCTGAAATTCCGCCCGGCCACCCTGTTCCGCATGGCCCGCTCCAAGGCGTATCTGTTCAAGGGCGTCGAGATCCGCTGGAAATGCGATGCGGAGATGCTGCGCGACGGCGACGAGACCCCGGCCGAAGCGACCCTGCACTATCCGGGCGGTCTCGCCGACTTCCTGGCGACCGCCATGGAAGGCCGGCGCACCGTCGCCACCAAGCCGTTCACCGGCGATATCGAGGCGCCGGGCGAACAGGGCCGGGTTGAGTGGGCGCTGACCTGGCCGGACGACCAGGATGACGGCTTCCTGCACGCCTATTGCAACACCATTCCCACCCCCCAGGGCGGCACCCACGAGGCCGGGCTGCGCGCCGCGCTGGCCCGCGGCGTGAAGGCCTATGGCGAGTTGGTCGGCAACAAGAAGGCGGCGCAGATCACCGCCGAAGACGTGATGGTCGGCGCCTGTGTCATGCTCAGCGTCTTCATCCGCGACCCCTCGTTCCAGGGCCAGACCAAGGACAAGCTTTCCAGTCCGCATGCGACCAAACTGGTCGACCAGGCGGTGAAGGACCATTTCGACCACTGGCTCTCCGGCGACCCGGAGACCGCCAACCTGCTGCTGGAACACCTGATCGAGCGCGCCGAGGATCGGCTGCGCCGCCGCCAGCAGAAGGAGGTCAGCCGCAAGACCGCCACCCGCAAGCTGCGCCTGCCGGGCAAGCTCGCCGACTGCTCGCGCTCGGACAATGACGGGACCGAGATCTTCCTGGTCGAGGGCGACAGCGCCGGCGGCTCCGCCAAACAGGCCCGCAACCGCGCGACCCAGGCGGTCCTGCCGCTGCGGGGCAAGATCCTGAACGTCGCCAGCGCCTCGGCCGACAAGCTGCGGGGCAACCAGGAACTGAGCGACCTGATGCTGGCACTCGGCTGCGGCACCGGCGCCTCGTACAAGGAGGACGCGCTGCGCTACGAGAAGGTCGTGATCATGACCGATGCCGATGTCGACGGCGCGCATATCGCCTCGCTGCTGATGACCTTCTTCTATCGCGAAATGCCGCGGCTGATCTCCGACGGCCATCTGTATCTCGCCATGCCGCCGCTCTACCGGTTGGTCCAGGGCGGCAAGACGGTCTACGCCCGCGACGACGCCCATCGCGTGCAGTTGATGGCCTCGGACTTCAACCCGCGCAGCAAGGTCGAGATCAGCCGCTTCAAAGGCCTGGGCGAGATGCCGCCCAAGCAGCTCAAGGAAACCACCATGGATCCGACGACCCGTCAGCTCCTGCGGGTCAGGATCCCGCCGAGCGGCGGCCCCAATCTGATGCTGGAGCCGGAGCAGGAATTCGAAACCGAACGCACCCGCGAGATCGTCGAGACCCTGATGGGCAAGAAGGCCGAGAAACGCTTCGACTACATCCAGGCGAACGCGAAATTCGTGCTGGAAGTGGATATCTGAGCCTGAATTCAGGCGCGCGGGACCGTCAGAGCATTGGTGTGAGCGGCTTGATCCTGATTTGCATCAGGATCAAGCGGTGCTGTCTCGCACGCGCCGCCTCTCCGTCGACTCCTCGGCCGCACTGAGGTGCGCTGCGGCAGGCTTGCCAGCACCGCCGACCCGCCGATCAGCGCCACGCCGAGCCCGCCGCTAACGCTCGGTATTTCGCCGAAGAACAGCACAGCCCAGAGCGTCGCGAACACCAGGTAGGCATTGTCGAACACACCGACCACCGGCGCCGGGGCGAGTTGGTAGGCCTTGGCGACGGCGGTGGCGATGATCGCCATGAACAGGCCGAGCAGTCCGACCAGCATCCAGTCCTTAGTGCCCAGATCCGGCCAGACCGAGAGAAGGAACAGGTGTTCACCGGTCGGCAACCCCAGTAATGCCAGCCCCAAGACAGCCCCCGTTCCCGCCAGCCCGAGGCAACAATTCAGGTTCAAGGCCATACCGAGCGGTTCCTCCTCCCGGCACCAACGCCAGGTGATCACGCCGGCCAGGGCATAGAGCAAGGCGGCCAGCAGCGGCAGCAGGGCGGCGGGCGAGACGGTCCCGGCATCCGGCCGCAGCACCAGCAGCACGCCGCCGAACCCGATCGCCACCGCCGCCCAGCGCCTCGGGCCCACCCGCTCGCGCAACAATACCCGCGACAGCACCGCCATCCAGAGCGGCGAGGTGTAGAACGCCGCCGCCGCAAGGGAGAAACTCAGGCTCGGCAGCGAGGCGTAGTACGCCGTCCACATGCCGGTCAGGCACAGGCTGCGCGACCAGACCGCCCTGCCCCATCGCCAACGGCGCGCCGAGCGCGGCACGGAAATCCGGATCAGCCCGGCGACCACCAGAGCGGCGATGGCCGAGCGCAGGACGAAGAGCTGTCCCAGTGCCAGCCGGTCGCTTGCCAGCTTCACCAGGGCGTCGGACAGGGAGAGCAGGAAGACGGCGGCGAGAATCACCAGTGCTCCCTGAACGGTCGGGGCCAGACCGAGGCGCATGCCGGCCTGTACATGAAGGATCAGTTCCATGTGGTTGTTGAAACCGATCCAGTACTCCGGCACAAATGACTAAGACGCCATTACACATCACCTCACGTTATGTATCTCAATGCCCGCCACCTGCCCCCGCTCGCCGCCCTGCGCTGCCTCGAGGCTGCGGCGCGCCATGAGAGCTTCACGCTCACGGCCGACGAGCTCGGCCTGACCCAGGCGGCGGTGAGCAAGCAGATCCGGCTGCTGGAGCAGAATCTCGGCGCGGCACTGTTCGAGCGGCGCAACCGGGCGGTATTCCTCACCGAGGACGGACGGCGCCTTGGCCGTACGGTCAGCGCCGCACTGGGCGACATCGCCGCCGAGGCGGTCCGTATCCGCGGCCGGCCCGAGACGGGCGAGGCCGTCCTGCTCTGCCAGCTCTGCGAGGCATTCTACTGGCTCATGCCCAGGCTCTCGCGCTTCCATGAGCGGCATCCGGAGATCGCCGTGCGGGTGATCTCCACCCTGCAGCCGGTGACGGAGGCGACCCAGCCCTACGACGTGGCGCTGCAGACCGCCTCGCGCCCCTTCGGTTCGGCCGCCCTCGCCTTCTCCGCGAGCGACGAGGTCTTCCCGGTCTGCGCGCCGTCCGTGGTCGCCGGGCGCGCTCTGCCTCTGGCCCCGGAGGCGCTGGCGGGCTTCCCGCTGCTCGCCCATAGCGTGGTGCCGCAGGCCTGGATGGAGTGGGACGGCTGGTTTGCGGCGATCGGCGCCTCCCGGCGCGCCGGTTCCCGTCTGCGGAGCTTCGATAGTTTCCCGTTGGTGCTCCAGGCCGCCGTCGCCGGACAGGGCATGGCGCTCGGTTGGCGGCGGACCGTGGAGGGCCTGTTGAACGAGGGAAAGCTGGTGCGCCCCTGCCGGGAGAGCG
>JARGOG010000014.1:49402-80650 GCA_029212785.1 Thalassobaculaceae bacterium
ACCCCGGCCCCGCAAACCCAAAACGCCCGGAGACCCGGGCGCTGCTGGCGTGGCTGTCGGAGGAACTGCGGGACTGAGCCGAAAGCCTCCGCCGAACTCGTTGGTTACTCGGCGGCCGCCGCCGGGCGCGGCTGCAGCGGCGGGGTGACCTCTTTGGGGATCGGGCAGGTATAGGGCTGCTTCGCCAGGCGGTCCTGATGATCCTTCTTGGCGCGGGCCAGCAGAACCTCGTCGGTGAACAGCTTGCGGGCGAGTGCCCCCATGGCCGCCCCGGCATAGGTCATGCCCTTGTGGGCGGCCGGTGCCTTACCCTGGGCGGTGATCTGCCAGGAATGGCCCGGCGTGCCGATGGCGTGGGTGGCGACCCGGGCCTGCACGGTGGGGGCGGCCCAGGAAACGTCGGCCACGTCGGTCGAGCCGATCATGCCGTTGCCCTTGGTCGCCAGCGGCACGACGTAGTCGCACAGTGGCTCGCCCTCGCGCGGCGCGACGCCGAAACGGCCGTAGCTGGCCGCGATGTCCTCGGCCGACAGGGTCGCCTGGATCTGCGCCGCGTAGTCCCGGTCGGCGGCGTCGAACGGCACCCCGCCGAGCCCGTCCATGACGTCCTGCAGCGCCTCTTCCAACGGCGTGTTGCCGAGCAGGTTGGAGACGGCGGAGATCACCTGCGGCTGAACCGAGGTCTCCGTCATCAGCGCGGCACCCTCGGCGACCTTCTTGACCCGCTCGATCAGCGCCATCATGCCCGGCAGGTCGGTGGCGCGCACGGTGTAGCGGATCTTCGCGCGACCCTGGACCACGTTCGGCGCGGTGCCGCCGGCATCGAGATAAGCGTAGTGGATGCGCGCCGAGCTCGGCATGTGCTCACGCATGTACTGGATGCCGACATTCATCAGCTCGACCGCGTCGAGCGCGCTGCGGCCGAGATGCGGGGCGGCGGCGGCATGGCTGGAGCGACCGGTGAAGGTGAAGTCGATGCGGGTATTGGCCAGGCTCTGCGCCTCGTCTACTCGGGTATGGGTCGCCGGATGCCAGGTGATGGCGGCATCGACCCCGTCGAACGCGCCGTCGCGCACCATGAAGGCCTTGGCCGCCCCGCCTTCCTCCGCCGGGCAGCCATAGTAGCGCACCCGGCCCGGCGTGCCCGTCGCCGCCAACCAGTCCTTCAGCGCGCAGGCGGCGAGCAGGGCGGCGGAGCCCAACAGGTTATGGCCACAGCCATGACCCGCCCCGCCGGCGACCAGCGGCTTCGGCTCGGCGATGTTCGCTACCTGGCTCAACCCCGGCAGCGCGTCGTACTCGCCGAGGATCGCGATCATCGGACCGCCCGCGCCCGCCTCGCCCATCACCGCGGTCGGTATGCCCGCGACCTCTTCGGTCACCGCGAAGCCCTTGGCCTTCAGCACGGCGGTGTGCTGGGCGCAGGACTCGTACTCGGCATAGAGGGTTTCGGGCATGCCCCACACGGTGTCCGACAACGCGATGAGATCTGCGCGGTGGGCGTCGATATGGGTCAGGATCGGCTCGACGTTCTTCATTTTGGAATCCATCGGTTTGGACGGCCGCACGCCAGGGCGCACGCTGGCCGGGAGAAATCTGCCAGCAGGGTATCGGCCCGCACACCAGGACGGAAGCAGGAGAAATCGACCGATTAGTTCGGGAGGGTGGGACGGCCGCTCAGCCCTGGAGCCAGACGCGCATGGCCGCACCGCACTCCTGCGGCTTTTCCAGCGCCGGCAGGTGCCCGCATTCCTCGATGATCCGCAGCTCGGCGCCGGAGATCGCCGCCGCCATTTCCTCGCTGAGCTCGACCGGCGTGAGCTGATCGTCGCGACCGCACATCACCAGGGTCGGCACGGTGACGTCGGCGAGCAGGCCGCGGCTGTCGTCGCGGCTCAGGATCGCCTTCTGCTGGCGGATGAAGCCGTCCTTGCCGATCCGCGCCGCCATGTCGAAGATCGGCCGCGTCACCGTCTCGTCCTCCAGCCGGCTCCTATGCACGAGCATCGGCAGCAAGCGCGGCGTCACGCCCTTGAACCTGCCCTTGTCGGCCAATTCGATCAGGCCGGTTCGGCGGCGACGCTGATCATCCGAATCCTGCCGCGCGGAGGTGTCGATCAGTGCCAGCCGCTCGACCCGCTCGGGCGCCTGGCGCAGAACCTCCAGCGCCACGTACCCACCCATCGACAGGCCGGCGACCGCGAGGCTCCCGTCGGTCTCCGCCAGCACCTGTGCGGCGATGTCGCGGATGTCCTCGTGGGCGGTGGTGTCGGGAATGACGATGCGGTCGACCAGGTCGTCGAGCATCGGGATCTGCTTTGCCCAGAGTTCGGCGTCGTTCAGCAGGCCGGGGATCAGGGCAAGGGTTTCGGCGGGCACGTTTGTTCCAGTACGTGGGTTTTCGGTTGTCCCGGGGTTGCCGGTCGACCGGTCCCAGGCGGAAGATCAGGCCATAAAGGCGTGAACAAACGCTTACAAGCAATGACCCCGGGGGGAAACACGCAATGGCCATCGATCGTATCCACTCAAACCACTACCGCATTCCCCTGCCCGTGGTGCTGTCGGACTCGACGCACAAGGAGATCACCCATTTCGAGCTGATCACCACGCGGATCACCACCACCGACGGCGCCGAGGGGCTCGGCTACACCTACACGGTCGGGTTCGGCGGCGGCTCGATCCATTCCCTGCTCGCCCGCGACCTGCCGGCCTTCCTGATCGGCGCCGACGAGACCCGGATCGAAGCGCTATGGAAAGAAATGTGGTGGGCGTTGCACTGGGTCGGGCGCGGTGGATCGGCCTCTTTCGCCCTGGCGGCGGTCGATGTGGCGCTGTGGGACATCATGGGCAAGCGTGCCGGCCTGCCGCTTTGGCGCCTGCTCGGCGGGGCGGACCCGACGGTGCCGGTCTATGCCGGCGGGATCGATCTGTTCTTCACCCTCGACGCCCTGCTGGACCAGACCCGCGGCAACCTGGAAGCCGGGTTCGAGGCGATCAAGATGAAGGTCGGGCGGAAGAACCTGCGCGAGGATGTCGAGCGGGTCGCCGCCATGCGCGACTATCTCGGCGACGGCTTCGCGCTGATGGCGGACGCCAATATGGGCTGGGATCGGCCGAAGGCGATCGCCGCCGCCCGCGCCCTGGCGCCCTATGGGCTGGTTTGGCTCGAAGAACCGCTGGAGCCGGAGGACGTGGCCGGCTACGCCGAAATCGCCGGTCTCGGCACGCCGATCGCGGCGGGCGAGAACTTTCACAACCTGCAGGAATTCTCCCAGCTCATCGCCGCCGGCGGGGTGCATTACGTGGAGCCGGACCTCGCCTGCCTCGGCGGCATCACCGCCTGGATGAAGGCCGCCCGCATGGCCGAGGCGGCGCATCTGCCTGTCACCTCCCACGGCATCCACGACCTGCATATCCACCTGATGGCCGCGGTGCCGAACGCGTCGTATCTGGAGCGCCACGGCTTCGGACTGGAACGGTTCATGGAGACCCCGCTGGTCATCGAGAGCGGTCGGGCCGTCGCGCCGGAGCGACCGGGCCACGGGGTGACGCTGAACTTCGATGCGTTGGAGGAATACCGAATTAGCTGATCACCAAAGCGACTTTTCCTCCTGGGTGGAGACATGGGCGGTCACCACCTTCCAGCCCACATCCGGGAACTTCACGAAGGTCTGGCTCTGCCGACCGGTGCGGCCGTTCGGCATACGGAATTCCAAATTGGTGGTGGCGAAGTCATACCCGATGGTGGTGATCACGAGCTTCAGGCGCTCCGTCTTGATGTTCACTCCGGCAGGACGGCGGACCCGATGGGCGTGAATCTCCTCGAAGCCGTAGCCGTTCTCGTGCATGGCGTAGCGGATGGTGTGCGGCGAGTTCCAGAAAGTGGCGTCGAGCACCTCCACGTCCTTGGCCGCCAGTGCCGCCTCGTAGCGCTCGAAGATCCCGGTGATCTCGGCCAGAACTTCGGGGATGTTCACGCGGCGGTCAGGCGCTTCGGTCATGACAGGCTCTCCAAGGCTTGGGCAACGGCGATCAGGCTGGCATCAGTGCCGGGACCGCCGACGATCGACAGACCGACCGGCAGGCCCTGTACGGTCGCTCCAGGGATCGAGACTTGCGGGCGTCCCGCCAGCCCGCCGAAGGCGCACAGGCAGGTGATCTGTTCGCGCAGCGGCGTCTGCTGCGAGATCGACAGCCCCGTCGGCGGTGCCGGGAACGGTGTGGTCGGCAGGCAGAGGATCGCGCCCGGCGGCAGCAGGAACTTGAGCCGCGCCCGCGCCTCCCGGCGCATCTGATTGGCCCAGCCAAGCTCCATATCGGTGACCGCCGCGCCCTGGATCAGGCCGCGGGCGACACCGAAGGCCATGCGCGGGTTGGTGTCGAGCCAGGGCTTGAACGTCTCATGCGCCTCGCGCGGCTGGATCGTGCGCTGCGCCCGAGCCCAGACAGACAGGCCCTGCGGCGCCAGCAGCACGTCCTCGCGGGCGCCGATCAGCGTCGCCAACCGGTCGACCAGAGGCGTCAGCACCGCGGCGACCGCATCCTCGGCAAAGGCGAACGTGTCGGTGGTCACCAGCAGTTTCGTCGGCAGGTCGCTCGGGATCGCCTCGCCCAGGAGGTGGGACGAGACGCGGGCGAAGGTGGCGGCATCACGGGCGAACCAGCCGGTCGTGTCGGACGTGGGCGCCTGCGGCATCATGCCCTCGACCGGCAGCCGGCCATGCGTCGGGCGGATACCGTAGAGGCCGCAGAAACTGGCGGGCACGCGCACGGATCCACCGGTATCGGTACCGAGTGCGGTGTCGCAGAGCCCGGCGGCAACGGCGGCGGCAGAGCCCGAGGACGAGCCGCCCGGCACCCGTCCCGGCGCGTTGACGTTCACCGGCGTGCCGTCGAACGCACTCTCGCCGAGGATGCCGAGCGACACTTCATCGGTGATGGTCTTGCCGATCAACGACGCGCCACCGTCGAGCAGGCGCTGCACCGCCCAGGCATGTCGGTCGGGCACGGGTCGTCCCGTCGGCCAGTCGGGGTTGCCGCCGCCGGTCGGGTGGCCGGCGACGTCGAACAGGTCCTTAGCGGCGAAGGTCAGTCCGGACAGCGGTCCACCGGCGGCCCCGTCCAGACGAATGTCGGTCCCCGGCACGAAGGCGCCGATGCGGTCTGTCATGGCGCGGTCTTTCCCTTCAGGTGCGTGCGAGCGAGTAGCGCAGGGCGATGCAACTCGTGTCGACCCAGTCGTGCTTGCGGGCCTCGTAGACGGAGCGGACCGGCACGGCCCCGTCGGGCTCGTCGAACGTCCCGGTCGCCACGCCGAGCCGGTCGAGCGCCGGTCCGGCAAGCCAGTACACGGTCGTCCCGCAGCTTGGGCAGAAGAAGTTGCGCATCCGGTTACCGCTGTCGGTTCCACGTTCGTAAACCTTGGGGCTGCCGGAGATCCGGACCTGATCGGGGGTGTAGTAGTTGCCGACACCGAAGGGCGCGCCGGTCCGGCGCTGACAGTCCTTGCAGTGACACAGGACCGTGGCATTCGGCTCTCCGGCGATCGTCAGGACGATCTCACCGCAGGCGCAACGCGCTGTAGCCATACCGATCATCCCTCCCTCGCCCGGAAAGTCGGGGAAGGCCCATCGCGAGCCTTCCCCATGATGAGTTTAGCGGTGGGTGCCGGGGAACATCGAGCGGAAGCTTTCGTCATCCATCTCGGTCTTGAAGGCGTGGCGCTCCTTGATCCCCTCGGCCCGCTTGGCCGCCTCGGTCGCGCTGACCTTGGCAACGAGATTCAGCACGTTCGGGTATTTGGCCGCCGCTTCCTCGCCGAGCACGAACTTGGCCATGCGGCCCCAGCCCCACAGCGCCATGTCGACGATGGTGTAGGTGCCGCCGACCATCCAATCCTTGCCTTCGAGGTGGTCGTTCAGGATGCCGTAATGGCGGTTCGCCTCGAAGTCGTAGCGCTTGATCGCGTATTCGATCTTCTCCGGCGCGTGGTTGGCGAAATGGACCTTCTGGCCGGAATATGGTCCGACGCCAGTTGCGACGAACATCAGCCAGGAAATCAACTCGCCCCGGTTCTTGTCGCCGGCCGGCGGCAGGAACTTGCCGGTCTTCTCGGCGAGGTAGAGCAGGATGCCGTTGCTGTCGAAGACTGTGACGTCGCCATCGACGATGACCGGAACCTTGGCGTTCGGGTTCAGCGCCTTGAACTCCGGCATATGCTGCTGGCCCTTGCGGGTGTCGACCGGAATCGCCTCGTAGTCCAGGCCCGACTCCTCCAGGAACAGCGCCACCTTCATCGGGTTCGGGGCCAGACTGTAATAGAACTTGAGCATGCGTTGCCTCCGCTTGGCGCGCGGCGCCGGCGGGGCCACCCCGACGGTCACCTGCGTCTCGGTGAATAACTAGACCGGCCGGATAGTGCCGGTGAGCGGCACACTAGCGCAACGCGTCTGATCCGCCAGCCATCACCCACGGATCGGAATGAATGGGGCCTTGAAACACGAGGATGTGAAAAATGCGGCGGTGACCGCTTGTTCTGCACCTGGGCGATCCGTCACCATCCCCGCATCACAAAAACCGGGAGGACGCGCATCATGGCGCTCTACGAACTGCGAACCTACAAGATCGTCGTCGGCAAGCTGCCGGAGGTGCTCAAGCTGTACAAGAGCGAGGGCTGGCCGGCGCTGGACCCGCATAAGGACAAGCTGGTCGCCTATTTCGTCGGCGATGTCGGCGGCATGAACGAGCTCATCCATATCTGGAAATACGAGGACGATGCCGATCGCCGGGCGCATTGGGCAGCCGTCTACGCCAACGAGGCGTTCATGGCCTTCGCCGCCAAGCTGCGCCCGAACCTGCTCAGCCAGGAGAACAAGCTGATGACGGCGGCGCCGTGGGGGCCGCACCCCTGACCCCGATCTCGCTCGCGTAAAGCGCGTCGGCCTCGGCGGGACGCACCACGCGCTCGCCGAGGATGCCCGACCACAGCCAGGCGATGTCCCGCTGTTCGGCGCCGCGCTTCGCCGGGATGCGGATCGGAGCGATCGCCGCCAGCGTGTCCCCGTCACGTTCGGCCACATCGAACTGGAAAACATAGTTGGGGGTCACACCCATCCTGAGATCGGAGACCCGCAGGCGTCCATCGACCTCCCAGAGCTTGAAGAATCCTTTCGAGAAGGCGGTCAGGACCGTCGCCTTCTCGACCGCCTCGGAACAAGCCAGCAGGGTGCCGCCGCGCGGATGGGCATAGGCCGTGATCGCCGCCGCATCGCCCAACAAGGGCACATAGAGGTTCAGATAACGGTCGCGGTCGATGGCGATCACGCGCCAGAACAGGGTGTTGAAGGGCATCGGCGTGGCGATGATCCGCTCCGCGTCGACGCCGAACGCGGCCAGGGCCGCCGCTCCCCGTCCCTCCGCGATCCGTTGGCCGAGGGCGCTCCAGCCGAGATACCCGCTCGACAGCACGAGGACGGCGGTCAGGACCCGCGCGAACCGCGCCGTCCATTGGCCGATGCAGAGTGCCCACACGAAAGCGACCAGCAGCGGCACCGTATAAAGCGGATCGATGATGAACATCGAGCCGAGCCCGACCGGCTCCGGCAGGATTGGCCAGAAGATCCGGGTGCCATAGATCGTCATCGCGTCCAGCAGCGCATGGGTCGCGAAGCACAGATAGACGGCGAGATAGGTCGCCACCCGGTGATCGCGCAGTCCCCGGACCAGGCGCACCAGCGGCTCGGCGACGAAGAGGGTGACGATCGCCTGGACCACCAGCGAATGGCTGGGCCCCCGGTGCAGCACGAAATCCGTCACCGGATCGCCGAGCGGCACGAAAACGTCGAGATCCGGCACCGTCCCCAGCACCGCGCCGATGATGGCGGCCTTGCGTGGCCCGGCATGCGGGCCGATCAGGGCGGCGGCAACACCGGCGCCGAGGGCGAGTTGGGTAACGGAATCCATGGGCTCAGGCCGATCGGTTGGGCAGCGACCGGCACGATATGGCGCCGTCTCATAGAAAGGCCAGCGCCGATCCCCGGCGCCGGCGATCTCACGCCGCTTTGCGCAGCCCTGCAGCGGCGACGGCGATGGCGTCGATGGTCAGCGCCACGTCGGCATCGGTGTGACAGAGACCGATATAATATTTGCTGTCGGGCTTCAGAATGCCGCATTCGCGCAGCAACCCGTTGAACCGCTTCGCCATCGCGACATTGCCGGAGAACATGCCGCGGTAGTCGTGCACGTCCTTGTCGGTGAAAACCACATCGAACAGCGGCGGCTCGCCGACGATCTTCGCCGAAACGCCGGCACGCGCCAGGTGTTCGTCGAGTGCGGCCATCAGGGTGCGGCCGGTGGCGAACATCTTGGTGTAGGCGTCGTCGCGCCGGAGGATCTCCATGGTCTTCAGGCCGGCGACCGAGGCGACGGGATTGCCGCTGAGCGTGCCAACCTGGAAGGTGAATCCTTCTTCGCCGACCCGTTCCTTGTCGAAATGGGCCATGATCTCGTCGCTGCCGGCGATCGCCGCCAGCGGATAGCCGCCGCCGATCACTTTGCCGAGCGTACAGAGGTCCGGAGTGACGCCGTAATACTCCTGCGCCCCGCCATAGGCGAAGCGGAAGCCGGTGACGACCTCGTCGAAGATCAGCGGCACGTTGTGCTTCTTCGTCGCCTCGCGCAGGGCCTCCAGGAAGCCCGGTTTCGGCGGCAGCAGGCGCTGGAACGGCTCGACGATCACGCCGCCGAGCTCCGAGGCGTACTCAGCGATCATCCGCACCGCCGTATCGGTGTCGTTGTAGGGAGCGACGATCACGTCATCGCTCACACCCTTGGGGATACCGGCGCTGTCCGGAACCGCCTGCGGGAAGTTGGCAAGGTGCTTCGGCGCCAGACTCATGAGCCCGAAATCGCTCATGCCGTGGTAGCCGCCCTCGAACTTCATGATCTTCTCGCGCCCGGAATGGGCCCGCGCCAGGCGCATGGCGTACATGTCCGCCTCGGAGCCGGAGCTGACGAACCGCACCTTGTCGGCGCAGGGCACGGCGCGGCAGATCTCCTCCGCCAGCATGATGCCGGGCTCGCTGTCGGCAAAGAACGTGCTGCCGAGCGGCAGTTGCGCGGAGACCGCCTCGTTCACGTCGGGATGGGCGTGGCCGACGACCATCGGGCCGGAGCCGAGCAGGTAGTCGATATACTCGTTACCGCTGACATCCCAGACCCGCGATCCCTGGCCGCGGGCAATGACGATGTCGGGGGTGAAGTTTCCGAATCCCCCCGCCGGCAGCACGGCCCTCGCCCGTTCCATCAGGTCCTTTTCCGCCTGGCTCTTGGTCACGCCGCTCATTGCCGTCTCCGTTGTCGAATTGCCAACCTCCATCTTCGTGAATTCAACATGCCGCCGCCAATCCTCAATCGACTCCTCGGGGCGAGAATTCGACTGGATCAAGCCGGACGGCCCTGCGAGGTCACGATCCAGCAGATGAAGGCGAGCGCGCCACCCCCAGCGCCAGAGGCGGCGCGACATATGCGCAATCCCGCAAACCCACTTTGCCTGCTTGCGGAACCGATAGACACCGGCGCGACCTCGCGCCCATTCTGTCGCTCCTGGGGGGAGCGGTACGTCTATGGAACTTTGGATACCGATCACGATCTTCGCCGCGTTCATGCAGAATGCGCGCTCGGCCCTGCAGAAGCACCTCAAGGGTCGGCTGACGACCCTCGGCGCATCCTATGTCCGCTTCCTTTACGCCATGCCCTTCGCGCTGATCTATGTCGGCGCGGTGCACGAGATCGGCGGCTATCCGTGGCCCGAGGCCAATACACCTTTCCTTGTATATTGCCTGCTCGGCGGGGTCTCGCAGATCCTGTTCACCGCCGTGCTGCTCTGGCTGTTCCAGTTCCGCAACTTCGCCGTCGGCACGACATATTCGAAGACCGAGACGGTACAGGTAGCGTTGCTCGGCTACCTGATCATCGGCGATGAACTCGGCCTGGTTCCGTTGGTCGCCATTTTTGTCTCGGTGATCGGCGTCATGGCGCTCTCGGTCGGCCAGACCAAGATGTCCGTCTCCCGCCTGTTCACCGGTATGATCGAGAAGCCGACCCTGATCGGGCTGCTCTGCGGCGCCTTGCTTGGCTCTTCGGTGGTGTTCTTCCGCAAAGCCGCGCTCACGCTGGACTATGACGGCTTCGTCATGGCAGCGGCGTTCACGCTCGCGGTTTCGGTCGTCATGCAGACGGTGATCATGGGAGCCTATCTCGCGATCTACGAACGCCGCACCCTGATCGACGTGTTCGTGCATTGGAAGTGGTCGCTCGCCGTGGGCGTGTGCGGCGTGCTCGGATCGATCGGCTGGTTCACCGCGTTCACCCTGGAGAATGCGGCGTTCGTCAGGGCCCTCGGACAGATTGAACTGGTGTTCACCTTCATCGCGTCGGTGTTCATCTTCCGCGAGACGACGAACCGCGCAGAGATTGTCGGCATCCTCCTCGTCGTCGGCGGGATCCTTCTGCTGGTCCTCGGCCGTTAACGCGAATTTAAGGCGTCTCCTTCACAGTCCATTAACAAGGTTCGTGATCTCATCCCGGTCGTTCTAGGCGGATTGGGTCGAGGACGTGATGCCCCAGGATGGACCGCTTATGCGCATGGCACCGGACAGCAGCGACGGAAACAATGGGCCTCAGCCCCCGACGCGACTGACCGCCGTCGAGGACAAACTGTCCCGCGCGCTTGAGACGATCGAAGCACAGCGCCGGCAGTTGTCGACCGTCTTCAATGCGGTGACCGACGCCATCGTGGTGGTCGACGATCGCGGCATCATCGAAACGGTGAATGACGGGGCCTGCAAGATGTTCGGGCGCCCGAGCTTCGATCTTGTCCACCATTCGGTGAATAAGCTGATGCCGGAATCGGTCGCGATGCACCACGACCGGTACATCCGCGAGTCCCGTCCACACGGAAGCCCGGCCTTCGGCACACCACGGACACTGGCCGCCGTAGACGCCAAAGGCCGGCAATTCCCGGTCTCCATCAGCCTTTCCGAGATCCCGCGCTCGGTCGACGAGCCCCGGCGCTTCGTCGCCACGATCCGCGACATGACCCACGAGCGGGCCCGCGAAGACCGGATCCGGTTCCTCGCCTATCACGACGAGGCGACCAAACTGCCGAACCGTCATGGCGTGGTCAGCTATCTTGAATCCTATTTCGCGGCGCCCGACCCGCAGCACATGCTGTTCGTCCACATTTCGCTGAACAATACCAGCCAACTCACGGCCTGCTTCGGGATCGAGGAGTTCGAGCAACTCGTCGTCGCCTTCTCCCAGCGCCTCAAGCGTGTCTTCGGAACCGCCCTCCTGATCGCCCGGGGTTTCGGCAACACGTTCCATGTGGTCATGCCGAAGGAGGAGAGCGAGGAACTTCAGTCCAAACTGCTGAACGTCGTCGCCGAGCCGATCGAGATTCTGGATATGGCGGTCGTCGTCGACGTCTGCGCTGGAACCGTCGCGCTGCCCGGACAAGCCTCCAATCCACGCGAAGCCATGCACCGCGCCGCCGCCACGTTGATGGAAGTGAAGGCCACAACACCCCAGCCCGGCACGCCGCGGCTGCACTCCTACATGCCCAGCATCATCGACGATATGAGCCGGCGGACCCGACTGGTCCACAACATCAACCAGGCGATCGAGGGCAAGGAATTCAGCGTCTATCTGCAGCCCAAGATCGATATCACCGACGGTAGTTGGGTCGGTGCCGAGGCTTTGGCCCGCTGGACCCAGCGCGACGGCTCTATGGTCTCGCCCGGCGAGTTCATCCCGATGGCGGAGCAGTCCGGCCTGGTCACCTCGCTCAACCGCTATATCCTTTCGCAGACCCTTCGGTCACTCGCCGACAGCGACTGGTCACGGTCGGCTCCGCTGGCCGTGAACATCTCGGCGCAGGATCTGAGCACCCAATCCTTTGCCAACGAAATCTCCCAGTTGCTCGAGGAGACGGGTATCGAGCCGAGCTCGCTGGAACTGGAACTGACGGAACGCGACATCGTCCGCGGCAGCGACGTGATCCGGGCGTCCATCGATCAGCTCAGGGAGCTCGGTGTGGCCATCGCCATGGACGATTTCGGCACCGGCTACTCGTCCCTTGCGGCTCTCGCCGATCTTCCGATCGATATCCTGAAGATCGACCGGCAGTTCCTACGCCGCATCGAGGATCGCGACACCGACCGCAAGCTGCTTACGACCCTGGTGAACCTGGGTCAGGACCTGGGCCGCACAATCGTGATCGAAGGCGTGGAAACGGAAGGACAGGCAGATTTCCTGCGCAAGCTCGGCGTCAGGCTGGCCCAGGGATTTCTGTTCGCCAAACCCGCTCCGGCGATCGCCGTCCTGAATGACGTCAGGCGGCCGCGCGCCGCCGCTTGAGAACGTTCAATCCGTCGCCGGACGAAACCCCTGTCCGGTGCGCGAGCACCAGTTCGACAGCAGCGACGCAACCGTGCGGATCGGGTTGCCCGGTTCGTTGTCTTCGCTGCGAATCACCGCGGACCATGACGAGACCACGCCCTCCCGGCTGACCCGCGCCGCGCGGATCCGGCCCGCCCGCACCGCCGTCTCGATCGCCCATCCGGCGAGGATGCTGGTACCCTGCCCGGCCGCGACCAGTTCGACGATCACTTCCGGCAGTTCGACCGTGACGGATCGGCCTTTGGCGCTGTCGCCGCTGCGCAGCATCTGGCCGATCTCGCCGTCAGTCCCGGGCGTCTTGCTGTAAGTGATCAGATCTTCGGAAGAGAGTTCCGAAACCTCGACATAGTCGCGATCGGCGAGCGCATGGCTCGGCGCCATGATGAAGAGCTGGTCGTCGTCGAACAGCGGGACCGCCGTCGCCCCCGGCCGCGCAATTTCGCCACTCATGATTGCCAGATCGATATGCCGGTTGGACAGGCTCTGCAGCGGCTCCCGACTGGCGCCCGCCATGACCTGGATGTCGACATCCGGGGCGGCATTCTGAAGGAAGTTCAGGAACCCCGGCAACCAGTGATAGGAACTATAGGCCTCGATCGCGATACGGACCACGTGCACGACGCCGCGACTGGTGCGCCAGACGTCCTCTTCCGCGCGTTCCATGTCGGCGAGCACACGTCCTGCAACGTGTGCCAGATGCTCCGCCGCCGGCGTCATCCGAAGCCGCTTGTGCAAGCGTGTGTACAGGGTCACGTCCAGGCGCCGCTCCGCCTCGCGAATACGATGCGACAGTGCCGACGGAGTCAGTCCAAGCATCTCCGCCGCCTCGGTCACCCGACCGGTCTCGGCGATCGCCTGGATCATCTGTAGATGTCGAACTTCGAGCCTTGGAGCCATGATGGCATTGTATGCTGAACCACTTTCAGTGAAAATCCGAAAATCGCATCTGAGCTTTCATGTATTTCGGCTATAGGCCGATGACAACAACTTCTAATCGAATTCATTTCAATTAAGTTCGCAATGTCGAAGTTGCCAAATCAACAGGCGTAACGGTATCTCGGTAGCTGATTTGGAACCGGTCCGGCCCTCCGGCCTGCCGAGTGTACATTTAACCATAATAATTCAGTGATTAATACGAATCGACAACCTACTGCGACCGTGGATGCAGAATGGCTTATTTCTATTATTCATTGTGCTTTCCATCCACAGCTATGGCATGCCGCCTGCCTCCAGGCATATTTCAGGAAGCTCGGATAGCGGATATTCGGCATTCGGTGGCGACTTCGTCCTGAATGCGCATCGGGACGTCGGATTCAGCAATCCCGTCTTGGTTCGCGACAGCGACAATTCCGCCAAGGAGACGGTCTTTCTCAAGGCCGCACTTTCAGACAACAATATCTTTGAGCAATGCGCCACAGTCCAGGGCGACCACCAGCCGGCTGCCTCGGTTGGAACCGGACGACCAATTGAGTTCGCCAACGGTCCCGCACGGTCGGTGTCGGAACCGGTTCTGAGAGGGAAGAATGTCGATTGATCCGCTGCTCCAACCCTACAAGCTCAAGCACCTCACGCTGCGCAACCGGTTGATGTCGACCGCACACGAGCCGTCCTATTCCGAGGACGGCATGCCAACCGAACGCTATCGCCTTTACCACCAGGAAAAGGCGAAAGGCGGCATCGCCCTGACCATGACGGCCGGCTCGGCGGTGGTCAGCCCGGACAGCCCGGCGGCATTCGGCAATCTCCATGCCTACAAGGACGAGATCGTGCCCTGGCTGAAGGAGATGAGCGATGCCTGCCACGAGCACGGCTCGGCCATCATGATGCAGATCACCCATCTCGGCCGGCGCACCAACTGGAACCACTCCGACTGGCTGCCGGTGCTCGCCCCCTCCCCGGTACGTGAACCGGCCCACCGCGCGTTTCCGAAAGAAGCCGAGGATTGGGATCTGGACCGCATTGTCACCGAGTACGCCGATGCCGCCGAACGCATGCAGGCCGGCGGCCTGGACGGCATCGAAATCGAGGCCTACGGCCATTTCCTCGACGGATTCTGGTCGCCCGCCACCAACCAGCGGACCGACGACTACAACGGCTCGCTCGACAACCGGCTGCGTTTCACCTGGCGTGTTCTGGACACCATGCGCGCGCGCGTCGGTCCGGACTTCCTGATCGGCCTGCGGATGGTCGCCGACGAGGATTGGGACAAGGGTCTCACGCGTGCCGAAGGCGTGGAGATCGCACGCCGTCTCGCCACCTCCGGCAAGGTCGATTTCCTCAACCTGATCCGTGGCCATATCGACAGTGACGCGGCGTTGTCGGATGTCATTCCGATCCAGGGCGCGCCCTCGGCCCCGCATCTCGATTTTTGCGGCGAGATCCGCGAAGAGACCAAGTTTCCGATCTTCCACGCGGCGCGCATCAGCGACGTCGCCACCGCGCGCCACGCCATCGTCGAAGGCAAGCTCGACATGGTCGGCATGACCCGTCCGCACATCGCCGATCCGCATATCGTCAACAAGGTGGCCGCCGGACGAGAGGCGGATATCCGGCCCTGTGTCGGCGCCACCTACTGCCTCGACCGGATCTACGAAGGCCATGAGGCGCTGTGCATCCACAATCCGGCCAGCGGGCGCGAGCGCACGATCCCCCATGTGATCTCGCGCAGCAACGGTCCGGTGATGCGTATCGTCGTCGTCGGCGCGGGTCCCGCCGGTCTGGAAGCGGCCCGGGTCGCCGCCGAGCGCGGCCACGACGTCGTCCTGTTCGAGGCCGCCGACCAGCCCGGTGGCCAGGTCCGCCTCGCGGCCCGGGTCCCGCGCCGACGCGAGTTGATCGGCATCGTCGACTGGCGGGCAGAGCAATGCGCCAAGCTCGGCGTCGACATGCGTTTCAATACCTATGCCGAGGCGAGCGACGTGCTGGCGGAGAGCCCGGACGTGGTGCTGATCGCCACCGGGGGCCTGCCGAACACGGCGATCGTCGGCGGCGACGAGTTGGTCGTCAGTTCGTGGGACATCCTGTCCGGCGACGTGAAGCCGGGCGAGCGGGTGCTGATCTACGACGACAATGCCGCCCATCAGGGCCTGTCCGCCGGCGAGATCATCGCCAATGGCGGCTCCCAGCTCGAGATCGTCACGCCGGAGCGGTTCTTTGCCGTCGATATCGGCGGGCTCAACCACGTCGCCTATGCCCAGGCTTTCGACCGGGCGGGCACACGGATCACCATCAACAAGCGCGTGCTGTCGGTCCGGCGCTCCGGCAATGGTCTGATCGCGGAGATCGGTTCCGATTATTCCGAGCGGATCGAGGAGCGTGAGGTCGACCAGGTGGTGGTCGAGCACGGCACCCTGCCCCTGGACGAAGTCTATTTCGCGTTGAAGCCCGGAAGCCGAAACGGCGGCGAGATGGATTACGGCGCCCTGGTCGCCGGCCGGCCGCAATCGGTGCTGCGCAACCCGGACGGCGCCTATCAGCTCTTCCGCATCGGCGATGCGGTGGCCTCGAGAAACATCCACGCGGCGATTTACGACGCGATCCGACTGGTGAAGGACTTCTGAGGGATCCGCCACACGCCTCGCCCGTCATCCCGGCGCCCCTCGGGGCAGCCGGGACCATGCGCATGGCCGCCGGTCCTGGGTCCAGGCTCGCCACCGGGCCAAGTCCGGTGGCGTCCGAGACGACGGGTAGGAATGAGACCTCGCCCTGAGCAGCGCCGCAGGGGCGTGTCGAAAGGCCGATCATTGGTCATGACGGCCGAGTTTGTGTACCGTGTTGCACTGCGGTGAACGCTGTTCGTGGCGCGGATCGGCCATGGACATCGCCGCTACGGACCCTAAGTCGGAAGAGTACAGATCACGGAGTGCCGTATGACCGCGACCGAGGCCGGAACCGATCCGGCGGCCGCAATCGAGGATATGGATGTCGACGTCTTCGTCATCGGCGGTGGCGTGAACGGCTGCGGTATCGCCCGCGACGCGGTGGGCCGCGGCTATTCCGTGGCGCTGGCCGAGATGAACGACCTCGCGTCGGGCACCTCCTCCTGGTCGACCAAGCTGATCCATGGCGGGCTGCGCTACCTGGAGCATTACGAGTTCCGTCTGGTGCGCGAGGCGTTGATCGAGCGCGAGGTGCTGTGGGGCAACGCGCCGCACATCATCTGGCCGCTGCGTTTCGTTCTGCCGCATCACAAGGGTCTGCGCCCGGCCTGGCTGCTGCGTCTCGGCCTGTTCCTCTACGACAATCTCGGCGGACGCAAACACCTGCCGCCGACCCGCACCGTCGACCTCGCCAATGACGAGGTGGGCAAACCGCTGAAGCCGACATTCACCCGGGCTTTCGAGTATTCGGACTGTGCGGTCGATGATGCCCGCCTGGTCGTGCTCAATGCCCGCGATGCCGCCGACCGCGGCGTGGCGATCCGCACCCGCACCGAGGTCACCTCCCTGGAGCGCACCGGAAACGGCTGGACGGTGACCCTGCGCGATACCCGCAGCGGCGCGCCGAGCACCGTCAGCGCCAAGATCGTCGTCAACGCCGCCGGCCCCTGGGTCGACAAGGTGCTGAACCGCGCCGTCGGCAAGGACGACGCCACCAACGTCCGGTTGGTCCAAGGCAGTCATATCGTGGTGCCGAAGCTCTATGACCATGACCGCTGCTACATCTTCCAGAATGCCGACAATCGGATCTTCTTCGCCATCCCCTACCAGCGCGACTACACGCTGATCGGCACCACCGACCGGGACTGGAAGGACGATCCGGCCACGGTGACGATCTCGGATGAGGAGATCGCCTATCTCTGCGCCGGCGCGAGCGAATATTTCGCGCAGGACATCGCGCCGACCGACATCGTGTGGACCTATTCCGGCGTGCGCCCGCTCTATGACGACGGCGCCTCGGCCGCCCAGGTGGCAACCCGCGACTACGTGCTGCGCACCGACGGCAAGAACGGCAAGAACAGAGATGCTCTGCTGATCAACATCTTCGGCGGCAAGATCACCACCTACCGCAAGCTCGCCGAGGCGGTGGTCGAGAAGATCGAGAACGCCCTTGGCAAGCGGGGCAAGCCCTGGACCCATGGCGCCACCCTGCCCGGTGGTGATTTCCCGATCGGCGGGTTCTCCGATCTCGTCGCCGACCTGATGCGCGACTATCCGTTCCTGAGCGAGCGCCATGCCTACCGGCTCGTGCGCCAGTACGGCACCCGCGCCCGCGTCTTCCTCGGCGCGGCGCGGAGCCTGGACGATCTGGGTATGCATTTCGGCGACACGCTCTATGCGGCCGAGGTCGCCTATCTGATCGAGAACGAGTGGGCGCTCGGTGCCGATGACGTGCTCTGGCGGCGCTCCAAGCTCGGCCTGAAGATCGACGCGGCCGGCGCCAAGGCCCTCGACGACTGGATTATCGCTCGCACCCGCCAGGCCGAGGCGGCAGAGTAACGGCCAGGGTTACAGGGTCAACACCACCGGGGTCCACCCGGCCGCGCGTGCCGGGAACCAGAAGAACAGCACCGCAGGGAGTCCGAATGTCCGGCTACGTTCTCGCCATCGACCAGGGGACGACATCGTCCCGTGCCATCGTCTTCGACGGACAGTTCAGCATCAAAGGCGTCGGCCAACAGGAGTTCGACCAGCATTTCCCACGGTCCGGCTGGGTCGAGCACGAGGCCAAGGATCTCTGGCGCACGACCGAGGCGACGGTGCGCATCGCGCTTGCCGATGCCGGGCTCTCCGCCGGCGACATCGCGGCGATCGGCATCACCAATCAGCGCGAGACCGTGGTCGTCTGGGACCGCGAGACCGGCGAGGCCATCCACCGCGCCATTGTCTGGCAGGACCGGCGGACCGCGGAGATGTGCTCGAAGCTCAAGGCCGCCGGCCATGAGACGATGGTGACCGAGAGGACCGGGTTGCTGCTCGACCCGTATTTTTCCGGCACCAAGCTCGCCTGGCTGCTCGACACCGTCGACGGCGCCCGCCAGAAGGCCGAAGCCGGCAAGCTCGCCTTCGGCACGGTCGACACTTTTCTGATTTGGCACCTGACCGGCGGCAAGCGGCATGTCACCGACGCCACCAACGCCGCTCGCACCCTGCTCTACAACATCCGCGAGGGGCGCTGGGACCAGGACATCCTCAAGCTGCTGAATATCCCGGAGGCGCTGCTGCCGGAGGTGTTGGACAGCGCCGCCGAGTTCGGCACCACGGAGCCCGCGCTGTTCGGCGCGGCGATCCCGATCCTCGGCGTCGCCGGCGACCAGCAGGCCGCCACCGTCGGCCAGGCCTGCTTCGAGCCGGGCATGGTGAAATCGACCTACGGCACCGGCTGCTTTGCCCTGCTCAATACCGGGGACACACCGGTACTGTCGAAGAACCGGCTGCTCACGACCATCGCCTATCAACTCGACGGCAAGGTGACCTACGCGCTCGAAGGCTCGATCTTCGTTGCCGGGGCCGCCATCCAATGGCTGCGCGACGGTCTCGGCATCATCGACCGGGCCGACCAGTCGGCGAAGATGGCCGACGAAGCAGACACGGAGCAATCGGTATATCTCGTACCCGCCTTTACCGGCCTCGGCGCACCGCATTGGGATCCCGACGCCCGGGGCACGATGTTCGGGTTGACCCGTGGGACCGGGCCGAAGGAATTCGCCCGCGCGGCCCTCGACAGCGTCTGCTATCAGACCGCCGACTTGATTGACGCCATGCATGCGGACTGGTCCGATGGCGGCGACGTGGTGCTCAGGGTGGATGGCGGCATGGTGGCGAACGACTGGATGATGCAGCGGCTGACAGACATTCTCGCCGCCCAGGTCGACCGGCCGATGGTACTGGAGACCACGGCACTGGGAGCGGCCTGGCTCGCCGGTCACAAGGCGGGAGTGTGGCCCGACATGGCCGGGTTCGCCAAGCAGTGGAAGCGCGACCGCCGGTTCGAGCCGTCCATGGGCGATGCCGAGCGCAAGCGCCTGCTCGACGGCTGGCGCGACGCGGTCAGACGGACGCTCACCACATGACCGAGGTTCTGGCCGATATCCGGGGAATTCTGGGCGATCTCATCTCCTTTCCGACGGTCTCGGCCGAGAGCAACCTCAACCTGATCGCCCATTGCGCTGACCGGCTGGAAGCGCTCGGTGCCAGGGTCTCGATCACCAATGACGACACCGGGCTGAAGGCGAACCTGTTCGCTACCATCGGCCCCGAGACGGATGGCGGCATCGTGCTGTCCGGCCACACCGACGTGGTCCCCGTGGAGGGCCAACCCTGGACCTCCGATCCGTTCCGCGCCGAGGAGCGCGACGGCCTGATCCTCGGGCGCGGCGCGTGCGACATGAAGGGCTTCATCGCCACCGCCATGGCGCTCGCCCCGCGCTTTGCCGCCGCCAATCTCGCCCGTCCGCTGCATCTGGCCTTCACCTACGACGAGGAGACCGGCTGCTTCGGCGCGCCGCGCCTGATCGAGGGCATCGCCGAGAGCGGCCTGCGCCCGAAGGTCTGCATCGTCGGCGAGCCGACCGAGATGCGCATCATCGAAGGCCACAAGGGCTGCTACGAGTACACCACCGAGTTCACCGGCCTGGAGGGCCACGCCTCCAATCCCGATGCCGGCATCAACGCCGTCGAGTTCGCCGCCCGTTTCATCGCCAAGATCCTCGAGACCGCCGAGGTGATGAAGCACCGCGCGCCGCCGACCAGCCGCTTCGACCCGCCGCACACCACCCTGCAAAGCGGCGTGATCCAGGGCGGCATCGCCCGCAACGTGATCCCGCGCCACTGCCATCTGGAATGGGAAATGCGGCCGGTGAACCGATCCGACGCCGATCTCGCCAAGGAGATCCTGCGCGATTATGTCGACCGCGAGCTGCTGCCGCGCATGCACGCCATCGATCCGTCTGCCACCATCGTCACCCACACGATCGGCGAGGTCGAAGGGCTTGAGCCGATGCTGGACAGCGACGCTGTCGCCCTGGTCTCGGAGCTCACCGGCGCCAATGCAGCCGAGGTGGTCGCCTTCGGCACCGAGGCCGGGCTGTTCCAGGCAGCGGGTATCCACACGGTGGTCTGCGGCCCCGGCAGCATCGAGCAGGCCCACAAGCCGGACGAATTCGTCAGCCTCGACCAGCTCACTCAGTGCGCAACGATGATCGAACGGCTGCTGCCAAAGCTGGCGGCCTGACCCAAGCTCAAGCCGCCAGGTCCAGCCCGGACACCGCGAACAGCCGGCCGCCCTCCGGCACCGCGTCGGCGATCCCGGCGAGGCGCAGCATGTGCCAGGCGAGCACCTGGTTGCTGGCGAGAACCGGCACGCCGACCCGCCGCTCGGCCTCGGCCAGCACCGGCGCCATACGCAGGTTGGTGCAGGACATGAAAACCCCGTCGACCGCGACATCCGCCACGGTCTGCTCGATCGCCGCCAGCAGCGAGGTCGGCGTCATGCGGGCGACCACGCTCTCCCGGCCCTCGTCGAAGCTGGCGAAGGCGGCGATCTCCGTGCCGGAGGCCTCGAAGGCCTGGCGCAGCGCGCGGGAGACGGATTCCACATAAGGCGACAGCAGGGCGATGCGGCGGATACCGAGGGCCGCGAAAGCCGCGCGCGCTGCCGACAGCGGTTCGGTCACGCGCGCGCCTGGAAAGGACTGCCGGACGCCGGCCGCCACGCCATCCGGGCCGATCACCGTCGCGCCCGAGGTACAGCCGTAGCCGATGACGTCGAACGGGGCGGTCTCCGGCAGCATCGCGGTGGCGCGCGGGATGTCCTCGCGCATCTGTGCCAGGGTCTCCGGCGTCACATCGGCGGCGCTCTGGACCCGGGAGTGGTAGAGCACGATGCCGTCATCCGGCACGAAGGTTCGGAACTCGTGCTCGATGGTCTCGTCGGTCTTCAGCACGATCAGGCCGAGCGTGGCCCGGCTGCCGATGCCGTCATCCGTCTCGAACGCCAGGGGCATCTTTGCTTTCCTTCCTTCTCTAGTCCTTTCCTGGCCTGGAGCCGGCACAGGGATCATACCGGAAACTTGAAAGCGGCTAGGTGCTCAGCACCGGGATCTCCGGGGCCGCGCGCCGGGTGAGCAGCACCGCGGCACCATCGGTGATCGCCACGTTCTCCTCGTGCACCATCATCCGGCCGGGCGCCGTCGCCATCCCCGGCTCGATCGTCATCACCATGCCCGGCTCCAGCACCGTCCGGTCCCAGTCGGCGATCGACGGGAACTCGGTCAACACCATGCCGAGGCCGTGGCCGAGCCGGCCGACCTGCCCGCCGGCCGACAGGTCGGCATAGGGAGCGATCACGGCGTTCATCGCGCGAAACAGTTCGGCGCAGGTGGCCCCCGCCCTCGCCGCCGCGATGCCGACCTCCGTCGCCTGCCAGACAGTCTCGTAGCTCTTCCGCACCGCGTCACTGGGCGGGCCGACGGCGAAGTTGCGGTCGAAATCGCAGTAATAGCCGTCGAACACCACGCCGACATCGAGGATCAGCACGTCGCCCGACTGCAGCCGGCGATCGGTCGGCGGCGAGATGATATCGCCGTAGCCGCCGGGCCCGGCGCTGCCGACCAGGAAGTCGACGTCATCCGCCCCGGCCTCCAGGCAGGCGATCCGGAAGGCGCGGAACACCTCCACCTCGGTCATCCCGGCCCCAGCAATCTCCGGCATCCGGTCGAACGCATCGCTGGCGATCCGGCAGGCCTCGGCGATCTTCGCGATCTCCGCCGGCGACTTGACCTGCCGCAGGCTGCGCAGGATCGGAGTGGCGTCTTGCCAGACGACTCCCGGCAGTCGCGCCCGCAGGGCGTCGAGCTCCGCCAGCGGCATCCGGACGAAGGATTCCAACCCCATGGGCAGGCCGACCGCCCCAGCCGCGCCCGCGACTTCCGACAGGGTGTCGATCAGCAGCGACAGGCCGTCGTCGGTTGGGTGCGGCGAGGACCACGTACGGATGTCGTCGATCCAGGTGCGCGCCATGGTCTCCGAACCGATGGTGGGGATCACCGCGATCGGCTTGCCCGCCGCCGGCACCACCAGGAACCAGGGTCGCGTCGGGCTGAGCCAGAACTGGGTGAGATAACCGGTGAACCAGCGGATGTCCGGCTCGGTGGTCAGCAGCAGCGCGCCAAGACCGCGCTCGGCCATCAGCGCCTGGGCGCGCGCCAGCCGGGCTTCGAATTCCATCGGCGGGAACCCGCGCGGGGGTGTGTCAGCGGTCATGGAAAGCTCGTTCAAGGTCAGAAACCCCATCGTTTCACGAACCTCCCGCTAGAAACAATTGAAACAAAACGCCAAGCGTCGAGAGGCCCGGCCGAAACATCCAACCCCCAGATTCCGGTTCCAAGACGACGATACCCTCGTCCCCCCACAGGAGGTTGTTATGAACCAGAATCCATTCGTCATCGCGACGGCCGCCATGGCCGAACCCCATGCGGCCCTGATCCGCGCTGCCGGCGTCCTCGTCTGGCCCATCCGGATGCTCGTCCGGGCCTACCGCATGCGCCGGACCACCCAGGAGCTTCAGGCGCTGGACGCCCGCATCCTGCGCGATATCGGCATCGAGCGAGCCGGCATCGACATGATCGCCCGTGTCTCGGTCGAGTATCCGGCCGCCGACCCGCGTCTGTTCCTTGACCGACGCTGACGCGGAGATCCGAAGCATGGCGAGACGTGGCATAGTATCGCGGCTCCGTCCGGCTCCCGCCGGGCAACCGACCCTCAGACCGCGACGCCCGACCGCCATGTCCGTCGACCCGACAGCCGACCCGGCCCAAACCGCCTCGCCCGCCTCCGTGACCGTCCGGTATGCGGAGATGGGTGAGGCGCACCGCGCCGCCCTGCTCGATTTCGCCGTCGCCCATTCGTCTATCGTCTTCTACTTGGTCGACATCGACGACGACCGGCGCACAGTCTACATCAGCGACAATGTCGAGGCCGTGACCGGCCATCCAGCCGCCCGCTTCGTCGATGACAGCGGCTTCGGGACGGCGCTGATCCATCCCGACGACCACGATTCCTATTTCGCCGCCCTGGACGCCACGCCGGACAAGATCGGCGACACGGTCATCGAGTACCGCCTGCGCCACAGCGACGGCACCTACCTGTGGATCCGCGACCGGCTCCGCAGGATCGAGGACGCCGCGCCCGGCGAGCCGCGAATGCTGGTCGGCAGCATGGCCGACATCACCATCGAGAAGGAGGCAGTCGCCCGGGTCGGTCAGGCCGAGGCGGTAAATCACGTCCTGCTGGGCAATGTGCTGGACGCAATCATCGCCACCGACGCGGACGGCCGGATCGTCGAGTTCAATCCGGCCGCCGAGAAGATGTTCGGCTATACGCGCGGTCGGGCGATCGGTCAGTCGCTCGGCGACCTCATCATCCCGGAGGAGCGTCGCGCGGCCCACGAGGCCGGAATGCGCCGGTTCGTGGCGAGCGGCGCGCTGAGCCAGGCGAACCGCCGCATGGAAACCACCGCCAAGCGCGCCGACGGCACCATCTTCCCGGTGGAACTCGCCATCGCCCATGCCGAGATCGACGGCAAGGCGATCATCATCGGCGACATCCAGGACATTTCCGAACGCCTGGCCGCGCGCGCCGAGCGACAGAAGATCGCCCAGTTGCTGCAGGACGCCATCAACAGCATGGGCGAGGGCTTCGTCATCAGCGCGCCGGACGGCAAGGTCCTGTACTGCAACGAGGCCTTCTCCTCACCCTACGGCCTCACGCCGGACGAGATGGTCGGCAGCGACCGCACCCAGAACATCAAGCGCTTCTTCAAGAACGTGCGGCGGTTCGACGGCCGCCTGGTCGAGGGCGACACCAGCCAGATCCGCTGGATCGTCTCGCGCCTCGCCGAATACGACGGCCGGCCCATGGAGATGGAGCTGACCAACGGCGACTGGCGCATGATGGTCAACCACCGCACCACCGACGGCGGCTCGGTGACCATCCGCGCCGACATCACCGAGCGCAAGCGCGCCGAGCAGTCGCTGCGCCAGAGCGAGGCGCTGATCCGGCGCATTCTCGACGCCTGCCCCGTCCCCGTGGGCATGACCCAAGCGGCCGACGGCCGGATCATCTACGAGAGCCCCGCCTCGCGGCAGATGTTCCAGCGCGATTCCATGGGCGGCAACCTCTCCGCCCGCGACTTCTTCGTCACGCCGAGCGACCGCGACCGCTACCTGGAGACCCTGCGGCGGGATCGCCGGGTCGATGCCTTCGAGACTTTCCTGCGGCGTGCCGACGGGACCGAATTCTGCGCCTCGATATCGGCCCGGCTGGTCGAATATCAGGGTCAGGAGGTCGTGGTCTCCTCGACCTACGACCTCACCGAGCGCCGCAAGCTGGAGGCCGAGATGGCCCGCCAGCGCGAGGTCCTGCACCAGTCCGAGAAACTGAGCGCGCTCGGGGAATTGCTGGCCGGGGTCAGCCATGAACTGAACAACCCGCTATCCGTCGTCGTCGGCCAGGCGATGCTGCTGCGCGAGACCGCCCGCGAGCCGGCGATCATCGAGCGGGCCCGCAAGATCGGCGACGCGGCCGACCGTTGCGCGCGGATCGTGAAGACATTCCTCGCCATGGCGCGCCAGCAGCCGGCCGAGATGCGCCCGGTGCGTCTCAACGACATCGTCGAGAGCGCGCTGGAAATGACCGGTTACATGCTGCGCACCGCCGATGTCGATGTCAGCCTCGAGCTCAACCCGACCGTGCCGGCGATCATGGCCGATGGCGATCAGATCAACCAGGTCCTCACGAACCTGATCGTCAACGGCCTGCATGCCATGGAGAACGAGCCGATGCCGCACCGTCTGCGGCTTGTCACCCATTACGACCGCGGCCGGCGCCAGGCCGTTCTCAAGGTCAGCGACAACGGGCGCGGCGTGCCGGAGGACGTGGCCTCGCGGATTTTCGAACCGTTCTTCACCACCAAGGATCTCGGCGAGGGCACCGGCATCGGACTGACCATCGTCCATCGCATCGTCGATGCCCATGGCGGGAGCATCACGCTGGACAGCACCCCGGGCAAGGGAGCCACCTTCGTCCTGCGCTTTCCAACCTGTCCGTCGACCGGCGTCGCCGATGACGACGAGGAGGAGGCGAGCGAAGGAAGCGGCCTGTCGATCCTGGTGATCGACGACGAACCGGACGTGGCGGAGATCATCCGGGACTCGCTTGTGACCGACGGACATACCGTTGACGTGGCGACGTCCGGACGGGCAGCCCTTGAGCGCCTACTGTTCCGCCGCTACGACGCCATTCTGAGCGACATCCGGATGCCCGACCTGGACGGCCCGGCGCTCCACTCCATTCTCCGCGACCAGCATCCGGAGCAGCTCTCCCGCATGGCCTTTGTCACCGGCGACACCATGAGCCCGGCGATCCGCCGCTTCCTGGACGAGGCCGGCCGGCCCTATCTCGAGAAGCCTGTGATGCCCTCCGAGCTTCGGCGTATGATCGCCAAATTGGTGGAGGACACCGAGTGAGCGACCGCATCCACATCGCCGTCGTCGACGACGAACGCGACATCCGCGAGACCGTCGGCGAATATCTCGAGATCAACGGCTACCGGGTCACCAAGGCCGATGGCGGCACCGCGCTGCGCCGGCTGGTCGAGCAGTCGGATCTCGATCTGGTCATCCTCGACATCACCATGCCCGGCGAGGACGGCCTCAGCCTGGCGCGTCACCTGCGCGAGAAGAGCGGCGCCGGCGTCATCATGCTCACCGCCCGCGACGCGGTGGTCGAACGCGTGGTCGGCATCGAGATGGGTGCCGACGATTATGTCACCAAACCGTTCGACCTGCGCGAGCTGCTGGCGCGGGTGAAGGCCGTGCTGCGCCGGGTGCGGCGGACGTCCGATGCGGCCACAGCCGAGGCCCAGCGTGTCCATTTCGGGACCCACACCCTCGATCTCGACGCCCATAAGCTGTTCGACGGCGCGGGCGACGAAGTGGCGATCACCGCGATGGAATTCGATCTGCTGCGCACCTTCGCCGAACGGCCGAACCGGGTGCTCTCGCGCGAGCAGCTGCTGGACCTCGCGCATAATCGCGACAGCGATCCGTTCGACCGCTCGATCGATATCCGCATCGCCCGCCTGCGCCGCAAGATCGAGCCGGACCCGAAGACCCCAAGCGTCATCAAGACCGTGCGGGGCGCGGGCTACCTGTTCGTTCCGGCAAAGGCCGCGGGCTAACTCCCGCCCCGCCCTGAAACGCCTCTGAAACCAAAACCCCTGCGCGGCGAAACCGAAGCGACAAACACGCCCCGCATTCTGGCTCCATCGAAAGTTCGACTGGAGCCGCCCGATCATGTTCACCCTCGACATCGCCGGTACCGAGATCGCGGTCCACCGCAGCGGCAGCGGCATCCCCGTGGTGCTGTTGCACTGCTCCGCCGCCAGCGCCCGTCAGGTGCGGCCCTTCGCCGAGGCCCTGCGCGACCGTTTCTCCGTCGGACCGATGGAGGTCCTGACTCCCGATCTGCATGGCTACGGCGCATCCTCGGTCCGCCGGAACCCCGTCCCGCTCGCCCTGTCGCACGAGGCGGCCATCGTCACCGCGATCGCCCGGGAGATCGGCGGACCGGTCCATCTGGTCGGCCATTCCTATGGCGGCGCCGTCGCGCTCGCCGCGGCGCAGCGCCGACCGGACCTGGTGCGGTCGCTGGTCCTCATAGAACCGGTGAGCTTCCACCTGCTGCGCGACGGGGACAGCCGTGACGACACGCTGCTGACCGACATCCGTCGGGTCGCGACGGCCGTGCGCTGCGGCGTGCTGAGCGGCCGGCCGGAAACCGGCATGGCGGAATTCGTCAATTTCTGGAACGGCGACCGCGCCTGGGACGGTCTGACGAGGCGGGCGCGCGACGCCATGGTCCAGGTGGCGCCGCAAGTCGCGCGCAACTTCTGGGCGGCCTTCAACCATCCGGCCCGGCTGCACGAACTGAACCGCTTCTCGGTACCGACGCGCCTGATCTTCGGCGAGCACACCAGACCGATTACCCGGCGCATCACCGACCTGATCGAACGCACCCTCCCAGACGTGTCGCTGCGGATGGTGCCGAAAGCCGGCCACATGGCTCCGTTCTCCGACCCGACCGCCACCGCCGCCCTGGCGGCGGCGCAGCTTTGCCTTGCCCATCCCCAACCGATCCCAGCAACGAGCGCGGCCTGAACGCTCACGAATTCTCAAAGGAAGGAAGACAGATGCAGACCTACACCAAACCGCAGACCATTGCCCTGCACACCGGTCATCGGGCCGATCCGACCACCGGTTCGATCGCGGTGCCGATCCACATGACCACCAGCTACGACCTCGGCGACAGCGAGAACGGACGCCAGCTCTTCGCGCTGGAGAAGATCGGACACCTCTACACCCGCGTGAGCAACCCGACCACGGCGGTGCTCGAACAGCGCGTCGCCGCTCTGGAAGGTGGTGTCGCGGGCCTCGCCCTCGCCTCCGGCCAGGCTGCGGTCACGCTGGCGATCCAGAACATCGCCCATGCCGGCGACAACATCGTGGTCTCCAATGAACTCTATGGCGGATCGGTGAACCTGTTCGCCAACACCTTCCCGACCATGGGCATCGAGGTCAAATTCGTCGATCCGAGCGAGCCGGAGAATTTCCGCGCCGCCGCCGACACGCGCACCCGCGCCTTCTATGCCGAGAGCCTGCCGAACCCCAGCCTGGTGCCTTTTCCGATCCAGGAAGTCGCGCTGATCGGCGAAGAGCTCGGCATTCCGCTGATCATCGACAACACCGCCGCGCCGGTGATCTGCCGGCCAATCGATCACGGCGCGCACATCGTCGTGCATTCCTCGACCAAGTACATCGGCGGCCACGGCACCGCCATCGGCGGACTGATCGTCGATGCCGGCCGCTTCGACTGGGAGCGGCATGGCGCCCGCTTTCCGATGCTCAACCAGCCCGACCCGAGCTATCACGGCGCGGTCTGGGTCGAGGCCGCCAAGCCGCTCGGCCCGGTCGCCTACATCCTGAAGGCCCAGGCGACCTTGCTGCGCGACACCGGCGCGGCGATGAGCCCGTTCAACGCCTTTCTGTTCCTGCAAGGGTTGGAAACCCTGACGCTGCGGATGCGCGAGCATTGCCGCAATGCCGACGCGGTCGCCCTGTTCCTGGCCGACCATCCCTCGGTCGGCCGGGTCGTCCACCCAAGCCAGTTCACCGGCTGGCAGAAGCAGCGGGTCGACACCTATCTCGGCGGCCGCCACTGCGGCCTGGTCGGGTTCGAGGCGATCGGCGGCGTCGAGGCCGGCCGGCGCTTCATCGACGCGATGCGGATGATCCTGCACGTCGCCAATATCGGCGATGCCCGCACCCTCGCCCTGCAGCCGGCCGTGACCACGCACCAGCAGCTCTCCGCCGACCGGCAGCTCGCCGCCGGCGTCACGCCGGGTTTCGTGCGCCTGTCGGTCGGTATCGAGGATATCGACGACATCCTCGGCGACCTGTCCCAGGCCCTGCAGGCCGCGACGGCCCCTCTCAAGGCGGCCTGACGGGCAACACCGCGGGGGCGGCATCCCACAAGCCGCCCCCGCCTCCCCTTTTGTTCAAACGCGCCCCGGAGGTTCCATGGCCGTTATCCTGCCCCGCTCGCTCCCCGCCGCCACCCAGCTCCGCGCCGAGGGGTATGACGTCGCCGAGGAGCCACCGGTGGCCGTCGCCGGATTGCGCCCGCGTCCGTTGAACGTGGTCCTGGTCAACCTGATGCCGGGCAAGCCGGCGGTCGAGGCCGAGTTCGCCCGGTTGCTCGCCGTCGGCCCGCAGGATGTCCGCCTGACCCTCGCCGTGCCGGACGGCTACGTCACCACCTCGACGCCGGCCGAACACATGGCGCGATTCTACACCGCATTCTTCACTCTGCCGCTGGTGCGGGTCGATGCCGTAATCATCACCGGCGCGCCGGTCGAGACCCTGGCGTTCGAAGATGTGTTCTATTGGGACGGGCTGGCCCGGATCTTCGACTGGCTGGACGCGGCGCGGATGCCGACGCTGCATGTCTGCTGGGCTGCCCAGGCGGCGATGCACCATTACCACGGGGTCGTGAAGCACCCGCTCGCCCGCAAGCGCTTCGGGTTGTATCCGCATGTGCCGGTCGGCAGCGGCCACACCCTGCTGGATGGTGTCGAGCTGCCGTTCTTCATGCCGGTCTCCCGCCACACCGAGACCCGGATCTCCGATCTGTCGCGCCGACCGAGCCTGCGCCCGGTGCTGGCCGCTCCCGTCGCCGGCGTCGGTCTGGTGCAGGACCGCGCGCGGCCGGCGCTCTACTGTCTGAACCATCCGGAATACGGGCCGCGACGCCTGCACGAGGAGTTCGCCCGCGACCGCCGCGCCGGCCGGACGATCGCGCCACCGGTGGGATACGACCGGTCCGGACGCTTCCCGCAGGCCACCTGGCAGCATGCGGCGCGGGCGCTCTATCGCAACTGGATCGCCGAGATCGCCGCCGCCGACCCGCGCAACTGCGGCGACGTGGCGCTCGACTGGCTGCTGCGGGCGGAGATGTCGGGATCGTCGCGGCCGGACAGCGGCGGCGCGCACCCGCACTGACGGTTCGCAGCCGGCGCCAGAAACAAATGAAACACCCGATCCCGCGTCCGGAAACCGAGGCGAAACGGCCGGCGCCTAAAAGCGGCGCCGTGGGGCGACCGACAGAGCGCGCGGCCGCCAGGGAGAGGGAGATACAAACAATGACCGAAGCCGTGATCAACGCCGCCAGAGCCCTTGTGTCGGGGCGCGCACCGGACGGCGTGTTCGGACCGGACGTACAGATGGCCCTGCGGGGGTTCCGGGCCGGAATGGTCGACCGCAAGGCGCTGTTGGAGGCGGTGGCCGACAGCTACCGTCGGCTCGGCCGCGACGCCATCCAGTTCGACAACCGGGGAAACCTGCGGAAGATCTGAACCGCACCCTCCAGCAGATCGTCATCCCGGCTGAAGTCCAGGACGTTGAAGAGGAGTAAGCCCGGCCCGAAGGTTCGGACCGGGCTGTGATGTCGGATCCGGATGCCTACTTCAGCGCCTTGTCGGTGATGGCATGGGTCCAGGCCCCGTCCGGCACCTTGGTGATCACCGGGTCGGAACCTCCGGCCAGCAGGGTGTCCACGGTCCGCTTGTAGTCGGCCTCGTCCAGCGCTCCGTTGGAACCGGCGGTCAGCTTGGCGACTTCGCCCATCATCCGCTTCTGGTGCTTCTCGGTCTGGGCGCCGCTGGCGTCGTTCTCAAGCACGATCTCCGCCGCCGCGTCCGGGTTCTCCTCGGCCCATTTCCAGCCCTTCATCGAGGCGCGCACGAAGCGGACCATCTTATCGACGAAGGCGGCGTCCTTGAGATTGTCCTCAAGCACGTAGAGCCCGTCCTCGAGCGTGGCCACGCCCTGTTCCTGGTACTTGAAGACCACCAGTTCGTCGGCCGGAAGGCCGGCGTCGATGACCTGCCAGTACTCGTTATAGGTCATGGTGGAGACGCAATCGGCCTGCTTCTGCAGCAGCGGGTCGACGTTGAATCCCTGCTTGAGGACCGTCACGCCGCCATCCGAGCCATCGGTCGCGATGCCAAGCTGCGACATCCATGAGAGGAAGGGGTACTCGTTGCCGTAAAACCAAACGCCGAGCGTCCTGCCCTTGAAATCGGCCGGCTTGGTGATACCGGTCTCCTTGCGGCAGGTCAGCATCATGCCCGAGCTCTTGAACGGTTGGGCGATGTTGACGAGAGGCAACCCCTTCTCGCGGCTGGCCAGCGCGGACGGCATCCAGTCGATGACCACGTCGGCGCCGCCGCCCG
>JARGOG010000109.1 GCA_029212785.1 Thalassobaculaceae bacterium
CCCGACCAGCGCGCAGGCGCGGCGCTGGGAATAGGATTTCTCGGTGATGGCCCAGGTCACGGCAATTCTCCTCGACCCGGGCGTCAGAAGTTTTTTCCGAGCATCTCGCGCAGCGTCGAGACGTCCATCACCGACTCCGCCAGCAGCTTCTTGAGCCGCGCGTTCTCGTCCTCAAGCTGCTTCAGGCGCTTCGCCTCCGACACCTCCAAGCCACCATATTTCGATCGCCACTTGTAGAATGTCGCGTCGCTGATCCCGTGCTTGCGGCAGAGTTCCGCTGCCGACAGGTCAGCTTGATGCTCCTTCAGAATGCCAATGATCTGCTCTTCGCTGAACCGACTGCGCTTCATCGTCCGTCTCCTCGTCAGAGGAACAGACTAACCTCACAATGCGGAGCTTTCAGGTGTGCAGGTCAGCGGTCAAACTGATTTGCTAACTGTGAAAATTGACAGGACTCTCCATCCCACGACGTCCTGGACGTCCCGTAGGCATGATCCAGGACCCAGATCCGGTTCCAGGGGCGGGGCGTGGATCCTGGATCGCGCTCCGCGCGCCCAGGAAGTCCGGGGAGGTGGAGGCTGGTGAGAGGAGCCGGGAAGGGCGCTAGAGAATGAGGCAGGTCGTGGTCGCGTGGGCGTAGACCTTGCCGGCGGTGTCGGTGAGTTTCGCCTCCGCCGTCGCCGTGCGCCGGCCGCGATGGATCACCTGGCCCTCGGCGCGCAACCTGCCCGCGTCCGGACCGGCGCCACGGGTGATCTGAATCTTGTACTCCAGCGTCGTGTAGCCGGTGCCGGCCGGCAAGGTGGAATGCACCGCACAGCCCATGGCGCTGTCGAGGATCGTGCCGTACCAGCCACCATGCAGCGTGCCCGCCGGGTTCGACAGATACTCCTGCCACTCGCCCTCGAAGATCGAGCGGCCCTCGGCGACCTCGACCAGCTTGAACCCCATGGTCGCGGCGACACTGGGTGCGGGCAGGTCGCCGTCCATGATGCGGGTGAGCAGGGTGAGGCCGTCCAGGGTGCGGGTGGCTTCGGCCAGCGGGGCGGGATCGGCCCAGGAATAGGTGCGGCTGCGCTCGGTCATCGGGATCTCGCCTCGTCCGGTTGAAGGTGCCCGGATCTCCTCTGCCCGAGTGGCGCGGGGTGCGCAATCCAATCTCGTCATGACGGTTTGTCGGATTTGAGATTGAGGATGGCGTGATGCGGCAATCCGTCCCGACCGCTTGGCCCCATATAGGTCGGGCCGCCCGGATGGTTCCGGCAGGGGGAAAGGGGATTTTGATGGCATATGCGAACGCGCGTGATGTGATCGCCCTGATCGAGGGTTTCTCCGTCGAGACCACGCCGGCCTCCGCCGCCAAGGTCGCGTCGTTTGCCGACCATCTGGCCCCGGGGACGACCGTCAATGTCACCTTCCTGCCGGGCAGCGAGGTCGATGACACGATCGCCGTCGCGACGCGCCTGCGCCGTGAGGGTTTCGAGCCGGTGCCCCATGTCGCCGCCCGCTCGCTGATCGATGCTGCCATGCTCGACCGCTATCTCGGCCGTCTCGCCGACGAGGCCGGGGTGACCCAGGCACTTGCGATCGCCGGTGGCCTGGACCGTCCGGCCGGTGTCTTCGGTTCGTCCATGGACATTCTGGCCACCGGTCTGTTCGAGGCCAACGGCATCCGCAAAATCGGCGTGGCCGGCCATCCCGAGGGTAGCCCCGATATCGACGAGACGGCGCTGAAGGACGCGCTGCTCTGGAAGAACCGTTTCGCCGCCGAGCGCGGGCTCGACATGTATATCGAGACCCAGTTCTGTTTCGACGCCGCGGCGATCATCGCCTGGGACAAGCGCATCCGGTCCTGGGGCAACACATTGCCAATTCATCTGGGCGTGCCCGGCCTCGCGTCGCTGAAGACGCTGCTGAAATTCGCCCAGATGTCCGGCATCGGCCCGTCGATCCGCGTGCTGACCCGCCAGGCCCGCAACCTGGCCAAGCTGATGCTGGTTCAGGCGCCGGACCGGCTGATGCTCGACCTCGCCGCCTACAAGGCTGGCGACCCGGATTGCGGCATCGAGAAGCTGCATTTTTACCCCTTCGGAGGTCTCGCCAAGACCGCCGATTGGGCGAACGCGGTCGCCGCCGGCGACTTCACCGTGGACACGCGCAAGGCCGCCCTGCTTCTCGGAGCGTCCGACCAGGCCCGCGCGGCCTCCTGACCCCGACACCCACACCCGGAGCCGCGCCCCATGGTCGATACCATCCTCAGTTCCGCCACCAAGGAAATCGCCATCGGCTTCGATCGCCCGTTCTGTGTGATCGGTGAGCGGATCAACCCGACCGGCCGCAAGCTGCTGGCCGCCGAGATGGCGGCCGGTGACTACAGCCGGGTCGAGTCCGACGCCCGTGCCCAGGTCGAGGCAGGCGCCACCATGCTGGACGTGAACGCCGGCATCCCGATGGCCGACGAGCCGGCGATCCTCGCCCAGTCGATCAAACTGGTGCAGTCCATCACCGACGTGCCGCTGTCGATCGACAGTTCGATCGTCGAGGCACTGGAAGCCGGTCTTGCGGTCTACCAGGGCAAGGCGCTGGTGAACTCCGTCACGGGCGAGGAGGAGCGGCTCGAGATCGTGCTGCCGCTGGTGAAGAAATATGGCGCCGCGGTGGTCGCGATCTCCAATGACGAGACCGGCATCTCCGAGGATCCCGACGTGCGCTTCGAGGTTGCCCGGAAGATTGTCGAGCGGGCCGAGGATTTCGGCATTTCCCGCGCCGACGTGGTGGTCGATCCGCTGGTCATGCCGGTCGGCGCGTTGAACCTCGCCGGTTACGCGGCGATGCGGCTGATCCGCCGGCTGCGCGACGAGCTGGGCGTGAACACCACCTGCGGCGCCTCGAACATCTCCTTCGGACTGCCGAACCGCCATGCCTTGAACGCGTCTTTCCTGTCCATGGCGATCGGCTCCGGCATGACCTCGGCGATCATGAACCCGCTGCATTCGGAGGAGATGGCGGGGGTCATGGGCGCCGACGTGATGATGGGCCACGACCCCGAGTGCCGCCGCTGGATCAAGCGGTTCCGCGAACCGGCGGCCGAGGGGCAGGACGCGCTCGGTGCCCGCGGCGGGCGTGAGCGCCGCCGCCGCCGGGCCTGACCGAAACACCGCGCGAGACAACGGAGAGCTGCCGCACCGAATATGGACGACGTCATGCCCACCGCCACTCCGACCGGCCCTGCTTCGAACGACGATGCGGGGGAAGCCTTCGTCGTCTTCACGCCATCCGGTCGCCGGGGCACCTTCCCGGTCGGCACGCCCGTTCTGCAGGCGGCCCGGGCGCTGGGGGTCGACATCGATTCGGTCTGCGGTGGGCGCGGAATCTGCGGGCGCTGTCAGATCACGCTCAGCGAAGGCACCTTCACCAAGTTCCAGGTCGACAGCCGCGCCGCCAACCTGAGCGAGCCGGCGCGCAACGAATTGCGGTATCGCGACAAGCGCGGCCTCATTCCCGGCCGGCGCCTGTCCTGCTCGGCCCAGCTGCTCGGCAATGTCGTCATCGATGTGCCGGAGACCAGTCAGGTCCATCGCCAGATCGTGCGCAAACGCGCCGAGGTGCGGGCGATCGAGATCAGTCCGATCCACAAGCTGCACTATGTCGAGGTGCGCCAGCCGGACATGCACGAGCCGTCGGGCGATTTCCGGCGCCTGTGCGAAAGCCTGCGCGAGCAGTGGCCGGACTGGGGCATTGCCGACGACGTGACCTGCGACCTGCCGGTGCTCGGCTACCTGCAGCAGGCGCTGCGCAAGGGCGACTGGAAGGTCACGGTCTGCCTGCGCGAGGGTCGGCGCGTCACCGGCGTGTGGCCGGGCTTCAAGGCGAAGATCTTCGGCCTCGCGGTCGATATCGGCTCGACCACCATGTCGGCCCATCTCTGCGATCTCGGCACCGGCGAAGTGATGGCCTCCAGTGGCGTGATGAACCCGCAGATCCGCTTCGGCGAGGATCTGATGAGCCGGGTTTCCTATGTCATGATGAACCCGGGCGGCGAGGTCGAGCTGACCAAGGTCGTGCGCGAGGCGGTGAACCATCTCGCCTCCCAGGTCGCCCAGGAGGCGGGGATCGCGGTCGAGGACATCGTCGACCTGGTCTTCGTCGGCAATCCGATCATGCATCACCTGATGCTCGGCATCGATCCGACGGAGCTCGGCGGCGCGCCCTTCGCGCTGGCCATCGACACGGCGGTGAACGTGCATGCGAGCGAACTCGGCATCACCCTGCATCCGGACGCCCGCGCCTATGGCCTGCCTTGCATCGCCGGTCATGTCGGGGCCGATACCGCGGCGGTGATCCTGTCGGAGGGGCCGCACCAGCAGGACGAGATGACGCTGATCGTCGATGTCGGCACCAATGCGGAGATCGTGCTCGGCAACCGCCACCGGCTGCTGGCGGCGTCGTCGCCGACCGGCCCGGCCTTCGAGGGTGCACAGATCGCCTGCGGCCAGCGCGCCGCCCCCGGCGCCATCGAGCGTGTGCGCATCGATCCCGACACTCTGGAGCCGAAATTCAAGGTGATCGGCGTCGACCTCTGGTCGAACGAGGAGGGGTTCCAGTCCGAGACCCTGAGCTCCGGCGTGACCGGGATCTGCGGCTCCGGCATCATCGAGGTGCTGGCCGAGATGGTGCTGACCGGCCTGATCAAGACCGACGGCACGATCGACGGCGCCATGGCCGCGCGCACCGACCGGATCGAGTCAGACGGGCGCACCTTCTCCTACCGGCTGTCGCCTGAAGTGGTGGTGACCCAGACCGACGTGCGCGCCATCCAGCTCGCCAAGGCGGCACTCTATGCCGGCGCGGCGCTGCTGATGGACAAGCTCGGCGTGGAGACGGTCGACCGGATCATCCTGGCCGGGGCCTTCGGCAGCCATATCGACACCAAATACGCCATGGTGCTGGGCATGATTCCCGACTGTCGGTTGGACAAGGTCTGGTCGGTGGGTAACGCCGCCGGGACCGGTGCGCGCATGGCGCTGCTCAATGCCGAGGCGCGGCGTGAGATCGAGCGGGTGGTGCGCCGGGTCGAGAAGGTGGAGACGGCGGTCGAGCCGCGCTTCCAGGAGCATTTCGTCAACGCCATGGCGCTGCCGCACGCGACCGCCCCGTTCCCGAACCTGTCGGCGGAAGTCACCCTGCCGATCCGCCCGGACCCGAGCGAGGTCGGCGGCGAGGGCGACGGTCGGCGTCGCCGACGGAGACGGGCCGGGTAGGTCTCTCGCTCCAACCCCCACGCTCCCGCTGTCTCATTTGCCGGCGCAAGGCCGGGGAGTGGCCCGGAGGTGCAGCGCGGTCCCCTTACAACCGGCTCAGCTTCATGACCAGCTTGACCGAGGCGCCGCCGACCTCGTTCGCCTCGACCCAGCCCTGGGCGCGGTAGAATCGGGCGGCACGGCTCTCCCGGGCGGTCACCAGCCAGGCGGTGCGGTGGCCGAGGCGCACCAGGTCGTCGACGGCCCGGCGCATCAACCTGCGCCCTATGGTCCGGCCCTCGTGGGCAGGGTGGACGTACAGCATCTCCACCGACCCGGCCCGCGCATCCACGGCAACGAAACCGACGACCGCCGGTCCGATCAGGAGAACCCAGCACAGGCCGGCCTGCAGAAAGGGGGCGACCGCCGCGGCGAAGCCCTGCGCCGTCTCGAACTGGCGGTTCTCCCGCGCCGCCGCCACGATCTGATACAGGCTCGCTACGTCGGCAGGCACACCCCGCCGGGAGCGCGCCCGGATCGGGGGCGTCGCCGTCTTTCGTCTGATCGGTCCCATAGGCGATGACGATAGCGGTGTGCCGCGAGGTGGCAAGATGGAGATCGCGTGACATGTTGAGCGGGTCACGCATTCATCGAGAGGCCCGTCATGCCCGCCTTGCCTGTTCCGACTATCGCGCCCGGCCACGTTTTCTTCTTCGGCCTCGGTTATACCGCGCTCCGGCTCGCACGGCGGATGCGTGATGCCGGGTGGCAAGTGTCGGGAACGGTCCGTTCCGAGGAGAAGGCGGCCGCCCTCGCGGCACAGGAGGGCGTCACCGTCCACGTCTTTGACGGCACGGCGCCGATCGCCGGGTCAGAACCGTTCGCCGGGGTGACCCATGTGGTCGACACGGTGCCGCCGCGGGCGATCCTGGTGCCGGCGCTGGCGCAGCATCGCGAGGATCTCAAAGCCTGCCGGACGCTGCGCTGGATCGGCTATCTCTCGACGCCGGCGGTTTATGGTGATCGGCAGGGCGGCGTGGTGCGCGAGGACGAGGTCCCCACACCCGGCAGCAAACGCGGTGAACTGAGGGCGGCGGCGGAACAGGCCTGGCTCGGTGCCTTCACGGGATCCGCCGTCAGCGTCCAGGTGTTCCGCGTCGCGGGCATCTACGGTCCCGGCGCGGGTCGCAACGCCATTGCCCAGCTCAAGGCCGGCAGGGCGCGAATCATCGACAAGCCGGGGCAGGTCTTCAATCGGATCCAGGTGGACGATATCGGCTCGGTCCTGCTCGCATCGATGGCGCGGCCGCGCGACGGCGGGATCTACAACGTCGCCGACACCGAGGCCTGTTCTCCCGCCGACCCGATCGTCTTCGCCGCCGGGCTGATCGGCGTCGATCCGCCAGTGGCGGTTCCGTTCGACAGCGCCGACCTCTCCGACATGGCGCGCAGTTTCTACAGCGAGTGCAAGCGCCTAGATACTTCTCGGCTGACCGACGAGTTGGGCGCGCAGTTGACGTACCCGACCTACCGCGAAGGTCTCCGGGCCATCGTCGAGGTGGATGGAATGTCGTGAGGGAGACAGTTTCGGTCGACAGAGAGCCGAATTATTCCTTGATCCAATAAACACATAAAGATATCCTTATGTCGTTATTGGAGGTGACGACATGGAAGATGTGCTTGCGGGATTGAGGGCGATCGCCGAGCCGACGCGGCTGCGGATCCTGATCCTGTGCGCCCGATCCGAACTGTCGGTCACCGAACTGGTCGACATCCTCGGCCAGAGTCAGCCGCGGGTGTCCCGCCATCTGAAACTGATGGTCGAGGCCGGTGTGCTGGAACGGAACCGAGAGGGCGCGCGCGCCTATTACCGGATGGCGGAGCGGGCGGCGGGCAGCGGTGTTGCCCATGCGCTGACCCCGCTGGTGCCGCTGACCGACGCGACCGTGGAGACCGACCTGGCCCGGCTGGAGACGATCCGCGTGCGGCGCTCGGAGCGGGCGACGGCGTATTTCCAGGAGAATGCGGAACAGTGGGAGGATCTGCGGGGCCTCTATGTCGATGACGCCCTGGTCGATGCCAGCTTGATGGAGGCGGTGCGGGCCGAGCCGGTGGAAAGCCTGCTCGACATCGGTACCGGCACCGGTCGCGTGCTGGAGCAACTGGCCGATCACGTGACCAGCGCCGTCGGCGTCGACAACGCCAAGCCGATGCTGGAGATCGCCCGCGACAAGCTCGACCGCGCCGGGTTGAACAACTGCCAGGTCCGGCTGGCCGACATGTATCACCTGCCGTTCCCGGCCGACCGTTTCGACGCGGTGACCCTGAACATGGTTCTGCACTATGCCGAGGTGCCGAGCGAGGTTCTGCGCGAAGCGACGCGGGTGCTGAAGCCCGGCGGCCGGTTGATTCTGGTCGATTTCGCGCCGCACGAACTCGAGGAACTGCGGGACCAGCACACCCACCGCTGGCTCGGCTTCTCCAGCGAGGAGATCGGCCGTCTGGCGAAGGGGGTGGGGCTGAACCTGAAGCCGGCGCTCAGCCTGACCGGCGATCCGCTGACCGTCTGCCTGTGGAATGCCCGCAAGGCCGATAGCAATGACCTGACCACTGGAAACATCGGCGCCGCCGACCTGCGCGCGGCGTCCTGAGGGGATGAGCATCATGTCCAACACACCAAGCGTGAGCTTTGAGTTCTTCCCGCCCAAGGACGAGGAGGGGGAAGCCAAACTCTGGCATACGGTTTCCCGGCTCGAGGCATACGGGCCCGCCTTCGTCTCCGTGACCTATGGGGCGGGTGGCAGTACGCGTGAGCGCACCAGCCGTATCGTCAAGCGCCTGGCACGCGAGAGCGAGTTGACGCCGGCGGCCCATCTGACCTGCGTCGGGGCAACCCGCGAGGAGGTCGACACCATCGTCCGCGATTGGCAGGCGGCCGGTATCAAGCACATCGTGGCCCTGCGCGGCGACGCGCCGGAGGGTGCGCTGAAGTACGAGCCGCATCCGGGCGGCTACGCCAATGCGGCGGAACTGACCGCGAGCCTGCGCCGGATCGGCGATTTCGAGATTTCCGTCGGCGCCTATCCGGACGTGCATCCGGACAGCCCGAGTGCGGCGGCGGATCTGGACAATCTGAAGCGCAAGATCGACGCCGGGGCAACCCGGGCGATCACCCAGTATTTCTTCGAGGCCGACACTTTCCTGCGGTTCCGCGATGTCTGCGCCAAGGCCGGGATCACGGCGCCGGTCGTGCCGGGGATCCTGCCGGTGACCAACTTCAAGACGGTGGTGCGCTTCTCCAAGGCCTGCGGTGCGGTGGTGCCGGACTGGATGGCGGAACTGTTCGACGGCCTGGACGAAGACCCGGAAACCCGTCAGCTGGTTGCCGCGAGCGCGGCAAGCGACCTCTGCCTCAAGCTGATGGAGGAGGGGGTCGAGGACTTCCACTTCTACACCTTGAACCGCCCGCAGCTGACCGCAGCGATCTGCCGCCGGCTCGGCCTGCGGCCGGAAATGGAAGCCGCGGCATGATAGCCCCGGTGACAGAACCGGCGATCGGCCCGGCCCTGGTGTCCGGCGGGTTCGGGGCGCTGTCTGCGCTCGCCGGCTCGTCGTGCCTTGAAGAGCTGAACATCACGGCGCCCCGGGCGGTGATTGACGTGCACCGTCGGCACCTGGAGGACGGCGCCGACATTCTGCGCACCAATACCTGTGGGGCATCACCGGAGCGGCTGGACCGCTACCGGATGAATGACGAGGCGTTCATCGTCTCCTACATGGCCGCCGAGCATGCCTCGAAGGCGGCGCGCACTCATGGGGCGGGCCAGCGGGTGATGGGGGTGGCCCGGGTCGAAGCGTTGGCACCGCTGATCGGCTTCCTGCCGCTCGACCGGGTCGAGGCCGCGGCGCGGACGATGACCTCCGGACTGGTGGGCGGCGGCGCCGACCTGCTGCTCCTGGAGACCGCGCAGTGTCCGGTACGGATTGCCGCCGCCATGGACGGCGCGCGGCGCGGCATGACAGATGCCGGGCGGTCGGTGCCGGTGATCGTCAAACTGCGCTACGAGACCCGTCTCGGTGCGCTCGCGCGCTCGGCCGTCACCGATGCCCTGGCCCGGGCCGCGGCGGCGGCCGCCGGGATCGGCGCCCATGCTCTCGCCGTGGAGCCGGGCAACCTGGACAAACCGCTGGCCGAGACCCTCCGGATCGTCGCGGCGGCCTATCGCGGGCCGCTGTTCCTGGATCTCGCATCGTCGTCGCCCCATTGGGCATCGGTGGCGGAGCTTGGTGATCTGGTCGACCGCATCGGTTTCGTGGCCGGCCGGCGCCTCGACCCCGCGTGCGGGGTTGGCGCCATGTCCGAGGGTGGGGCGGAGACGCGCCCTTTCGCGGCCAATGATACGGACCCCCGACCGGCGGTCCGCAGAGTCTGATCGAAATGGAGAACTTGATGACGGAAGCGGCACGAGAACTCTCGCGCCTGGCGGAACAACGGGTGGTGATCCTGGACGGTGCCATGGGCACGATGATCCAGGGCCTGTCCCTGTCCGAAGAGGACTTCCGTGGCGATCGCTTCACCGATCACAACCACGACCTCAAGGGCGATAACGATATCCTCAACCTCTCCCAGCCGGAGAAGATCGAGGATATCCACCGCCAGTACTTCGAGGCCGGCGCCGATATCGCGCAGACCAATACGTTCAACGCGACGTCGATCAGTCAGGCCGATTACGGGCTCAGCCATTTGGCCAAGGCGATCAATGTCGAGGGCGCGCGGATCGCCCGGCGCGCCGCCGACAAGGTGCGCGCGGAGGAGGGGCGCCCGACCTTCGTCGCCGGCGCTCTCGGCCCGACCAACCGGACCGCCTCGATCTCCCCGGACGTCTCCGATCCGGGCGCGCGCAATACCAGCTTCGACGAGCTGCGCGAGGCCTATCTGGAAGCGACCCTCGGCCTGATCGAAGGTGGATCCGACATCATCCTGGTCGAGACGATTTTCGACACCCTGAACGCCAAGGCGGCGCTGTTCGCGGTCGAAGAAGCGTTCGATCAGGCCGGCACGAAGCTGCCGATCATGATCAGTGGCACCATCACCGACCGGTCCGGGCGCACGTTGTCCGGCCAGACGCCGGAGGCGTTCTGGAACTCGGTGCGCCACGCCAACCCGTTCAGCGTCGGCTTCAACTGCGCGCTGGGAGCGAAGGAACTGCGCCCGCACGTCGCCGAGCTGTCGCGGGTCGCCGACTGCCGGGTTTCCGCCTATCCCAATGCCGGGCTGCCGAATGAGTTCGGTGGCTATGACGAGTTGCCGGAACAGACCGCCGACCATCTGGGCCATTGGGCCGAGGATGGTCTGGTGAACGTCGTCGGCGGCTGCTGCGGCACCACGCCGGACCATATTGCCGCCATCGCCCGCCAGGTGAAGGCGTCGGCGCCCCGGGTCGCCCCCCAGCTGTCGCGCCATCTGCGCCTGTCCGGCCTCGAACCGTTTGATCTGAGGAGCGCATTTTGACCGAGCGTACCGATACCGAACGCCCCCAGGCCGCAAGTCGGGGCACCTTCGTCAATATCGGCGAGCGGACCAACGTCACCGGCTCGGCCCGGTTCCGCAAGCTGATCGCCGAGGACCAGTACGAGACCGCATTGGAGGTCGCCCGCCAGCAGGTGGAGAGCGGCGCCCAGATCCTCGACGTCAACATGGACGAGGGCCTGCTCGACAGCGAAGCGGCGATGACGACCTTTCTGAACCTGATCGCCAGCGAGCCGAATATCAGCCGCGTGCCGATCATGGTCGACAGTTCCAAATGGACGGTGATCGAGGCCGGGCTGAAATGCCTGCAGGGCAAGGGCATCGTGAACTCGATCAGCCTGAAGGAGGGCGAGGAGCCGTTCCTCAGGCAGGCCCGCCTGGTGCGCCGCTACGGCGCCGCCGTCGTGGTCATGGCGTTTGACGAGCAGGGCCAGGCGGAGACCGCTCAGCGCAAGTTCGAGATCTGCAAGCGGGCGCATGACCTGCTGGTGGAGGCGCTCGACTTCCCGCCCGAGGACATCATCTTCGATCCGAACATCTTCGCCGTCGCCACCGGCATCGACGAGCATAACGACTACGCCCAGGCCTTCTTCGAGGGCACGCGGCTGATCAAGAAGAACCTGCCCCACGTCCACGTGTCGGGCGGCGTGTCCAACGTGTCCTTCTCGTTCCGCGGCAACAATGCCGTGCGCGAGGCGATGCACGCCTGCTTCCTGTATCACGCCATCGACGCCGGCCTGGACATGGCCATCGTCAATGCCGGCGCGCTGCCGGTCTATCAGGACATTCCCGAGGATCTGCGCGAGCGGATCGAGGACGTCCTGCTGAACCGGCGCGAGGACGCGACCGACCGCATGCTGGAGATCGCCGAGCAGTATCGCGGCGCCGGTGGTGCCGCCAAGGTGGTCGACGACAAATGGCGCGACCAGCCGGTCGAGAAGCGTCTGGAGCATGCTCTGGTCCAGGGTATCGGCGATTTCGTCGAAGCCGATGTGGAGGAGGCGCGGCAGAAGGCCGACCGTCCGATCCACGTGATCGAAGGCCCGCTGATGGACGGCATGAACGTGGTCGGCGACCTGTTCGGCGCGGGCAAGATGTTCCTGCCCCAGG
>JARGOG010000015.1:0-42349 GCA_029212785.1 Thalassobaculaceae bacterium
AATTAAAAAGCGATCTAAAAAACGTGTCTTCCTATGAATGCAAGTTTTCTATATTGCGGAACGGGATATGTGAGATATTTCCCATCGAAGAATCGTTTAGTGAAGAGTTTGGATTCAATATTTCACCATTATCTGATAAGAAAGAAGAGCAATTGTTCTATCTTACTTCTCAGGTATATTTTTTTCTTAAAGATCTAGGGCATAGCCACCAACACCATTCTCCTAAGACAGACACACTCGTTGATATTCAGGAAGTTCATTCTGATGATGATCATTCTTGGAAACAAAATATCACCTATTCACTATATCGTCGCGTAGTGGATTTTCGCCGTAGCACGCAACGCGGAAGTAACGAAGACGCTTTGGGAATCCTAGCCTACGCTAAGACGTTTAGAATGGTTTCGAAATTTGATGAAATTCCCGACCAAGCCGTGAGTTTTTATGACGGTCACGTCATAGAGAGCGTAAGAGCCGGAGAGGCAAAGTCCACTGTAGAATTTCAGCAAAAAGAAATACGAAGTAATAGTATTCGTAACCTAGTTGTATTTGCTGTAGGCACTTTACTTTCATTTATTGGATTGTTGCGAGTCGGGCAATACGATAAGGATAAATTAGTTATCCCAGAATCAATGATTTATATTGCGAAGCTAGTTTTACATTTACCTTTACACACTTTCGCTTTTATTATCATAATTGGATTACTGGTTTCAGAATTAGAAAAATCCTCAGATAGAATTCGCGGTGGATTTGTGCTCGCTGCCGCGAGAATATTATTAGCTTATCGTAAGTTACCAGCTGTGTTATTTTCTATGATCTTGACCACAATAATTACCGGATCTGGAATTTTTCTAGTTATTCTAAATTCTTAAAAACTCTATCAGGGACCGACACATGGAGTGGTGGAAAGTGCACGACGCCAACCAGGAAGTGCCGCACTTCCATCTGCACATGTTCGGCGCTCAGAACCTCGGGCGGATCATCAAGCCGGTTTGAGGCCGCGGCTGTGTCTGGGCGGTTTTGGGGCATATTTCGGGGCATTGCGCACGCGACCCTGAACATATTGTGAGCGGCAATCACAATACCGCCCTAACAGACTGAAAATTTTGACAGGAACAGGAAAAAATCACATAAGTGCAGGCGCGCTGGGGTGTGCCTGTCGCTTTGTGGGGGCGGAAGACCCTTCCTGTGGAATACGTCTATCGGCGCGGGGTCTTGGGCGGAGCCCTGCGATGTAGGTGGGGTTCGCATGCAGCGAGCAAATGATCTCGATTGGGAGCTGGCGGAGTCTGTCCGCAAGCACGCCCTTTATCTCAAGCAATATACGGGCGGCGTCCAGGCCGACTTCCGGCACAAGACGCTGCGCGGAGCGATGCTGGCCGGCACGGATCTGCGCGAGGGGCTGTTTCACGGTACCGACCTTCGGGGCTCGAGCTTCGCTGGCGCCAACCTGCAGTCGTCCCAGTTCTCCACCGCCCAGCTTGAGCAGTGCGACTTCGCCGGCGCCAAGCTGATCAAGGCGGATCTGCGCGGCGCCAACCTCAAGGGCGCCAAGCTGATGACGGCGGATCTGACCGACGCGGATCTGCGTCCGGCGAAGATCCAGGATCTGACCCGCAACATCGAGCAGAACGCCAACCTGACCAAGGCCGACATGTCCGAGGCCACGGTCGTGCGCACCAACCTCAGCGGAGCGAACATGTCCGGCGTGGTTGCGGTCAACACCGCATTCCAGAGCGCCGTCCTGCGCAACGTGAACCTGAACAAGGCGAACCTGTCGAGCAGCTCGTTCAAGGGCTCCGACCTGCGGGGATCGAACCTGCGCGGGGTGAACTTCGCCGATGCCGTGCTGACCGACACCGATCTGACGGGCTCCGACCTGCGATCCTGCAATCTTGACGGCGCCGATATGGCCGGCGCCAACCTGACCGACTGCAAGATCGCCTCCGGTTTCGACACCATGGCGCCCGACGTCCAGCAGAAGGTCGTCCAGCATTTCCTGTGGATCAGCTCCGGCGGCAGGAAGGGCGAGCGCGCCTCGTTCCGCGGCATGACCCTGGCGGGCGTGGATTTCTCGGGCGCCGATCTGTCGGCCGCCGATTTCGAAGGCGCGGACCTGTCCGGCGCCAACATGAAGCAATGCTCCTTCCGCTTCGCCCAGATGGGGGGCGCGACGCTCGAGCGGGCTGATCTGACCGGCGCCGACCTGCGCGGCACCGCGCTCAAGGCGGCGATTCTGGATGGGGCGACGTTGAGCCGGGCCCGCCTGACCCCGATGCAAATCCTCAAGCCCTCGACACTCGAGGTGGTACGGGAGTGGCCCTCCGACCTCTCCAGCGCGTCGCTGGCCGGTGCGGTGGCGCATAAGACGGATTTCAGCCAGGCGATCCTGGACGGTGCCGCGTTCCATCACGCCGACCTGGCCGGAGCCAAGTTCGAGGGTGCATCGGTTGCCAAAGCCGATTTCGAAGGCGCTGTCGGGATCGCCGAACCGGCCTTGAACGCGGCGGAGTAGAGACCGCCCGAAATTCGGCTGGCGAAAGGCCCACGCGCGAATACCCCGTCTATCTCTGCCATAGCCCCTGCGGCATACGATCGTGTGTGCCGGCACGAGGGAGGTCTGCCCATGGCGGCGCGGGTGACGACGGTGGCGTTCCGCGGCATCGAGACGATGGAGGTCGACGTCCAGGTCCATGTTGGCGGGGGCGGTTGGCCGGGGGTGAGCCTGGTTGGGCTGGCGGACAAAGCGGTCACCGAAAGCCGCGAACGGGTCGTCGCGGCCCTCTCCGCTCTTGGTCTCGCCCTGCCGCCAAAGCGCATCACGGTGAACTTGGCGCCCGCCGACCTGCCGAAGGAGGGTGGGCATTTCGATCTTCCGGTGGCGCTCGGCATTCTGGTGGCGATGGGGGCATTGTCGGCCGAGGATGTGGCCGATCGGATCGTGCTGGGGGAACTGGCGCTGGACGGACGGATCTCGTCGGTCGCCGGTGTCCTGCCGGCGGCGGTGGCGGCGGCCGGCAGCGGGCGGCGCGGGGTGATCTGTCCGGCCGCCTGCGGCTCGGAGGCGCGCTGGGCCGAGGGGATCGAGGTGATCGCCGCCCCCGACCTGCTGTCCCTGCTGAACCACCTGCGGGGCGTGCAGGTGCTGCCTCCTGCCGCCGATGGGGTGGTGGAGCCGCCGCCGCATTATCCCGACCTGCGCGACGTGAAGGGTCAGGAGAGTGCGAAACGGGCCTTGGAAGTGGTGGCGGCCGGTAACCACAATCTGCTGATGGTCGGCCCGCCGGGCGCGGGCAAATCGATGATGGCTGCCCGCCTGCCGGGGCTGCTGCCGCCGCTCACTCCGGTCGAGGCCCTGGAAGTGTCGATGATCCGCTCGGTCGCCGGCGTGCTCAGGGAAGGCCGGATCGAGCGCGGCAGGCCGTTCCGGGACCCACACCATTCCGCGTCGGCGCCGGCGCTGATCGGCGGCGGGGTGCGGGCCAAGCCGGGGGAGGTGTCGCTCGCCCATCGCGGCGTGCTGTTCCTGGACGAGTTGGCCGAGTTCCCGCGTCCGGTCCTGGACGCCTTGCGCCAGCCGATCGAAACCGGCGAGGCGGTGATCGCCCGCGCCAACCACCATGTGACCTATCCCGCCCGGTTCCAGCTTGTCGCCGCGATGAACCCGTGCCGCTGCGGCCATATGGCGGACCCGTCGCGCGCCTGCGCCCGCGCGCCGCGCTGCGGCGGGGACTACCAGAACCGGCTTTCCGGTCCTCTGCTGGATCGTTTCGATCTGACAATAGAAGTGCAGGCGGTCTCGGCCGCCGACCTCTCCCTGCCGCCGCCGGCGGAGGACAGTGCCGCCGTCGCCGCCCGTGTCGCCGCCGCCCGTGAGCTGCAGGCCGAGCGATACCGGCGGCTCGATCCGACCGGTGTCGTGCGCACCAATGCGGATGCCAATGGCGAGCTGCTGACCGCCGTCGCCGAGCCGGATCCGCCGGGACGCGACCTGATGCGCCAGGCGGCGGAGAAACTGCGGCTGTCGGCGCGCGGCTACCACCGGGTGCTCAAGGTCGCCCGCACGCTCGCCGATCTGGACCGCGCCGACACCGTCGGCCGGGTGCACGTGGCGGAAGCGTTGGCATATCGGGGCAGCAATGGCGGATGAGGATGGGCGCCGCCAAAAGAATGCACCCGCATAATATGATACTCGACTTAGAGTAGTATTTTACTCATACTCCCTCCCGATTCGACGGATCGGGAGGGCGATATGGGCCGGGGTGGGGTCCTGTTGTTGTTGGTGGCGGTGCTGTTCGCGCCGCGGGTCCACGCCCAGTCGCTCGTCACCGCTCACTGCGCCGGCGCCTGCCCGCAGGGTCCCGGAACCGCGGCCAATCAGGTGATCGTCCGGGCCGCTTACACGCTATCCAACAACCCGATCACCAAATTCGCCGATTGGATCGCCTATTCCGTCCATGCCGACAATTTCGGACCGAGCCGGACCCGGAGCTGGAAGGCGGATCCGGACCTCCCCGAAACCGCCACCCTGGAGCCCGACGATTACCGGGGAGCGAATGCCGCGCTGAAGACCGATCGCGGTCATCAGGCGCCGCTCGCCTCCTTCGCGGGCCTCGAAACCTGGGCGACGACCAACTATCTGTCGAACATCACGCCGCAGGCCAGCGATCTGAACCAGGGACCCTGGGTCGCGCTGGAGACCGCGGTCAGGGACTTGGCGAAGACCACCGGCGGCGCCGTGCATGTGATCACCGGGCCGCTGTACGAGCGTGCCATGACGCCGCTGCCCGGTGCCGACGAACCGCATGTCGTGCCGTCCGGCTATTTCAAGATCGTCGCCATCGGCGGCGGCCGGGCGGCGGCGGCCTTTATCGTGGATCAGACGCTCGAACGCCGCGCCGATTTCTGCCTGAGCACGGTGGACTTGCCCGAGGTCGAGCACCGGGCGCGGCTGCATGTCTTCCCCGGCCGCGAGGATATCGGCAACGCGGGCGACGTCCTGGCCGGGCTGGGGTGCTAGCGATGCGGCGGCTCTGTCTCGTCCTGGTGCTGCTGACCGCCGCGTTCCTGCCGGGACCGGCGGGGGCCGAGCAACCCCGGGTACCGATCCCGCCGGTCCTGGGGGACCTTCTGCCGCCGGTGCCGGCGGCGGCACAGACGCCGATTCCGGTCCAAATCGAGCAGATCGCCGCCTGCTGCAAGATCTGCCGCAAGGGCAAGGCCTGCGGGAACTCCTGCATTTCCCGCGACAAATCCTGCCATCGACCGCCCGGCTGCGCCTGCGACGGTTAGGCTGGTTTGGCTACAGCTTCCCCTCGATCGCGTCCCACAGCATGGCCGGCACGTCAATGCCGTCGAAGCGGCTCAGCTCCTGGATGCCGGTCGGGGAGGTCACGTTGATTTCGGTCAGGTAGCGGCCGATCACGTCGATGCCGACGAAGATCTGGCCGCGCTTCTTCAGTTCCGGGCCGATGATCTCGCAGATCTCGTGGTCGCGCCTGGTCATCTCGCATTTCACCGCGCGGCCGCCGACATGCATGTTGGAGCGCGCCTCGCCATCGGCCGGAATGCGGTTGATGGCGCCGACGCCCTTGCCGTCGACCAGGATCACCCGCTTGTCGCCCTGGCGGACCTCCGGCAGATAGGTCTGCACGATGATCGGCTCACGGAACATCTGGGTGAAGATTTCCAGCAGCGAGTTCAGGTTCTCGTCGTCCGGCTTGATGTGGAACACGCCGGCGCCGCCGTTGCCGAACAGCGGCTTGACGATGATGTCCTTGTGCTCGGCTCGGAACGCCTTGATTTCCTCGGGATCGTGGGTGATCAGGGTCGGCGGCATGACGTCTTCGAAATGGGTGACGAACAGCTTCTCCGGCGCGTTGCGCACCTCCGCCGGATCGTTCACCACCAGAGTCCTGGGGTGGATATGCTCGAGCACGTGGGTCGCGGTGATGTAGGACATGTCGAAAGGCGGGTCCTGGCGCATCAGTACGACGTCGACATCGGCGAGGTTCATCACCCCGCGGTCGCCCAGCGTAAAGTGGTCGCCCTTGACCCGGCGCACGTCGAGCTCGGCCGCCCGGGCCGTCACCTTGCGGTCGCGGAAGCTCAGGTGCTTGGGGAGATAGTGGTACAGCTTGTGCCCGCGCTTCTTCGCTTCCAGCGCCAGGGCGAAGGTGCTGTCGCCGTTGATGTCGACCGGCTCGATCGGGTCCATCTGGATCGCGACTTCAAGGCCCATGGCTCTCTCCCCGTCCGTCTCTGCTCTCTGGATTCGTGTCCGCCGTGACGCGTCGCGCGACAATCGACCGGCGGGGCGGTCAGTTCAAGCGGGTTTCGATCGAGACGAGGAACCGCTCCATCTCCGTTCGATCCTCAATCGCGCCGAAGCCGGACTCGAGATATCCCCTCACCGTCTTGGCCGCGCCCTTGATCGCGCCGCCCTCGGCCAGGATCGCCGCCTCTTCCATCACCAACCCGGCGATATCGGGGGCAAGGCGCCGCATACGGCCGAGCACCGCCAGGCCCGCATCGATGTCGTTGGTCCGCAGCCGGCGCAGCTTGATGTTGTTCTGCAACCGCAGCAGGACGTGGCGGTCCGGCACGTCCTGATGGTGCTCGCTCCTCAGGTCGTCGGCGGCGCCCATCTGGCGCAGCAGCGTGCGCATGCCGCCCGCGTTGATCGGCTGTCCGTCATGGAACGGGTCGATGATATGGCGGCCGCCCGGCCCGTCGACCCGGATCAGGAAATGGGCGGGAAAGCTCAGGCCCGCCGCGTCCCATCCGGCGGACCGCGCCGCATGGCAGTACAGGATGCCGAGCGCCACCGGCAGCCCGCGCCGCCGGTCGATCACTGCCGCCAGATCGGCATTGACCATGTCGTCATAGGTCTCGGCATCGCCGGCATATCCGAGGTCGCGGGCCAGGACTTCCGGCAGACTCTGCGACGGAAGCTGGTGGGCGCGGCCGGCGAACCGGTCGGCAATCTCGTCGAGATGGGAAAGCTGGCCGCCAATATCGGCGTCCGGCCTGGCCAGCACCGAGAAAGCGAGGGCGAGCCGGGCCAGGTCGAGGCGGGCGTCGGGATCCGCGGCACAGGCTGCCGCCGCCTGGTCCAGCAGGTTTCCGGCACTTTCGGGCGTCATCCGTGCGATCGACGTGGCTGCGGTCACGAATTCACCCGGACGTAGTCCACCACACCGCGCACATAGGGGACGTTGCGGGCATGACCGATCACCCGGGCAAGCTCGGCCTGGGTGCGGGCGATGCCCATGATGTAGACGGTCTGATTCACCACCTCGACCGAGAAGTTGATCGACGCCACCTTGTCGTCCGTCAGCAGGGTGACCCGAAGCTCCGTCGCGATCCGCGTGTCGCGGCCGAAATCGGTCAGAGTCGACTGGTCGGTCACCTGCAACTCGTTGATCACCTCGAAGACGCCGTCGGCGCTCCAGGCCAGACGGGTCGCCGTCACCCGGTCGTCGGGATTTCTCACCGCGCCGGTCAGCAGGACCCGGCCTTCGTCGACGGTGAAGGACACTTCGGAGAACAGGTCGTAGTTGGTCTCGAAGAACTTGGCGTTGAGCTGCAGGCGAATGCGGCCGTCATCGACGGAGCGCGTGAACCCCTTCTCGGTCTGTGCGGCCGTCACGCCGGCGGCACCGGCGCCGACGGCCACGCCCGCCGGTGAGCATCCGGCAAGCGGCAGCGCCAGGACCGCGGCGACCGCGACCGCGAGCCAGGGCAGGTGGCGTGAACGCGAGCGGGTCTGACGTGGGCTGTAGGGACGCAGGCTGCAAGGGCGCAGGGTCTGGGACTCCTGGGGCATGGCTTCGCACTCCGATCAATACCGCTTCATACTTAGGTGTTTCGCGCGCCGCCGTCACCGGGTCTCGCGGTGCAGGTCCCGCAGATGGATCGGCGGGCGCCACGGCCGTATGGCGACAAGATCGAGGCGGCGGGTCAGGCCGGCCAGCGTCGGATCCCGGGCCGCCACCAGATCCAGAGCCCGCGCGATCCGCAGTCGCTGGCGGGTCGAGACCGCGGCAACCGCCGCCTCCAGGCTGGGTCGGGCCTTCACCTCGACCGCGATGAGGATGCTGCCGCGCCGGGCCACCAGGTCGATCTCGCCGGCGGGTGTCCGTTCTCTGCGGGCCAGGATCCGGTAGCCCTTCAGACGCAGCCAGAGGGCGGCCCAGGTCTCCGCCGCGAGGCCCCAGGACTGCGCGCGCCGCCGCCGCGCCTTTTCGCTTGCCGTGTTCGTGTCATCTTCGCGTGCTTTGCTGGCGGCACTGACACCGGTGGCGCCTCGTTTACTTGGGCGCGCGCGTCGACTAGCGTCGGCCACGGGCCGGTCGGCCGATTTCGGGGAACCCGAAGGTTTGGATTGAAGTGAGGGCAGGCTGCATGATGGGATTCCGGGCACGGCAGATGGGTCTCGCGGCGACGCTCGCCGCCATGGTTGCAATCCTGGCCGCGTGTTCAAGCGGAAAAGAGCCTATCGCCCCAGGCGAGCGGTCGGAATCCGCCCCACCACCGAAGACCGCCGGCGCGACGCCACCGCCCAGTCTCGATGTGCGGCGGAGCGAGCAGGAACCGGGACCGGTCTTCGTGCCCGAGCGGATTGGCCCGCCGAAAGTGGCGGTGTTGGTGCCGCTCACCGGACGGGCGGCCGAGGTCGGCAAGGCGCTGCGGAACGCGGCCGAACTCGCGCTGTTCGACATCGCCACGGAAGACTTCGCTCTCGCGTTCTATGACACCGCTTCCAATCCGCAGACCGCGGCCGGCGTCGCCCAGAGCGCCATCGCGGACGGAGCGGAGCTGATCATCGGGCCGCTGTTCGCCGAGTCGGCGCGCGCCGTCGGTCCGGTGGCGCGGGCGGCGGGGGTGCCGGTGCTGGCCTTTTCCAACGACCGCGGCGCGGCGGGGGACGGGGTCTGGGTCCTGGGTCTGCTGCCGGCCCAGCAGGTCGAGCGCGTGATCCGCTATGCCGCCGCCAACGGTTACGGGCGCTTTGGTGTGCTGGCGCCGTCGAACGCCTATGGCAGTGCCGCGATGCAGGCGGCCCGCGAGGCCGCGGCGCGCTCCGGCGCAGCCATTACCCGGGCGCAGTCCTACACGCCGGGCGCCGCCTCCCTGTCGGACACCGTGCGCGCCTTCGCCAGCTACGACGCCCGCAAAAGCGCGCTGCAGCGCCAGAAGGCCGAGCTGCAGTCGAGCGGCGCGGGCCGGGCGCTGGCCCGGCTCAAGGGCCGCGAGACCAGCGGGGCCTATCCCTACGACGCGGTACTGGTGCCGGAGGGCGGACAGGCGATCCTCAATCTCGCTCCGCTGATGGCTTATTACGATATCGATCCGAACGAAGTTAAATACCTCGGCACCGCGCTCTGGGCCGATCCGTCGCTCGGGCGAGAACCGACCCTGGTCGGCGGCTGGTTCGCGGCTCCGGACCCTGAAGGGCGCAAGGCGTTCCTCGATCGCTATCGCGCCGTGCACGGCGACGCACCGCATGGATTGGCGTCGCTGGCCTATGACGCGGTCGGGATGGCCGCGGTGCTGGCGCGTCAGCCGGGCGCCGGTGGATTTTCCTTCGAGAACCTGACCCAGCCCTCGGGATTCAATGGCGCGGACGGGCTGTTCCGGCTGCTGATCGACGGCACCAACCAGCGGGGCCTCGCGATCCTGCGCCTTACGCCGAGTGGCCTGGAACGGGTCGATCCGGCGCCGCGGCGCTTCTCGCCGGCAATCAACTGAGTCACCGCCCGCGGAGCCGACCGTCGTCGGATCAACGTCCGGCGGGGACGACGGTGTGGTGCAGCAGATGCGCGGTGACGGCATCGAGCCGGGCGCGGCCGGCCGGCGTGGCGCGGATGTCGGATCCGTCGACCGCGAGGAACCCTGCGGAAACCAGCGTGTCGAGAACGTCCGGCGGAAACAGGTCCGTCGGTGGCGCGGCGAACAGGTGGCGGAACCGCGTCTCGGTCAGCCCCTCGTCGATCCGCAGCCCCATGAGCACGGCTTCGACCAGCATCTCGTCGACCGGTATCGGGGCGTCGTCGACCAGGGCATGGCCGTCCCGGGCCACCCGCTCCAACCAGATCTTCGGCGCCCGATGGATCCGGGCTGCGGTTTTGGCCGCTCCCGGCGCGCCGTCGGATACCCGCCCATGGGCGCCCGGTCCGATGCCGAGGTAGTCCTGATAGCGCCAGTAGACCAGGTTGTGCCGGCAGGCATGGCCGGCGCGGGCGTGGTTGGAGACCTCGTAGGCCGGCAACCCGGCAGCCCCCAGAATCTCCTGGGTCGCCTCGTACAGATCGGCGGCGGCATCGTCGTCGGGCAGGGCGAAGTCGCCGCGGGCGTGCCGGGCATAGAACGGTGTCGTCGGTTCGATCGTCAGCTGATAGAGCGACAGATGCGTCGGGGCGAGAGCGAGGGCCCGGGACAGCTCGCCGGTCCAGGACGCGATGTCCTGTCCCGGGCGCGCATAGATCAGGTCGAATGAAACATTCTCGAAATGCGCGCGCACGGAATCCAGCGCCGACAGCGCCTCCGCGGCGGTGTGCTCGCGGCCGAGAAATTTCAGCGCCGCGTCGTCCAGCGCCTGGATGCCGAGGGAGACCCGCGTGATCCCGGCGTTGTGGAACGCGGCCATCTTCGCCGCTTCGACCGAGGTCGGATTGGCCTCCAGCGTAATCTCGATGTCGTTGTTGAAGGTGAAGAGCCGGCGTGCCGCCTCGATGACCGCCGCCACCGTCTCGGGTTCCATCAGGGACGGGGTGCCGCCGCCGAAGAAGATGCTGATCAGGCGCCGCCGTCCCACGCGCGGCGCCAGGGTCTCCAGCTCGCGCACCAGCAGGTCGCGCCACAGTTCGTGGTCGACACTGTCCGAGACGTGGCTGTTGAAGTCGCAATACGGGCATTTGGCCCGGCAGAACGGCCAGTGGACGTACAGACCGATCGGGTCCGAGCCGAGCAGGTCGGTTCCCCGGGGATCAACCATGGAATCAGCGGTCAGTTGACCCGCCATCGACGCCCGTCCCGCTGAAGCATCGGGCCACCAGTTTGCCAAAGGCATCGGCCCGGTGGCTCACCGAATGCTTCCACTCGCTGTCGCCTTCGCCGAAGGTCTTGGTGTCGCCGTCGGGCACGAACATGGGGTCGTAGCCGAAGCCCTTGTCGCCGCGCGGCGGCCAGACGGCGGTGCCGGTCACATAGCCTTCCACGCTTTCGCAATGCCCGTCCGGCCAAGCGAGGGTCAGGGCGCAGGTGAACCACGCCTTGTCATCGGCGGAGCCGCTCTGCGCCATCCGGTCATGGACCTGTTCCATGGCCACGGAGAAGTCCTTGGACGGTCCGGCCCAGCGCGCCGAGTAGATGCCCGGATCGCCGTTCAGGGCCGCCACGCAGAAGCCGGAATCATCGGCCAGCGCGGGTTTTCCGGACGCTGTCGCGGCGGCCAGCGCCTTCAGTTCCGCATTCGCAATGAATGTCGTCCCGGTCTCGTCGGGTTCCGGCAGGCCGAGATCGCCGGCCGAGACGACCTCCATCCCATAGGGTGCCAGCAGCTCGCCGATCTCCCGAACCTTGCCGGGATTGTGCGTTGCCAGGACCAGGGTGCCGCCGGACAGTTTGCGCGGTTCCATGACGCCCTGCCTCAGGCGACCGCGGCAAGCTGCAGAGAGGCCAGCTCGTCGGTGCCCTTGCGGGCGAGCCGGAGGAGTTCGAGGAACGCAGCCTCCGAGAACGGATCGCCCTCCGCCGTCGCCTGGACCTCGACCAGACCACCGCCGGCGGTAAGCACGAAATTGGCATCGGCGTCGCAGTCGCTGTCCTCGGCATAATCGAGATCGAGCACCGGCACGCCCTTGTAGATGCCGCAGGATATGGCGGCGACGCGGTCGACCAGCGGGTCACTTTTTACCGCGCCGAAACGCTTCAGCGTGGTGATCGCCTGATGCAGCGCGACCCAGGAGCCGGTGATCGCCGCGGTCCGGGTGCCGCCATCGGCCTGCAGGACGTCGCAATCGATCCGGATCTGGCGCTCGCCGAGCGCGGCCAAGTCGGTAACCGCGCGCAGGGAGCGGCCGATCAGGCGCTGGATCTCCTGGGTGCGGCCCGACTGCTTGCCACGGGCGGCCTCGCGGTCGGTGCGGGTGTGTGTGGAGCGCGGCAGCATGCCGTATTCCGCCGTCACCCAGCCCTTTCCGCCGCCCTTGAGCCACGGCGGCACCCGCTCTTCGATGCTGGCGGTGCAGAGCACATGGGTGTCGCCGAACCGGGCCAGGCAGGACCCTTCGGCATGTTTGGCGAATCCCGGTTCCAGGACCACGTTGCGCAGGTCGTCGACGGCGCGGCCGGAGGGACGGGAGCCCGGAGGGGGGGCGGATGCCATTGGATCGCCTTTCGTTGCGGATCAGTTAGGCCGATAGACAGGGCCGTTCGGATATCTGAAATTCGGGCGGAAGCTAGCGATCCGGGCTTCCGGCGTCCAGTCTCGCCCGCGCCGCCGTCGCCTTGCGTTACCGAAAGCCGGCGGCGCGTTGACCACGCCCATGGCGCTGCCTAGATTTTTGGCTACCATGTCCGGCATGCACAGAGATCCCCTCGACGGTGCGATACCGTCCACCACGCTGGCGCAGCTGAACGAGCGGTCGCGCCGGATCTTCACGCATGTGGTCGACGCCTATGTCGCGACCGGAGAGCCGGTCGGCTCGCGGACCCTGTCACGTATGCAGGGGCTCGTGCTGTCGCCGGCGACGATCCGAAACGTCATGGCCGATCTCGAGGAAGCGGGGCTGCTGTTCTCGCCCCACACCTCGGCCGGCCGTCTGCCGACCGATGCCGGGCTGCGGATGTTCGTCGACGGTCTGCTGGAGGTCGGCGGCGATCTGAGCCCCGAAGAGCGCGAGAGCATCGATGGCCAGTGCGTCGCCGCCGGCCGCAGCCTCTCGGAGATGCTGGAGGAGGCGTCCTCGGCGCTGGCCGGGCTGACTCGCTGTGCCGGCCTGGTGGTGTCGCCGAAGAACGAAGGGTCGCTGCGCCATATCGAGTTCGTACCGCTCGGCAATCAGCGCGCGCTTGTGGTGATGGTGAGCGAGACCGGCCTGGTCGAGAACCGGGTGGTCGAGCTGCCGGCGGGTCTGCCGCCGTCGGCCCTGGTCGAGGCGACGAACTACCTCAACACCCGCCTCGGCGGCCGCACGCTCAGCGAGGCGATGGCGCGGATCGAGGAGGAGATTCTCCAGCGCAAGGCCGAGCTGGACGAACTGACCTCGCGTGTGGTGCAGGCCGGCCTGGCCACCTGGGGCGGCGGCCCGGGCGCCTCGACCCTGATCCTGCGCGGCCAGTCCGCCCTGCTGCACGACGTTACCGCCCTGGAGGATCTGGAGCGGATCCGCGGGCTGTTCGAGCAGCTTGAGGAGAAGGAGAGCACCCTGCGCCTGCTGGACGCGACCGGAGCGGCGGACGGCGTGCAGATCTTCATCGGCGCCGAAAACCAGCTGTTCCGCAATACCGGCTGTTCGATGATCATCGCGCCGTATCACGATCAGAAGCGTTCGGTTGTCGGCGCCATCGGGGTGATCGGTCCGACCCGGATGAACTACGCCCGGATCATCCCGATGGTGGACTATACCTCGAAGCTGATCAGCCGGCTGCTGGGATAGGGCGGGATTCGCCCGGCACGCGCCGACGTCCCTTCCCCCACGGCAGGGCACCGCTCTTCCGGGCGTCGTCGGCGGGGTTTCCGGCGATTCGGGTTTTCATCCGACCCCTTGCGCCTTACATAGCGAGCGGACGGCGTCATCACCGATCTGTCGACCACACATTCTTCGAACCAGGGACAACGAGTAGCGACCATGGTGAACGACCAGAACAAGCCCGCCGGCCCGCAACCCGTCAACGACCAGACGGCAGCCGACGCCGCGCCTTTCGACAATGCGGCGGAAGCGTCGCTCGCCGACAGTCTCGGTCTGTCCGATGACGGGACGGTCGATACCGGCGGCGGCGACACCGATGCCCGCGACCTGCGGATCGCCGAGCTCGAGGAGCAGATGGCCCAGCTCAAGGATCAGGCGCTGCGGGCACTCGCCGATTCAGAGAATCTGCGCCGCCGTACCGACCGCGAGAAGGAGCAGTGGCGCAAGTTCGCCTCGGCCGACCTGGCGAAGGATCTGCTGAACGCGATCGACAACCTGCGCCGGGCGCTGGATGCGGTGCCGCAGGAGCGCGAAGGGCTGGACGACGCGGTGAAGAACGTCATCATCGGTGTGGAGATGACGGAAAAGGAAGTGCTGAGCGCTTTCGAGAAGCATCAGATCAAGCGCATCGATCCGCTCGGCGAGAAGTTCGACTACAACCTGCATCAGGCGATGTTTGAGGTCGAGGATCCGAGCAAGGCGCCGGGCACCGTGGTCCAGGTGCTCGCCCCCGGATACGTGCTGCATGACCGTCTGCTGCGGGCCGCCATGGTCGGTGTCGCCAAGGGCGGCAAGCCCGATGATCACGAACGGATCGACACCACGGCCTGAACCTCAGCGCCCCATCGGTCGATCGCTGGGGCCTGCTCAGGCCGGCGGCGACACCGGAGCGGGGCGGAGAGGTGCGAACAGGAACGCTCCATCGGGGTCGTGCCGGCCGTATTTCCGCTTGGCCGTTTCCGGCCGGCCGACCGCGTAGCAATACAGGCAGCCATGCGGGCAACTGTCATAGGCGCCGATATCGCGGGATTCGGCGCAGGCGCAGCCCGGCCGATTGCCCTTCTCCCGCGCGCCGATCTCCCGCCCTGCCACATCGGACAGACGGCGGATATCGATGCAGGCGGCGGGGGTCAGGGACGGGACGTGCAGCTCCGGCTGGGCACACAGGGTCGGCCGAATGCCGTGTTCGGAGGCGATGCCGGCCAGCCGGGCGAGCAGGTTACGCTTCTCGTCCGCCTCCGGATCGCGCCAGGCGAGCCCCGTCTCCCGTTCCAGCCGCCGCAGGTTGGCGCCGGTTTTGCGGTAAATTGTCGCGAAGGACAGCACCATCTCATCGACGGCCCCGGCGAGATCCTGTGCCAGGTCGGCAACCATGCGCTCATGAAAGGCCGGTGGGGTCAGGTCGGTGATCAGGACCGGATCGTAGCGCCAGACCACCGAGCGCGACCCGAAGCGCCGGGCAATCTCGCGGATCTGGCCGACCGCCCTTTGTGTGTCGATCACGGAGCGTTCCAGCGCCCGCGGATAGCCGGTGACCGTCATCTGCACGGCGAACGGCCGCGTCTCGAGCGACAGCGCGTCCAGCGTGTCGAGAAACGGTGCCGCGTTCCGGGTCCAGAACACGAAGGCCTCGGCATTCTGCGGATCCAGCGGCACGGTGAATGGTGGGCCGCCATAGGGATTCGCCACCTTCGCGAACCCGGCGGCGAGGCGGTTGCGGAACCAGGATCCGTAGAAGGCGGGGATGTCGGTCTTGTAACTGGCGGAAACAATCATGGTAAACGCCAACTTGGCGGGCAAATCAGGGGTCGGCAATGCTTGCGTCCACGAATAGCCCCACTATATACGATCCAATCCTGACATTGTCCCCGAATGGGGGCGCCGACGGCGCTTTCGAGGCCTATGGCGCCTGCCGCTGAAGAGAGGATCGAATGAGCAAAGTTATCGGTATCGATCTCGGTACGACGAACTCGTGCGTTGCCGTCATGGACGGCTCCACTTCCAAGGTCATCGAAAACGCCGAAGGCGCGCGGACGACCCCCTCCATGGTCGCCTTCGCCGATGGCGGCGAGCGCCTGGTCGGCCAGGCCGCCAAGCGCCAGGCGGTGACCAACCCTGAAAAGACGCTGTTCGCGATCAAGCGCCTGCTTGGCCGCCGCGCGGACGACGCCGCGTCGAAGAAATTCAACGACCTCGTCCCCTACAATGTTGTTGCCGGCGACAACGGCGATGCATGGGTCGAGATCGACGGCACCAAGTACAGCCCGGCGCAGATTTCCGCCATGATCCTCGGCAAGCTGAAAGAGGACGCGGAGTCCTATCTCGGCGAGACCGTGACCCAGGCGGTCATCACCGTCCCGGCCTATTTCAACGACGCCCAGCGTCAGGCGACCAAGGATGCCGGCAAGATCGCCGGCCTCGAGGTGCTGCGCATCATCAACGAGCCGACCGCCGCTTCGCTGGCCTACGGTCTCGACAAGAAGGCGACCGGCACGATCGCGGTGTACGACCTTGGCGGCGGTACCTTCGACGTCTCGGTCCTGGAGATCGGCGACGGTGTGTTCGAGGTGAAGTCGACCAACGGCGACACATTCCTCGGCGGTGAGGATTTCGACCAGCGCCTGATCGACTATCTGGCGGACGAGTTCAAGAAGGAGAACGGGATCGACCTGCGCTCCGACCGTCTGGCGCTGCAGCGTCTCAAGGAAGCGGCCGAGAAAGCCAAGATCGAGCTCTCGTCGTCGCAGCAGACCGACGTCAACCTGCCGTTCATCACAGCCGATCAGTCCGGCCCGAAGCACCTGAACGTCAAGGTCACCCGCGCCAAGCTCGAGGCTCTGGTCGAGGATCTGGTCGAGCGCACGATTGCCCCGTGCAAGGCGGCGCTGAAGGATGCCGGCCTGACGGCGGGCGAGATCGATGAGGTGATTCTGGTCGGCGGCATGACCCGCATGCCGAAAATCTTCGAGAAGGTGAAGGGCTTCTTCGGCAAGGAGCCGAACCGTGGCGTGAACCCGGACGAGGTCGTCGCGTCCGGTGCGGCGATCCAGGCCGGCGTGCTCAAGGGCGAGGTCAAGGACGTCCTGCTGCTCGACGTGACCCCGCTGTCGCTCGGTATTGAGACCCTGGGCGGTGTGTTCACCCGTCTGATCGACCGCAACACCACGATCCCGACGAAGAAGAGTCAGACCTTCTCGACCGCGGAGGACAATCAGACCGCGGTCACCATCCGGGTCTTCCAGGGCGAGCGCGAGATGGCGGCCGACAACAAGATGCTCGGCCAGTTCGACCTCGTCGGCATTCCGCCGGCACCGCGTGGTGTGCCGCAGGTCGAGGTCACGTTCGACATCGATGCCAACGGCATCGTCAACGTCTCGGCCAAGGACAAGGCGACCGGCAAGGAGCAGCAGATCCGCATCCAGGCCTCGGGCGGTCTGTCCGACGCCGATATCGATCAGATGATCAAGGACGCGGAGTCGAATGCCGCCGGCGACAAGAAGCGTCGCGAGTTGATCGAGGCGCGCAACCAGGCGGACAACGCCATCCACGCCACGGAGAAGACCCTCGCCGAGTTCGGCGACAAGGTTGATCCGACGGACAAGGCGGCGGTCGAGTCGGACCTTGCGGCGCTGAAGACCGCGATGGACGGCGAGGATGTCGAGGACATCCAGGCCAAGCTCCAGGCGCTGCAGCAGTCGTCGATGAAGCTCGGTGAGGCGATGTACAAGGCGCAGCAGGAGGCGGGTGCCGCCGAGGGCGGTGCCGAGGGCGGCTCCGAGGAGCAGGCCGGGTCCTCCGGCAGCGCCGATGACGTGGTTGACGCCGACTTCGAAGAGGTCGACGACCAGGATCGCAACAAGTCGGCCTGATCCAGACACGGCTAGTGCGCGTGGCCCGGCCCCTTCCCATCGTGGATCGGCGCCGGGCCGTGCGGCCTGTACGGACGGGGGCTTCACGGCGACACGTGCAGCGACGACACTTGCGGCGATACCGGGGGCGGTGACGATCGATGGCGAAGCGCGACTATTACGAGGTGTTGGGCGTTGACCGAAACGCCGACAAGGACACCCTCAAGAAGGCCTATCGCAAGTTTGCGATGCAGTTCCATCCTGACCGCAATCAGGGGGACGACGAGGCAGAGCGCAAATTCAAGGAACTGAACGAGGCCTACGACGTCCTTAAGGACGACGAGAAGAAGGCCGCGTATGATCGTTTCGGCCACGCAGCGTTCGAGGGAGGGGGGCCGCGACCGGGCGGCGCCGGCTTCGAGGGTTTCTCGGGCGGTTTCGCCGATATCTTCGAAGAGATGTTCGGCGACTTCATGGGCGGCGGCGGCCGGCGCGGCGCAAGCCCGGGCCGCGGTTCCGACCTGCGATACAATATGACGGTGTCCCTGGAGGAAGCGTTCAACGGCAAGCAGGCCGAGATTCGCGTGCCGACCTCGGTCACCTGCGACCTCTGCGACGGCGCGGGTGCGGAGAAGGGGTCCAAGCCGATCGCCTGCCCGACCTGCGGTGGCCGGGGCAAGACCCGCACCCAGCAGGGTTTCTTCACGATCGAGCGCACCTGTGCTTCCTGTGGCGGCGTGGGCCAGGTGATCGAGAACCCGTGCAGGGCCTGTCACGGCGCCGGACGTCAGCGCAAGGAGAAGACCCTGTCGGTGAACATCCCGGCCGGTGTCGAGGACGGAACCCGCATCCGCCTGCAGGGCGAGGGCGAGGCCGGCATGCGCGGCGCGCCGGCGGGCGACCTCTATCTGTTCCTGAACATCCAGCCGCACCCGATCTTCCAGCGAGAGAATGCCGACATTTACTGCAGGGTTCCGCTGGAAATGGTGACCGCTGCGGTCGGCGGGGCGATCGAGGTCCCGACCATCGAGGGCAAGCGGGCCAAGGTCTCGGTGCCCGCCGGAACCCAGAGCGGGCGGCAGTTCCGCCTGCGGGGCAAGGGCATGTCTGTGCTGCGGTCCCCCGCGCGCGGCGACATGTATGTCGAAGTGGCGGTCGAGACCCCGGTCAACCTCACCGATCGGCAGCGCGAGCTGCTCGAGGAGTTCCAGAAGGCCAGCGGTGTCGAGAAGACCAGCCCGCAAAGCCACGGCTTCTTCGACAAGGTGAAGGAGCTTTGGGAGGACCTTCGCGAGTGACAGGGGGGCACTACCTCTAGGAAAACCGCGGTTTTCATCGGTAGTGCCCCGGCTTCACCTAGCGGTTGTCGATCTTCTCCCGGTCGATCGCGGTGACCATGGCGCGGCCTTCACGTTCCATGAAGGCGATCGCGGCGCCGGTCATCGCCAGCGCATAGCGGATCGTGAATCGCTGACCCTCGGTCATGTCGGTGCTCGGCAGGCCGCGCAGACGGCGCTGTTCCCTGCGGAGTCCTGCGAGACGCTCGTCCACCACCCTGTGAACGTCGTCCATGTCGATCAGATGGGCGAAGAACATGGCGGTCATGAACGGCGAGCGGAGAATCTCCTCGCCCGAGGCGGCGGAAACCGATCCGACCAGGGATGCCCGGCCGATATCGGTCAGACGGAACACGCGTTTCTCCAGGGCGACGTCAACCGGTCCCACGACCTCGATTTCCCCCTTTGCTACCGCCTTGGCGAGGGCCGGATAGATGGCACCGAGGCTGGCATGGGCGAAGTGGCCGAACCAATCCTCGACGGCTTTGCGGATGCCATAGCCACTGGTCTCACCGAAGCTGAGAACGCCGAGGCAGAGGGTGCGCACGTCCACCGATTCACTCCATTTAGCTTGAATAACGAACTGAAATTATATTTAACACCAAACAAATAAGAATGCGATGGTCTCGATGGGCGACAAAGCCGACAATGCGGGACCAAGCCGTCGCCCGATCCGGCGCGGCGTTGAGGCGGGAGAAGACAATGGCACTTGCAGTGGGCGTGTTCGGCAGTACGGGACGCATGGGACGGATGGTGGCGCGCGCGGTCACCGAGGCCGAGGGAATGACAGTCGCAACCGGGGCAGACCGACCCGGTAGTGCCGATCTTGGTGCCGATCTCGGCGTCCTCGCCGGCCTCGGAAGCCTGGGGGTCTCCGTGACCGACGATGTCGACGCGGTTCTGGGAGTCGACGTGGCAATCGACTTCACCTTGCCCGAGGCAACCCTCGCCCATGCCGCCCGGGCGGCGGCGCTGGGCACCGCGCTGGTGGTCGGAACGACGGGTCTCTCCAACGACCAGGAAGCCATGCTTGCCGAACACGCCAAATCCACCGCGATCGTCTATGCGCCGAACATGAGTCTGGGGGTCAACCTGCTCCTGGCCGTGGTCGAACAGGTCTCTGCCGCGCTGGACGAGGCCTGGGACATCGAAATCGTCGAGATGCACCACAACCGCAAGGTCGACGCACCCTCGGGGACCGCGATCGGACTTGGCCGGGCCGCCGCCAAGGGGCGCGGTCGGGCCTTCGACGATGTGGCCGTGCTATCGCGAGAAGGCCATACGGGTCCGCGGGAGGTGGGTCAGATCGGTTTCGCAACATTAAGGGGCGGCGATGTGGTCGGCGATCATACCGTGATCTTCGCCGGGGCCGGTGAACGGGTCGAGATCGGCCATAAGGCGAGCGGCCGGGAGGTCTTCGCCGCCGGTGCGGTCCGGGCCGCGCGATGGGTGGCCGGTCGCGAGCCCGGTCTGTACACCATGCGGGACGTGCTCGGGATCAAATGATCCAGTCAGTTCGATTCAGCAATAAAAAGGTGTGACGGCAAAGACGCCCGACGCAAGCCGTCGCGCAGCGCGTCCGCCAGACCGTCCTTCTCCGCCTGGCCAAGAAAGGCGCCGATCTCCAAGCCGCGGCCATGGGAGCGTAGGGTGAGGCGGCTGGTGCGCGGCGGCCGGTCCTCCACATGCACCTTGAGCCAGGCCGCGGGGAGCACGTATCGCCGCTGCCGGCCGGCGGGATCCACTTTGATCACTTCCATCTCGCGCGCGGTCAGGCGCAGGGTCTCATAGGCGCGGGCAGCGCGGAAATTCAGCCGGAATGCGGCGTAGACCAGGGCCACATCCACACCGAGGAATCCGACGATCGGCCAGGCGCCGGCGAGGAAAAAGGCGAAGCCGATGCTGAAGGACAACCCGGCAACGGCGCCCATGAGGATCAGGAACCCGGTCGGCGACAGGGATCGATGCGGATACAGAACAAGATCGAGGAGCGGTTGCTCCGCCGGGTCGGACCCCGTCATCGTCATCTGCTGCTCCATGGCGACAGCATAGCGCCGGGGATCCGGGGCCGGTCAATCTGTCGAGAGGCCCGATTGCGGTGATTGCGGCACCCTGTCGCGGCGGCTAAACAGAGGCATGGCGCGCGCGATGACCAAAGCCCAGATCGAGACCTTCTTCGCCACGCTTCGGGCCGACAACCCGGAGCCCCAGGGCGAACTCGACTGGATTAATCCCTTCACCCTGCTGGTGGCCGTGGTTCTGTCGGCCCAGGCGACCGATATCGGCGTCAACAAGGCAACCCGGAACCTGTTCCCGATTGCCGACACGCCGCAGAAGATGCTGGCGCTGGGCGAGGCCGGGGTGAAGGAGCACATCAAGACCATCGGGCTCTTCAATGCCAAGGCGAAGAATGTCATCGCGCTCTGCCGGCAACTGATCGAGTTGCATGGCAGCGAGGTTCCGCGCGACCGCGACGCGCTGGAGGCGCTGCCCGGAGTTGGACGCAAGACCGCCAACGTGGTGCTGAATATCGCGTTCGGCGAGCCGACCATCGCCGTCGACACCCATCTGTTCCGGGTGGCGAACCGCACCGGGCTCGCCGCCGGTAAAACGCCGCTCGCGGTGGAGAAGGCGCTGCTGAAGAAGGTGCCGCCGACCTATCTGCGCCACGCCCACCACTGGCTGATCCTGCACGGGCGCTATATCTGCAAGGCACGCAAGCCCCGCTGTCCCGATTGCACGGTCCGTGCCGTGTGTAATTTCAAGGACAAGACGCCGGCGCCGTAATGGCGAGATGCTGGCCCGTGAGACGGTTCAGCTTTCGGCTTCCGCGCCCCGGGTCTTCCACAGGTCGTCGAGACAAGCCTTCATCTCGGCGGCGCGCGGGCTGTGAATGTTGCGCGCCTCGGCATGCAGCAGGGCGAGACCCGCGTCCGTGTTGTACCAGAACAGGTCCACCACGCAGCCTCGGCCCGAGTATTGCCACACCGTGGCACCACCGTCCTGGCGCACGAAGGTCGGGGGGCCGATAAGCTGTTTCACGCCGGTCGGGTCCAGGGCCCGCAGCGAGGACTCGTCACTCAGCGCGACCGGCAGCGACCGCGACCTCACGACCCGCGTGGTGGCCGGGGGCACCGGCGCCGCGCCCCGGGCAATCGGCGCCGCGGGGGCATGGCTCGTCGCGGCGGCGGACGGTGCCGGCTGGGTCGTTGCGCACCCGGAAAGCAGCAGCATGGAAGTCAGGGCAAGGGCGCTCATTCCGCACCCGGCGACACGGTCCATTCGGGTGTCACTCTTCGGTCAGTGGGCCGACATCGCCCTTGATCACACCGCCGAGTTCGACTTCCAGCTTATGGAAGCGAACCTTGCCTTCGAGCACGCCCGTCGACTTGATCGAGAGGGTGCCGCGCACCGACAGCTCACCCTCGAAGCGGCCGGCGATGATCGCCTCCTCTATGGTCACCTTGCCCTTGTACAGACCGGTATCCGTCACTTCGAGCGACTGGCTGTGTTCCAGCGTGGCCTGCACGGTGCCTTCGACGACGAGGGAATCGCAGGCGGTGATCTCGCCGGACAGCGAGATGTCCTTGCCCACGAGCAGGCGCTTGCTCTCCTCGTTGCCGCGGCCGATCGCCGGGCGGCGCGTCGGAGCACCCGGAATGTCGGCGGCGGAGCGCCGGGGAATCTCGGGCACGAAGCCCTGACCGGGGGTACGCGGAGGGGTCGAAGCGGACATGGCCGAACCTTTCGAGTCGGAGGCGGCGGACGAAGGGGAGGCGGTCAAACCATCCGGGCCGGAGGCACCGGACGCTGGCGACCCCGACACGCGATCCGCGTGTTCCGAGAGGCTGCCGATCGGGGAAATTTCCGCACCGGAGTCGACGCCGGACTCGGCACCGTGCGAGCCGCCCGCACCCGACGCCGGTCCGACACTGTCGTCTCGCGGCGTTTCAGATGCTCTGCGACGCCGGAACATGGCTTATCTCCTCACTGAGCGCTGTCGGCTAAGCAATTGCCTCGCCGGTATTATCGCGGAACGGTTCGACGTCGCAACCGTTCATGTTCGTGCACGGCAAAAGCGGTTGCCACGACGGGAGTTGTGAGATTCAGCACGGGGATCGTGGAAAGCGCCGCGATCAGGACGCCACCGACAAACAGAGCGCCCCGATTCGCGCGTCTGAACGTCTGCAGCGCCGTCCGGTTCATGGTGCGCTGGCCGATCATCTCGGCATACTCGCGGCCGAGCAGGTACCCGTTCAGCCCGTAGAAGATGAGCAGGTTGAGGCCCGGCAGCAGCAGATACAGCGGCAGGACGAGAACGTTCAACCCGATGGTCACGAAGGCGAAGCGCAGACCGTCGCCCAGCACTTCCGAAAGCGGTATCGGACGGGGTGCGGGGGCGTCGGGATAATGCGTTGAAACCACCGTATCGGCGACCCGGTCGGCGAACAGGCCGCTGACCAGCTGCACCGAGCCCGGGAAGAAGATCAGCGCCAGAACGAAGGTACCGATCGCGCCGAGCCAGACCAGCAGGTCGTCGAGCCATCCGGTCCCGGTCTGCGCCAGGGCGGACAGCACGAAACCGACGCCGGCGGCGATCGCGAGAATCAGGACCAGGCTGGCGCCGACCGCCATCAGCAGGACAGACCGCAGCCGGGGATCGCCGAGCTGGCCGAGGGTCAGGGAAATCGAAGTGAACATACCGGTCTCATAAATCGCATCGCCCCGGCGCTTGAAACCACGAAGACGCGCCGCATTCAAGCCTGCAGCTCAGCCGTCGGTGCGGTAATGCGCCGGCAGGGTTGATCGCCAGCGCCATCCCACTAGTGTGCTGGCGAGGCCGTTTCCAAGAACTCCTGGAGATCTGAATGACCAAGAGCCTGGATGTCGTCGCCATCGGCAACGCCATCGTCGATGTCATCTCCCGTTGCGACGACGCCTTTCTGTCGGAGCAGAAGGTGGAGAAGGGCGCGATGACCCTGATCGACGCCGAGCGCTCGGAATCGCTATACGCCGCCATGGGCCCCGGCATCGAGAGTTCCGGCGGGTCGGCGGGGAACACCGCGGCCGGTCTGGCGGCGCTCGGCAGCCGGACCGGCTATGTCGGCAAGGTGCGCGATGACGGGCTGGGACAAGTGTTCCGCCACGACATCACCGCCCAAGGTGTGCGCTTCGACACGCCGCCGGCGCAGGACGGGCCACCGACCGCGCGCTGCCTGGTTCTGGTGACGCCGGACGCCCAGCGGTCCATGAGCACCTTCCTGGGCGCCTGCGTGAACCTGAGCCCGGCCGATATCTCCGAGGAGCTGATCGCCGAGGCGCAGGTCATCTACCTCGAGGGCTATCTCTGGGATCCGCCCGAAGCGAAGAAGGCTTTCATCAAGGCCGCCGAGATCGCCCACCGAACCGGCGGCAAGGTGGCGCTGTCCCTGTCGGACTCGTTCTGCGTCGACCGTCACCGCGAGGATTTCAAGGAGCTGGTGAAGCACCATGTCGACATCCTCTTCGCCAACGAGGCGGAGGTCCTATCGCTATTCGAGACGGATTCGTTCGACGATGCGCTTCAGGCAGTTCGTTTCGAAGTCGAGACGGCGGCCCTGACCCGCAGTGAGAAGGGGGCGGTCGTCGTGCATCGCGACGAGGTTCATGTGCTGGATGCGGAGCCCGTCCTCCGCGTGGTCGATACCACCGGTGCCGGTGACCTCTATGCCGCCGGGTTCCTGCATGGTTACACGGCCGGCAAGGATGTTGCGACCTGCGGCCGAATGGGTGCGATCTGCGCGTCGGAGATTATCGGCCATGTCGGCGCCCGGCCCGAGGCCGACCTGAAGAAGCTGGTGGCCGAGACGCTCGGCTGACCGTCTAGTTGGACGGCTGATCGGAAGACGCGCCGGACCCGGCTTTGCTGCCCGGGTCCGGCATCACCCACATCAGCACCAGCAGCAGCGGCAGGCCCAGCAGGGCGAGTCCGGCCGTGATGGTGAAGAAAAGCCCCCAATTGCCGCCAAGACTGTCGACGATGACCCCGGCCGAGGACGCGAACCAGATCCGCGCCAGATTGCCGAGCGAGTTCAGCAGCGCATACTGGGTCGCCGAGTAGGCGGTGTTGCAGAGCCCCGCGAGATAGGCGACGAAGGCCACGGTTGCCAGCCCGCCGGTGAAGTTGTCGGCGATCACCGCAAGCGCGAAAACCGTCATGTCCTGCCCCGAAGCGGCGAGGTAGGCATAGGCGAGATTGGTCGCCGCCGCGGCCAGCCCGCCGGCCAGCAGGGCCCAGAACACGCCGGCGAGCTTGACCAGAACGCCGCCGGCAAAGACCCCGAAACAGACGGCGACCAGACCGAAAACCTTGGTCACGTCGGCGATCTGGGTCAACTCGAAGCCGAGCTCTCGGTAGAACACGAAAGACATGCGCCCGAGCAGGGCGTCGCCGAACTTGAAGACGAAGACGAAAACCAGGATCAGCAGCCACCAGTCCCGGCGCGCGAACTCGGCGAACGGGTCGATCAGCGCCTGACGCAGCCAGATGACGGCCCGCTCCATGACCGGCGCCCGGTCGTCCCGGATCACGCCGGGCAGCGGATCGCGGGGCGTGGGCTCCGGCGCGAGCAGGGTCGCGGCGACGGCGATCAGCAGGGTGCAGGCGAGGATCAGATAAGTCGCGTTCCAGCCCAGACTGTCGGCGAGGTAGAGCCCGCCGGCGCCGCCGACCAGCGTGCCGCCGATATGCCAGCCCCAGATCGCCACGGCCGACCCGGCGCCGAATTCCTGCGGCTGCAGGATGTCGACCCGGTAGGCGTCGATGACGATGTCCTGGGTGGCGGAGACGAAGGCGACGAAGACACAGGACATCGCGACCAGCGATACATTGTCCGCCGGGTCGGTCAGGCCGAGGAAGGCGATCGCCATGATCAGCACGATCTGGGTCAGCAGCGCCCAACCCCGCCGGCGGCCAAATCGTTCTGTCAGGATCGGCAGCCGCAGCCGGTCGACCAGCGGCGCCCACAGGAAATTGATGGCGTAGGCGGTGGTGGCGAGGCTGAACAGGCCGACGCTGGCCCGGGAAAAGCCGCTATCGGTCAGCCAGATCGACAGGTTCGAGTAGACCAGCGGTGCCGGAAGCCCCGACGCGAAGCCGAAGACGAGGATGATCAGCATCCGGCGATCGAGATAGACCCGGATGCCGTCCGTCCAGGAAGTGCGATCAGCGGCCATAAAGCTGACCTATCTGAGTCGCCGCATCTTGCCCAGCGCCAAAGCGAAACGTCCGGTCACGCCAGGGCGTTGGCGTCCAGCGCGTAGCCCGCCGAGCGCACCGTGCGGATCATGTCGTCGTCATTGTCGCTGTTCAGCGCCTTGCGCAGGCGGCGAATATGAACGTCGACCGTGCGCGGCTCGACATAGACATCCGGCCCCCAGACCGTGTCGAGGAGCTGCTCGCGTGAAAACACGCGGCCCGGATGCTCCAGGAAATGCCGTAGCAGCCGGAATTCGGTCGGCCCGAGATGGATGTCGCGCTCGCTACGCTTCACCCGGTGCGCCGCCAGATCCATGGTGAGATCGGCGAAGCGCAGGGTCTCGTCCTCGGTCGATGGGCGGGCGCGGCGCAGCACCGCGCGCACCCGGGCAACGAGCTCGGCCGGGCTGAACGGCTTGGTGATGTAGTCGTCGGCTCCGGAATTCAGACCGCGGACCCGGTCGCCCTCCTCGCCGCGGGCGGTGAGCATGATGATCGGGGTGTTCTTCAGGTCCGGAGCACGGCGCAGCCGGCGGCAGGCCTCGATCCCCGACAGCAGCGGCAGCATCCAGTCAAGCAGGATCAGGTCGGGGCGGCGTTCGGCGGCGACGAGCATTGCCTCCTCGCCATCGCCGGCCTCGATGACCCGGAAACCTTCGCGTTCCAGGTTGTAGCGGAGCAGGGTGACGATCGGCGCTTCATCCTCGACGATCAGGATCAGTGGTTTCATGGGCTAGGTCACTCGCATCTAGAGCACGATCGGTTCAGATCGAAGCGATCTGAACCGTGAATCGTCCTCTAAGCTTTTCGGACAGGGCAAATTCACACGATCAGATGTCCTCATCTGATCGTGATTTGCTCTAGGACGATCCATCGGAGAGCTCCCCCGGCTTGACGACGGCGAAGCTGCTGTTGTCCCCCTTCGGCCGGTTTCCCTCGAGACGTCGGCCGGTCTCCTCGAAATAGACGGTTTCGGCGATGTTGGTCGCGTGGTCGCCGATCCGTTCGATGTTCTTGGCGACGAAGAGCAGATGCGCGCAGGCGGTGATGTTGCGCGGATCCTCCATCATGTAGGTCAGCAGCTCCCGGAAGAGGCTGGTGTACATCTGGTCGATTTCTTCGTCGCGCTGCCAGGCGAGCATTGCCCGCTCGACATCGCTCTGGTTATAGGCGTCCAGCACGTCGGTGATGACCCGGTGGGTCAGCCGACCCATGCGGGCGATGCCGTTGATCGGTCCGACCTCCGGCAGCTGCGACAGGGCGGAGGCCCGCTTGGCCACGTTGGTCGCGTAGTCGCCCATGCGCTCGAGATCGTGGGAGATCTTCAACGCCGACAGGATCTGCCGCAGGTCGTGGGCGACCGGCTGGCGCAGAGCCAGCATCCGCAGGGTCAGCGCCTCGACCTGATCTTCCAGATCGTCGATCGCCTTGTCCGCTTCGACGCAGCGTGTCGCCAGAACGTCATCGCGCTTGGCGATCGCCTGGATGGCGTTCGAGAGCTGAGCCTCGACAAGGCCGCCCATCCGCGAGATGGCGGACCGCATGCCATCGAGTTCCTCGTCGAACGAAGAAACGATGTGGCTGTCGGACATGGTTCAGACCTCCGATATCGGTTGGGTGTTCCGGCCGGCACCGCGCCGGTCGAGGGCCCGTCGAGCCTAGCCGAATCGTCCCGTGATGTATCCCTGGGTGCGGCTGTCTTCCGGGTTGGTGAAGATCGCTTCGGTCTCGCCGACCTCCACCAGGTCGCCCAGATGGAAGAACGCCGTGCGCTGGGAAACGCGGGCCGCCTGCTGCATCGAATGGGTCACGATCACGATCGTGAAGTTCTCGCGCAACTCGTCGATCAACTCCTCGATGCGCGCCGTGGCGATCGGGTCGAGGGCCGAGCACGGCTCGTCCATCAGGATCACCTCCGGGTTCACCGCGATCGCCCGGGCGATGCACAGACGCTGCTGCTGGCCACCGGACAGGCCCGTGCCGGGCTGGTCCAGGCGGTCGCTGACCTCTTTCCAGAGGCCGGCACGCTCCAGGCTCTTCTGCACGATCTCGTCGAGCTCCGCCTTGCCATGGGCAAGGCCATGGATCCGCGGACCGTAGGAGATGTTGTCGTAAATCGACTTCGGGAACGGGTTGGGCTTCTGGAACACCATGCCGACGCGGGCCCGCAACTGCACCACGTCCAGAGACGGGTCGTAGATGTCGTGCTCGTCCAGCGCGATCCGTCCGGTGACCCGGCAGATGTCGATCACGTCGTTCATCCGGTTCAGACACCGCAGGAACGTCGACTTGCCGCAGCCGGACGGGCCGATCAGCGCCGTCACCTCGTTCTGGTAGACGTCCAGGTCGACATGCTTCAGCGCGTGCTTCTCGCCGTAATAGACGTTCACGTCACGGGATTCGATCTTGGTGTAGCGATTGGCCAATTGTTCCACACTCGGCGGTTTTGCCGCGACGTCGACGTCGGGCGTGGTCACGGAAGTGTTAGTCATCGGTATATCTCCTTACCACCGGCGCTCGAAGCGTTTGCGCAGCAGAACCGCGATCGCATTCATCAGAACAAGGAAGCCGAGCAGGACCATGATCGCCGCCGACGTCTTCTCGACGAAGGCCCGCTCGGGGCTGTCTGCCCAGATATAGACCTGAACCGGCAGGACCGTGGCCGGGTCGGTGAAGCCCTGGGGCACGTCGACGATGAAGGCCACCATGCCGATCATCAGCAGCGGCGCGGTCTCGCCCAGCGCCTGCGCCATGCCGATGATGGTTCCGGTCAGGATGCCGGGCATCGCCAGTGGCAGCACATGGTGGGTGACCACCTGCAGGGGCGACGCGCCGAGGCCGAGTGCGGCCTCGCGGATCGAGGGCGGAACCGCCTTCAGGGCGGAGCGTGATGCGATGATGATCGTCGGCAGGGTCATCAGCGCCAGCACCAGGCCACCGGCCAGCGGCGCCGAGCGGGGCAGGCCGAAGAAGTTCAGGAACACCGCCAGCCCCAGAAGGCCGAACACGATGGACGGCACGGCCGCCAGGTTGTTGATGTTGACCTCGATCAGGTCGGTGAACCGGTTCTTCGGTGCGAATTCCTCGAGATACACCGCCGCCATGACGCCGACCGGGAAGGAGACCAGCAGGGTGACCGTCAGGGTGAGGATGGAGCCGATCAGGGCGCCGTAGATTCCGGCCTCCTCCGGCTCGCGGCTGTCGCCCTTGGTGAAGAAGTCGATGTTGAAGGCGACGTGAACCCGGCCCTCCGCCTCGAAGTGATCGTGCCATTTGATCTCGGCATCGGTGACGCGGCGATCGCTTTCCGGCAGGTCGCGGTCGATGAAGCCCTTGGCGAAGGTGTCCATGTCGTCGGACATCTTGAACGAAACGGTCTGAGTCGTGCCGACCAGCGACGGATCGTTCAGCACCATGTTCCGCAGCATGATGTCCGCGTTCGGCGACACCAGGCCGTACAACTTGCGGCGCTCGCGCCGGTCGCTGGCGGCATCCGGAAACTCGCGCTTGAGCGCGTCGCGTACCAGGCCGAGATAGTTGGCTTTCTGCAGCGTCTCCATCTCGATCGGACCGCCATCCGGGTTCAACTCGTCGACGCTGAACTCGATTGTCAGGTCGACATGATGGAGCCAGAAGGCCGAGTAGCCCTTGGAAACGATGCTGCCGACCAGGACGAGCAGGATCAGTCCGGCGGTGGCGACGCTGGCGAGGCCCAAGGTACGGAACAGCCGTTCGCGCGCGTAACGCTTGGCGAGGTGCGGACTGATGGTGAGAGGGCGACGGGCCGGTCCGGCCGACTCGCCCTGAGGAGAAGACGTGGTGTCAGTCATACTTCTCTCGGTATTTGCGGACCACGCCGAGCGCGATCACGTTGAGGGCGAGCGTGATGAAGAACAGCACCAGGCCGAGGGCGAAGGCCGACAGGGTCTTGGCGCTGTCGAACTCCTGATCGCCGACCAGCAGGGTCACGATCTGCACGGTGACGGTCGTGACCGCCTCGAGCGGATTGATGGTCAGGTTTGCCGCAAGCCCGGCGGCCATGACCACGATCATGGTCTCGCCGATGGCGCGGCTGATGGCCAGCAGCAGCGCGCCGACGATGCCGGGCAGGGCCGCCGGGACGACAACCGAGCGGATGGTCTCCGACTTGGTGGCGCCGAGGCCGTAGGACCCGTCGCGCAGGGATTGCGGCACGGCGTTGATGACGTCGTCGGACAGCGAGGAGACGAACGGGATGATCATGATGCCCATGACCACGCCGGCGGCCAGCGCACTCTCCGAGGAAACATCGAGGCCGATGCTCTCGCCCGCACCGCGGAAGAACGGGGCGACGGTCAGCGCGGCGAAGAAGCCGTAGACCACCGTCGGAATACCGGCCAGCACCTCAAGCATCGGCTTGGCGAAGGCGCGGAAGCGCGGGTCGGCGTATTCGGCCATGTAGATCGCCGACATCAGGCCGATCGGCGCGGCGACCACCATGGCGATGAAGGTGATCAGCAAGGTGCCGACGAATAGCGGGATTGCGCCGAACGCGCCGGAAGACCCGACCTGATCGGCACGCAAAGCCGTCTGCGGGCTCCAGTTCAGGCCGAACAGGAACTCGTAGAACGGGACCTTGGTGAAGAAGACGAAACTCTCGAACAGCAGCGACAGGACGATGCCGACTGTGGTCAGGATCGCGATCAGGGAGCTGATGATCAGGATCACGTTGATCACCTTCTCCACCGTGTTCCGGGCCCGCAGGGTCGGGCTGATCCGGTTGCGGGCGAAGGCGAGGCCGCCGGCGCCGACGCCGAAAACCGCGACGACCATGAGGATGAATCCGGTGTGGCGCAGGCTGCTGAGCTGGGTCGCCGCGGCCGCGACTGCCGGATCGTCGCCGCGCGACGAGATGTTGCCGGTGGCGACGTTGCGGATGTCGTTCAGCAGAAGACCGAACTGCGAGTCGGACAGGCCCGCGGTCATGTCCGATGGCAGGCCGCCCATGACCAGACCGTCGATGATCTGCGGCTGAACGATCATCCACACCGCCAGCAGGATGAGCGACGGCAGGCCGATCCACAGGGCTGTATAGGAGCCGTAGTAGCTCGGCAGCGAATGGAGATCCTTCGGGACGCCGCCGGCCGTCATCACGGCTCTGGCGCGGCCCATGGTGTAGCCGATGGCGGCGAAGCCGATCAGCGCGAGCACCACGATGAATGTCTGCATTGGTCCCCGTCCCCTGCGCGCGTTTCCGTCCCGGTCCGACGTAGATCCGCCGGTGATGGATAAAGGGTCTAACGAATTATGGTTTCGGAAATATTGCCGTCGAACTCAATGGCCGACGGTGCAGAAGCAAACGGCCGACCCGAAGGTCGGCCGCGCGTATTGGCGTTTGATTAGAGGCTCAGGTTGGTGAGGTTCTCACCCGCCGAGCGATAGGATTCCAGATCCGCGGTCGGCAGCGGGATCAGGCCCTTGTCGGTCAGATAGCCTTCCTGACCGGCAGCCTTCTCGCTGGTGAACTCGGCCACGTACTCCTTCATGCCGGGGATGACACCGACATGAGCGTTCTTGATGTAGAAGTACAGGGAGCGCGACACCGGGTAGGAGCCGCCGGCGATGGCGTCGAAGGTCGGGGAGTTGCCCTCGATCACCGAGCCATGGACCTTGTCGGCGTTCTGGTCGAGGAACGAGAAGCCGAAGATGCCGAGCGCGCTCGGGTTGGCCTCAAGCTTCTGCACGATCAGGTTGTCGTTCTCGCCGGCTTCGATGAACTTGCCGTCTTCGCGCATGGAGCCGAAGACCTGCTTGAACTTGTTCTTGTCGGACTTCTTGAGGTCCTTGAGGAACGGGATTTCCTCGGCGCCCTCTTCCATCACCAGCTCGACGAAGGCGTCGCGGGTGCCGGAGGTCGGCGGCGGGCCCAGAACTTCGATCTCGGTGTCCGGCAGGGACGCGTCGATCTGGGACCAGTTGGTGTACGGATTGGCGACCAGCTTGCCGTCGACCGGAACTTCCTTGGCCAGCGCCAGGAAGATCTGCGCGCGGCTGAGCTTGAAGGTATCGGAGCTCTTCGAGTTGGCGAGAACGATGCCGTCAAAACCGATCTTGATCTCGGTGATGTCGGTCACGCCATTCTCGGCGCAGAGCTCGACCTCGGACTTCTTGATCCGACGCGAGGCGTTGGTCATGTCGGGATGCTCGGTGCCGACGCCCTGGCAGAACAGCTTCAGGCCGCCACCGGAGCCGGTCGACTCGATAACCGGGGTCTTGAAGCCGGTGGTCTTGCCGAAGTTCTCCGCGACCACGGTCGCGAACGGGAACACGGTCGACGAACCGACGATGCGAATTTGATCACGGGCCTCGGCCTGGGCCGTCATGGCGACGACGCCGAGCGCGGCGATGGCGACCACCTTGCCGAACGAGAAAGTCATGAGAGTCCTCCAGTCTTTCGCTTGGGAGGTTGCGTTTTCACCGTTTCCGCAGAAAGGCCAGACCACGCTGTCGCGTGTCTCTGTTTTCCCCGGTTGGGCTGTGCGGAGAAGTAACGGCCAGGTGGAAAGGTTTTAAGACAGGTTCGTGAAACTTTGATTACAGAGGGCTCTGCAATTTTTATGTCACATAAAGTTCACGCCGCTGTCGTCGCGCGCGGACCCGGTCGATCCTGGCCGACACCAGCGTTTCCGCCGGATCCGGCGGCGGTCGTCATCTGCGGGAGGAACGCGGTGACCGTGGTCCCTTCGCCGCGGACGGACTCGATGGCCAGCGCGCCCCGGTGGCGCACGACGATGTGTTTGACGATGGCAAGTCCGAGACCGGTCCCGCCGAGCTCCCGCGACCGTGCGGTGTCGACGCGATAGAACCGCTCCGTGAGCCGGGGAATGTGATCGGCGTCGATCCCCTCGCCGCGGTTTTTGACGCGGACGGCGATGGCACCGTCGCGCTTGCCGGGATAGGACGCCGGCACTTTTTCGGCCGGGCCGGCGGAGACCTCGACCACGGTGCCGCTGCGACCGTACTTGATCGCGTTGTCCATCAGGTTCTGCAGCACCTGCGTCAACTCGTCCGCTTCACCGATCACCGGGGGCAGATCGGCGGAAATGTCGACCGTAACCCGCATATCCTTGCGCCGTGCTTCCAGATCCAGGGTCGCCTTCACCCCGTCCAAGATGGGCCCGAGATCGACGGTTGCGGTCGGTGCACTGTGTTCGTTGGTCTCGATCCGCGACAGCGACAGCAGGTCGTTCACCAGCCGGCTCATCCGGTGGGCTTGCAGACGCATGATCTCCAGAAACCGGTCGCGCGCGTCGGTGTCTTCCCGGGCCGGCCCCTGCAGGGTCTCGATGAAGCCCATGAGAGTGGACAGCGGCGTGCGCAGCTCATGGCTGACATTGGCGACGAAATCGACCCGCATCTGCTCCGACCGCTTCGCCGCCGTCAGGTCGACGAACAGCAGCAGAGCCGCCGTCGGCTGATCCAGGCCGTCGCGCAAAGGCTCCGCCTGGACGGTGAACGTCCGTTCCGTCGGGGCGGCGATCTCGAACTCGACCGATGCCGTGGGCTTGCCGGCCTGGGCATCACGGACGGCGGCGAGCACGGCGGGATGGCGGATGACCGCCGACAGGTCCCGGCCCTCGATACGCTGGCCGAACTGCATCTGGGCGGCGCGGTTGGCGCTGATGATGCGCGAACGGACATCGATCACCAGCAGCGGATCGGGGATCGCCTGGATCACCCGGGTCCGGGTCTCCGCTTCCCGATGGGCGGCGCTCATCCAGGTGGAGAACTGTCGGTCGGCGCGCTCCAGCGACAGGGCAAGCTCGGCCGATGGACCGGTGTCGCCGATCAGCGAGATCGCGCCCCGGCGGTCGGCCAGGGCGGTCTCGAGGTCGGGCGCCTGGGCGCGGTCGTCCAGGTGCTGACGCAGGATCGCCAGCTCGCGCAGATGGCGTCGCACGATGAAGATCAGCGACAGATAGGTGCCGGCCACACCGCCGCCGGCGGTCAGCACGCTGATCTCGCCGGCCGCCGCCAATCCGACGAAGAACAGCGTCGGGACCAGCGCCAGTAGGCCGGACATGCGCCACACCGTGCTCCACGCCGGTGCTGCGAGCGTGCGGCTGCGATCCTCTTGTGTCGTGCGGACGTCCGCCATGTCTCCTCCGATGCCCCACCGGCACCACCCGGGCTGACGGTGACGGCCCCGTTCGGGCCGCCCTTCTCGTCAGCCGATCGTCGCCTCGTGCGCCGCGATCGCCGCGGCGTTCACGATATCCGTGACGCTCGCGCCCATCTGGACGATCTGCGCCGGCTTCTCCAATCCCATCAGCATCGGTCCGATGACCGAGCCGCCCGCGAACCGCTGCAGGATCTTGTAGGAGATGTTGGCCGAGTGCAGGGCCGGCATGACCAGCACGTTGGCCGGTCCCGACAGGCGGCAGAACGGGTAGAGCCGCCGCATTTCCGGATCCAGAGCGACATCCGCCGACATTTCGCCGTCATACTCGAAATCGAGTTCGCGGCCGTCCAGGATATCCACCGCCTCGCGGATCCGGAGCGCCTTCTCGCGCATCGGGTTGCCGAAATTCGAGAACGACAGCAACGCCACCCGCGGCTCGTGCCCGAAGGCCCGGGCCACCGCGGCCGTCTGGCAGGTGATGTCCGCCAGCTGATGTGATTCCGGCAGTTCGTGGACGCTGGTGTCGGCGATGAAGATCGTGCGCCCGCGCGAGATCACCATGGTCACGGCCATCAGCAGCTCGTTCGGCTTGCAGTCGATCACCCGGGTCACGTCGTCGGCGGAGACGCCGAAGCTGCGGGTCAGGCCGGTGACCATACCGTCGGCATCACCCATCGCGACCATGCAGGCGGCGAAGATGTTGCGGTCCTGGTTCACCATGCGCTGGCAGTCTCGATGCATCGCGCCCTTCCTCTGAAGACGCTTATAGAGGAACTCTATGTACTTTTCGTTGAATGCGGAGACTTTGGCGTTCTGAATTTCGAGTGTCTCGGCGCCGGCGATGCCCATTTCCTCGATCTTGCGCTTGATGCGGTCCTCGCGGCCGATGAGAACCGCGTGGCCGTAGCCGCCGTTCTGGAAGGACAGGGCGGCCCGGATCGTCTTCTCCTCCTCGCCTTCCGCGAAGACGATGCGCTTGTTGGACTTGCGGATGCGGTCGAGGATGTTCTGCAAGCTGGCCGCCGTCGGATCGAGGCGGGCGCTCAGCTCCGCCCGGTAGGCGTCCATGTCCTCGATGCGCTTGCGCGCCACGCCGGTATCCATCGCCGCCTGGGCGACGGCGGCCGACACATGCACGATCAGACGCGGATCGAAGGGGGCGGGGATGATGTAGTCGCGGCCGTAATGCAGTCGGCGTCCGGAATAGGCGGCGTCGACCTCGTCCGGCACATCCTCGCGCGCCAGCTCGGCGAGCGCGTTGGCGGCGGCGATCTTCATGTCCTGATTGATCTCCGACGCGCGCACATCGAGCGCGCCGCGGAAGATGTAGGGGAAGCCCAGGACGTTGTTGACCTGGTTGGGATAGTCCGAACGGCCGGTCGCCATGATGGCGTCGTCGCGCACCGACGCCACGTCCTCCGGCGTGATCTCCGGATCCGGGTTGGCCATGGCGAAGATGATCGGGTTGGCGGCCATGGACTTCACCATGTCCTTGGTCACCGCGCCCTTGGCCGACAGGCCGAAGAACGCGTCGGCGCCGTTCAGCGCCTCGGCCAGGGTGCGGGCGTCGGTGACCGCGGCATGGGCCGACTTCCACTGGTTCATGCCCTGCTCGCGGCCCTGGTACACGACGCCGCGGGTGTCGCAGATGATGATGTTGTTGTGCGGCATGCCCATGGCCTTGAGCAGCTCGACGCCGGCGATCGAGGCGGCACCGGCGCCGTTCACGACCAGCTTGGTGGTCTTGATGTCGCGTCCCGTCAGGTGCATGGCGTTGATCAGCCCGGCGGCGGAAATGATCGCCGTGCCGTGCTGGTCGTCATGGAATACCGGAATGTCGAGCAGTTCCCGCAGGCGCTGCTCGATGATGAAGCATTCGGGCGCCTTGATGTCCTCGAGGTTGATGCCGCCGAAGCTCGGGCCGAGATAGCGCACGCAATTGACGAATTCGTCGACATCCTGGGTGTCGACCTCCAGGTCGATACCGTCGACATCGGCGAAGCGTTTGAACAGCACCGCCTTGCCTTCCATCACCGGCTTGGAGGCGAGCGCGCCGATATTGCCGAGGCCGAGCACCGCCGTGCCGTTGGAGATCACCGCGACGATGTTGCCGCGCGAGGTGTAGTCGTAGGCGGTGTTGGGATCCTTCTCGATCTCCAGGCAGGGAACCGCCACACCCGGGGAATAGGCGAGCGAGAGCTCGCGCTGGGTGGTCAGCGGTTTGGTCGGCGTGATCTCGATCTTGCCCGGCCGTCCGGTCGAGTGGAACAGCAGCGCTTCGTTCTCGGCGTCGGTCCGATTGTCGGTGTCCATGATTTTTCCGTTCGCTCCCTGAACCCTGGCCGCTCTCGGACATCCCGAATCGGCGCTTGCGGCGGTAGATCCGCCGTTTTCGTCTGGATCGAAGTTAACGTCGCCGGAGGGTGGGGGGAAGGGCCTGGAAGAAAACAGTTTGTTACAATTTGTCCCGGATGGCGGGCCGGCCGGCCTCCCTTGGGGCCGCACCTCATGCTAGGGTCGCCGCGATCGAACCGACCGTAGCCGACCCCCAAAGCCAGACCCAGAGCCAGACCCGCCGTGTCCGCTGAGCCGTCCCCGTCCGAGATCCAGGATCCCGATGCCGTGCTGCAGGCCCGCGCCGCCGGCGCGTCGCCCATGTTTCAGCAGTTTTTCGAGGTCAAGCGCGCCCATCCCGACGCCCTGCTGTTCTACCGCATGGGCGATTTCTATGAGCTGTTCTTCGAGGACGCGGTGATCGCCGCCCGGGCGCTGGACATTACGCTGACGCAACGAGGCCAGCATCAGGGTGAACCGATCCCGATGTGCGGCGTACCCCACCACAGCTCGGAAGGGTATCTCGCCCGTCTGATCCGCCAGGGGCATCGCGTCGCGGTGTGCGAACAGACCGAGGATCCGGCGGAAGCGAAGAAGCGCGGCGGCAAGGCGGTGGTCCGGCGCGCGGTGGTTCGCGTGGTCACGCCGGGTACGCTGACCGAAGACACCCTGCTCGATGCGCGGCGGCCGAATTACCTGGCCTGTCTGGCCGAGGCCGGCGGGGCGTACGGTCTCGCCTGGGTCGATCTCTCGACCGGCGATTTCCAGGCCCAGCCGGTGGAGGTGCGCGGCTTGGAAGCCGCCCTTGCCCGCCTCGCCCCCTCGGAGCTGATCCTGTCGGAGAAGCTGTTCGGCGATCCGACGCTCGAGGCGGGTCTCGCGGATCTGCGCGGCATCAGCCACCCGATGCCGGGGGCGCGGTTCGACAGCGAGAACGGCCGCCGGCGCCTGGAGGCGTCCTACGGGGTGACCGCGCTGGATGCGTTCGGTGCCTTTTCCCGAGCCGAACTGGCGGCGGCGGGGGCGATTGTCGACTACCTGGACCTCACCCAGAAAGGCAAGCAGCCGCGCCTGACCGCGATCCGCCGCTGGTCGCCCGGCGGGGTGATGGAGATCGATGCGGCCACAAGGCGCAACCTGGAACTGACCCGAACGCTGGCGGGCGAACGCCGGGGCAGCCTGCTCGCCACCATCGACCGCACGCTGACCGGCGCCGGGGCGCGGCTTCTGGTCGCCCGGCTGTCGGCGCCGCTGACCGATCCGGCGGCGATCGACGCGCGGCTGGACGGGGTGTCGTTCTTCCTCGATGCCGAGCGGGCGCGTCGTGACCTGCGGGAGATCCTCGGACGCATTCCGGATATCGACCGCGCGCTCTCCCGCCTGGCGCTCGACCGCGGTGGACCGCGCGACCTGGCGGCGATCCGCGACGCGCTGGCCGAGATCGGACCGATCCGGGCGGCCCTCGCCCGCGCACCGCTGAGCACGCCGCCGGCTTCGATCGCCCGGGATCTCAAGGATCTGGGGGAGCAGTCGGATCTGGTCGACCTGCTGGGACGGGCGCTGGCGGCGGAGCTGCCGCTGCTGGCCCGGGATGGTGGGCTGGTGGCGCCTGGATATGCGCCGGAGCTCGACCGGCTGCGCGGGTTGCGGGATGAGAGCCGGCGGATGATCGCCGCCCTGCAGGCGAAATACGCCCGCGAGACCGGGGTGTCGGCCCTGAAGGTCAAGCACAACAACGTGCTCGGCTATTTCATCGAGGTCTCCGCCGGCAACGGCGACAAGGTGATGGGGCGCGACGGCTTCATCCATCGCCAGACCATGGCCAACGCCGTGCGCTTCACCACCGTCGAGCTGGGAGAGTTGGAGAAAGAGGTGTCGAGCGCCGCCGACAAGGCGCAGGCGGTCGAGATGGAGGTGTTCGCCGACCTGATCGCCAAGGTGCTCGAGGTGGCCGACGACGTTGCGATCGCCGCGGCCGCCTTCGCGCGTCTGGACGTCGCCGCGGCCCTGGCCGATCTCGCCGCCGCCCGCGACTGGTGCCGGCCGGTGGTCGATGACGGGCTTGGCTTCGAGGTCGTGGGCGGCCGTCACCCGGTGGTCGAGGCGAGCCTGCCCGACGGGCCGGGCGCGTTCGTCGCCAATGCCTGCAGCCTGGTGCCCGAGGACCGGGTCTGGCTGGTGACCGGTCCGAACATGGCCGGCAAGTCCACGTTCCTGCGCCAGAACGCGCTGATCGCCATACTCGCCCAGATCGGCGCCTTCGTGCCGGCGGGCTCGGCGCGGATCGGCGTGGTCGACCGGCTGTTCAGCCGGGTCGGGGCCGCCGACGACCTGGCGCGCGGCCGCTCGACCTTCATGGTGGAGATGGTGGAGACCGCGGCGATCCTCAATCAGGCGGGCGCGCGGGCGCTGGTGATCCTGGATGAAATCGGCCGCGGAACGGCGACCTTCGACGGGCTCTCCATCGCCTGGGCCACGGTCGAGCATCTGCACGAGACCAACCGTTGCCGCGCGCTGTTCGCCACTCATTACCATGAGTTAACGGCCCTGGCCGACCGGCTCTCGGCGCTCACCTGCCACACCATGGCGGTGAAGGAGTGGAAGGACGATATCGTCTTCCTGCATGAGGTGGTGGCCGGGGCGGCCGACCGGTCCTACGGCATCCATGTCGCCAAACTGGCCGGCCTGCCGGGGGCGGTGATCGGCCGGGCCGAGGAGGTTCTGCAGCGTCTGGAGAAAGGCGAACAGGGCAAGGCGGCGACCACGCTTATCGACGACCTGCCGCTGTTCAGCGCCGCCGCCAAGCCGGCTTCGCTGGAATCCGAACCGGCGGGTCCGAGCCCGGCGGAGCAGGCGCTGAAGGACCTGAACCCGGACGAGATGACTCCCAAACAGGCGCTGGACGCGCTCTATGCGCTGAAGGGCAAGGTCACCTCCGGCTGACCGTCGCGTCGATCAGCCGCGTGATCGCCGCACAGTAGGGGGCCGGGTCGGCGCCGCCGGCGATGGCCAGGGCTGCGCGGTCGAAGGCGGCCGACAGGCAGTCGGCCAGGGCGTCGAGTTCGGCCGGATCGACCCGCCGCATCGCCTCCGACAGCCCCTGGCGCAGGGTGGCGCCGCCGGTGCTGCGGTCGAGCTCGGCCATGACCTGCGGGCCGAGCACGGCGGGGCCGTCCAGCAGCAGCAGCCGGGCGCGGCCCGGTTCCGTCATCGCCGCGAAGTAGACGCCGGCGCCCTCGATCAGCGCCTTGCGGGGCGGCGACATGGCGGTCGTCCCTCGGTCAATCGCCTCGGCGACGGCTTCGGCCTCGGCGGTGACGACCGCGCGGAACAGGTCCGCCTTGTCGGCGAAATGGTGGTAGAGCGCGCCGCGGGTCACCTTGGCCGCCGCCACGATTTCCGGCGTGCCGGTCTCCGCATACCCCTTCTCGATGAACAGGCTGCGGGCGGCGGCGACCAAGGCTGCTTTGGTGGCGGCGGTGCGCGCCTCGTTGGTCCGTGGCCGTGCGTGTTGCATACATACAGCCTGTATGTTAATAATGTCATTTACATCCACACTGTATGTTTTGCCACGGAGGCACGGAAGCCATGAAATGCACCCAGTTCTATCCGGTGATCATGACCGACCGGGTGGCAGAGACGGCGGGGTTCTACCGCGATCATTTCCGGTTCGCGCCGAAGTTCGAGAGCGATTGGTACGTCCATCTGCAATCCTGCGAGGATCCGGCAGTCAACATCGCGATCCTGGCCGGCGATCACGCGACCATTCCAGCCAGTGGGCGTGGCCGGGTTTCAGGGCTGCTGATCAATTTCGAGGTGGCGGATGTGGACGCGGAATACGCCCGGGCGCAGGCGGCCGGGCTGCCGATCCTGCTGCCTCTGCGCGACGAGCCCTTCGGCCAGCGCCATTTCATCACCCGCGATCCCGCTGGCGCGCTGATCGACATCATCATCCCGATCCCGCCGAGCCCGGAGTTTCTGGCGCAATACTCGGACGATGCGGTTCCGGCATAAATTCGGCCTGTCACTTCCATGGCGAGGACGAACCACGGGAAGTTTGATAGGATAGAGTCACGCCCGAAGAGCCGACAAATATGGTGTTGGACCTTCTCCGACGGATCGACATGAAGGTCGATGCGCTGCGCGACGACGTGCGCGAGGTCAAGCAACGTCTCAGTCTCGTGGAAGAGGGAGTCGCGATCGTCCATCGTCGGCTCGATCGGTTGGAGATCAGGGTCGATCGGATCGAAAAGCGCCTCGGCCTCGCCGACGCCTGACCCCGCGCGTCACGCCACCTTCGCGTAGACCGTCTCGCCCGTCAGCCCGGCCGCGTCCATCGCGGCAGCGATGCGGTCGATCTCGGCATCGCTCAGCTTCACCAGGGGCGGGCGGACATGGGCGGCATCCATGCGACCGAGATGGACCAGCGCCTCCTTCATGCGGTTGTGCATGTCGAGGAAGGGCGGGTCGTAGAACGCGCCGGTGGTCGGATAGATGCGGTCGGCGATGCGCCGCGCCTCCTCCAGATCGCCCGACTGCACCGCCCGGAACAGGGCCACCTGCAGGGCGGCGATCACGCTGCCGGCGCCGGACAGCAGCCCGTCGCAGCCCAGCACCAGCGAGGGCAGCAGCCAGGACGAATGGGTCGACAGCACGCTCACCCGCCGCGGCAGGGCATGCAGCTCGCGGATCTGGCGCTCGTGCTGCTTGGTGTCGTTGCACCAGTCCTTGATGGCGACGACGGTGTCGATCTCCCGGCAGATCCGCACCAGCGTCTCGACCGGATAGCCGAGCGTGGTGGCCGGGTACTGGAACAGGATCAGCGGCAGGTCGGTCGCCGCGCGGATCGTGGCGAAATGGGCCAGCGCCATCTCCGGGCGCATGGCGCCGCCCGAGAGCAGCGTGTTCGGCGGGAAGACCAGCAAGGCGCTGGCCCCGTCGCGTTCGGCCCGCCGCGCGATGTCGGCCGCCAGGTGCGCGCCGTCGCTGTAGACTCCATGGACTACCGGCAGCCGGTCGCCGACCTCTTCCATGGTGATCGCCATCACCCGCTCCTGCTCCTGAATCGTGCAGGTGGCGACTTCGCTCGCATGGGCGTTGACGGTGATCGCGGTGATCCCCTCGACCGAGGCGACGTCGTTCAGGTGGCGGCGATATCCGCCCTCGTCGATCTGCAGATCGGCGGTGAAGGGTAGTAGGCAGGCGGGAATCACGCCCTTCGGCGTGAAGGGCAGCGGCGCGGCCATGGTCTCCTCCCGGGAGTCGTTTTTTGGTTGAGAGGAAGTCTAGGCCCGCCGCCGGAATCTTGTAAGCCGCGGAATCTCCCACCGCTCCCGGTCAGTCGGCGCGAATGTCCACGATCGGCTGGAAGCCGCCGAAGATCGTGCGCTTGCCGTCGAACGGCATGGTCTCGGGCGGGCCCCCGGCAGGGTCCGCCATGACCTTGGCCATCCCGGCATCGCGGACTTCCTTGGACGGCCAGACGATCCAGGAGAAGACGACGGTCTCGTCCTCGGCGACTTTCACGGCCATGGGGAAAGACGTGACCTTCCCGTCGGGGACGTCGTCGCCCCAGCACTCCATGATGTGCAGCGCGCCGTACTTCAGAAAGATCGGCGCCATGTCGGCTGCCATCTTGCGGAAGGCCTCCTTCTTGGCGGTCGGCACCGGGATGACGAACCCATCTACGTAGCTCACGGCGTTTTCTCCTGTCGGTTTGTTTATGGGGGTTATTCGGC
>JARGOG010000015.1:42449-43639 GCA_029212785.1 Thalassobaculaceae bacterium
TTGTTTATGGGGGTTATTCGGCGGCGTCGCTGCCGTGACAGCACGCCTTGGCGGAAACCGTCTCGTACTCGTCATGCAGCCGCAGCCAGCTCATGGTGCCCGCCGCCTCGTTGCGGCCCCTGGGCGTCATGTCGAGGAAGGGGAAAGGAGTGAAGACCAGCTCGGTTCCGCGGGTGTAGGCGGAATAGGTGTGGAACACCGCCCCGGCGCAGCCGTTACAGATCGGCCCGCCCGGCGGCAGCATGAAATGCTGGACGAAAAGCTGGCGGCGGCCGTCGAACAGGTCGGCCAGGGTCGCCGTGCCCTCCGGGGCGTCGAATACGTAGGTTGTCTCGACCCGCACCCAGGGCAGGGCGCGCCGCTCGGCACTCGCCGCGTCGCGCAGATGGCCGCCTCGCGTTCGCGCGTCAGGAGAGCGGCGCGCGGCAAGCCATTCTTCTCTCGAAACGATTTTTTGCATTCTCTCCTCCTTCCCTGTCGGACTGAGCGGGTGGATGCTCGTTGACAAATAAGTTGATGTCAACATAATTGACTCATGACCATGCGCGACGACCTGCCGATCGAGGTGACCCGAGAAGTTCGCGACCGCTGCTTGTGCCTGCATCTGCAGCGCGCGGCACGGGCGGTGGCCCGGCGTTTCGACGAGGTGCTGCGGCCCTTCGGCCTGACCAACGGCCAGTTCTCGCTGCTGATGTCGCTGAACCGGCCGGCAGCACCCAGGATCGGCGAGCTGGTGCCGTTGCTGGCGATGGACCGGACCACGCTGACGGCGGCCTTCAAGCCGCTGGAACGGCGTGGGCTGGTGCGGGTTCTGGTCGACGCGGAGGACAGGCGAAGTCGCCGGATCGAGATCACCGATGCCGGGCGCGACGCGCTGGTCGCCGCCTTGCCGGTCTGGCGCGCGACCCATGACCAGGTCGACGCCCTGGTGGCGGCACGCAATCTGGACGGATTGCGCGCCGACCTCCTGGCTCTGTCTTAACCCGCCATGTCACCGCAGAGGATGGTGGATGAAACTCAATCCCTACCGGACCTTCGCCGGCGCAGATGTACCAGAAGCCGCAAGGCATCTTGGTTGCCCTGCGACCGGAATCCGACGCCGAGGCCGAGCGGATCTACGCGGGGCTCGTGGAGGGCGGGACCGTGTCGATGAAGATGCAGGAACCTTTCTGGGCCCGCCGCTTCGCCAT
>JARGOG010000015.1:43739-79435 GCA_029212785.1 Thalassobaculaceae bacterium
CCGCTTCGCCATCCGCTGGATCATCAGTTGCGAGAAGCCGACGGCCTGATCAGACGATGTTGCGCTCCTTGAGCGGTCGGCCCTCCAAGATTCTTTCGATGCCGAAACGGGTGAGATCGATGGTGCGGAACCCGCCAGCGGTGACGAGTTCCGTCACCGCCCGGCCGGCGGCCGGCGACTGCTGCAACCCGTGACCGGAGAAGCCGGCGGCGAAGATCAGGTTGGCGATCTCCGGATGGCGGCCGATCACCGCGTTCTGGTCCAGGCTGTTGTAGTCGTAGGGTCCTGCCCAGGCGCCGGTCAGCTTCACCGCCTCGAAGGCCGGGATGCGCTCGGCCAGGGCTGGCCAGACCACCGCCTCCCACCACCGCCAGTCGACCTCGATCTCCCAGCTCTCGGGATCCTCCTCCTCCGGTGGGGAGATGCCGCACACGAATCCCTTGCCCTCGGGCCGCACGAAGACGCCCGTGGTGCCGATGGTCAGCGGCAGCGGCGGCCCCTCCAGCGGGTCGCGGCAGTCGAACTGGTAGACCGTGCGGATGCGCGGACCGACCGGCAGATCGACCCCGGCGAGACCAGCGACCTTGCCGGAATTGGCGCCGGACGCGATCACCAGCGTGCCGCAGGCGATCGACGATCCGTCCGCCAGCACCACCCGCTCGACCCCGCCGGCGCCACGGTCGATGGCGGTCACCTCGCCGGTGACATACTCGGCGCCCAACGTCCGGGCCTTGCGCTTGAAGGCCTGGAGCAGGGTGTTCGGATCGATCCAGCCCTCCCCGTGGTCGCCGAAGGCGGCGGCCGCGACGCCGTCGGTGTTCAGGTAGGGAAAGCGCCGGGCCAGCGCGTCCGGCTCGAGCCAGGCGATTTCGGCACCGGCCGCGGTCTGAACCGCGTGGTTCTCGGCCAGGATCTGCCGGCCTTCGGGCGGGCTGAGGAACAGATAGCCGTTCTCGACGAAGCCGAGATCCGGTCGCTCGCCGTCGACCGCGAGCAGGTCGGCCGCGGCGCCGACGAATTCTCGGGCGAACAGACCGATCTCCACGTTCTCAAGGATCGAAAACTGCTGGCGGATGCCGCCGACCGACAGTGGCGTGGAGGCCCGCGCATAGGTCGGATCGCGCTCGATCACGATGACCCGACCCTTGAAATCGTCCGCGGCTGCGAGGAAATAGGCGGTGGCGGATCCGACGGCCCCGCCGCCCACGATCACCACATCCGCCCGCTTTCCGTCCATCCCGTCCATGAATCGCTCCCGCAACTGGCTGTTGGCGCGAGCCTCAGGCATCCGTGACGCCCGGACAAGGCCCGCGTATAGTCGCAGGCGAAGCAAAGGAGGCTTTCGTGGCCGTGACCGCCGAGATCGAGACCGCCACCGAGGGTTCCCGTGAGCGCAGCGCGCCGCAGGTCGAGCTTGCGGTGCTGGGCAAGCGGGTGCCGAACCGCAAGGCGATCTGCGACGTTCCGGCGCTTGCCGCCGAGCTTGCCGCGGTCGCGGCCGCCCAGGACGACCCGAATGCCCGGCGTGGCGCCATACTGGATCTCCTGAAGGCGACGCTGTCGGACGCGACGGATGAGATCCGCCGCCGGCTCGAAGCGACCAATGACGGGGCTGCGTGCGTGCGCGGTCGAGCCTGGCTGATGGATCAGGTGATCCGGGTGATCGCCACTCATGCCGCCGAATTCGAATACCCCGCCACCAACCCGACCACCTCGGAACGCATCGCGATCACCGCCGTCGGCGGCTATGGCCGCGGCGAGCTGGCGCCGCAGTCGGACATCGATCTGCTGTTCCTGCTGCCCTACAAGCAGACCGCACGCTGCGAGCAGATCGTCGAGTTCATGCTCTATCTGCTCTGGGATCTGGGCTTGAAGGTCGGTCACTCGACCCGCTCGGTGGCCGAGTGCATCCGCCAGGCCAATGCCGACATCACCATCCGCACGGCGATGCTGGAATCCCGCTTCCTATGGGGCGACGAGGCGCTCTACGAGGAAATGCGCGAGAAGTTCATGGCCGATATCTCGTCGGGGTCGCCGCTGGAGTTCGTCGAACAGAAATTGCAGGAATCGGACAGCCGGCACCGCCGGATGGGCGACAGCCGCTACGTTGTCGAACCGAATATCAAGGACGGCAAGGGCGGCCTGCGCGACCTGCATACGCTGTTCTGGATCTCGAAATACGTCTATCGCATCGACGATGTTTCGGAGCTGGTGCCGCGCGGCGTGCTCGATCTGGCCGAGGCGCGGCGCTTCGCCCAGGCGCAGAAGCGTCTGTGGACCATCCGCTGCCACCTGCATTACCTGACCGGGCGGCCCGAGGAGCGGCTGACCTTCGACGTGCAGCCGGTGATCGCCGAGCGGCTCGGCTACACCGACCGGGCCGGCGTCATGGCGGTCGAGCGCTTCATGAAGCATTACTACCTGACGGCCAAGGATGTCGGCGACCTGACCCGCATCTTCTGCGCCGCGATCGAGGCCGAGTACAAGCGCCGCCGCCGCCGGTTCCGCCTGCCGAAGATGTTCGGAGAGCAGCGGTTCGGCGACTTCCGGGTCGAGGGCGACCGCATCACCCTGATCGACGATCAGGCCTTCGAGCGGGACCCGGTGAATCTCATCCGGCTGTTCCATGACTCGCATTTCCGCGATCTGATGATCCACCCGCATGCGCTGCGGGTCATCACCCAGAACCAGAATCTGATCAACGCCGACCTGCGGCGCAATCCCGAGGCGAACCGCCTGTTCCTGGAGATCCTGACGAGCGCGCGCGGTCCCGAACGCATCCTGCGGCGGATGAGCGAGGCGCGGGTCCTGGGCAAGTTCGTGCCGGATTTCGGCCGGGTCGTCGCCCAGATGCAGTTCGACATGTACCACACCTACACGGTGGACGAGCACACGCTGGTCTGCCTTGGCGTGCTGCACGGGATCGAGGTGGGCGAGCTCAAGGAGATCGCGCCGATCGCCACCGACGTGGTGCACAAGGTGCTGTCCCGCCGCGCGCTCTACGTCGCCATGTTCCTGCACGACATCGCCAAGGGCCGGGGCGGTAACCACTCCATCCTCGGCGAACGGGTGGCGCGGCGGATCTGCCCGCGCCTCGGCATGACCGAGGAGGAGACCGACACGGTCGCCTGGCTGATCCGCTGGCATCTGCTGATGTCCGACACCGCGTTCAAGCGCGACATCCATGATTCCAAGACGGTGGAGGATTTCGCCCGCATTGTTCAGTCGCCGGAGCGCCTGCGTCTGCTGCTGGTGCTGACGGTCGCCGATATCCGCGGTGTCGGCCCCCATGTCTGGAACGGCTGGAAGGCGCAGCTGCTGCGCGATCTCTACTACGCCACGGACGAAATGCTGACCGGCGGCTCGTCTCCGGCCAAGACCGGCGCCCGCGTCGCCGCGATCAAGAAGACGGTGGCCGAGCAGCTGATCAACTGGACGCTGGAGGAGATCGAGACACATCTGTCGCTGGGCTACGATCCCTATTGGCTTAGTTTCGATACCGAAACGCTTGTGCGGCATGCCTGGCTGGTGCGCCGGGCGCAGGCGTCGGACGCCCGGCTGGTGGTCGAGCATCGCCTTGATCCCGACCGGGAAGTGACCGAGGTCACGGTCTACGCCGCCGACCATCCGGGTCTGTTCTCGCGGATCGCCGGCGCGATGTCCTCGGTCGGCGCCAACATCGTGGATGCCCGTATCGTCACGCTCGCCGACGGCATGGCGATCGACACGTTCATGATCCAGGACGACAAGCGGCAGATGTTCGACCGGTCCGACCGACTGGCCAGGCTGGCCTCGGCGATCGAGCGCACGCTGAACGGCAGCCTGCGCCTGGAGGACCAATTGGCGAAGAAGGGGGCGCTGCAGACCAAGCGCACCCGCGCGCTGAAAGTGCCGCCGCGCGTCCTCATCGACCAGAAGGCCAGCGTCACCCATACGGTGATCGAGGTGAACGCCCATGACGAGCCGGGTGTGCTCCACCGCATGACCAGAGCCCTGGCACAGGTGGGCGTGCAGATCCACTCGGCCACGGTCTCGACCTATGGCGAGCGGTTCGTCGACGTGTTCTATGTCAAGGACGTGTTCGGCTTGAAGATCGACAGCGCCAAGAAGCTCGACGAGATCCGGGCGGCTCTGCTGGAGGCGCTGGGGGTGACGGTGGCGGCACAGAAGAAGTAGCTGCCCTGATTCCGCCGCAACCCGGCCATAGGCGCGCCTCGACGAATCACGTACATCCATCCTCCATGAACCTCGCCCGCGCCATCGCCACGGTCGGCGGCTATACGATGATCAGCCGGGTCACCGGCTTTGTCCGCGACATGCTGATTGCCGCGGTGGTCGGCGCCGGGCCGGCGTCGGATGCTTTCTTCGTCGCCTTCCAGATCCCCAATTTCTTCCGCCGACTGACCGGCGAGGGCGCGCTGACCGTTGCCTTCGTGCCGATGTTCGCGGGCATGGTCGAGGCCCGGGGCAAGCAGGCCGCGGTCGCCTTCGCCGGCCAGGTGCAGTCGGTCCTGCTGCTGGTGCTGCTGGTGCTGCTGGTCGGCGCCGAGATCGCCATGCCCGGGGTGATCCTGGTGCTGGCGCCGGGCTTCGCCGATGAAGTGTTGCGCTACGACCTGGCGGTCGAGCTGACCCGCATCACCTTCCCATATCTGCCGCTGATTTCCCTGGTGGCGCTGTGGGGCGGCATGTTGAACAGCCTCGGCAGGTTCTGGGCGATGGCGGCGGCCCCGATCCTGCTGAACCTGATCCTGATCGCCGCCCTGGCTCTGGCCGGCGGGATGCTGGAGACTCCGGGTCATGTGCTGGCCTGGGGGGTATGCGTCGCCGGTGCCGCCCAGGCGCTGTTCGTCGCGATCGCCTGCCGGCGCGAGGAGGCGCTGCCGCCATTGGTCCGCCCGAGACTGTCGCCGGAAGTGAAGAGGTTGCTGATCCTGATGGCGCCGGCGGCGCTGGGTGCCGGGGTGGTTCAGGTCAACGCCTTCATCGGCATCCTGTTGGCCTCGCTGCTGCCGGCGGGCTCAGTCTCCTATCTCTATTACGCCGACCGGGTGGTGCAACTGCCGCTCGGCGTCGTCGGCGTGGCGATCGGTACCGCATTGCTGCCGATGCTGTCGCGCCAGGTGCGGGCGAGCGAGACCGGCGCGGCGCTGACCACGCAGAACCGGGCGCTGGAGATCGCCCTGCTGCTCACGGTGCCGGCGGCCGCCGCCCTCTCGGTGATCGCCGATCCGCTGATCACGGTGCTGTTCCAGCGCGGCGCCTTCTCCGCCGGCGACGGGGCCGAGACGGCCATCACGCTGGCCGCCTATGCCGCGGGCCTTCCCGCCTTTGTGCTGATCAAGGTGTTCCAGCCGGGATTCTTCGCCCGCGAGGATACCGCGACGCCGGTGAAGGTCGCCGCCGCCGCCGTGGCTGCCAACCTGGCCTGCAACGCGGTGCTGATGCCGCTCTACGACCAGGTCGGCATCGCCCTGTCGACGGCGCTCTCCTCTTGGCTGAACGCGGCGCTGCTGGCGACCCTGCTGTGGCGGCGCGGCCATCTGGCGGTGGATGCGCGCCTTGTGCGACGGGTGCCGCGGATCGTTCTGGCGGCCGCGGCGATGGCCGGCGTGCTGTGGGCATTGGCCGATTGGCTGGCGCCCTGGCTTGCCGGCGGAACGCTGGAACGAATCGGGTCGCTTGCGGTCCTGGTGGCGGCCGGGCTCGGGGTCTACGCCGCCGCCTGCCTTCTGCTACGCGCGGCCCATCCCCACGACTTCGGTGCGCTGCGGCGCGGCGGCTGATCCTCAGCCGAGTTCGAGCAGGATTGCGGCCGCGTCGTCGGAGGTCTTGAACCGGCCGAACCGGATGTCGTCGGCCGCATCCGCCTCGACGGCGCGCAGCCGGACGATCAGGGCGGCCAGCCCCTCCCGTTCCGCCGTCTCGACCAGCCCGGCGTCGTCAAATAGCGCGTACATGTCCACCAGGCGGTAGAACCCGTCCGTGCAGAGCAGGACCCGCGCCCCCGGTTCGGCCGCCATCGCGTGGGTGTCCAGTCCGGCCATGGCCTCTGGATGCACGCTCAGCACCCAGTATCCGTCCGGCCGATTCATCGTCGCCCGCTGTCGGCGCAGGGTGGCGTCGATGTCGCCGCCGTCGGAGAGCAGCCGGCGGGCCTGGGCCTGCTCGTCGTGATCCCGAATTTGTTTCGGTGTCGTAACGACAGTGTGGCCGGGTCGGCGGATCAGGGCGGTGCAGTCCGCGAAACCGCCGAAATTCAGAGTCCCGACGGCCCGCTCCCATTGCAGCAGCGTCAGCGCGGCGCTCGGCATGTCGCCTGGCGGGATGGCGGACACCGGCCCCGCCGTTTCCCGCTCCACCGCCGCGCGGAGCCCGGCGATCAGCCCCGACACCCTGTCGGACACCGATCCGTCGGCCCGGTCGCGGAGCAGCGCGTCGGCCTGATCGGCAAACCAGTAGGCATCGCTCGGCGCGTCGGGAAACAGGCGGGCGGCGCAGACATCCGTCGCGCCGTCGATCACCCAGGCGACGGCACGGTCCGGGTCGCAGCCGATGCGGTCCTCGGAGTCCCGGCCCTTGCCCGGATGGTTGATGCTGTCCAGGACCCGCAGCATATCTGCTCCCCCATCTGGTGCGCTTCACTGGGCCTGGTGGGCTTCACTGGGCCGGTTTGCCGACGGATGCTTGATTTGCGGGCGCGGGCCGGGGATAAACCGGTCGACGGACGCCCGCAGCGTCCACCGTCGCACCCTAGCCGATCGCGAGTCCCTGATCCATGAGACGCATTTTCTCCGGCATTCAGCCGACCGGAAACCTGACCCTGGGCAACTACCTGGGCGCGATCCGGAACTGGGTGACGCTCCAGGGCGAAAAGACCTACGAGTGCATCTTCTGCGTGGTCGACCAGCACGCCATCACCGTTCCGCAGGACCCGGTCGAGCTGCGCCAGGCGACCCGCGAGGTGACCGCCAGCCTGATCGCGGCCGGCATCGACCCCGAGGACAGCATCCTGTTCAACCAGTCTCAGGTGGCCGAGCATATGCGCCTCGCCTGGGTGCTGGGCTGCGTCGCCCGGGTCGGCTGGCTCAACCGCATGACCCAGTTCAAGGACAAGGCCGGCAAGGATCGGGACAACGCCACCACGGGCCTGTGGTGGTACCCGGTGCTGATGGCGGCGGACATCCTGGCCTACAAGGGCACCCATGTGCCGGTCGGTGACGACCAGAAGCAGCACCTCGAACTGTCGCGCGACATCGCCCAGGCCTACAACTCGATGTTCGGTGTCGAGTTCTTCCCGCTGCCGGAGCCGCAGATCCTCGGCGCAGCAACCCGGGTCATGAGCTTGCGCGACGGCACCAAGAAGATGAGCAAGTCGGACGCGTCCGACATGTCGCGCATCAACATGACCGACGATGCCGACACCATCGCCAGCAAGATCCGGAAGGCGAAGACCGACCCGGAGCCGCTGCCGAGCGAGGCGGCGGGCCTGGACGAACGGCCGGAGGCGCGCAACCTGGTGATGATCTACGCCGCGCTCGCCGACAAGTCGGTGGATGAAGTGCTGGCGGAATACGGCGGCCAGGGCTTCGGCAAGTTCAAGCCCGCACTCTCGGAACTGGCGGTCGACGTGCTCGGCCCGATCGGTGCCGAGTTGCAGAAGCTTATGGCCGATACCGACTATATCGACGGGATTCTGGCCAAGGGCGGCGATCGGGCCCGGGCCATCGCCAAGCCGATCGTCGACGAGGTCTACGACACGGTCGGCTTCCTGCGGCCGTAAACCGCGCTATCAGGTCTTGCGGCCGTATCCGGCGACGATCCCGGCATACAGCACCACCGCCGTCGCCGCGAAGGCGGGGGCGGTGGCAAAGGCGATGCCGATCACGCCCCAGAACTGCATGAAGATGGCGTTCAAGGCGATCGTCAGCACCATGTTGACGGCGGCCGCGGTCGGGATCACCCAGCCGAGGCTCAGCACGGCGGCGGCCCTTACCAGAATCACCACGGCGGCGAAGGCCGGAAGCTGCGTGGAGTAGGCGGCCAGCACATGGGCGACCAGACGGGTGTCTTCGGCGGTGAAGGCGCCGCGCTGATACAGCAGGGCGATCACCGGCTCGGACACCAGCCAGGCGATACCGACCCCGGGCAGGGCGAGCAGGATCACCGCCACCAGATGCCGGCGCAGGCGCGCGAGCAAGCGGCGCGGGTCCTCGAGGGCGCTCTCGGCATAGGCGGGCAGCACCGAGATTCCGAGCGCGGTGGTCACCACGTGCAGTCCGGCCAGCACCAGTTTCGCGCCGTAGCCCAGGGCCGAAGCCGAGCCCTCGCCCAGTGAAGCGGCCATGAGCTGGTCGATCAGCCCCGCGCCCGACAGCAGCAGCGTGGCCAGCATCAGCGGCCCCCAGCGTCGGATCAGAGCCAGCAAGTCGGCGGTGTCGATTGCCAGCCGCGGGCGGTAGCCGAGGCGATGGGCGGCCCACAGCACGATTGCCGCCTCCGCCAGGGTGCCGAGCACCGCACCCCAGGCAAGCGCGGTGACGCCGAGCTGCTCGCGGAAGGCGATCAGCAGCACGGTCATGACCAGCGGCGTCAGCGCCGGCGCGATCGCCGGCAGCGCGAAGCGCCGTTCCGCCGTCAGCATCGCCCCGCCGGCATAGGCGAGACCGCCGAGAATCGAGAACAAGGTCATGATCCACAGCATGTCCGCGGCCAGGACCAGGGCGCGGTCGGAGAATCCCGGCGCGACGATCGGCAGATAGAGCGGGGCGCAGGCGGCGGCGAGGATGGCGACGACGGCGATGGCCAGCGAGATGGTCAGCGTGCCGGATCCGGCGAGCGCGGAGGCCCGGTCATGGCCGCCGCCCCGGCGCGCCGCCAGCAGCCCGGGCACGGCGGCGATCTGGAACGAGCCGGCGATCAGCTGAACCAGGAACACCGGCAGGGCCAGCGCGACGAAGAACGCATCGACCTCCGGGCCGCGGCCGTAGAGCATCGCGATCGCAGCCTCGCGGATGAAGGCGGAGGATTTCGCAAGGATCGACAGCACCGCGATCGTCGCCCCGGCCCGGGCGACGGCGCGGTCGTCCATGGTCGGGGTCGCCGGTGTGTCGGAAACGCTCACGAAAGGTCGGGCGGGGTGAAGACGTCGATCGGGCGGGCGAGACCCTTGACCAGATGGCCGCCGAGACCGGCGAGCGTCTCGCCGGCGGCATCGGCGAATTCGCGCGAGGCGAGCACGCGGACCCCCAGGGAGCGTGTCAGCCCTTCGATCCGGTTGGCGAGATTGACCGCCGGACCGATGACCGTGAAATCGAGCCGCTCGGCCCCACCGATATTGCCGTATCCGACCTCGCCCAGATGCAGGGCGATGCCGTAGTCGATTGCCGGTTTGCCCTGACGTCTGCGCATGTCGTTGAGGGCGCGGATCAGAGTGACCGTGTCGCGCGCCGCGGCCAGCGCCAGTCGGCAGGCCTCGGCATCGCCTTCGGCCTCGCCGCGCTTCGGATCGGCCGGGAAGATGGCCAGCATGCCGTCACCGAGAAACTTCAGCACCTCGCCGCCGCGCTCTTCGACCGCCTGCACCGTGCGTTCGAAATAGGCGTCCAGCATGTCGATGATCTCGTCCCGGCTGAGCTGGTCGGACAGGGTCGTGAAATCACGAATGTCAGTGTACCACACCGCGGCGCGGATACTTTCGGCGACGCCGCGCACGATTTCGCCGGCCAAGATCCGCTCGCCGGTGTTGCGGCCGAGATAGGTGGTCAGAAGCTGGCGGGTCAGGTCGCGTCGCTCCAGCACTTCCATACGCAGCGACAGCGCCGGCATGAGTTCCCAGATTTCGCGCAATTCGTCGGTGCTGAATCCGCCCGGCCGGTCCGCGGTCCAGGTGGTGAAGTTGATGCTGCCGTCGGAAAACCGCAGCGGCATGGCGACGTAGTCGGTCGCCCCCTCTTCGCGCAGGTCCTGGAGGATCGGGAAATCATTCTGCTCCCCCTCCATGTCCAGGCGCCGGCGGATGCCCTGCGCGCCTTCGAAGATCAGCGGCATGGGGCTCTGCTTATAGCCGTCGGTCTGCTGCATGCCGCGCATGACCCGCATCTGCCGCGGCTCGTCGATGTCGCGGTACCAGACGATCGAGGTACCCGTCGCCTGGGGGTGCAGGGTGGTGATGAAATAGGTCATCCGCATCAGCGGAAAGCCCCGCGCCACCATCAGCTTTCCGAGATCGCGGGCAAGGAAGCGACGGGAGCTGTAGACAGCGGACTCGCCGAGAATCCATTGCTGCGGGGTCAGGTCGGGATTGATCGGCGGCATGCCGGCATCATCGTCCTCGTCCAGGAAGCGGACGAGGTTGCGGGCCTCCAGGTTGCTCGGTCCTTCCGTACGGCGCAGCACCGGTGCATAGCTGACGGTCGGGCCGCCGTCCGACGCTCGTGCGCTGTCGGCATCGATGCCATCGGTGGGGGGTTGTCTTGACGTCATCGGTCCGCGCCCCAACTATGCGCCAACTGCCGGCGTCGTCGCTGCGGCCAGGCCGTGCGTGCGAGCGAAGCCAGACTGGAGATGTGAGCCATGTTCATTCAGACCGAAGAGACCCCGAATCCGGCGACGTTGAAGTTCCTGCCGGGACGCACCGTTATGGTGAGCGGCACCGCAGAGTTCAAGTCGGAGGAGGACGCGGCCACCGGATCCCCGCTGGCGGCGGCTCTGTTTGAAGTCGATGGCGTGACCACGGTTTTCCTCGCGAATGATTTTATCAGCGTCAGCAAGCGCGACGACAAGGAATGGTACCTCATGAAGCCGGCGGTGCTCGGCGTCATCATGGAGCATTTCGTCGCCGGCAAGCCGGTGCTGGCCGATGGCGCCACCGAATCCGCCGAAGCCGAGGTCCGGCCGGAGGATGAGGAGGTCGTCTCCCAGATCAAGGAATTGCTGGAGACGCGTGTGCGTCCGGCCGTGGCGATGGACGGTGGTGACATCGTGTTCCACGGATTCGAGGATGGAATCGTCACGCTGACAATGCAGGGGGCCTGCGCCGGCTGCCCGAGTTCGACGGCGACGCTGAAGATGGGCATCGAGAACATGTTGCGCCATTACATCCCGGAGGTGCGCGAAGTGCGGGCCGCCGGTGGCATGGCCGACTACTACTGAGCCGACCCGAAAATCCATCCCGGCATAACCGCTTCCCGCTCTGAATCGGTCCGACCTAGATCCGGCTCCGCGAGGTCCCATGTCCCCATGCGCGTCATCGCTCCATGGCCGCGGCCGAATCGCGCTGATCGCGGGGGCCCTCTGTCTCGGCACCTTCCAGGTCTCCGCGGTGGTGTTCGGCCCGCCGAACTGGCCGATACCGCCCAAGACGGCGGCGCCACTCGTCCGCGTCGTGACCCCCGCCCCGCTGCCCGACGGCGGGCGCGACTTCACCGTCGCTTCCGCCGCGACCCTGCTGCGCCTGTTCGAGCGGGCGTCCTTCGATCTGGCGGCGGTGCGGTCGGGGGATCGAGATGTGCCTCGACTTTATCTGGCGGCATTGCCGGCGGATTTCGCCACGCTCGAGCAGGTCGGGCCGCGCAAGCGGGCGTTTCTTCGCATAGCGCTCCCCCTGATCCTGCGGGTAAATGCGGAGATCGCCATCACCCGCATCCGCGTTGCCGCCTTGCTGGAACAGCTGGAGCATGGCGAGACCCCGCGGCGACGCGATGCGCGCTGGCTGACCGCGGTCGCCCGGCGTTACGGTGTGATCGATACCGGCGGTCTTGATCTGGACCAGGTGCTGGACGCCGAGGCGCGGCGCGAACTGATGCGCCGGATCGACGGTGTTCCGACCCCCTTGGCGCTGGCCCAGACGATTGTCGAAAGCGGCTGGGGTCGATCGCGTTTCGCGCTGCAGGGTAACGCGCTGTACGGGCAGTGGACCTGGGACAAGTCTCAGGGCATCGCCCCGTCCGGCGCACCGGATGCCGCCCATGCCGTCCGGGCTTTCGCGAGCCTAGTGCATTCCGTGCGCGGCTACATGCACAACCTGAACACCCATCCGAGCTATCGGGAGTTCCGCGCCGCCCGGGCCGAGGGGGCCGAATCGCGCGCTCTCGCCCGCACCCTGACCCACTACAGCGAGCGCGGCGCCGTCTATGGCGAGGAACTTGTCGGCATCATGGCCCAGAACAATCTGGACGCCTTCCAGGACGCCCGGCTCGGCGCCACGAACATCCGGCGTGGCGCCGGATGGCGGCATCTGGAGAAACCGGCGGAGAGCTGAGGCTCTAGCGGGGTATGTAGAACTGGATTCCGTACCAGTGCCAGCGGCCGTCCGGACCCGGCATGGTGCAGTTCACCCGGGCTCGGCCCGCGGGAAACGGCTCGGCCAGCCGTACTTCCACCCGGTCGCCCAGCACTTCGGTCTGGGTGCGGCCCTGGCCGGAGGCGTAGCAGTCGATCCGGCTCGGATCGCCGATCTCCGGCGCTACCGTGAAGCCGAAGGGCGGCGGGTTGTTCGAGGTGACGATCAGGTCGGCGGGTACCCGGTCGCGGATCGGCAGCGGCAGGGCGTTGGCGGTCAGCCGGAACCGGTCGATGCCGCCATAGGTCTCGTTCAGGGCGAAGCGCGGCAGCCCATAGCGGTCGCTGGTGGCGTGGACGACGCCGGAATGCTGCCCGAAAGCGGCGACATAGCCCCGCTCGGCCACGACCTTCTCGATCTGCAAGCCGTATTCGCCATAGGGATAGGCGAGCAGGGTCGGCCTTTTGCCGAGCTCGGCCTCGAGCCGGCCGGCCGAACGGTCGAGTTCGATCTTCACGGTCTCGACGTCAAGATCGGGCAGATGCGGATGCGACGCCGTCTGACTGCCGATGGTTGCCCCGCCCTCCTGCACCTCGCGCAGTTGATCCCAGGTCATGTAGCCGGGACTGGCATGGTCGATCGGATCGGTGGCGACGAACAGGGTGAACGGATATCCGGCCTTCTTGAGCCGGGGCCAGGCTTCGGCGTAGACCGAGGCGTAGGCGTCGTCGATGGTCAGGGCGACGGTCCGTTCCGGCAGGTCGGCGCCGGTGCGCATCTTCTCCAGGATGTCGGGCAGCGGCAGAACCGTGTAGTCGCCGGACCGCAGTTCGGCGAGTTGAGCTTCGAACTGGTCGATGCGGATGCTGGCGCTCGGGTACTCGGCTTCGCCGAATCGGTGGTACATGAAGAGCACGGCCGACTCGGCGGCGAATGCCTGCGGCGCTCCGGCACCCAGGGGCACGAACGCCGGGGTGGCAGACAGGCCGACCAGTGTCAGCGCAAGCGCGACGGTTCCAACACCTAACCTCATGGGAACAAGATACGTCATGGCAGCCGCATTTCGAAATGCCGCGGTTCGACGCAACCTGCAGACCGGGGATGGCCCAAACCGATGAGCCTTTTACTTGCCATCGACAGCTCGGCCGGCGCCTGCTCCGTCGCCGTCGCCGAGAGCGGGGAACCAAGGGCCTTCGAGGTGTTGCGCCTGAGTCGCGGCCATGCGGAGGTGCTGATGCCGATGGTCGAAAGGGTGCTCGTGGGGGCCGGATGCACCGCTTGCGATATCAGGGTCGTAACCGCCACCATCGGACCGGGTAGCTTCACCGGACTGCGAATCGGACTGGCGGCGGCCCGCGGCCTGGCGCTGGCGGTCGATGCCCGGACGGTCCCGGTCACGTCGCTTGCGGCGCTTGCCCATGCCGCCGGATGCTCGGACATGCCGCTTCTGACCGTCCTCGACAGCAAACGGGGCGATGTCTATGCCCAGTGGTTCGACGGCGCCGGTGCGGCGCTCGCCGGTCCGGCCGTGATGACGGTCTCCGAGGCGGTGGCGCTTGCCCCGGCGCAGCGGTTCCGGCTGGCGGGCGATGTGGCCGATGCGCTGGTCGCCGCGGCGCGGGATGCGGGTCGGGAAGCCGTCGTCCTGGATGGTTGCGACCTGCCCGACGCCCGTTCGGTGGCGGCGGTGGCCGCCGACAGGCTGGCCGCCGGAGAGGATGGGCCGCTCCGCCCGCTCTACCTCCGCGCACCCGCCGTCAATTTGCCGGCGTCATGACCGTCCCGGACGACAGACGCGACCGGCTGCGCGCCGTCGACCCGGCGGATGCGGAGGACGTCGCCACTCTGCAGCGGGCATGTTTCGACGACCAGTGGAGTGCCGAGTCGGTTGCCCGTCTGCTGACTGGGCCGGCCAATCTGTCACTGTTGGCCGAACAGGATGGGACGATCGCCGGGTTTCTGATCGGGCAGTGTGTGGTGGACACCGCGGAGGTTCTGGCGGTGGCCGTCGCCGCCAATCGCCGCCGGGAAGGGTGGGGGGGCTCCTTGATGAGCGGGTTCGAGGCACTCGCGGCCGCCTCGGGGGCCGAGCGCGTGATTCTGGATGTTGCCGCGGACAATGCACCGGCCATCGCGCTGTACGGCGCCCGGGGATATGCGACGGCTGCCCGCCGCGATCGATATTACGTGACGGGCCGGGCGCATCCGGTCGATGCCTTGGTTATGGTTAAAACGCTAGGAAAATGGACCTTTTATGACAGTTGACGGGGTGGGGGCTTTGCCGCTTGTACCGGTCTGCATGCGACGGTAGGTTCGCCCGATCCGGTCCGCCGACCACCGATGTGGCTGACGAGTTGGCCACGCAACGGCATCCCGTCGATGTCAGATAGCGGCATATGAGCGACACGACCGAACGCCCGACGTCCTTCACGCCCGATCCGGCTGCGGCCTTTCCGGCGATCACCTCCGGTAATCTTGAGGTCCGCCTCGCCCGCGATGCCGAGGAGATCGATGCCTCCCAAGCGCTGCGCTACCGGGTGTTCTATGAAGAGCGTGCGGCCAAGCCGATCGGCGAAATGGGTACGCTCAAGCGCGACTTCGACGCCTTCGATCCAATCGCCGACCACCTGCTGGTGCTGGACCACGGGAAGGGCGAGGGGGCGAAGGCCGTCGTCGGCACGTACCGGCTGATCCGCCGATCGCGGATCCCCGCGGGGCGCCAGTTCTATACTGCCGGCGAATACGACATCTCGAAGATTCTGGCCTTCCCGGGCGAGATCATGGAGCTGGGCCGGTCCTGCGTGGATCTGGACCACCGCAACCGGCCGACCATGCAAATGCTGTGGAGCGGGATCGCGGCCTATGTTTTCAAACACGAGATCACGCTGATGTTCGGGTGCGCGTCGCTTCCGGGAACCGATCCCGACGCCCTGGCGAAGGATCTCAGCTATCTCTATCACGCCCATCTGGCGCCGGAATCCCTGCGGGTGCGGGCGCTGGACGACCTGCATGTCGAGATGAACCGCATGCCGGCCGACCGGATCGACGCCAAACGGGCGCTGGCCGGCCTGCCGCCGCTGGTCAAGGGCTACCTCAGGCTCGGCGGTTTCGTCGGCGACGGGGCGGTCGTCGACCCGCAGTTCAACACCACCGACGTCTGCGTCATTGTCCAGACCAGCGCGGTGACCGACAAATATTACAAGCACTATGAACGCGAGGCGCGGGGCGGCTGACCATGGCGGAGGCGATGTCCGGATCGACGTCTGTGCCCCGGTTGACTCCGGTTTTTGTCGACGAGGCGGAAGAGCGGCGCCTGCTTGATCTCGGCAATGGCATGATCCGCTCGGAGACCCGGGCGATCATCCGGCTGGCAGTCTATCTCGGTCTGACATTCGCGCTGATTCCGGTCCAGGCGGTCGCGGTTCTGCTGGGGCTGCGGCTCGCCGAGCGGCTGCCGCGGTTCTATCACCGTCTGTGTACCCGGGTGCTGGGGATCCGGGTTGTCGTGCGGGGACGCCGGGTGCGGGAGCGGCCGGTTCTGTTCGCCGTCAACCACGTCTCCTATCTCGACATCACCGCCCTCGGTTCGGTGGTGACAGGATGTTTCATCGCCAAGTCCGAGGTCGCGGGCTGGCCGCTGTTCGGGGTGCTGGCGAAGCTGCAGCGCACGGTGTTCATCGCCCGGCGCCGCACGGCGGTCGCCAAGCAGGGCGACGATATTGCCGAACGGCTGGATGCCGGCGACAATCTGATCCTGTTTGCGGAGGGCACCAGCAGTGACGGGACGCGGGTGCTGCCGTTCAAGAGCGCCCTGTTCTCGGTCGCGGAACGTCGCCCCGGCGATCGGCCGCTGACGGTGCAGCCCGTCTCCATCGCCTATACCCGCCTCAACGGTGTGCCGCTCGGGCGCGGCCTGCGCCCGTTCTTCGCCTGGTACGGCGACATGGATCTGGCGCCGCATTTGTGGACGGTTGCCGCCCTTGGCAAACTGACCGTGGTCATCGAGTTCCATCCGCCGCTGACGCTCGACGAGGTGGGATCGCGCAAGGCCTTGGCCAATGAGGCGCAGCGGCGGGTAGCGACCGGGCTGGCACACGCGAATGCCGGACGATAGGCCGCGGCCCGGCGGGTCACGCGACTGTCGCTTGACAGAACCGTGGCGAACCTTAGGGTCCGAGGAGATGAGGACCCGGTAGATGTCATCCGTCGCGATCAGCATGCGGGAGTCGCCCCGACCTTGATGGATCAGGTGATCTGGCGCCGCTCGATGTCGGGCTGTCCCCCGACGGGGAGAGACGTGCCGCGGTCTGTGAACCCCGGACGTCTTCGTGGAAGGCGCCGGCCTTGAACAAGACGGTCCCTGTGAGCAAGAAACTCCACGTCAAGACCTACGGTTGCCAAATGAACGTCTATGATTCCGCCCGCATGGCGGATGTCATGGCACCGCATGGTTACGCCTCCAGCGACCGGGTCGACGATGCCGACCTGGTGATCCTGAACACCTGCCACATCCGTGAGAAGGCGACGGAGAAGGTCTATTCCGAACTCGGTCGGCTGCGGCTGATGAAGGAAGAGGCCGCGCGCCAGGGTCGGCGCATGCTGATCGCCGTCGCCGGCTGCGTCGCCCAGGCCGAGGGCGAGGAGATCGTCCGCCGTGCCCCGGTCGTCGACATGGTGTTCGGCCCGCAGACCTATCATCGTTTGCCGGAGCTGGTGATCCGGGCCCTCGGTCGCGACGGTGGCCGTGGCGCCGGCGTGGTCGATACCGAGTTCCCGGCCGAGGACAAGTTCGACCATCTGCCCGAGGAAAGTCAGGGCCAGGGCCCGGCCGCTTTCCTGTCGATCCAGGAGGGATGCGACAAGTTTTGCACCTTCTGCGTGGTGCCCTATACCCGCGGTGCCGAGTTTTCCCGACCGGCGACGGCAATTCTGCAGGAAGCCCGGCGTCTGGTGGCGTCCGGGACGCTTGAGATCACCCTGCTCGGCCAGAACGTGAACGCGTATCACGGCGCGGGGCCGGACGGCCGCGACTGGGGCCTTGGCCGGCTGATCCGCGCGCTGGCCGAAATCGACGGCCTGGCGCGCATCCGGTACACCACGTCTCACCCGCGCGACATGGATGACGACCTGATCGCCGCCCATGGCGAGGTGCCGGCGCTGATGCCGTATCTGCATTTGCCGGTGCAGTCGGGTTCCGACAGGGTGCTCGACACCATGAACCGGGGACACACCGCCGCCGACTACCGGCGGATTGTCGACCGTCTGCGTGCGGCCCGCCCGGATCTGGCGCTCAGTTCCGACTTCATCGTCGGCTTCCCGGGGGAAGGGGATCGCGACTTCGCCGACACCCTCAAGCTGGTGCGCGAGATCGGCTACGCCCAGGCCTATTCGTTCAAGTACAGCGCGCGGCCTGGCACCCCGGCCGCCTCCGTGGCCGACCAGCTTTCCGAAGCGGCGAAGTCCGACCGCCTGGAGGCGTTGCAGCAGCTGCTCAACGCCCAGCAGCGCGCCTTCAACGAGGCGGCGGTCGGCAGCGTGCAGCCGGTGCTTTTCGAGCGTCGTGGCAACCGTCCGGGCCAGCTTGTCGGCCGCGGTCCCTGGATGCAGTCGGTCCATGCCGAAGCGCCGGACCGTCTGCTCGGCGTCCAGGTCGATGTGGCGATCGCGCTCGGCGGCGCCAACTCCCTCTCCGGTCGGATCGTGACTGTCGATGTCGACCCCGTAACGCCCTCTCCTTTACCCCCTCCTGCTGAAAGGGTTCCTGCGTGAGCACAGGCATGGCCGACGACGCTTCCGTCCAGCTCGAGTTTCATGACCATTCGCTGATCCCGCTGCTGTTCGGCGACCACGACCGCAACCTGGCCCGCATCGAACAGAAACTCGGCGTCAAGCTGGAGGCCTTCGGCAATATCGTGCGCATCCTGGGCGCGGAGGAGTCGCTGCAGGTCGCGCGCGGCACGTTGGAGGGGCTGTACCGCCGGCTGGAGAAGACCAAGAAAAAGGGCCGGGACCCGTTTCCGTTCGATATCGGCGATGTCGACGCGGCGGTTAAATACGCTCAGGCGGCCGATGCCACCGAAGGCGTGCGCGAGTTTGCCGGTGACGACGGGCTGGAGACGTTCAAACGGCCGATCGGCGCCCGCTCGCCGAACCAGGCCTATTACCTGAAGCAGCTCATGGAGCACGAGCTGGTTTTCGGGCTCGGCCCGGCCGGCACGGGCAAGACGTATCTCGCCGTGGCGATGGCCTGCGCGATGCTCCGGGCCAAGCGGGTCGACCGGCTCATCCTGTCGCGGCCCGCCGTCGAGGCCGGCGAGCGTCTCGGCTTCCTGCCCGGCGACATGAAGGATAAGGTCGACCCTTATCTGCGCCCGCTCTACGACGCGCTCTACGACATGATGCCGGGTGAGATGGTGGAACGCCGCCTGGCCGCCGGCGAGATCGAGGTGGCGCCGCTCGCCTTCATGCGCGGACGCACACTGGCCAATGCCTTCGTCATCCTGGACGAGGCGCAGAACACCACGCCGACCCAGATGAAGATGTTCTTAACCCGTTTGGGAGAGAATTCCCGGATGGCGGTGACGGGAGACCTGTCTCAGGTCGATCTGCCGCTGGGCAACAAATCCGGCTTGCGCGACGCGCTCGACCACCTACATGGCGTCGAAGGCGTCGGGTTTGTCGAGTTCACCGCGGCAGACGTTGTCCGCCATCCACTGGTTACGCGCATCGTTCATGCGTACAATGCACGTGACGGCGTATTATTACCCGGCGACAAGAGTCGATGACCGACGAAGATTCACCTGCAGAGGGCGACAGTCGCCCTCGATCTAGCACCCGGCCTTCCGGCGAAACCCGGACGGTCGATCTCGATGTCTCGATCGCGGCCCCCGCCTGGGGCGAGTCCGTAGACGATATCCCTGCGCTTGCCGAAACCGCCGTCGAAGCCGCCTTGGCGCGCGCCGGCGTGTCCGGTGCGGTCGAAGTCTCTGTGCTGTTGACGGACGATGCGGAGCAGCGGGATCTGAACCGCGACCACCGGGGCAAGGACTCCTCCACCAACGTGCTCTCCTTCCCGGCCGGCTTCGCGCCGCCGGCGGGACCGCGTCCGCTCGGCGATGTCTCGCTGGCGCTGGAGACCGTGCTCCGCGAAGCCGGGGAGCAGGAGATTTCGGTCGCGGATCATCTGACTCACCTGCTGGTCCACGGCACCCTGCACCTGCTCGGCTACGATCATGACGACGCGCGCGACGCCGAGGAGATGGAGGCGCTGGAGCGCGAGATCCTGGCCGGACTCGGTATTGCCGACCCCTATGCGGACGGCGACCTCCTCCCCGGCACCGCTGCCTCGGACGACGAGAGGGCGGCATGAGCGAGAATACGCTCTACGGCGGCAACGGCTCGAATAACGGCAACGGCAATGGCGGTTCCGACCGCGGTCCGCTGGTCGAGGCCTGGCGGACCCTGATGCGCTCTGTCGGTCTCGGCCGCAATGGAACCTCCGCGGTCCGGGCGTCGCTGGAGGAGCTGATCGACGAGAACGGCGAGGACGCCTCGCCGATCGACCCGCATGAAGGGGCGATCATCCGCAACGTGCTCGGTCTGCGCGACATCACGGCCTATGACGTGATGGTTCCGCGGGCCGATATCGTCGCCGTCGATCACAGCATGCGGCTGACCGACCTGTCGCGGCAGATGAGCGACGTCGCCCACAGTCGGGTCCCGGTCTATCGGGAGTCCCTCGACGATGTGGTCGGCATGGTCCACATCAAGGACGTCCTGGCGCATCTGAACCGGGGCGACGACGTGACCGCCGGGGCGTTGGCCCGCGACATCCTGATCGTCGCTCCCTCCTCGCGCGCCCTCGATCTGCTGCAGGAAATGCGGATGACCCGGCGCCACATGGCGCTGGTAGTCGACGAGTATGGCGGCATCGATGGCCTGATCACGATCGAGGACCTGATCGAGGAGATCGTCGGCGACATCATCGACGAGCACGACACCGAGGAAGGGCCCAAGCTGGCCGAGCGGGGGGATGGCACCATCTCCGCCGATGCCCGCGCCACGGTGGAGGAACTGGAGGAGATCGCCGGCCCGTTCCTCACCGACGACGAGCGCGAGGAAATCGACACGCTCGGCGGGCTGGTGTTCAGCCTGGCCGGCCGGGTCGCCACCCGCGGCGAGGTCATCCGCCACCCGAGTGGGATCGAGTTCGAGGTCATGGACGGCGATCCGCGCCGCCTGCGCCGCCTCAAGGTCCGCATGGTCCAGCCGAACGCAGCCGAGCGTGCCGCCGAATAGCAACGCCGGCCGTCGCCGCTGGGCTGTTCCGCTGGCGGCGCTTCTCGCGGGGGCGGCCACCGCCCTGTCGCTGGCACCGCTGCATCTGCTGCCCTTCGCCTTCGGTCATGCGGTGTTGCTTGGCGTCGTGGCGGAGGCGGGCTCGACACGGTCGGCGGCCGTCAGGGCCTGGTTCTGGGCGCTGGGATATCACGTTGCCGGATTGCACTGGATCGCCAATGCCATGCTGGTCAATGCCGGCGAGCATGCCTGGCTGATCCCGTTCGCCAATCTCGGTCTGCCGGCATGTCTCGCGCTCTTCGCCGCTGTCGCGGGGGCGCTGGCGCACCGGTTGTTCCGCGCCGGCTGGCCGCTCTGGCTTGGATTTTCGGCGCTCTACACCGGCGGGGAATGGGTCCGCGGGCATGCCCTGACCGGCTTTCCATGGAACCTGCCCTCGGCCACGGTCGACGGCTGGCTGGCGCTGCTGCAACCGGCCTCGCTGGTTGGCGCCTATGGGCTCAGCTTGCTGGTGCTGCTGGTGACCACGGCGCCGGCATTGTGGTGGCGTGGGGCGGCTCCGCGCCGGGTGCAGATCATCGTCTCGGCCCTGGCCTGCCTCCTGTTCGTGGCGATGGCCGGGGGGGGCGCCGTCCGAGTGGCGGCGATCCCGGAGATCACGGCGGAGGGCGGCGCGGTGCCCGGGGTCGTCATTCGCGTGGTCCAGGGCAACGTGCCCCAGCGCGACAAATGGAACCCGGGGCTCAAGCCGGAGCATCTGCGGCGCTACATGTCGCTCAGCGACGCCGCGCGACCGGCGGATATCCGCGCACCTGGCCTTGCGCCCGGCGCCGTGCCGACGGTCGTGACCTGGCCCGAGACCGCCGTCGCCCATCTGGTCGGCGACTCGCGGGAGCTGGAGGAGGTGCTGTCGGCCGCCGCGCCGCCGGAGGGCACCCTGATGTTCGGCGCCCCCCGTGTCGCGCGTGTCGGCCGGATGACCTCGATCTACAACAGCGTCTTCGCCATCGGCCCGGGGGCGAAGGTCGCCTGGACCTTCGACAAAGCCCATCTCGTGCCGTTCGGCGAGTACGTTCCGTTACGCGACGTGTTGCCGCTCACCGCGATCGTACAGAGTCGCGGCGATTTCACGCCGGGCCCGGGCCCCCGGACCCTGGAACTCGCGGGTGCGCCGCCGGTATCGCTGCTGATCTGCTACGAGGCGATCTTCCCGGACGGCGCGGTGGATCCGACGGCGCGGCCGGGCTGGCTGCTGAATGCCACCAACGACGCCTGGTTCGGCCGGTGGAGCGGGCCATACCAGCACCTAGCGATCGCGCGGCTGCGGGCGATCGAGCAGGGGCTGCCGATGGTTCGGGCAGCGAATACCGGTGTTTCGACGGTGATCGACGCCGCGGGGCGAATTGTCGCAAGCATTCCGATGGGCATGACCGCCAGCATGGACTCTCCGCTGCCCTCTGCCGCTCCGCCAACGCCTTTCGGCATTATTGGGGGTATCCCTTTAATTGTTATGGTCGTATCGCTGTTCGCGGTTGCAGCATACGGGCGATTTCGTGACGGTCGAAGAACTCCCGCGAATTGATTGGAATTAAATCGCTTTGCCGGTTTGAGTGCGTTGACTGAATACAATTGTATGGTCTATGAGTAATAGGGTTATTTTTGGTTAACGTAATCAGAGGTTCGCATGGCGATCGACCGCCCAGGGCGCCGTCGGGTCGGCCGTCCGCCTACGGCAATGAATCCGAATCCCATCGATATCCATGTCGGCGCGCGTGTGCGATTGCGTCGTACCTTGCTCGGAATGAGCCAGGAGCGGTTGGGTGACGCATTGGGACTGACGTTCCAGCAGGTCCAGAAGTATGAGCGCGGCGCGAATCGCGTGGGGGCGAGCCGCCTGTTCGAACTGGCCAAGGCGTTGGGCGTGCCGGTTTCCTACTTCTTCGACGACATGCCGGAAGATGACGGCACCGAGGTCACGGCCGCGACAAGCGGACCGATGGAAGAGGACCCGATGCGACGGCGCGAGACGATCGAACTGGTCCGCGCCTACTACCGTATCACCGACGACACCGCCCGTCGGCGGCTGTACGAACTGATGCGGTCGATTGCGGGCTCGATGGACGGCGACAAACCCTGAGGCGCCGCACCGCGCCGTTTTCGATATCCCGCGTGGATCCACCGTCTCGGCTTTCCCCTTGACCCGGACGGGCATTCGCGCAAAAACGCCGGCCCGGTATACGCTGTCGCGCGCCTCGCATCGTGACGGCGCCCATGCGTTGTTTTCCATGACAGTCGAGCATCCCGGAGGCCCCGTTGAGTCAAGCCAGCTACCTGTTCACCAGTGAATCCGTCTCCGAGGGACACCCGGACAAGGTCTGTGACCGGATTTCCGATACGGTGGTCGATCTCTATCTCGGGGCCGATCCGGCGAGCCGGGTGGCATGTGAGACGCTGGCGACGACGAACAAGATCGTCCTCGCCGGCGAAGTGCGCGGCCCGTCCAGCGTCACCCATGAGGTGATCGAGGAGGCGGTGCGCGCCGCCGTGAAGGATATCGGCTACGAGCAGGACGGCTTCCACTGGAAGACCGCGAGCATTGAGAACGTGCTGCACGAGCAGTCGGCCGACATCGCCGTGGGCGTGGACGCGGCCGGCAACAAGGACGAGGGTGCCGGCGACCAGGGCATCATGTTCGGCTATGCCTGCACCGAGACCGACGTGCTGATGCCGGCGCCGATCCATTTCAGTCACGAGATCCTGCGCCGCATGGCGGTCGCCCGGAAGGACGGCTCGGCCTCGGGGCTCGGCCCGGACAGCAAGAGCCAGGTCACCCTGCAGTACGAGAACGGCAAGCCGGTGCGCTGCACCTCGGTCGTGGTCTCGACCCAGCATGACGCAGACCTCAACCAGGACCAGGTCCACGAGCTGGTCCTGCCGTTCGTGCGCGACGTCATGCCCGAGGGCTGGGTGGACGACGACACCGTCTATTACATCAATCCGACCGGCCGTTTCGTGATCGGCGGTCCCGACGGCGACTGCGGTCTGACCGGGCGCAAGATCATCGTCGACACCTATGGCGGTGCCGCGCCGCATGGCGGTGGCGCGTTCTCCGGCAAGGACCCGACCAAGGTCGACCGGTCCGCCGCCTATGCCGCGCGCTGGGTCGCCAAGAATGTGGTCGCCGCCGGCCTCGCCGAGAAATGCGTGCTGCAGGTGTCCTACGCCATCGGCGTCTCGCACCCGCTGTCGATCTTCGTCGACACCTACGGCACCAATACGGTGGACGAGGAGAAGCTCTCCGCCGTCATCAGCGAGATGGTCGACCTGTCGCCGCGCGGTATCCGCGAGCGTTTGGCGTTGAGCAACGCGATCTACGCCCCGAGCGCCGCCTACGGTCATTTCGGCCGCAAGCCGGATGACGCGGGCCACTTCACCTGGGAACGTCTGGACCTCGTCGACGAGCTGAAGTCCGCGTTCTGACCCACGGGTCCTGAAATGATGGCGGTCGGGCAAGGTCCGGCCGCCGGACCCGAACCGTACCAGAAGAGCCATGACCGACCACGGTGACGAGCGCCTGTTCTTCGGCCGGCGCAAGGGCCGTCCCCTGCGCGCCGGCATGCAGCGCCGGCTGGACGAGGACCTTGCGCACCGGCTGTTGCCGCTCGACGCGGCGCGGGGAACGCCGGTGGATCCGAAAACCTGGTTTCCGCAGATGCCGCGCGCGGTCTGGCTGGAGATCGGCTTCGGCGGCGGCGAGCATCTCGCCTGGCAGGCCGGGCACAACCCGGACAGCGCCCTGATCGGCTGCGAGCCGTTCATCAACGGCGTCGCCTCGCTGCTGCGCCACCTGGACGCGGTCGAGGGGGACCGGGTGCGGGTCCATCCCGACGACGCCCGCGACGTGCTCGATGTTCTGGCGCCGGAATGCCTGGAGCGGATCTTCGTGCTGCATGCCGACCCCTGGCCAAAGCGGCGCCACCACTACCGGCGCATCATCCAGCACGAGACGATCGCCCGGTTTTACGAACTCCTGAAGCCCGGCGGCATCCTGCGCATGGCGACCGACGATCCGGGCTATCTGGTCTGGATCCTGGCTCGCGCGACCGCGCATCCGGGCTTTCGGTGGACCGGATCGGCGATCGGCGACTTCACCGATCGTAAAGAAGATTGGCCCGAGACCCGCTATGAGGCCAAAGCTAGGCGTGAAGGCCGGACCCCGGTCTATATGGAGTTCCATAAACCGGCCTGAGACGCCGAAGTAAAGCGGCGGCGAGTCGCTTTGCCGCACGCCGGACTTGCAGACGGGGCGGGGTTGCGATATATCACCGGCTCTTCAATCGGGTTTCGATCGGGGGTGGGCCAGTGGCCCACTTTTTTGTTGGTGCTCACCGCCCAACGCACAATCTGTCGATTACGAGACCCGACGGTCACGGGTGAGGGCAACGGGTGGACGCACATATCCGGCGCATCGAGGGCATCGTGACCCCGTCGATCGAGGCCATGGGCTTCGAGGTCGTGCGGGTGATGGTCACCGGTGGCCAGCGGCCGACGCTGCAGATCATGGCCGATCGCGGTGACGGCACGATGATCTCGGTCGATGAGTGCGCCGAGATCAGCCGGACGGTTTCCGCCGTCCTCGACGTGGAGGACCCGATCACGGGAGAATACACGCTGGAGGTTTCCTCGCCTGGGATCGACCGGCCGCTGACGCGGCTCAAGGATTTCGAGCGCTGGTCCGGTTTCGACGCCCGCGTCGACATGGATCTGGCGATCGATGGGCGCAAGCGCTTCAGCGGGCGGCTCAAAGGGGTCGCCGACGGTGAGCGGGTGCAGCTTGAGGTCGAGGGCGGGGAGATGGTGGATCTTCCGTTCGAGGGCATCTCGCGGGCCAAGCTGGTGCTGACCGACGCGTTGCTGGAGGCCAGCAGGCCTGCGGCACAGAGCTGAGGCCGAAAGGCCGGAGCAGGATCAAGGGAGTAACCGGGGCGGGTTCCCCCGCCGGGTTGGAAGAGGACGAAGAAGCCGATGGACATCGCCACGACACCGAAGCTGGAGCTGATCCAGGTCGCCGATGTGGTCGCCCGGGACAAGGGGATCGACCGCGAAGAAGTGCTGATCGCCATGGAACAGGCGATCCAGAAGGCCGGTCGGTCGAAATACGGCCCGGATCACGACATCCGCGCGACCATCGATCGGCGTACGGGCGACATCAGCCTGAAGCGCTGCACCACGGTGGTCGAGGAGGTCGAGGACGAGTTCGCCGAGATCACTCTGGAGCAGGCGAAGAAGATCGATCCGGCCCTGGAGGTCGGCTCGATCATCGACGAGCCGCTGCCGCCGATCGATTTCGGCCGGATCGCCGCCCAGACCGCCAAGCAGGTGATCGTCCAGAAGGTTCGCGAGTTCGAGCGCAAGCGCCAGTTCGAGGAATATGACGGGCGCACCGGTGAAATCCTCAACGGTGTGGTCAAGCGCGTCGAATACGGCAACGTGACCGTCGAGATTCCACGCGCCGAAGCGGTGCTTCGTCGCGACCGGCTGCTGCCGCGCGAGACGTTCCGTCAGGGCGACCGTATCCGCGCCTATGTCGAGGACGTGCGCGAGGAGCAGCGCGGCCCGCAGATCTTCCTGTCGCGCACGCATCCCGAGTTCATGCGCCAGCTGTTCCGCCAGGAGGTGCCGGAAGTCTATGACGGCATCATCGAGATCAAGTCGGTGGCCCGCGATCCGGGTTCCCGCGCCAAGATCGCGGTGATCTCCTATGACAGCTCGATCGATCCGGTCGGTGCCTGCGTGGGTATGCGCGGGTCCCGTGTCCAGGCCGTCGTCGGCGAGCTTCAGGGCGAGAAGATCGACATCATTCCGTGGTCCGACGATCCGGCGACCTTCGTGGTGAACGCGTTGGCGCCGGCCGAGGTGTCCAAAGTCGTGCTCGACGAGGATCAGGGCCGGATCGAGGTCGTGGTGCCGGACGAGCAGCTGTCGCTGGCCATCGGCCGCCGCGGCCAGAACGTTCGCCTCGCCTCCATGCTGACCGGCTGGGATATCGACATCCTGACCGAACAGGAGGAGTCGGATCGCCGCCGCGAGGAATTCCGCCAGCGCTCCGAGGCTTTCATCGGCGCCCTCGACATCGATGACGTCATCGCCGGCCTGCTGGTCGCCGAGGGCTTCGCCTCGGTCGAGGAGATCGCCTATACTAACCTGGACGATCTGGCCGAGATTGAGGGCTTCGACGGCGGCATCGCCGAAGAGCTGCGCACCCGCGCGTTCAACTTCGTCGAGGCCGAGCGCCAGCGCCTCGACGAGCGTCGGGTCGAACTCGGCGTGACGGACGAACTGGCCGAGCTGGAGGTCTTCACCCCGGCCATGGTCGTCACCCTCGGCGAGAATGGGGTGAAGACCCTGGACGATCTCGCGGACCTCGCCAGCGACGAACTGCGCGAGATCCTGCCGGATGCCGGTTTCGACGAAGATGCCGCCAATCAGATCATCATGGCGGCCCGTGCGCATTGGTTCGAAGACGAAGAGACCGAAGAACAGACCGCGGAATCGGACGCGGGACTGGACGCGGCGGCCGAGGAGAGCGATCCTGAGCCGACGGCATGAACCGGCGATGCGGGAAGAAGACGGCGAACGACGCTGTCTTGTCACCCGGGAGGTTCAGCCGCGCGGCGGGCTGATCCGCTTCGTCGTTGGTCCGGACGGTTCGATCGTTCCGGATGTGGACGAACGGCTGCCGGGTCGCGGACTCTGGGTTTCGGCCGATCGGGCTGTGCTCGATCAGGCGGTCGCCAAGCGGCTGTTTGCCCGGGCGGCCAAGCGGTCGGTCACGGTGGATCCCGCCTTGACGGACCGGGTCGAGGCCCTGATTGCACGGCGGTGCGTCGAAACCCTGTCGCTGGCGCGCCGCGCCGGTGGCTCCGTGGCGGGCCAGACCAAGGTGCGCCAGGCCCTGGAAGCGGGGCGCGGCGGTGTGCTGGTCGAGGCCGGCGACGGCGCCGAGGACGGACGGGCCCGGCTGCGGGCGTTGGCTGGGAAGCGCCGGGTGGTTTCGTGCCTGGTGTCGGCGGAGATCGCCGAGGCTTTCGGGCGCGACCATGTGGTGCACGCGTTCGTGGAATCAACCGGGTCGCGGGTGGGGCTTGCCGACCGGTTGCTGCGCGAAGCGGCAAGACTTGAAGGATTGCGGTTGGAAAAGACCGCATCAGATGTGGGCCCCGGCTTGGAAAACCTCGCCGGGACGTGTATTCAGGGCGCCAAGTTATGATGGCTTGCCCGTTGACGGATGGATGACGTGGGCACAGACGATATGTCGAGCACCAACGAACAAGACCGCAAGAAGCTGAGCCTGGGCTCCAGCCGCAGCAAGCTGTCGCTTGGCAAGTCGGTTGAGACCGGGCAGGTCAAGCAGAGCTTCTCCCATGGCCGTTCCAAGACCGTGCAGGTCGAGGTGCGCCGACGCCGGAGCACTCAGCCGGTCCCCGGATCGCGGGAAGCCGCGATCGCGGCGGCAAAGGCCGGCGGCGGCAAGGGCGGGCGCGAACTGACCGCCGAGGAGCGCGAGGCCCGAGCCCGCGTTCTCGAGCAGGCCGCTGCCCAGCGACCGGAAGAACAGGAGCCCGTTGCCGAGGCGAAGGCACCGGAGGGCACCGTCACGGAAGCGACCGCTGCCGAGACGACCGAAGCCGCGGCCGCGGAGCCGGAAGCTCCCGCCGAGCCGATGGATCGTCGCCAGACCGAGCTCAACGAACTGCGCAAGATCGAGGATGCGGAAGCCGCCGTGAAAGCGGCCGAGTCCGCCCGTCTCGCCGAGGAAGAGGCGTCGCGGCAGGCCAAGGCCGCCGCCGAACGCGCCACGGCCCGTCTGGACCGTGAGGGGAGCGCGCCGTCGGCGCCGTCCGCTCCGGCCGCCAGGGCCCCGGCCGAGGGTGACGATGATGACCGCCGCAAGCGCGGCGGTGGCGGTGGCGGCGGTGCCGGCAAGGAGGCGCCGAAGCGCCCGGCCCGGACCCGCACCACCAACGAGCCGCGCCGCCGTCATGGCAAACTGACGATCAGCGACGCGCTGAGCGGCGACAGTGGGCGTGTGCGCTCGCTCGCCTCGGTGCGTCGTGCCCGCGAGCGTGAACGGCAGCGGCTGCGCAGCGATCAGGGCGAACAGGCCAAGCAGTCGCGCGACGTCGTGGTGCCGGAGACGATCACCGTGCAGGAACTGGCCAATCGTATGGCCGAGCGCGGGGCCGAGGTCATCAAGTCGCTCATGAAGATGGGCGTGATGGCGACCATCAACCAGATCATCGACGCCGATACCGCCGAACTGGTGGCCCAGGAATTCGGCCACAAGGTGCGCCGGGTCGCCGAGTCCGATGTCGAACTTGGCATGGGTGGCGTGGAAGACAAGGGCGACGATCTCCGCTCGCGGTCCCCGGTTGTCACCGTCATGGGTCACGTCGACCACGGCAAGACCTCGTTGCTGGATGCCATCCGCCAGGCGGATGTCGCGTCCGGCGAGGCCGGTGGCATCACCCAGCATATCGGCGCCTATCAGATCGAGGTGCCGTCGGGTGACAAGATCACCTTCATCGATACCCCGGGCCACGAGGCCTTTACCGAGATGCGGGCGCGCGGCGCCAATGTCACCGACATCGTCATCCTGGTGGTGGCGGCCGATGACGGCATCATGGCGCAGACGGTCGAGGCGATCCGCCATGCCCGCGCCGCCGGCGTGCCGGTGATCGTCGCCGTCAACAAGATCGACAAGCCCGACGCCGACCCGCAGCGGGTCCGCACCGAGCTGCTGCAGCACGAGATCGTGGTCGAGGAGATGGGCGGCGACGTCCAGGCGATCAACGTCTCGGCGCTGACCAAGGAAGGTCTGGACACGTTGCTTGAAGCCATCGCGCTGCAGGCCGAGGTTCTGGAACTCAAGGCCAACCCCGACCGCGCCGCGGCCGGTGTGGTCATCGAAGCCAAGGTCGAGCGTGGCCGCGGCTCCGTGGCGACGGTTCTGGTCCAGCGCGGCACCGTGCGTACCGGCGACGTGTTCGTGGCGGGTGCTGAATGGGGGCGCGTGCGCGCTCTGGTCAACGACCGCGGCGAGCCGGCGGAAAGTGCTGGACCGAGCGAGCCGATCGAGGTGCTTGGCCTTCAGGGCACGCCGACCGCCGGTGACGATTTCGTCGTCGTCGAGAACGAGGGCCGGGCCCGCGAAATCGCCGACTACCGCCAGCGCCTGATCCGCGAGAAGAGTGCGACGGCCGGTGCCCGCGGCACGGTCGAGCAGATGCTCTCGGCGATCCAGTCGGGTGAGGCGGACGAGCTGCCGCTGGTCATCAAGACCGATGTGCACGGCTCGCTCGAGGCGATCCGGGCGTCGCTGGGCAAACTCGAGACCAACGTGGTCAAGCCGCGCATTCTGCACTCGGCCGTCGGCGGCATCAGCGAGTCCGATGTCTCGCTGGCCGGCGCGTCGGGCGGCATCATCGTCGGCTTCAACGTCCGCGCCAATCCGCAGGCCCGCGAGATGGCGCGCCGCGACGGGATGGAGATCCGCTACTACTCGATCATCTACGACCTGATCGACGATGTGAAAGCCCTGCTGACCGGCATGCTGGCGCCGGAGCTCAAGGAAGAGTTCCTGGGCTACGCCGAGATCCGCCAGGTCTTCAACATCACCAAGGTCGGCAAGGTGGCGGGCTGTATGGTCACCGACGGTGTCATCAAGCGGGGCTGCAAGGTCCGCCTGCTGCGCGACAACGTGGTGATCCACGAGGGCACGTTGAAGACGCTGAAGCGCTTCAAGGAAGAGGTCCGCGAAGTGCGCGAGAGCTACGAGTGCGGCATGGCGTTCGAGAATTACGACGACATCCGCGACGGCGATCAGATCGAGTGCTTCGAGCTCAAGGAAGTCGCCCGCACGCTCGAGCAGGTTCAGCAGGAGGCGTCCGCCGGCTAACGCGGCGACGTCTCGCCGAACGGGAACACGATCATGGCAAAGCGCGCCGAGGCCCGAGAGGGCCCGAGCCAACGGCAATTGCGTGTCGGGGAAGAGATCCGACGCGTGCTCGCCCGCGTCTTCGAACGCGGCGAACTGCATGAACCGGCGCTTGGCGGCGTGCGGATCACGCTGTCCGAGGTGAGCGTCTCTCCGGATCTCAGGAACGCCACGGTCTGGGTGATTCCGCCGATCGATGGCGAGATCGCCGATATCCTGCCGGTGTTGGGCCGGGTCTCGGGCCGGCTGTCCGGCCAGGTCGCCCGCGAGGTCCGGATGAAGTTCGCGCCACGGCTGAGCTTCAAGCGCGACACCGCCTTCGACGCGTCGGGTCGCATGAATGCGATCCTGAGCGATCCGGTGATCCGCCAGGACGTCGCCCGCGCCGCCGAGGATGCGGATCCGGAACCCGCCCCGAATCCTGACGAGACGGATAACGATGGCGCGTAAGCGGCGGGGCAACCCGGTCCATGGCTGGGTGATTCTGGACAAGCCGGTCGACATTACCTCGACCCAGGCGGTGGCGACGGTCCGCCGGGTGTTCGACGCGGCCAAGGCGGGTCATGCCGGCACGCTCGACCCGCTGGCGACCGGTGTGCTGCCGATCGCCCTGGGCGAGGCGACGAAGACCGTTCCGTATGTGATGGACGCGACCAAGGACTACGCCTTCGCCGTGCGCTGGGGTGAGGCGACCACGACCGACGACGCCGAGGGCGAGGTGGCTGCCACCAGCGACGTCCGGCCGGACGAAGCCGAAATCCGGGGCGTTCTTGACCGTTTCATTGGCGAAATAGAGCAGGTCCCGCCCCGGTTCTCCGCCATCAAGGTGGATGGGGAACGGGCCTATGACCTGGCGCGCTCCGGCGAGGCGGTCGAGCTCAGTTCCCGCCGGATAGAAATTCTCGACCTGCAACTCGTCGACATGCCGAACCGGGACGAGGCACGGTTTCGCGTGACCTCGGGCAAGGGCGCTTACATGCGCTCGCTGGCTCGGGACGTTGCCATCGCTCTCGGCACGGTCGGTCATATCCGCGATCTGCGGCGCCTGCGGGTCGGCCCGTTTGCCGCCGAACGCGCGATTTCGCTGGATTCGTTGGCGGAGCTGATGCATAACCCCGCCTCTTTGGAGCACCTGTGTCCTGTTGAGACCGCGCTGGACGGCATCCCGGCGTTGGCCTTGAGAGGTCCCGAGGCGACGACGCTGCGCAACGGACAAGGCGTTCCGGTCTATCGCTCGATGGATCGGGATCGGTTCGGTGATCTGCAGGAAGGCGATCTGGTCTATGCCACGGACGGCACGGTCCCGGTCGCCATCGCGCGGATCGAAAGCGGCGCCATACGTCCGGTCAGGGTGCTGAATCTCTAGAGAAGGAGAGGACGATGTCGATTACTGCTGAGCGCAAAAGTGAGCTCGTCAAGGAATATGCCCAGAAGGAAGGCGACACCGGGTCGCCGGAAGTGCAGGTCGCGATCCTGAGCGAGCGCATCATCAATCTGACCGAGCATATGAAGATCCATAAGCACGACTTCCACTCGCGCCGGGGTCTGCTGATGATGGTCGGCCAGCGCCACCGTCTGCTGGACTACCTGAAGCGGAAGTCCAACGACCGCTACTCCGCGCTGATCACCAGCCTGGGTCTGCGCCGCTAGGCGCGACGCAAGCCGGTACGATTACGCCCCGTCCTTGGCGCCGGGGCTCTGACAGGAACGCCGGCGGGCTTGCGCCCGGCCGGCGTTTTTGCGTCCAGCGGCCCGATGACACCCCCGAACAGGCCAATTTCCCGGCCACACGCGCGTTGACCCACAGCGCGTTCCGTGTCAAAGAACGCGCGCGCAAAAAGAGACGAAATATGAGAACCGAAGGCTGCCATTGGGGCGCCATGACGCAAGGGGCGTCCATTTCCTGTTCATCGCATAATTGATCGCGAGTCACCGCCGGCCGTGCGCTGCCGGTGGTTGGTCGTGTTGGTCCATCCGGTCGCGGGCATTCACCGCGGCACGGGCCGGCCGGAAGGGGAATGGGACCGCAGCTTGTCATGCACGACGGTTCGCAAATGAGGAATGACACGAATGTTCGACGTATACCGCAAGGAAATCGAATGGGGCGGGCGCACGCTCACCCTTGAGACCGGCAAGATGGCGCGCCAGGCCGACGGCGCGGTTCTGGCCCGCTACGGCGACACCGCCGTTCTCTGCACCGTGGTCGCCGCCAAGACGCAGCGCCCGGGCATCGACTTCTTCCCGCTCTCGGTCCACTACATGGAGAAGACCTACGCCGCGGGTAAGATCCCCGGCGGCTTCTTCAAGCGTGAGGGTCGTCCGAGCGAGAAGGAGACGCTGACCTCCCGCCTGATCGACCGGCCGATCCGTCCGCTCTTCGTCAAGGGCTACAAGAACGAAGTGCAGGTCATCTGCACGGTGCTGGCCCATGATCTGGAGAATGATCCCGACATCATCGCCATGGTCGGCACCTCGGCCGCCCTGTGCCTGTCCGGCGCGCCGTTCCTCGGCCCGATCGGCGGCGCCCGCGTCGGCTATAAGGATGGCGAATACATCCTGAACCCGCCCATGGACGTCACCAAGAATGAGAGCGAGCTCGACCTGATCGTCGCCGGCACCCAGGAAGGCGTGCTGATGGTCGAGTCGATGGCCTCCGAGCTGTCCGAGGAAGTGATGCTCGGCGCGGTCAATTTCGGCCATGACAGCTTCCAGCCGGTGATCGAGGCGATCATCGAACTGGCCGAGGCGGCCGCGAAGGATCCGGTGGATCTGCCGGCGAGCCCGTTCGATCTGGACGCGATCCGCGGCAAGCTCGAGGCGGCCGGTAAGGCTGGTTTCGAAGCCGCCTATGACGAGCCGAACAAGTCCGAGCGGCAGAACAAGCTCGCGGCAGCCAAAGAGACGGCGCTCGCCGCGATCGAGGACGAGTCCGAGAAGGACGCGGCCAAGGGTCTGCTCAAGAGCATCGAAGCTGACATTGTCCGTGGCCGTATCCTGGACACGGGCAAGCGCATCGACGAGCGCGACACCAAGACCGTGCGCCAGATCGTGGCCGAGGTCGGCCTGTTGCCGCGTACCCATGGTTCGGCGTTGTTCACCCGTGGCGAGACCCAGGCGATGGTCATCGCCACGCTGGGCACCGGCCAGGACGAGCAGATCATCGATGCGCTTGAGGGCGAGTATCGCGAGCACTTCCTGCTGCACTACAACTTCCCGCCGTTCTCGGTTGGCGAGGCGGGCCGTGTCGGTTCCCCGGGCCGCCGCGAGATCGGTCATGGCAAACTTGCCTGGCGTGCGGTGAAGCCGCTGCTGCCGACCAAGGAGGCGTTCCCGTACACCCTGCGTGTGGTCTCCGAGATCACCGAGTCCAACGGCTCGTCGTCGATGGCGACGGTCTGCGGTACCTCGCTGTCGCTGATGGATGCCGGCGTGCCGCTGGCCCGTCCGGTGGCCGGCATCGCCATGGGCCTGATCAAGGAAGGCGACAAGTTCGCCGTCCTGTCCGACATCCTGGGGGACGAGGATCACCTGGGCGACATGGACTTCAAGGTCGCCGGTACCGACCAGGGCATCACCGCCCTGCAGATGGACATCAAGATCACCTCGATCACACGGGAGATCATGAAGGTCGCGCTGGAGCAGGCGAAGGACGGCCGCATGCACATCCTCGGTGAGATGAGCAAGGCGCTCTCCGCCGCCCGTGACGGTGTGTCCGACACCGCGCCGAAGATGATCTCGATCAAGATTCCGGTCGATAAGATCCGTGACGTGATCGGCTCCGGCGGCAAGGTGATCCGCGAGATCTGCGAGACCACCGGTGCGAAGATCGACATCGACGACGACGGCACCGTGAAAATCGCCGCCGTCGAGCAGGCCTCGCTCGATGCCGCGCATAACTGGGTCTACGCGCTGACCGCCGAGCCGGAAGTGGGCAAGATCTACGACGGCAAGGTCGTGAAGACCCTCGACTTCGGCGCCTTCGTGAACTTCCTCGGCCCGAAGGACGGTCTGGTGCACATCAGCCAGCTGACCAACGGCAAGCGTCCGGAGACGGTCACCGAAGTCGTCAATGAAGGCGATAAGGTGAAGGTCAAGGTCATTGGCTTCGACGACCGCGGCAAGGTCAAACTGTCGATGAAGATCGTCGACCAGGAGACCGGTGAGGACCTGGAGAACAAGTCCGCCGAGTAACCGGCCCTTACTGCGAAAATTCAGCGGCGCGGCAGCTTCGGTTGCCGCGCCGTTTTTCTGTCCGCCGCGTGCTCTTTGCATCATCCTCGACCCGACCCATCAGGTTCGGAAGCGTTCGGGATGACGGGGTGGGGACGGCGTGTCATTTGCCCGTCACCGTCCCTGCGCTATTCTCCGCCGCCACGCCACCCGGAGACAGCGATGACCGCCCGTGCTTTCACGCCACCCCGTCTGATCGGCCATCGCGGCGCCAAGGCGCTGGCGCCGGAGAATACGCTCGGCTCGATCCGTGCCGCCAGGGCGGCGGGGGCGACCTGGGTGGAGATCGACGCCAAGCTCGCCGGCGACGGCGTGCCCGTCCTGATGCATGATGCCAGGCTCGACCGCACGACCGACGCCGCCGGCCCGGTGGTCGCGCGCACCGCCGAGGAGCTGGCCCGCGTCGATGCGGGCGGCGGCGAAGGCGTGCCGACCCTGGCCCAGTGTCTGGCGCTCTGCCGGGAGACCGGGCTCGGCCTGGACCTGGAGATCAAGCCGGATCCCGGCACCGGGCCGGAGACCGCCCGCGCGGTGCTGGAGGTGCTGAAAAATGAAGGCTGGGGGCCGGACGGCGAGATCGTCATCACCTCCTTCGACCGCGCCGCCCTTGCGGTGGTCCGCGACACGGCACCGGACTTCATCCGCGGCCTCCTGCTGACCGGCCGGCCGGCCGACTGGCGCGCGGCGGCGGCGGCCCTCAAGGTCGATGCCGTGATCCCCGGCAGCAAGGACATTCTCGGCCCCGAGGACGTGGCCGCCATCCTCGAAGGCGGATGGGTACCGATGGTCTATACCGTTAACGATCCGGAACGGGCGAAGCAGCTCTACGACTGGGGCATGGCCTCCATCGTCACCGACGATCCGCCGGCACTGTTGGGTCTGTGATGG
>JARGOG010000110.1 GCA_029212785.1 Thalassobaculaceae bacterium
CGCTGGAGCGCCATGCCGCCGCTGGCGATATCCCCGAAGCATCAAGCGATCTTCTCGCCGACGACAAGCGCGGCTACTGATCGCCGGCGCATCGGGATCAGACTCCCGGATATCGCGGCAGATGAGTAAAGGGGAATGGTGCTGCCGGAGAGATTTGAACTCTCGGCCTCTCCCTTACCAAGGGAGTGCTCTACCCCTGAGCTACGGCAGCGTCCTGTGCGGGTAAACTGGCGATGACGGACAGCGCCGGCCGCAAGGCGGCGCATACATGCCAGAGACACCTGCAGGGTGCAAGTCCGGTTTTCGTGCGCGCGTCGATCGGCCGTGATAGGACCGTGACTGCAGTCGGGTTCGGATTGCGTCGCTGCACCGCGGAGAGTGGGATGGATCAGGATGACCGCCGCACCGAGGCCTCGAAGCGCCCGCCCTCCGGCGCCGGGGGCGGCGCGGATGCGGCCGGCAAGGACGAGCGCACAGCGCGCCGGGAACACGCCCTGCGCGCGAATCTGCGCCGCCGGAAGGCGCAGTCGCGCGCCAGAGCCGACGCGGACGGGGCCGGCAAGCCGCCGGGCGACCCGGAATAATCGGCGGAATGCCACGGTTTCGCCCGATTGAAGGGCGATCCTACGGGCGTCGCGCTTGAGCCACCCGCCCCGTGTCGGTTAGAACCGGCCAAACAACATGTTGTGTGATCCATGGACCAGATTCGTGTTCGGGGCGGACGCCCACTTCGTGGGACCATCCCCATCAGCGGGGCCAAGAATGCGGCTTTGCCGCTGATGGCGGCGAGCCTGCTCGCAGGGGCACCGGTCAGGCTCACCAACGTTCCGGACCTGGCCGACATCGCGTCCATGACCAGCCTGCTGCGCCAGCACGGTGTGCGCATCGACCGGGACGCCAGCGACATGACGCTGGACGCCGCCCGGATCGACAGTACCACGGCGCCCTATGATCTGGTCCGCAAGATGCGCGCCTCGGTCCTGGTGCTCGGCCCGCTGGTCGCCCGCTTCGGCGAAGCCAAGGTCTCCCTGCCGGGCGGCTGCGCCATCGGCAACCGGCCAGTCGACCTGCATCTCAAGGGGCTTGCCGATCTCGGCGCCGAGGTGAAGATCGAGGCGGGCTACGTCGAAGCCAAGGCGCCGAAGAGCCGCCTGCGGGGCGGGCGGGTTACGTTCCCGTTCGTCTCCGTCGGCGCCACCGAGAACCTGCTAATGGCGGCGACGCTGGCCGAGGGCGAGACGGTGCTGGTCAATGCCGCCCGCGAGCCGGAGATCGTCGACTTGGCCAAGCTGCTCACCGCCATGGGAGCGGAAATCGAGGGCGCGGGCACCGACACCATCCACATTCAAGGCAAGCTGGAACTCGGCGGGGCCGACCACCGGGTGGTGGCCGACCGGATCGAGACCGGCACCTATGCCATGGCCGCCGCCATCGCCGGCGGCGACGTGATTCTGGCCGATACCGAACTGGTTCTGATCGACGCCGCCGCTGAAATCCTGCGCCAGGCCGGCGTGACCATCGAAGCGGTCGAGGGCGGCATCCGTGTCGCCCGCGGTAAGGATCCGGTGCTCGGCGTCGACATGATGACCGAGCCCTATCCCGGATTTCCGACCGACCTGCAGGCGCAGTTCATGACCCTCATGGCGGTCTCGCGGGGCGCGTCGATGATCACCGAGACGATCTTCGAGAACCGGTTCATGCATGTGCCCGAGCTGTCGCGCATGGGCGCCAACATCAACGTGCATCATGCCTCGGCCATGGTCCGGGGGGTCGAGCGGCTGAAGGGCGCGCAGGTGATGGCGACCGACCTGCGGGCGTCGGTCTCCCTGGTGCTGGCCGGGCTCGCCGCCGAGGGGGAGACGGTGGTCAACCGGATCTACCACCTCGACCGCGGTTACGAGGACCTCGTTGGCAAGCTCTCCGCCTGTGGCGCCGATGTCGCCCGGGTGGTGGCCGACCGCGTCGCGGCGGAGGAATAGGATCATGGCCCGTCCCCCCGCGATCACGCCCTTCGGGGACCAGGGGCGGGACCGACCGCTGCGGGTCCGCGCGGAAGACAGCGAGGACCTCATGGTCGTCGCCGCGTTCCTGCAGGACGCCGTAATCCCGGTTTCGGAGATGAGCTACGAGGCGGATGATGCCCGCTTCGTTCTGGTCGCCGGCCGCTTCCGCTGGGAGATCGCGCCGGACGGCAAACCGGTCGAGGGGCAGGAGACGCCGTTCGAGCGCGTCCATACCGGCATCCGTTTCGAGTCCGTGCGCGGTGTGCGCACCAAGGGGATCGACCGCGGCGACCGCAGCCAGATACTGAACCTGCTGTCGGTCGCTTTCAGCGATGGTACGGTCGATCTGGTCTTCGCTGGCGAATCGACCATCCGGCTTGACGTGGACAACCTGTCCTGTCACGTGGAGGACCTCGGCACTCCCTGGCCCACGGTATTCCGCCCGTCCCATGACGAGGACGGAGCCACCTGAGCCTCGGCAAGTGTCGATGGCATAAGGGTTTTCTACGGGACGATAGAGTCGTGAACGCAAACGACAAGCTTGTATTGGCCGTGCCCAAGGGCCGGATCCTGAAGGCCATCGTGCCGCTGATGGCGCGTGCCGGGATCGAGCCGGAGGACGCCTTCTTCGACGAGGATGCGCGTCAGCTCCAGTTCGCCACCGCCGATCCGAACCTGGACATCATCCGGGTGCGCAGCTTCGACACCGCGACCTTCCTCGCTTTCGGCGCCGCCCATCTGGCAGTCTCCGGGTCCGACGTGCTGATGGAGTTCGATCATCCGGAGATCTATGCGCCGGTGAATCTGGATGTCGGTCACTGCCATCTGTCGGTCGCGGCTCCGGCCGATCTGGCGGCGAACGAGGACCCGCAGCGCTGGTCGCACCTGCGCGTGGCCACGAAGTATCCGAACGTCACCCGCCGCTATTTCGCGCGCCGCGGCGTGCAGGCCGAATGCATCAAGCTGAATGGCGCGCTGGAGCTCGCTCCGAATTTGGGGCTCTGCCGGCGCATCGTCGATCTGGTGCAGACCGGGTCGACCCTGAAGGCGAACGGGCTCGTCGAGATCGACAGGATCGCCGATGTCAGCGCCCGGCTCGCGGTCAACCGCACCGCCCTGAAAACCCGGCCCGGTCCGGTGAACGACCTGATCGCCCGCTTCCGGGAGGCTGCCCGTGCCGCGTAGGCTGGCGACCGGGGATGCCGGTTTCGCCGAGGCGTTCGAGGACCTGGTCAACTCCAAGCGGGAGACCGAAGCGGAGGTCGGCGACGTCGTTGCCGAGATCATTGCCGCGGTCATCAAGGGCGGAGATTCGGCGCTGATCGACTACACGAAGCGCTTCGACCGGTTCGATCCGACAGAAAGCGGTATGGCGATCGCGGCGGCGGAGATCGAGGCGGCGGCGGGCCGGATCGCTCCCCAGACCCGGGCCGCGCTCGAACTCGCGGCGGAACGGATCGAAAGCTTCCACGCCCGCCAACTGCCCAACGACTTCGAAATCAACGACCCGGCCGGCCTGCGCCTCGGCCTGCGCTGGACGTCGATCGATGCGGTCGGCCTCTATGTGCCCGGCGGCACGGCGGCGTATCCGTCATCGGTGCTGATGAACGCGCTGCCGGCCAAGGTCGCCGGCGTGTCGCGCCGGGTGATGGTGGTGCCGACGCCGGACGGCGTGGTCAGCGACATGGTTCTGGCCGCTGCCCGGATCGCCGGGATCACCGAGATCTGGCGTATCGGCGGTGCCCAGGCGATTGCCGCACTGGCCTACGGTACCGAGAGCATCGCCAAGGTCGACAAGGTCGTTGGTCCCGGAAACGCCTATGTCGCCGCGGCCAAACGCCAGGTCTTCGGTAAGGTGGGTATCGATTCCATCGCCGGCCCGTCCGAGATCCTGGTGGTCGCCGATGGAGACAACGATCCGTCCTGGATCGCCATCGATCTCCTGAGCCAGGCCGAGCACGACACCGCCGCCCAGGCCATCCTGATCACCGACGACGCCGGCTTCGCCGATGCCGTGGTCACGGCGGTGGAAGATCATCTGGTCACGCTGCCCCGTGCGGAGATCGCCGCCGAGAGCTGGCGCGCCCACGGGGCGGTGATCGTCGTCGGGTCCATGGACGAGGTGCCGCCGCTGGTCGACCGCCTGGCGCCGGAGCATCTGGAACTGGCGGTCGAGGATCCGGACGCCCTGTCGCGGCGGATCCGCCATGCCGGAGCGATCTTCCTCGGACGGTTCACGCCGGAGGCGGTGGGCGACTACATCGCCGGGCCGAACCATGTGCTGCCGACGGCGCGGACGGCGCGGTTCTCCTCCGGTCTCGGCGTACTCGACTTCATGAAGCGGACCACGACCGTGGCCGCCGACGAAGCGGGGCTTGGCGCAGTGGGGCCGGCAGCGATTACACTGGCGGAATCGGAAGGCCTGGACGCGCACGCGCGATCGATCGCGGTTCGCTTGAACCGACGCTGAACAGCTAAGGAGGGCGCATGTCGGGTGACGGCACCGACACCGCGCCGCTGGATCCCTCCGGCGACGACGCACGCATCGTGCACATCTCGCTCGACGAGCGGACGGTGGTCCGCCGTAGCGCCGAGGTCGAGCAGGAGCGCGCGATTGCCGTCTACGACTTGCTGGAGGACAACCGCTTCCGCCCGCACGCGGCCGGGGCGGGGCCCTATCATCTCCGCCTCTCCATCGAGGAGAACCGGCTGGTCTTCGACATCCGAGACACTTCCGACGCGCCCCTGAGCCGCGTCCTGCTCCATCTCGCGCCGTTCCGCCGGGTGGTGAAGGACTACTTTCAGATCTGCGAGAGCTATTACGACGCCATCAAACGGCTGTCCCCATCGCAGATCGAGGCAATCGACATGGGCCGCCGGGGGCTGCACAACGAAGGCTCCCAGATGTTGCGCGACCGGCTCGAGGATCGGATCGCGCTCGACCATGTCACCGCCCGGCGGCTGTTCACGCTGCTCTGCGTCCTGCATATCCGGGGATGAGCCGGTGACGCTGACCGACCCCTTCGCGACAATCCAGCAACCGAGCGCGGTGCTGTTCGCCTGCAGCATGAACGCCGTGCGGTCGCCGATGGCGGAGGGGATTCTGAAGGCGATGGCGGGCACGCGGGTCTATGTGGATTCCTGTGGCGTCGGCCGGGGCGCACTCGATCCGTTCGTCATCGAGGTGATGGGCGAAATCGGCATCGACATGGGGCGCCACCGCCCGAAAAGCTTCGACATGCTGGAGGACGGGTTCTTCGACGCCATCATCTCGCTGTCGCCGGAGGCCCAGCACCGGGCGATCGAGTTGACCCGGACCATGGCCTGCGACATCGAATATTGGCCGACCCTCGATGTGACGGTGATCGAGGGCAACCGTGAAACCCGACTGGATGCGTATCGTGCGGTCCGCGATACCTTGGCCGAACGGATCCGCAACCGCTTCGCCTATCTGGAGCAGGACTAGGGCCCCCGCTCCTCCTCACGCGATCGACGTCCTGGACGCGCCGCAGGCGGCGAGCGTTCAGTCGTCTTTCGACCGGGGCCGGTTCGCCAGGTCGAGCAGCACGTCGGCGTGGCACGGCCCGTCCAGCGGGCACCAGCAGGCGAGGTGAAGACCGCGTAGCTCCTCCAGGCGGTCGAGCAGTCTGGCACGCCGATCCTGCTCGACCGTCCGATGATCCTCTCCCGTGAGCCAGGCCCGGAACGCATCGACCACGGCGCGCCGCCAGTCGCCGGTCCGGCCCTCGGCAGGGAAGTCGTCTTCGGTGAACGGATTCCCGAACAGATGGGGGCGGGCGACGCTGCGTGCGCCGTCGGCGAGACGCCAACCGGCACGGCGGCTGAGGCGGATCCGTTCAGGCATCGCACACCATCGTCAGTGTTGTCGGATTACAGGGCGATGATGGCGGGTGGTATTCCGGAAAACAACTTGACCTTTGACCGCCACGCCCGCACTTAAGGCACGCTCAAAACCGCGACAAGGAGCGATAATGGCAAAAGAAGACATGATCGAGTTTTCCGGCACTGTTGCCGAATTGCTGCCGAACGCGATGTTCCGCGTGAAGCTGGATAACGACCACGAAGTTCTCGCGCACACCAGCGGCAAGATGCGTAAGAACCGCATTCGCGTGCTGGCCGGCGACCGGGTCAACGTCGAGATGACCCCGTACGACCTGACCAAGGGTCGGATTACGTTCCGGTTCAAGTAACCGCGCCGGGCTGGTCCCAGTGATGACCACCCCGCTTGTATTGCGCCCGCCCAAAGGCGCTCCGTTCATCCTCGCCTCTGCTTCTCCGCGCCGCAGCTCCCTGCTGGCGCAGATCGGCCTGGTGGCCGCCGGCACAGACCCGGCGGAGGCGGACGAGACCCCATTCCCCGCCGAGAAGCCGCGCCCCTACGCCGCGCGCATGGCCCGCGCCAAGGCCGAGGCCGTCGCCCCTCGCCATGCCGGGTGCTTCGTGCTCGCGGCCGACACCGTGGTCGCCTGCGGTCGGCGCATTCTGCCGAAAGCCGACAGCGAGAGCGACGCCCGGCGCTGTCTCACCCTGCTGTCCGGTCGCCGTCACCGGGTGCTCGGCGGGATCTGCGTGATCGCCCCCGACGGCCGGACGCACTCGCGCGTGGTGGAAACCCGGGTCGGCTTCAAGCGTCTCTCGGAGGACGAGATCACCACCTATCTTGCGTCCGGCGAATGGTCGGGCAAGGCCGGCGGCTACGCCGTGCAGGGTTTGGCGGCGGCCTATGTCGATTTCCTGAACGGCTCCTATTCCAACGTGGTCGGGCTGGCGCTGGCCGAGACCTATACCCTGCTGACCGGGCTCGGTTTCTCCCACACGACGTCCTCTTCGGAAGCGCCTGCATGAGCGGTGCCGATCGCGTGGTGATCCACACAGTACCGGGCGTGTCGCGGGTGCTCTTCCTGCGGCGGGACCAAGTCGTCGAAATCTGGGTCGAGGGCGCGGACGCGCCGAGCCTGATGGGGGGGATCGCCCTGGTGATCGCCCGTACTGCCGGCGGCGCGTCTGTTGCTGATCTGCCGACGGGGTCCGGCTATCTCCGGGACGTCCGCCCCAATGACGGTGCTCGGGTGATGGTCGAGGTGATCAAAGAGCCGTCCGGCGACAAGCGCGCGGTTCTGCGCGGCAAGGTCGAGCTCGCCGGTGACGGCGTGGTGCTTACCCCGTTCCAGGCGGAACTCGGCATCGCGTCGGCGATCAAGGCGAAGGGGCGGCGTGCCGCGATCCGGGCGGCGGTCCAGGCGGTCCTGCCCGACGGCATCGGCGCGAGGGTTGGCGGCCTCTGCGGCAATCGGGAGCCGGCCGAAATCGCCGCCGAAACCGCCCGGTTGGCGGCGCTCTGGATTGCCGTGCGCGAAAAGGCCGAGTCCGGGTCGCCGCCCTGCTGGTTGCTGGAACCGCCGGAATTGGAGACGCGCGTCGCCGCCCATGCGCCCGGCGCGGAAATCGTTGTCGATCGCACTGGAACGGTTTTCCGCGATGCCGGCGGCGAGGAGGCGTTCGATTGGGCGCTGTCCCGAGAGGCGGCCGTCGCGGAGGGCGTGTCGCTGCTGATCGAGGAGGGCGAGACCGCCAGTTTGATCGACGTAAATCTGACCCACTCGCCGCGCGGTGACGCGCTCGCCCGGGCCAATGGGGCGGCGGTCGAGGGAGCGGCCGCCATCGCTCGACTGCGGGGGTTGCGTGGTACCTTGCTGATCGACTTGCCGCGCATGCGCGCGCGCGCCGACCGGGAGCGCGTGGTCGCAGCGTTGCAGGGGGCGGTGGCTTCGGACCCCGCCGGATGGCAGATCCTCGGCTGGACGCCGGGCGGGATGCTGGAGTGTCTGCGCGAGTCGCCGCGCCGACCGCTATCCGAGGAAATGCTGGCGCCGCTCGGCGGTCGTCCGCGGTCGGCCCGGGCGCGCGCCTGGACCGCCCTGGACCGGCTGCGGAGGGAGGTTTTCGGCATCGCCCGGCCGCGTCTGGTCGTGCCGGTCGATGTCGCCGGTTGGCTCGACGGTCCCGGTGCGAATATCGTGGCGGAAGAGCGTCGGCGCCTGGGAGCGCTCGCCGTGGTCGCGGACCCGGCGCTCGGACCGGAAGATGTCCTGATCGACGGCGAGGGGTGATGGGCGAGATCCATCCGATTGCGAAAGCGCGTAAACTGAAGTGCCCGATCTGCGGTAAGCCGAGCGAGCCCAAGGTTCGGCCGTTCTGCTCACCGCGCTGCAAACAGGTCGATCTCGGCCGCTGGCTCGGCGAGAATTACCGCATTCCGAGTGAGGACGTGCCGGACGAGACCGAGATCGACGCCCTGGTCGCCCGTCTGGAGCGCGGCGAGGAGTAGCGCCTACCCGTCCGCCTGGACCCAGAACTGGTACATGCCGAGGAAGATGTCCGGGTGGTCGGCCTCCATCGCATCCCAGGCCTCGAGGTTGAGGGCGCTGGGATCGTTCGGATAGCGGCGCCGATACTCTTCCAGGATCGCCGGATCGGGCAGCTCGAACCCGAGGAAGCGCAGTCCGAGTTCCTTCAGCGCCTGGCGGATCCACAGCGGGTCGACCGTATGCTCCTGGGTGTGCAGCAGCGCGTCGCGGACCCCGGATGCCGCATAGAAGTCGGCCGAGCGCAGCAGCGCCTTCGCCGCGTGACCGTCGGGCAGGCCATAGGTCCGGCGCCGGGCGGTGCGCACGCGTTTCATCATGTCGCCGCGATCCGGCACGTCCCGGCGCACATCGTCGAGCGGCAGGCGGGCCCGCCGACTGTAGAACGCGAGGCGCATCAGTCCGCGCGGCGCCAGCAGCCGGCGCAGCACCCGCCACCCCCGCATCGGATCCTCCAGGTGATGCAGCACGCCGGAGCTCTCGATGAGGTCGAAGCGCTCGGGAAAGATGCCCATCTCCAGGATGTCGGCCTGGGCGAAGCGGATGTTGCGGACCCGGAGCTCGCGGGCCATCCGACGGGCATAGGCGAGCGAGGCGCGGGACAGGTCGATGGCCAGCACCTCCGCGTTCTCGTAGCGCAGCGCGGTCTGCAGCGCGTGCCGGCCGGTGCCGCATCCCGCGATCAGGATCCGGGGCAGGGTCTCCTCGGCGCGCGGCGGCTGCGGCAGGGCGAGCACCTGGGCCATGTGCCGACGGATCGTGGTCCGCGGCCGTCGCGAGATCGTCAGCCAACGCGGATAGGGGTTGTCCTCGTATTGGCTCTGCACCGCACGGGAGACCTCGTCGCGGACCTCGGTGGAGGAAACCTCTTCGGCGAGATGCCACTCCTCGCGCGAGTGGACCAGCGAGCGGCGGAGCAGCAAGGCCCGCGGCGACAGATCGTCGGGCGACTGGGCGCCGACCTCGCGGGACAGAATGTCGATGTCCGGATCGGTCTCCATCGGCAGATACAGGGCCCGGACAAGGTCGCGGTGCCGTGTCTCCACGCCTTCGGCCTGGAGTTCTGCAAGGCGGATCAACTGATCCCGCTCCTCCTCGGTCTCGAACCAGACCCATTCGGACGCTCGGGCCTGCAGGGCGATGGCGGCGAGCCAGGTGGGATCGATCCGGCCGAGGTCGCCCTCGACGGCGTGGTCGAGGACCCATCGTCGGCTCCGGGTCAGCCAGGCTTCCATGCCCGGATGGGCGATGATGGACCAGCACAGCGCGCCGATGATCACGTCGTCGGCCAGGAAGTCGGAGATCGGCTTGAACCCCGAGGCAGCCGGCCGTTCGGGAAACCCGTGGTATGCGTTGTCGATACCGCGCCGGATCGCGGGATGGCTCGACCACAGCCGGATCGCCGGGTCCGACAGCCCCTGCTGGTCGATATCAAAATTCGCCTGCAGGGCGGCGAGCGCCGTGCGTGCGCCGGGATGCGCCTTGTCGTAGGGACAGCGTCGCAACGTCCGGATCAAGGCGTCGCGCGGCTCGTAGGCGTCGGGCTCCAGACGCCAGGCGTCGATGCGATGCTCCAGGGCCGCCCGCAGGTCGCCGGTCGCCTCCAGGGCGGAGGCGAGGTTGGCGTGGGCGGACAGATAGTCCGGCTTCAGCCGCACCGCGCGACGGAAGCAGGGGATGGCGTCGGCCACATGTCCGGCCGCCTTCAGCGAGACGCCGAGATTGTTGTGCACGTCCGCCAGCTTGGGCTTGAGACGGATCACCTCGCGATAGGCCTCCGCCGCCTCCAGGTAGCGGCGTGCCCGGAACAGGGCGCCGGCGCGCTGCAGGGACCCGATGACGGCGGCCTCGGCGGCGGGCGACGGGGGGAGCACCGGCGGCTTCATCGCGGATGCAGATCGAAGGCGACGGAGATCCGTTCGCCCGCGCCGTCGAACGGCACCGTGCGGTGCCAGACATAGGAGGGGAACAGCACGATCATGCCGGGCTTGGGGCAGACCCGGTGGTCGGTCGCGGTTTCCCGATCGGGAATGCCGTAACCCGGACGGTTGAATTCGATCCAGCCCTGGTGCGCCGCGTCGTCCGCGCGCAGCGCCTCGGGCATCTCCACGTAATACACCCCCGACAGCCAGCCGAGATTGTGGATGTGGCCGTCCTGGTGGCCCTGGGCGCGCAGGATGTTGCCCCAGACATCGAGCGCGTAGCCGCGGGGCCGGCCGTCGATATGCGGATGGCCGAGCAGGTCCGGCAGCGTGTCGCCATAGGCCGCGATCGCGGCGTCGAGGGACGCGTGAAATCCCCGGATCGCCGGGTCGCCATGCTTCAGCAGGTCGGTGACCAGAGACCCGCCGCGGATCGCCCGCTTGGTCGGGTCGTAGTCGTCGCGCCGACTCGGATGGGCGCGGATGGCGGCGGCGAAGGCCGAATTGAACGCCTCGATCGACGCATATCCCTGCGGCACCGGCAGCATCATCGTCCGGGTCAGGGTGCCGAATCCGGTCAGCGCGTCGGCCGGTTCCGGCCGGCCCAGGTCGAACAGGGCGGTGGTCTTGAGCGCCAGTGCCCGGATATGGGTCGGCCGGACCGCGATGGCCGTCTCGCACAGCGCGAGGGCGTGGTGCGGTTCGCCGAGCTTGAGCCGGGCGGTGGCGAGGTTCATCGCCACCGGAATCTCGTCGGGAGTCGCGGTCAGGGCCCGGGCATAGGAGGGAACGGAACCCGCGGCATCGTCGAACGCGCCCTGCTTCAGGTTCCCGTAGGCGAACCAGAGCGCGCCCGCGGCCGGGCTCACGACCAGCGCCCGGCGATAGGCGCGGGCCGCGGCCGCCGGGTCGGCGTTCTCGGCTTCATCGCGCAGCCTGGCATCGAGTTCGAGACCTGCCGGGTAATCGGGGGCGACCCGCAGCGCCCGGTCGACCAGCCGTCGGGCCTCGCCCGGCGCCCCGGCCCGCAGCCGGGTGCGGGCCAGCAGACAGCAGGCGACCGGATTGTCGGGCTGGACGTTCAGGATCGCGTCGCACAGAGCGACGCCTTCAGCCGCCTGACCGGCGTTGAAGTGACGGATGGCGAGGCGGAGGGCATCGGCGATCTGCATGGCCCCGGCAATGTACGAGGCGTGCCCCGTCACTTCAACGGCCCGACGATGGGTGATAAAACACTGTCGAGACGTGCTGGACAGGCAGGATATGGCTCGCTATATACCCCGCTCGCGCTTCAGCGCCGCCCAGGTAGCTCAGTTGGTAGAGCAGCGGATTGAAAATCCGCGTGTCGGTGGTTCAAATCCGCCCCTGGGCACCACTC
>JARGOG010000016.1:0-26558 GCA_029212785.1 Thalassobaculaceae bacterium
GAAAGGTCAGCGGCGGCGTGTTTGACGGTCGCGCCGGTGCTGGTGGTCGTGTCTGTGTCGGTCATGGCGTTCGCCCGTTGCAGTCTTTTTGTCGTTCCCCGAGGGCAGGTGCTGCACGCGGGTCCGAATCCGCGCTAGCGTGCTGGTTGAGGGACCGGGCGGCAAGACCCGGCGCAAACAGGGAGGTGCGTGTGGCGAGAGCGTTCGAGGGACTCCGCGTCGTCGATTTCACCCAGGTGCTGTCGGGCCCATATCTGACGGCGCTGCTGGCCCAGGAGGGGGCGGACGTCATCAAGATCGAGTCGCCCGGCAAGGGTGGCGGCGATCAGATGCGCAACCGGATGATTCCCAGCAAATACACCGATATCGACATGGGCTCCGCCTTTCTCGCCCTGAACCACGGCAAGCGCAGCGTCGCCATCGACCTGAAGTCGGAGGAGGGGCGGCGGATCGCCCACAAGCTGATCGAGACCGCCGACGTGGTCGCCCAGAACTTCCGCGGCGGCGTCGCCGAACGGCTCGGCCTCGGCTGGGAGGACGTGCGGGCGATCAAGCCGGACATCGTCTACTGCCAGATCACCGGCTACGGGGCGACCGGACCGCGCTCGAAGGAAGGGGCGTATGACGGCGCGATCCAGGCGGCCTCGGGCATGATGTCGACCAACGGCTCGCCGGCGACCGGCGCGACCCGCACCGGCTACTTCCCGGTCGACCTGTTCACCGGCGCGTCCGCCGCCTATGCCGTGGCCGCCGCCCTGTTTCGCCGCGAGCGGACCGGCGAGGGGCAGTATCTAGACGTTTCCATGCTGGACGCGGCTCTCAACATTCAGGCGCCGTCGATCGCCCAATGGACCGTGGACGGCAATCCGGGCGGGCTGATCGGCAACAGTTCGGCCACCCACCTCCCCACCGCCAACAGCTTCGAATGCGCTGACGGCACGGTGCTGATGGCGGCGACCATGCAGACCCATGTGCGGGCGGTGTTCGAGGAGATGGGGTTGGCCCATCTGCTGGAGGACCCGCGTTTCATCGACAGCAAGGCGCGGATCGCCAACCGGGACCTGGTGGACAGCACCCTGCGGGCAGCATTCCCGACGGATACGGCAGCGTCCTGGGCAAAGCGGCTCGGTGCCCGCGGCGTGCCGATCAGCCGGGTGAATTCGATCCCCGATGCGGTGAAGGAACCGCAACTCGCCCATCGCGGTACGCTGGCCGAGGTGCCGGCCCCGCCGGGCTTCGACCATCCGGTCCGGCTGCCGATGGCGCCGTACAGAAGTGCGGCGGACGGGCCGCGTATCGACCGTCCGCCGCCGGGATTGGGGGAACACACCGAAGAGGTGCTCCGCGAATACGGGATCACCGTCTCCGGGCTGCCGGTCGGCGAGTCCGCCTGACGGAAATTACCAGGAGCCGGTGTTTTCCATCGACGCCCAGGGCTCGGCCGGATCCTTCGGCCCGCCATTGTTCAGCAACTCGATGGAGATGCCGTCCGGCGACTTCACGAAGGCCATGTAGCCGTCGCGCGGCGGGCGGTTGATGACCACGCCGTTGTCCTGCAGCTTCTGGCAGGTCGCGTAAACGTCGTCGACGCGGAACGCCAGATGGCCCCAGGCGCGGCCCTCGACCTTGTAGTCCTCGGTATCCCAGTTGTAGGTCAGTTCCAGCATCGGCGCCTTCTTGTCGGAGGCGGCGCTCTCCTTGTCCTCGGGAGCGGCCAGGAAGATGTTGGTGAAGCGGCCCTTCTCGCTGTCGTAGCGGCGGATCTCCTCCAGACCGAGAAGGCCACAGTAGAAGTTAAGGCTCTCATCCACGTCTTTGATGCGGACCATTGTGTGGAGGTATTGCATCGGGCTCTCCGTTCGTGCGGGGACTGTTGATTGGTGAGGCAGATTTGACCCCTCGCCACGGGGATGGCAACCCCCGCGATACAACCGACGGAAGCCGGGCGCTGCTAGAGCCCACGGGCGTCCAGCCATGCCAGCACGTCGCCCCGGGTCGGGGCCAGGAAGCCGAGGCGCTTGGCGAAGGCGCCGATCACGCCGGCATGGGCGACCTTGGGATAGGTAATCACCGTTACTGTGCCGCCCTTGGCCTCGACGGCCGCGGCGAGGTTCCGCGTGTTCTTCAGCAGCACCGTGGTATCGGCCTCGCCATGGACCAGCAGCAGGGGCGGGGCGTTGCCGCGGGCATGAACGATCGGCTGGCTGGCCTCCGGATCACCGAGCGGGGCGAGGATCGGCCGCAGGTCGTTCGATAGGGGCAGGAAATCATACGGCCCGGCGAGGCCGATCGTCGCTTTCACAGTCTCGTCGGCATCGAGCCCGGCGGTGGCGAGCCATTGCTTGTCCAGGGTCAGCATCATGGCGATATGGGCGCCCGCCGAGTGACCCATCAGGATCACCGGGCGCCGCACGAACGTCACGATCTCCGCCACCGCCGCGGCCCCGTCCTCGACGAAGGCCGGGAACGTGACCTGGGGATACAGGCGGTAGTCGGGGATGGCGACGGTGTAGCCCGCCCTGGTCAGGGTCTGGGCGACGAAGCGGTAATCGTCCTTGTCGCCGCTCTTCCAGCCGCCGCCATAGAAATAGACGATGACGGGAGCGTCGCGCGCCGGACCCGTCGGCTCATACAGGTCGAAACGCTGCCGGGGGCCGGCGCCATAGGGCATATCCCGGCTGCGCTCGTATCCTGTCCTTGGGGTCAGTCGGTCGACGATCTGCAGCGGCGAACAGGCAGCGAGGAACGAGAGCACGAAGAGTCCAATCCATCGAGACATACCTCTCCTACGCAAAGTAGAGGCGGTCGGACCTGTCGATGTCGAGCGTAAGACTTTTCAAATGTCGGTGTTCGACGCGGGCGATGTCCGGTTCCCGTCAGCCCCTCGCCGCGGCGAGCAGGTCGCCGATGGCGCCGGCGAAGACCCGGCAGCCGGCGACGATATCCGCGTCGGCGGTGTTCTCGCTCCAGTGATGCGATACCCCGTCGATGCTGGGGACGAACAGCATGCCGCAGGGGATATAGGGCGCCAGCGTGCGTGCATCGTGGCCAGCGCCGCTCGGCATCAGGGTGTGCCGGCCGGGGCAGACCTGCTCGGCGGCACTGGTGAAGGCGGCTTTCAGCGTGTCGTCCATCACCGCCGGCTTGTTGGTGCTGACGACCTCCAGGCGGACACCGCACGGGCCGTCGGCATTCTCCGCGTCGACCAGTTCCTGCAGCTTGATGTGCATGCGGTCGAGGACGGCGGACTCGGCGTCGCGGAACTGGAACAGGATCTCCGCCCCGCCCGGCACGATGGCGGGCGCGCCGGGATCGAGGGTGATACGACCGGCGGTCCACACGCTGAGCTCGGCGGCGACCTTCGGGAACTCCCGCTCGATGGTCTGCAGCAGCCGCGTCGCCGCCACGCCGGCATCCCGGCGCATGCTCATCATCGTGGTGCCGGCATGGTTCTGCGATCCCTCGATGACGATCCGGTATTGCCAGATGCCGACGATCGAGGTGACGACGCCGATGGTCAGGTCGTTGGCCTCGAGCCAGCCGCCCTGCTCGATATGCGCTTCCAGGAAGCAGAGGTAGCGGTCCTTCGGCATCTGCAGGCGGGGCCTGCCGGCGAGACCGGCCTTGGCCAGGGCGTCGCGCAAAGGCATGCCGTGGGTGCGGTCCACCGCCTTGTCGATCTTCTCTTCCGCGAGGGCGCCGACCCAGGAATGGCTGCCGGGCATGTCGGCGAAATGGCCTTCCTCGTCGGCGAAGGCGATGACGTCCACGCCGCTGCCGCCAAAGGCGCCGCTTTCCGCCACCGCGCGCGCCGCTTCCAGCGCGTAGATCACGCCGAGCGCCCCGTCGAGCCAACCGGCCTGGTTCTGGGTCTCGATATGCGAGCCTGACAGGATGTGCGGACCGTCGCCGGGCGCCCGGCCGACGACATTGGCGATGCCGTCGATTTCGGCGTCGTGGCCAAAAGCCTTGAGCTTGTCGACCAGCCAGTGACGCGACGTCATGTCGTCCGGCGACAAGGTCGGGCGGTGCACCCCGGTCTTGTAGGTGCCGATCTTGCGCAGCTCGTACAGGTCGGAGAGCAGGCGGTCGGCGTTGATCTCAAGCATGTCAGGTCTCCGTCTGCGGATCCGCGGCGCCGGGCTGAGCCTCGCGGCCGGTGATGGTGCGGCGCACAAGAGACTGGACGACCTCTCCGCCGGTGTTCAAGGCGGAAACGTGATCTGCGGTCGGCATGATGTGCGCCCGACCGCCGCCACGGTGCCGCCCACCGTCTGCCGCATTCGCGTGGAAACAATATTGCGCCGCCTGAATCGGTTCCCAGAAGGAAATGGTGCGATGCAAAATGAACTTGGCCTGTTTATTGCTTGTTAAGAGGGATCAGGTACCTTTCGTGAGGATCAGAAACATGGTTCCGCTGCCCGCAACCCCAACCCTCGGCTCGCTTCCGATGACCGTTCTCAGCCTCATCTCCCGCCTGCGCAGCGATATCTTCTCCTGGTGGGGGAGGCGTGCCTACCACCCCGAGAAACGCTACATGCGTGGCACCCACGACGCCTGATCGGCGCCGCTGGCCGTCTTATTTTCCCGAACCTGGAACGGTTCCGGCTGGCAGACGTGCGCAGAAACTGGCGATCCTCCCCGGGGTGGTCAGCCACACCTCGTTACGATGCCGCAGGATGTGCTTCATCGCCCGGCGCAGCGCGCGCAGCCGATAAGGCTGACCGATGATGAACGGATGCAGGACCGCGGTATAGACCAGTGGCCGCTTCTTCGACTGGTGCAGCAGCTCGTCGAACTGATCGATCATCATCCGCTCGAATTCCTCGCCCGAATGCTGGCGCGACACCATCGCCGGCGAATCGTTCACCTCGATCGAATACGGGACTGACAGGATTTTGCCGCTGCGGGTGCGCATCCAGAACGGCTGGTCGTCGGCCGGCCAGTCCATCACATAGCTGTATCCGGCCTCCTTCAGCAGGTCGAGGGTGACCGGCGTCTGCGCCAGATAGGGACCGAGCCAACCGGTGGGCCGGTCGCCGAAGAACGTGGTCAGCGTCTCCGTCGCCTCCCGGATCAGCGCCGCCTCGGCCGATTCCTCGAGCCCGTCCTGGCGCTCGGCATTGGTGCGGCCATGGGCGACCACCTCATCGCCGCGAGCGCGGATCCGCACGGCGATCTCCGGGCAGGTTTCCAGCAGCAGTGAATTGAGATTATGCGAGGCCGGGACCTGCATCTCGTCGAACAGGTCAAACAGGTACCACTGGCCAACCCGGTTGCCGTAGTCGCGCCAGGCGTAGTTCCGGGTGGACTGCGGCGCGCCGAAGCTCGCGCTGTCCGAGCCAAGCCCGTCCAGGAACGAGAAGATCTCGATATTGTTGCAGAAACAGACGGCGAGGCGCTTCCCGCCGGGCCAGTCGTAGACCGGGCGGGAGTCGAGCGGCGAGAAGCCGTAGCGGTTATGTGTCTTGAGATCCATGCGCCCATGCTTACCGCCCGCGTGTCGCTAAACAAGAGGTGAAATCCTTTCAGGAATGACTGTTCGGCCATCGTCAAAAAATCAATCTGCAGGGGAGCCCGTCCGGCGCATCGGGGCTGCGCGTTTCCAGGCCCGGGTCGGAGGGGCAGCGCGTGGCCGGAACTTCTCCCGGAACTTCTCTTTGTACACAATTCGCCTCTCCCAAAACCCGTTCGGCATGCCATTCTGCGAGCAGAACAAGACCAGATGAGGTGAGGACAATGGATGTACGGCTCGACGGGCGCTCAGCGCTGATCACCGGTGGCAGTCTCGGCATCGGCAAGGCGATCGCCACCCGGTTCGCCGAATCGGGCGGGCGGGTCGCCATCGTGGCCCGGCGCCAGGAGGTGCTGAACGAGACGGCTGCCGCGATCAAGGCGGAGACCGGGGCGGACGTGGTCCCCATCGCAGGCGACGTCTCCACCGCCGAGGGCTGCGAATTGGTTTGCGACATCGCCCAGGCGCAGCTCGGTGCGATCGACATCCTGGTGAACAATGCCGGCTCGTCGAAGCGCGGTCCGTTCGCCAGTCATGACGATTCCGTCTGGCAGGCCGATATCGATCTCAAGTTGTTCGGCGCCATCCGGCTCTGCCGCCGGCTGATGCCGGAGATGCAGCAGCGGCGCTGGGGCCGGGTGATCAACATCCTGAACACCGGCGCGAAGGCGCCGCCGGCCGAGGGTGCGCCGACCGCCGTGACCCGGGCCGCCGGAATGGCGCTGACCAAGGCGATGGCGAGCGAATACGCGCCGTATAACGTCCTAGTGAACGCCCTGCTGGTCGGTCGCATCGAGAGCGATCAGTGGGTCAAACGCCACGCCGCCGAGGACGGCAGCCGCACCCTCGACGACTATTACACCGAGATGGGGGAGATGATCCCCATGGGTCGGGTCGGCACCGCCGAGGAATTCGCCGCCGTCGCCACCCTGCTGGCCTCCAAGGAGGGAGGCTATGTGACGGGAACGGCCATCAATGTCGACGGCGGCCTGTGCCCGGTTGTCTGACGGCCTTGCCCGGCGGTTTGGAAAGAGTGAGGAGCTGCGCGTGACATCAGCAGAAACCGGTCGCGGCGGCCGGACATGACGGAGGGCGTGGGGGTTCCGTTCGACTATGTACCGCTGATGTTGGCCACGACCGCGGCACTGCTGTTCGCGATCGGCTCGCAGTGGCAGAACATCGGGCTCGCCACCATCGACGGCCGGACCGGGGCCATGGTGTCGATCACGGCGGCGGCCGGCACGCTCTGGCTGGCGGCGCCGTTCTTCATGACCTGGTCCTACTGGCTCGAGCCGGCGGTGCTCATCTTCGTCGCCATCGGCCTGTTCCGGCCCGCCCTCTCGGCCAATCTGGCGGTCGCGGGCATGCGTTATCTCGGCCCGACCCTGGTCAGCACGCTCGCCTCCACCTCGCCGCTGTTCGGCACCGCCATGGGCGTGCTGATCCTGGGGGAGATGTACACTCTGCCGCTGGCGATCGGCACCGGCGGGATCGTCGTCGCCGTGCTGCTGCTCTCCAAACGCGGCAAGGTGAAGGTCGACTGGCCGTTCTGGGCCTTGTTGCTGCCCGTCGGCGCGGCCTTTCTGCGGGCGCTGGGCCATGTGCTCTCGAAGATCGGCATGGAATCGGGGATCCCCGATCCCTATTTCGCCGGTCTGGTCGGCTTCACGGTCTCGACCGTGCTCACCTGGTCGTTGCGTGGGGTGCGCCGGGAACCGGTGGTGGTGAACTGGCGGGCCCCGGGGGTGAAGTGGTTCGCGCTCGGCGGGGCGACCATGGCGGCGGCGATCTGTTGTCTGAACACCGGTCTGCTGCGCGGCGATCTGGTCGTCATCGCCCCGATCGTCGCGTCCTCGCCGATCTTCACCATGCTGCTGTCCGCCCTGGTGTTCCACCGCGAGAAACTGACGCCGAAGGTGATCGTGGCGACCTTCATCGTCGTCGGATCGGTGATCGTCATCGCGCTCGGGCGGTGATGGCGTTACCCTGAGCGCTGCTTTTCTTCGGGAGACCCGCCATGAACGTCCAGGCCCCAATGCCCATTCCGGAGCGTGCCGCCGATCCGCGCGAGGCGCGCCGGCTGATCCGCGAGGGCGTGCATACCGGCCACACCGCCGGGCTGGCGCCGGGCTACCTGCAGGGCAATCTGGTGATCCTGCCGGCGGCCAACGCGCTCGACTTCTTCCGGTTCTGCCAGCGCAATCCGAAGCCATGCCCGCTGGTCGGCGTGTCCGATACCGGTAATCCGGACCTGTTCACGCTGGGTGTCGATGTCGATATCCGCACCGACGTCCCGTCCTACAATATCTTCCGCGATGGCGCCCTGAGCGAGGCGGTGTCGGATATCACCGCCCTGTGGGCGGACGATTCCGTCGCCTTCGTGATCGGCTGCTCCTTCACCTTCGAGCAGGCGCTGGTGACCGACGGTATCCGGCTGCGGCACTGGGACGAGGACACGACCGTCTCCATGTACCGCACCAACATGCAGACCACGCCGGCCGGACCGTTCGGCGGCGAGATGGTGGTGTCGATGCGGCCGATGACCATGGCCAATGCGATCCGCGCCGCCGCGATCACCGCGCGCTTCCCGCACGCCCACGGCGCGCCGGTGCATATCGGCGACCCGGCGGAGATCGGCATCGCGGATATCGCGACGCCCGATTTCGGCGATCCGACCCGGATCGAGGAGGGCGAGGTGCCGGTGTTCTGGGCCTGCGGCGTGACGCCTCAGCGCACTGTGCTGCAGGCCAAACTGCCGCTGGTGATTACCCATACGCCGGGGCACATGCTGGTCACCGATATTCCCGGCTACGAGGCCGGCGGGGGATAATTTTCCGCGCCGCCTGAAACGCAAAGCCCCCTCCCTGGCATCCGGCCGGGGAGGGGGCTTTTCTATTCTAGGCCCTGGGTTCTTGCGTCGCTCAGTAGAACAGGGACGGCAGCCAGAGGGCGAGGTCGGGGAAGCCGACCAGGAGCGCCACCATCGCGAACATGGCGATCAGGAATGGAATGACGCCGATCATCACGTCCGACATCGGACCGGTCCGTCGCACGCCCTGAACCACGTACAGGTTCACCCCGATCGGCGGGGTGATCAGCGCGGTCTCCAGCATCACCATCAGCAGAATACCGAACCACACCGGGTCGTAGCCGAGGCCGACGACGATCGGGGTGATGATCGGCGCCGTGGTGATCAGCATCGACAGCGTCTCCATGAAGCAACCGAGCACCAGATAGAACAGGATCACCACCAGCAGGGTCTGGAACGGGGACAGCCCGAGGGCGGCGATGAAGCCGGCCAGCGCCTGGGTGAGGCCGATCATGCCGAGCACGAAGTTCAGGAAGATCGCCGCCATGATGATCAGCATCACCATGGCCGTGGTCTTCATCGTTCCCTCGATCGCCTCGCGCAGCATGGAGACCGACAGGGTGCGGTAGCAGGCGGCGAGGAACAGGGCGGCGACCACGCCGAGCGATGCGGCTTCGGTCGGCGTGGCGATACCGGCATAGATCGAGCCGACCACCACCATGAAAATGCCGAGCGGCGGCAGCAGATCCGGCAGGACGCGGAATCGCAACGCCCACGATGTCTCGACCTTGTCGCCGTCAAGGCTCGGTCGGAACAGGCAGAAAATCACAACCGTCAGCATGAACAGCCCGGCCAGGATGATGCCCGGGATGAAGCCGGCTAGGTACAGTTCCGGCACCGAGGTGTCGGTCAGCAGGCCGTAGACGATCAGGTTGATGGAGGGCGGAATCAGGATGCCGAGCGTGCCGCCGGCGGCGAGCGTGCCAAGGAACAGGCGCTCGTTGTAGCCCCGCTTTTCGACCTCCGGAAGCGCCACGGTGCCGACGGTCGCAGCCGTCGCCACGCTGGAACCGGAGGTGGCGGCGAACATCGCGCAAGCGCCGACATTCGAATGCATCAGCCCGCCGGGCAGCCAGGACAGCCACTGCACAAGGGCGGCGTACATGCGCTGGGCGATGCCGGCGCGCAGCAGGATCTCTCCCAGAAGCACGAACATCGGAATGGCGACCAGCAGGAATTCGATCGAGGTCTGCCAGGCGTTGTCCGCCAGACCGCGCCACAGAAAGCCGCCGGAATAGATCTGGTCCAGTGCCAGCCCGAGCGTGCCGAGTGCGGCGGCGATCGGGATGCTGAGCGCAATCAGCACGATGAGAATGATCAGCGTGGTGCCGAGCATGACGTCTCAGTCTCCATAGGTGTCCGCGGTTAGCCGGGCAGGCCGCCGTCGCCGCTATTCATCTCTTCGTCGAGTGTAGGAACCCCGGCGATATCGTGCACGCCAGCGAGATCGCCGCGCAACAGCCGGACCAGCGCCGCCACGAAAACCAGCAGCACGGTCGCGCAGAAAATCAGCATTCCGGCGAACCAGAGCGCCTGCGGAACGGCGACAGGGGTCTGAAGGGGGGTAATGGACTTGGTCCAGAAATGGATGTTGTCCTGGAGCATCAGCCAGATCCGCCAGGTCATCGGATAGAAGAACACCGCCATGCCGGCCAGAGCGACCAGATCCAGGACGGAGCGGATCCGCGGGGGGAGGGGGATGTAGAGAGCGTCGATCCGGACATTCGCGCGATGCAGCACCGCATAGGGAAAGGCGAAAGCCGTCGAGATCGCAAACACATATCCTGACATCTCGTCCGCGCCACCGAGGGTGACCAGGAAGATATCGCGCAGAGTCACGTCCACCGTAACCATGAAGGCGGCGCCAATCAGAGCGACACCGCCGAACCAGACCATCACTTCGGAGAGCTTAAGGTTGGCTTCTAAGAGCTTGTCCAGCACCGTTTGGTACCTTCCGCGAAAGTGCATGAGATAAAGATGACCCGGGCACCATAAGGCACCCGGGTCGATCTCCAAAGCCGGACTGTTTTACGGCTTCGGCGCGGTCACACCGGTGACCTTGCCGACGGTCGCATTCCAGTCGTCGACGCACTTCACGCCAGCCTTCTGGGCGCAGCGCTCGGCCCAACGCTTGAGGACGACGTCCTCAAGGGCCTTCTTGCGGGCGGCGGTGTCGCTGTCCGACAGCTTGACCAGGGTCATGTTGCCGGGCTCGCCCTCGGTGCAGGTCCCGCCCTCGCCGGTGTTGCAGATGATGCCCATCTCGTCCTCGGCGATCATGTTCTTCCAGGCGGTCTCGTCATATTCCTTCATCGACTTCTCGATGAAGGCCTTGGTCTCGTCATTCATACGATTCCAGGTGCCGAGGTTCATGGCCGCGAAGGACATGGAATAACCCACCTTCAGCGGGAAGGCGTGGGTGGCGACCTGGTACCACTTGGCCTGATAGGCCGGCATGGTGCCGGTGATGCCGCAATCGACGACCTTCTTCTCCAGCGCCGGGACGACTTCGGCGAAGGCGATGGTCACGGACGTGCCGCCCAGGCCCTCGACAAGGTCACCCATGGACGTGGTGTAGACGCGGACCTTCTTGCCCGTCAGGTCCGCGACGCTGTTGACCTCGGCATTGCACCACAGCATCTGGCTCGGGAACGGATAGATCGCCAGAAGCTTCGCGCCGTAGGTCTCTGCGAACTGCTTCTCCATGATGGGCCAATAGGCGTCGGCCGTGCCACGGACGTCTTCCCAGCTCTGCGCGACGCCGGCGATGTCGACGCCTTCTACCACCGGGTCTTCGCCGGCGATGTAGCCGATCACGCCGTGAGCGACGTCGAACACGCCGATCTTCAGCATGCGCATCACTTCGAAGCCTTTGATGCCGACATCGGTCTGCGGCACGGCATCGGCCGTGATCTTGCCGCCGGATTTCTCAGGCATCGTCTCGTTCCAGAAGGGACCCTCGTTGACCTTCCAGTTCGAGAGGTTACCCCAGGTCCCGACGACCTTGAGATTCAGGGTATCCAGTTCAGCCGAAGCCGGCCCGGCCATCAGGCCGACCGAGATCAAAGCTGCACCGAATACGGTCAGGGTCTTACCCATGCATATGCCTCCTCACCAATCATGAGCGCATGCTCTTTGCGCATGTGTGAATCGTTGGTCACGACGTGACTTCGGCGGCAGTCAACACCAATGTCCGTGGCAAAAAAAGGGGGCAAATACCCATAGTTTTTCAACGGATACCCGCCCACGCTGACACCGACGATTGATGATCCCGCCCCCTTGTGGCCAACTCCCGAAGGCATTGTATACAGCTCTGTCCGTTAACGATCTATTAAGGAGACAACCTATGGCGCGTGTACGTGATGTAGAAATGCACGAAGTGCCGGAAGACGTTCGGCCCGTGTATGAGCGGTTTGCGCGCGAGTACGGGCCGTTTTTGAATCAGGTGAAGGTTTTCGCGCACCGCCCGCCCGCGCTGAAGCACATCATGGGCCTGCTGCTTGAATTCGCGGATGAGGCGATCCTGCCGAAACGCTATCTGGAGATTGCGCTGGTCGTGGTCTCCAAGCTGAACGCCTGCGAATACTGCGTCATCCACCATGCGCCGCGCCTGGTCGAACAGGGTGTGTCGACCGAGTCCGTCGAGCATATCCTCGATGAGAGTGTCCCCGGATTCGACGCGGTCGACCATCTGGTGCGCGACTACGCGGTCAAGGTGACCAACGACTTCCACCGGATTCGGGACAAGACCTTCGAGGATCTGCGGGCGCAGTTCACCGAAGAACAGATTGTCGAGTTGACCCTGCGCATCTCGCTGTGCGGATTCTTCAATCGGTTCAACGACGTGCTGCAGATCGGCGTCGAGGACAGCGCGATGACCGACATGCTGTCGAGCGGAGTCAGCAAGGAAAGCCTGCCTCCCAGCGAAGCAGCGGAGTAGCGCCGCGCCCGTCGGCCGGGCCCTTCGATGGTTGGCGGAATAGAAAACGGCCCGGGCGCCCTGTGGTGCCCGGGCCGTATCACATGGTGACGTTGGTTACGGCTTCGGCGCGGTGACGCCGGCGATCTTGCCGATGGTGGCGTTCCAGTCGTCGATGCACTTCTCGCCGAACTTCTCGGCGCAACGCTCGGCCCAGCGCTTCAGAACCACGTTCTCCAGCACCTGCTTGCGCTTGGCATCGTCGGCCGCACTCGGCTCGACCTTCTTCATGCCGCCGGGCTCACCCTCGGTGCAGGTCCCGCCCACGCCGGTGTTGCAGATGATGCCCATCTCGTCCTCGGCCATGGTCTTGGCCCAGGACGACGCCTCGAACTCGGCATACTGCTTCTCGAAGAACGCCTTGGTCTCGTCGCTCATCTTGTTCCAGGTGCCGAGGTTGATGGCCGCGAACGTCGCGGTGTAACCGACCTTCATCAGATAGGCATGGTTGGCGATCTGCCACCACTTGGCCTGATAGGCCGGCATGGTGCCGGTGATGCCGCAATCGACGACCTTCTTCTCCAGCGCCGGGACGACTTCGGCGAAGGCGATGGTCACGGAGGTTGCGCCCAGGCCCTCGATCAGGTCACCCATGGAGGTGGTGTAGACGCGCACTTTCTTGCCGACCAGATCCTCGGCGCTGTTCACGTCGGCATTGCACCACAGCATCTGGCTCGGGAACGGATAGAGCGCCATCAGCTTGGACCCGTAGGTCTCTTCGAACTGCTTGGCGATGATCGGCCGATAGGCATCCATCGAGGCCTTCGCGTCATCCCAGTTCTGGATCACGCCCGCCAGGTCGACGCCCTCGGCGATCGGGTCCTCACCGGCAATGTAGCCGACGACGCCGTGGGCGACATCGAACACGCCGATCTTCATCATGCGCACGACCTCGAAGCCCTTGATGCCGACATCGGTCTGCGGCACGGCGTTGGCGGTGATCCTGCCGCCCGAGGCCTTCGGAATCGTCTCGTTCCAGAACGGCCCCTCGTTGATCTTCCAGTTCGACAAGTTGCCCCAGGTCCCGACGACCTTCAGGTCAAGTTTATCCAGTTCGGCTGCCGCGGGCGTGCTCAGCAGACCGACTGAGATAATGGCAGAGCTGAGCGCGGTAAGCGTCTTTCTCATCTATGGTTCCTCCACTGTGTTGCTTTGATGGTTTGTGCACCCTTCTGTCGGAGTGCATTCGATGTTTGTCAGCGCCGGAAGTAGACCCTAAGGGGCTCCATCGGTAAAGGTGCGGATTGCTTGCGGCTATCCGGCTTCGCCGGAGGCACGGCAAATTTCGGTCGGTTGAGCGGGCTCCGCCATCCGTCGAGAGCGGCGCCTCGACGGGGGGCGGTGGCGGGGAAGGGCAGCTAGGCCACCACCCGGCCCTTCGCATCTTCCAGCACCATGTCCGCGCCCTTCTCGGCGACCATGATGGTGGCGGCATTGGTGTTGCCGGAGATCAGGGTCGGCATGATCGAGGCGTCGATCACCCGGAGCCCGTCCACCCCGTGCACCCGCAGACGGTCGTCCACCACCGCCATGCGGTCGCTCGCCGGGCCCATCTTCGCGGTTCCGACGATGTGATAGAGGGTCTGGCCGGTCTCGCGGGCGAACCGCTCGAAATCGGCGTCGGCGGTGCAGTCGGCGCCTGGCGTCATCTCATGGCCGCGATAGGCGTCGAGCGGCGCCGCCCCGGCGATACGCCGGCCGATCTTCATGCCCTCGACAATGGCGTCGACGTCGATCGGGTTGGAAAGGAAATTGCCGATGATCGCTGGCGGGGTCGCCGGGTCCGGCGACTTGATGTGGATTGTTCCCTGGCTTTCCGGGCGCAATTGGCAAACGGCGAGCGTCATGCCGGGTTCCTTCTCCAGCTTGCGGGTGGCGGCATCGGCATAGCTCGCATGCGCCAGATGGAACTGGACGTCGGGTGTATCCATGTCGGGGCGGGTCTTCACGAAGCCATGCACGGCCCCGGCGCCATAGGTCAGGATGCCTTCGCCGAACAGGGCGTAGCGGGCGAGTTCCTTGACGAAGGGCAGGCCGCGGGTGAGCTGGTTGAGTGTGATCGGTTGGGTCACGCGCCAGCGCATGCGGGTGCCGTAATGGTCGCGGTAGTTCTCGCCGACTCCGGGCAAGTCGTGCACGACGCCAATGCCATGGGTCGAGAGCAGCTCTGCCTGACCGATGCCCGAGAGTTCCAGCAACTGCGGCGACTGCACCGCTCCCGCCGCGAGGATCACCTCGCCGGACGCCCGCGCTTCGCGGGGCTGGCCCTTGACGGTGTAGCGGATGCCGACGGCGCGCCGGCCTTCCAGAATCACTCCGGTGGCGAAGGCGTTGGTCTCGACCTTCAGGTTCGGCCGGCTGGTGACCGGGTGCAGAAACGCCCGGGCGGTGCTGGCGCGTTTACCGTTGCGCATGGTCATCTGATAGTAGCCGAAGCCGTCCTGGTCGCCGTCGTTATAGTCGGCGTTGCGCGGGAAGCCGGTGGCCTCGGCGGCCGTGATGAAAGCGTCGAGCAGTTCGTGCTTTTCCGTCGTCGTGGTGATGGAGAGCGGCCCATCGGTGCCGCGGCTGTCATCGCCGCCATCGACGAAGGTTTCCGAGCGCCGGAAATACGGCAGGACCGACTCGTAGCTCCAGCCGCGGTTTCCGAACTGCGCCCAGGTGTCGTAGTCGAGCGGCTGGCCGCGCACATAGAGCAGGCCGTTGATCGACGAGGACCCGCCCAGGGTCTTGCCGCGCGGAGTGGCGATCGCCCGATTGCCGGTGCCATCCTCCGGCTCTGTCCAGAAACCCCAGTTGTAGGTCTTGCTGTTCAGCAGCTTGTAGAACCCCACCGGGACCGGGATGTAGGGGCTGTCGTCCTTGCGCCCCGCCTCCAGCAGCAGCACGCGGTTGGTCGGGGCCGCGCTCAACCGGTTGGCCAGCACGCAGCCGGCCGAGCCGGCGCCGACGATAATGTAGTCCCAGGCAGTCATAGGGTCCTCCCGAACCAGCGGCCTTGTGGTTGGTTATTCGGTCAGCCGCGTCAGTTCGATGATGTCGTAGTAGAACAGTGTCAGTCGATCCTTGCTTTCCTCGAAGTTCCTCGGGAATTTGTCGTTCTGCTCGATCACACTGTCGATCACCGAGATCGAGGTGCCGAGAAACCAGAACAAATCCTCCGCGGTCTCGAAGAACTTGCGGAACGAGACCGGACTCTCGCCTCGGACGAAGAAGTCATCATAGACCTTCTGGTAGGTCTTCATGATGCTCTGCGCGCCTTCCCACAGATTCATCAGCCGCTTTCTGGCGCGGGCCCAGTCCACCACGACGGCGCCGTCGTAGTATTTCTTGGATTTATCGGCCTCGAACTGCTTGACCCGCTTAATCATCTCGTTGAAGTCGGTTTGGATCTGATGCAGTTTGATTTCGTAGTAGACGATGCCCTTCCACGAATAATACAGCGCGCCGGCATCCTCGGTCTTGATCATCAGGGCCTTGGTGAGCGGATCCAGGGTCTTGGTGTCCTTGGCATCCCACATGACCTCGACGAGACGGACCGTGTTGCGCTCGACGTCCTGGCCTTTGACGCTGTCGCCGAAGGCGATCCGGGCCAGGGGGCGGAACTTGTCGACCACGCGCGACTTGATGAAGGTCCATTCCTCTTTCGGAATCTCGAAATAGACCTCGTCGACCTCGATGTCGGAAATCTGGAACTTGTCGCGGATGAGGAACGGGTCCAGCGAGGGAAGGGTGTCGAAGACCTCCAGGATCTCGATGTCGTGGAGCTTCACGTCCTCGGGCTGGGAACCGATGAAATTCATCTCAAGCTTGCGGTCGAAATTCACCTCGTTGACGTAGACCGCCTTGCCGCCGATGCCACCGGTCGCCTCGGCATTGGCGTCCTCGGCATAGGGGAAGTAGATCTTCGTCGCCAACTGGTGCGGCTTGTAGATGTGCTTCAGCGTGTCGGGCACGACCTCCTTGCTGACGACGCAGTCGTTCAGCGCCTCCGTCCTGAACATCGGGCGGAAATCCCGACCGGACTTCCGGGCGGACTCGGTCAGCTTGAACACATCCAGTCGGCGCGAATTGATGCGCCGATCCGTCAGGTTGCCGTGCTTGCGCGCGCGGAACTTACGCCCCATCGCTGCCAGACTGTCGATATCGTCGGCCACAGACCCCCAACCTTTACGGTACAGATTTGTATCAAAGGCTGTACACGAACATGAACCTAATCTTTTCGGGGAGATTGGGAAATCTCAAACCGAACTCGGGCGGGAATTTTACCCGGGATGCGCTTCACGCTGTGTCGTTCGCCAGTCCGGCGCTATCCAAACCGCGGCATTGTCGCGCGCGGGGGCCGGGCGGTCGAGGATCAGATCGGCGGCCTTTTCTGCGACCATGATGGTCGGGGCGTTGAGGTTGCCGTTGGGAATCGTCGGGAAGATCGAGCTGTCGGCGACGCGCAGACCCTCCACCCCGATCACCGTCAGATCCGGGCGCAGCACCGCCTCGGCGTCGTCGGGATCGCCCATCCGGCAGGTACAGGACGGATGATAGGCGCTCTCCACGTTCTGGCGCACCCAGGCGTCGATCGCCTCGTCGCTGGTGATGTCCGAACCCGGTTGAATCTCCTCGCCGCGATACGGCTCCATCGCCGGTTGCCGCATGATCTCGCGGGTGAGATGCACGATCCGGTGCCAGTCCGCGATGTCGTCCGGCTCCGTGAGGTAGTTGAACCGGATCGTCGGTTTGGTTGCCGGATCGCTGTCGGCGATGTCGATTCGACCCCGGCTCTTCGGCTTGTTCGGACCGACATGAACCTGGAAGCCGTCGCCGTCGAAGGCGGCATTGCCGTCGTAGCGCATCGCACCCGGCAGGAAATGATACTGGATGTCCGGCCACTCCAAGCCGGCGCGCGACCGGATGAAGGCGCAGGACTCGAAATGATTGGTGGCGCCGAGCCCGGTCCGGAACAGCAGCCAGCGTGCGCCGATCAGCCCCTTGCGCCAGAGCGACAGGTGGCGGTTCAGGCTAAGCGGCTGGGTGCAGCGGAACTGGAAATAGACCTCCAGATGGTCCTGAAGGTTGCCGCCCACGCCCGGCCGGTCGGCGATCACGGAGATGCCGTGCCGCTTCAGCGCGTCTGCGGGGCCGATGCCGGAGCGTTGCAGGATGGTCGGTGAGCCGACGGAGCCGGCGGCCAGGATCACCTCGCGCCGCGCCCAGGCCTCGCGGGAGATCCCGCGACTCGAATAGGCGACGCCGACGGCGCGCCCGTTCTCGATCATCACCCGATCGGCCAGCGCATGCTTGATCACGCGCAGGTTCGCACGGCCCTGGACCGGGCGCAGATAGCCGCGCGCCGTCGACCAGCGCAGCCCGTCGCGCACGGTCATGTGCATCGCGCCGAAGCCTTCCTGACGGCGGCCGTTGTAGTCGTCGGTGGCGCCGTATCCCGCCTCCACGCCGGCATCGATGAAGGCCTGGTAGAGCGGGTTCTTCATGTGGTTGCCGTTGGACGTCGCCAGCGGTCCGTCGCCGCCGCGATAGGCGTCGCCGCCGCCCTCCCAGCTCTCGGCCCGCTTGAAGTACGGCAGCACGTCGGCGTAACCCCAGCCGGTTGCCCCGTGCTCGACCCATTGGTCGTAGTCGCGGGCATGGCCGCGCACATAGACCATGCCGTTGATCGAGGACGAACCGCCCAGCCCCTTGCCGCGCGGGCAGTGCAGGCGGCGATTGTCCAGGCCCGGCTCCGGCTCGCTCTCGTAGAACCAGTTGAAGCGCGGCATGTTCATCGGGATCGACAGCGCCGAGGGCATGGAGACGAAGATCGACCGGTCGCTGCCGCCGCCTTCCAGCAGCAGCACGCTGTTTTGGCCGCCCTCGCTCAGCCGATTGGCGAGCACGCAGCCCGCCGACCCGGCGCCGACGACGACGTAGTCATAGGAATCTTGTGGCTCGGTTCGATCAAGCATGCTGCCGGATGCCATGGGGGGCGGGATCGTGCAAGGGAATCCGCGCGCCGTCCCTCACCGGCCTCCCGGACGCCCACGGGGCGATCGGGGAGCCGCGGCGGATGATGGGGCGGTATGTGGAGGGCCGGTAGCGCTCGCCCCTACGTTTGGGCCCCGCCATTGCTGGCGATCATCTGACCGGTGATGAAGCCGCCACTGTCGGAGCACAGGAAGGCGGTGAGAGCCGCGATGTCCTCGGGCTGGCCGAGGCGGCCGACCGGGATGCGGTCGAGCTGGCTCTTGATGTGGTGAGTCATGGAGGCGTCGGCGTGCAGGGTGTCGATCGGCCCGGGCGAGATCGCGTTCACCGTGACGCCCCGGGGCCCGAACTCCTTGGCCAGCGCCTTGGTCAGCCCCCACAGGCCGTGCTTGGCGGCGGAGACCGGGGCGCGGCCGGCATAGCCGTGGATCGCGTTCATGCCGGTCAGGTTCACCACGCGGCCCCAGCCGCGCTCGACCATGGCGCCGCAGAACGCGCGGCAGAGATAGAAGGCACTGTTCAAATCGGTATCCATCACCCGGTGCCAGTCGTCGTCGGTCATCTCCAGAAACGGCTTCTGCGGTCGGATGGCGGCATTGTTCACGACGATCGCCACCGGCGGCATCTCGGCCTCGACCTTGGCCTTGAGCTCGGCGACCTCATGGGATTTGCCAACATCGGCCATGACGATCAGGGCCTTGCGACCGAGCGCGCCGACGTCCTTGGCGACGGCGTCGCAGGCATCGCGGTTGGCGCGGCCGTTGACGACGATATCGAAGCCATCGCGGGCAAGGGCGACGGCAATGGCACGGCCGATATTCTGGCCGGCACCGGAGATCACGGCGGTAGCGGGGGTGTCGGGCATCAAAGCCTCCCTGACGTGTTGTTGTGTTTTGCCCAAGCCTAGGGGATCCCAGGCGGCATGGGAGTACCCGAAATGCGCCGGCAGGGGGCATGTTGACCTGAATCAATGTCCGGGCCCGACGCCCGGTGCAGGGTCGGGGGCCACGAGTGAGGGGGGCGCCCATGTTCTTGCACCGACACGCCACGGCAGCCCTGCCAAGATACACCAGCTATCCGCCCGCGAACCGGTTCGCGGAGACCGACGGACGGGAGTTCACGCCTTGGTGGCTCGACGGGCTCAAGTCGACGGAAAGCCTTTCGCTCTATCTGCATGTGCCGTTCTGCGCGCAGTTGTGCTGGTATTGCGGCTGTCACACCTCGGTGGCGAACGACAGTGCGCGGGTCGACCGTTTCGTCGGCCGCTTGCTGCGCGAGATCGCTTTGGTGGCGGGGCGGATCGGGGAGCCGGGCGATGTCTGTTCCATCCATTTCGGCGGTGGCACGCCGACGATGATGTCGCCGGAGGCTTTCGCCCAGGTGATGCGCACGCTGCGTGACCTCTTTCCGGTGCGCGCCGATGCCGAGATCGCGGTGGAGATCGACCCGCGGACTTTGGACGCCGCCCATGTCGCGGCCCTGGCGGCCGGTGGCGTGACCCGGGCGAGCCTTGGTGTTCAGGATGTCGACCCGGAGGTCCAGCGGGCGATCAACCGGATCCAGCCGACGGAGCTGGTGGCCCAGAAGATCGCCGCTCTCCGCTCCGCCGGAATAGGCAGTATCAACGCCGATTTGATGTACGGCCTGCCGGGCCAGACGGCGGATCACGTCCGCCGCTCGGCCGACACGGTGAGCGGGCTTGGCGTCGACCGGGTGGCGGTGTTCGGCTACGCCCATGTGCCGTGGTTCAAGAAGAACCAAAGCGCGATCGACGTCACCCGGTTGCCGGGGGCGCAGGCACGGTTCGAGCAGGCCGAGGCGGCGTCGGAGTACCTGGTGGCCGCCGGCTATGTCGATATCGGCATCGACCATTTCGCCCGCCCGCAGGACAGCCTCGCCGTGGCCGCGCGGGACGGGCGTCTGCGCCGCAATTTCCAGGGTTATACCGACGATCCGGCGGATGCGCTGATCGGGTTCGGGCCATCGTCGATCTCGGCCTATCCAGGTGGCTACGCCCAGAACATCCCGAACGTGAAGCAGTGGAGCGATGCCGTCGATGCGGGGCGGCTGTCGGCGCGGCGCGGCATTGCGGTGACCGAGGACGACCGCCTGCGCCGGGCGATCGTCGAGCGGGTGCTGTGCGACGGCAGGGTCGACCTGGAAGCGGTGGCCGCCGATTTCACGCGGGATCCCTGCGCCGTGGGGGACGCGTTCGAGCGGGTCGCGCCGCTGGTCGCAGATGGTCTGGTCAGAGTCGATGGCTGGGTGATCGCGGCGACCCCGGCCGGGCGGCGGTATTGGCGGTCGCTGGCGGCCTGCTTCGACCCCGAACTGGCGCCGGCCAAGGGGCGTCACAGCGTCGCCGTCTGACCGGTCGAGCCGCCGGCGCTCCCCACGCGCCTGAAATGCCGTAGTCTGGGGCCATGGAACTCACCTGGTACCGAACGCTTGTGATTGCGCTGGCCCTGGCGGTCACAATCGCCGGGCTGTGGTCGCGCTGGCGGTCCGGCGACGTGGTGGACACCCACCAGGCGCGGGCGCTGGAGCTCTGTCCGGCCCGACTCGCCGCACAGGGGCTTGTCGTCCGGGATCTCGCCTCTCAGGGTTCGGCGGCGGACCCGGACAATCTGCGGGCCGACATGGCGAAGCGCTGGGACTGGGGCCGGTTCGAGTTTCAGTCATCGCTGTTCGCCGACCGCCTGGCCCATCCGGACAGCGTGTTCGAGGCGGTGCGCGCCAGCCTCTATCTCCCGCTCGCCGACGGCGGCGACGGCGAAAGCCGCTGCCGCCTGGCGGTCTGCATCTACTCGATCCCGCTGGACGCTGCCATTGCCTCCGTCCGCGATGGGCGCTGCGGCGGGAGCGGTGCTCATCGTCTCGTCACTCCCAGCCTCAAGCCGGACATCCTGAACCAGCCCTATCGCTGACGTTTCGCCCTTCCGCCGTCCTGTGTCCGCGCCCATGCTCGGGCTCGATTCGATTCATTGGGCGGCGGGTCCGCTTACGCCTCGGGCTTGGAAACCGCGCCCGAGCCGGGCATTCTGCTCCGCGAAGCTGGCGGCAGAGGCCAGCAAAGGGCAGAGGTCGGCGAAGGCAAGCGTGCGCGCGAGACAGGCTCGACAGGGAACTCGAAGGGAGAGGCATGATGCGTAGGGGACTGATGACCGTAGCGGTGGCCGCCGGGATCGCGGTGGCCGGGGCGTTCGGTGGCGCCCAGGCGGCGGAGCCGCTGAAGATCGGTATGATGGTCACACTGTCCGGTCCGCCGGCGGTGCTCGGCAAGCACATCCGCGACGGCTTCCAGCTGTTCGTCGAAGAGAATGGCGGCAAGCTTGGCGGCCGCGACGTCGAGATGATCATCGTCGATGACGAACTGAAGCCGGACGTGGCGCTGACCAAGGTCAAGGAACTGCTGGACCGCGACAAGGTGGATTTCGTCGCTGGTATCGTCTTCTCCAACATCCTGCAGGCGGTGTTCCGCCCGGTGACGGAGAGCGAGACCTTCCTGATCGGTGCCAATGCCGGCACCTCGACCTTCGCCGGCAAGGCCTGCAACAAGTACTTCTTCTCGACCTCCTGGCAGAACGACCAGATCCACGAGGTCATGGGCAAATACGCCCAGGAGAAGGGCTTCAAGAAGGTCTTCCTGATGGCCCCGAACTATCAGGCCGGTAAGGACAGCGTCCACGGCTTCAAGCGCTACTATCAGGGCGAGGTGGTGGACGAGGTCTACACCAAGCTCGGCAACCTCGACTTCTCGGCCGAGCTGGCAAAGATCGCCGCCTCCAAGCCGGATGCGCTGTTCACCTTCATGCCGGGCGGCATGGGCGTGAACCTGGTCCGACAGTTCAATCAGGCCGGCCTCGCCGACAGCGTGACCTTCCTGTCGGCCTTCACGGTGGACGGCACGACCCTGCCGGCGACCAAGGACGCGGCGCTGGGTCTGTTCTCGTCGTCGCAGTGGACGCCGGACATGGACAACGCCGCCAACAAGAAATTCGTGACGGCCTATGAGGCGAAATACGGCTCGATCCCGTCGCTGTATTCCAGCCAGGGCTACGACGCGGCCCAACTGATCGACAGCGCGGTCAAGGCGGTCGGTGGCGACCTGAGCGACAAGGACGCGGTGATCGCCGCGCTGGAGAAGGCGGATTTCGCCTCGGTGCGCGGCGATTTCAAATACAACACCAACCACTTCCCGATTCAGGACTTCTATCTGGTCAAGGCGGTGAAGCGGGATGACGGCGCCTATCACACCACGGTGGTGGAGAAGGTGTTCGACGATTACGGCGACGTCCACGCCAAGGACTGCCGCATGAATTGATCGGCCTCGGCCGACACGGGCGGGCGGAGCCTTCGGGTTCCGCCCGTTTCTGTTATAGGGGGAGCCTCGTGATGACCGGGGAGCCAGGGGGAATATGACGGCGACATTGTTCGCGGTGCAGGTGCTGAACGGATTGCAGCTCGGCGTGCTGCTGTTCCTGGTGGCGGCCGGCCTGACCCTGGTGTTCGGGGTGATGGACTTCATCAACCTCGCCCACGGCGTGCAGTACATGCTGGGCGCCTATCTCGCGGTCACATTCTACGCGCTGACCGGCAATTTCTTCGCGACGGTGATCCTTGCCCTGGTGTCGGCCCTGGTGCTCGGGCTGGTGCTCGAAGTGCTGGTCTTCCGACATTTCTACGACCGTGACCACCTCGATCAGGTGCTGGCCACCTTCGGAGTGATCCTGCTGCTGAACGAGGGCGTGCGGATCGTCTGGGGATCGGCGCCGCTCAGCTATCCGGGCCCGGAGATCCTGCAGGGCACGATCCCGGTGATGGAGGGATTCGGCTATCCGATCTACCGGATCGCCCTGATCGTCGCCGGGCTCGCCTGCGCCGTCGGGCTGTGGCTCGTGGTCGCGCGCACCCGCGTCGGCATGCTGATCCGCGCCGGGGCGGCCAATCCGGCGATGCTGTCGGCTCTCGGCGTCGACGTGCGCCGGCTGTTCATGATCGTCTTCGGCTTCGGCGCCATGCTGGCGGGATTCGCGGGCGTGATGGCCGGGCCGATCTTCTCGGTCGAGCCGGGCATGGGGGACGGGGTGCTGATTCTCGCCTTTGTCGTCATCGTCATCGGCGGCATCGGGTCGATCCGCGGCGCCTTTCTCGCCGCTCTGATCGTCGGGCTGGTGGATACCCTGGGCCGGTCCTTCATGACCGACATCTTCAAGCTGTTCCTGGAGCCCTCGGCCGCCAATCAGGTCGCCCCGGCCATCGCCTCGATGCTGATCTACGTTCTGATGGCGGGTGTGCTGTTCTTCCGACCGACCGGGTTGTTCCCGGCCCAGGGACGCGCGTGATGACCGCCTTGATCAGGCCCATGACGGGGTACGGACTGTTGACGCGCGGGCGGGTGACCACCGCGGTTCTGCTGACCGCCTTCGCGGTCCTGCCGCCGGTGGCCGAGGCGTTCGATCTCGGCTATCTCACCGTGGTCGCGTCGCGGGTGATGATCTACGCCATCGCCGCCCTGAGCCTCGATCTGATCCTCGGCTACGGCGCGATGGTCAGCTTCGGCCACGCCGCGTTCATCGGCATCGGCGCCTATGCGGTCGGGATGTCCGCCGAGCACGATCTGTGGGAAGGCGCGCTGACCTTCCCGATCGCCATGGGGGCGGCCGGTCTGTTCGCGCTGGCCACCGGCGCTATCAGCCTGCGCACCCGCGGCGTCTATTTCATCATGATCACGCTCGCCTTCGGGCAGATGGCCTACTACACCGCCTCCAGCCTGTCGGCCTATGGCGGCGATGACGGCCTGACCATCTGGGGACGCAGCGAACTGCTGGGCGTCCCTGTCCTGGAAGACGACGGGTCGTTCTACTTCTTCGTGCTCGCCTGTCTGGCGCTCTGCTGGTGGTTTGCCAGCCGGGTCGTCGCCAGCCGCTTCGGCCGGGTGCTCACCGGGGTACGGGAGAACCGGGCGCGCATGGCGGCGGTCGGCTTCGATCCCTATACCCACCAGCTCACCGCCTATGTGATCGCCGGCATGATGGCCGGGCTGGCCGGCGGATTGCTGGCCAACCACGCGGAGTTCGTCAGTCCGGCCTACATGTCGTGGCAGCGCTCGGGCGACCTGATCATCATGGTCGTGCTCGGCGGCATGGGCACGCTCTACGGGGCGGTTCTGGGGGCCGTCGCCTATCTGGCGCTGGAGGATGTGCTCTCCGGGCTCACCGAGCATTGGCGGGTCATCTTCGGCCCGTTGCTGATCCTTATCGTGCTCTTCGCGCGCGGCGGGATCGCCCGTGCCTTCCGGCGGGAGTCGGGCGGTGGCTGATCCGATACTTGAACTTTCCGGCCTCAGGAAAAGTTACGGCGCACTGACCGTGACCGACGATGTAGATCTTGCCGTGAAAGAGGGGGGGATTCATGCAATCATTGGTCCAAATGGGGCTGGTAAGACCACTTTGATCAACCAGATCGGTGGCCAGCTCGCGCCCGATAATGGCCATATCTTTCTTGAGGGTCGCGACATCACGACGATGGCGATTCATGGCCGTTCCCATCTCGGCCTCGCCCGGTCGTTCCAGATCACCAATGTGTTGCCGGGTTTCTCCACCCTCGACAACGTCGCCGTCGCCGCCCAGGCCCATGCCGGACACAGCTTCCGCTTCTTCCGGCCCGTCGCGAGCGAGGTGACGTTGACCGAGCGGGCGATGACGTGCCTGGAGACCGTGGGGCTGGCGGAGCGGGCGGCGATCCGGGCCGGCGCGCTCAGCCATGGCGAGAAGCGGGCGCTGGAGATCGCCATGGCGCTGGCGACCGATCCCAAGGTGCTGCTGCTGGACGAGCCGATGGCCGGCACCACCCATGAGGAGACCACGCGCCTGACCGAGACCCTGGAGAACCTGCGCGGCCGCTTCACCATCCTGCTGGTCGAGCACGATATGACCGCGGTCTTCGCGCTCGCCGACACGATCTCGGTCCTGGTCTATGGCCGGATCATCGCCGAGGGGGCGCCGTCGGCGATCCGCGCCGACCCGGAGGTCCGCTCCGCCTATCTGGGCGATGAAGAATGGAGCGGGGAGGAGATCGTATGACCGCGCCGCTCCTGGAGATCGAGGATCTGACCGCGGGCTATGGCTCGGTCCCGGTGCTGTTCGGCATGACGCTGACGGTCGACGCGGGCGAGGTTGTCACCCTGATGGGCCGTAACGGCATGGGCAAGACCACGACGATCCGCGCTGTGATGGGCCTGCTGCCGCCGACCGGCGGACGGGTTCTGATCGCCGGCGAGGAGATGCGCGGCCGACCGCCCCACGAGATCGCCCGCTGCGGCCTCGGCCTGGTCCCGGAGGGGCGGCAGATCTTCCCCACGCTCACCGTCGAGGAGAATCTGGTCGCCACCGCCGCCAACCGCAACGGCACCGGCGCGGCGCGCTGGAGCCTGAAGGAGGTCCTGGGCCTGTTTCCGCGCCTCGGCGAGCGGCGCCGGCAGATGGGCGGCAGCCTGTCGGGGGGCGAGCAGCAGATGCTGGCGGTCGGCCGCGCCCTGATGACCAACCCGCGCCTGCTGATCCTGGACGAGGCGACCGAGGGCCTCGCCCCGCTGATCCGCGAGGAGATCTGGCGGGTACTGGCGACCCTGAAACGCGAAGGACAGGCGATCCTGGTGATCGACAAGAACGTCTCCGCCCTGCTGGCGCTGGCCGATCGGCACACGGTGGTGGAGAAGGGGCATGTGGTTTGGGAAGGCGACACCGCCGGCTTCCGCGCCGACGGGGCGGTGATCGAGCGGTATCTGCACGTGTGATCCGAGCGGTCAGGCGTCTCGGCGCTTGGCGATGTGATAGGTGAGTGCGAGCGCGATGCAGTGGCGCAGGGCGTCGTGCGGCGGCGTTGTGCGAGCATCGAGCATGGTCGAGCGGTCGCCGGCGATGGTCAGCGTGTCGCCGTAGCGCTCGCGGAAGGTCTCGCAGAGCCGGCTCTGGCAGTGGAAGAACAGGGCGTATCCGTCCGGATTTCCCTTCAGCCCGTCGATCCGAAGCGTCGTGCCGATCCGCGGGCGCTTCGGCAGATAGGCCGGCTGGCCCCATTTCAGCGTTTCGACCAGTTGTCCGACATCTGGCGTTTCGGCCGCGGTCTCCAGGATCAGCGAGCGTAGATCCAGCAGCGCGTCGCGAACCGGTTGCGGATGGACGTCGAGGGCGGCGGCGACCGCCGGATCGGCG
>JARGOG010000016.1:26658-76491 GCA_029212785.1 Thalassobaculaceae bacterium
GTCGCGAACCGGTTGCGGATGGACGTCGAGGGCGGCGGCGACCGCCGGATCGGCGATGGCCGCGCCGCGCGTCACTGCGCCGGGGCCGTCAACGGTTGCGTGCTCAGATCCTGTGCCGGTTCCTCGGGAGGCGGGGCCGGCTCGACCCATTGTTCGCCGGGGAACAGCTCCCGTGCGGTTTCGGTCAGCGCCGTCGCCGCCTCGGGAGCCTGCAACTTGCGCAGTCGCTCCAGGATCAGGTCGACGATCACGTCCTCGACCCCCGAATACGCCTGCGGATCGCTGCCGCGCAGCAGGGTGATATCTTCCCGCACATCTTCCGGCGCCAACGACTCGTCGCGGCCAAGCCGGTCGGCAAGGTCGAGCAGCAACAGATGGAACGGCCGCTCGGCGATCTGATGCATCGCCTCATCGTCCGGGAACAGGGTATGCCCGGCCCGCGCCGCCCAGTTGGCGAGGCGCAACCGCTCGGTCGGGGAGTCGGGCCCGACCAGGGCCAGACGGCGGATCCGCTCCTCGACCAGCGGTCGGGCGAGCGCGACGGCCGACGGGCCGAGCGGCCCGCCGGCGGTCTTCAGGTCGCTCATGGCCTGGATCAGGCGCTCGTCGTCTTCGAAATAGGCGAGGCCGACCGCGCCGCCGAGCTCCAGGTCGCGCATCCCCAGCCGCGCCAGATCCGGGCGCAGCGCCACGGCGCCGCCGAGGGCGATGGCCAGCAGCACCAGGATCAGCGGCCAGAGCGGGCGGGGCTTGCGCAGGCCGCGCAGGAACGCGCCCATCGATTTCGGCCGCCGGTCGCGGTCGAAGGCAAGGCCGCGGCGCAGGGTTTTCCATGCCCGGCCGGGCAGGCCGTCCGGGCGCGGCGGCTGCAGGCGCCGGGAGCGGGCCTGGTCCGCCGGCAACCGGTCGAACGGGTGCAGCCCGGTCAACATCTCGTAGGTGATGACCGCGAGCGAGAAGATGTCGTCGCGCGGATCCGACGACATGTGCCGGAGCTGCTCGGGGCTGGCATAGGCGGGAGTCAGCGCCTCGATCGCCGGTTCCGGCGCCGTCTCGTCCCCGCTTTTCTCCGGTGGCGGCGTGCCGGCCCCCTGGACCTCCTGGGCGACACCGAAATCGAAGACCCGCCAGGACCCGTCGGAGAGCTGAAACAGATTGCTCGGCTTCAGGTCGCAGTGGACGATGCCCTTGGCATGGGCGGCGGCGAGGCTGCGGCCGACGGTATTGACGAATCCCAGGGTGCGCGCCCAGGTGACCGATCGGCCTTCCCGCGTCTTCAGCATCCGGCTGAGCGGCGTGCCGTCCAGGAACTCCATCACCGTGTAGGGACGGTCCTCGTGCACCCCGGACGCGAGAATCTTGACCACGCCGGGATCGTCGATGGCGGCGGTGCGCTTGGCCTCGCGGGTGAAGGCCTCGACCGCGCCGGGCGTGTCGAGGAAGGCGTCCTTCAGAATCTTGACCGCGACGTCGCGGTTGGTTTGGCGGTCGTGGGCGCGGAAGACGACGGCCATGCCGCCGACACCGACCAGGGTCTTGAGCTCGAAGCGGCCCTTGATGGTATCGCCTTCGCCGGGCGCGCGACCGTGGTCGGGGGCGTCCTCGTCCGTATCTTCGCCCTCGGAATCCTCGCTCCAGATGACTGTATCCTCGTCGTCCGGCGGGGCGTCCGCGGTGAGCGCGCTGACCAGCAGGGTGCGGTCGTCGACGGTCTCCAGCTTGCGCACCCGGGCCGCCAGCGAACGCAGCATGACGACGGCACGGCGGTCGATCGCCCGGCGCTCGGCCAGCTCGCCGACGATGCCGTCGAAGGCGCGCTGAGCGCCGGGCCCATAGCCGAGCATGGCGGCGAGGGAGGAGCGGGTGCGGTCGTCACCCGGATTACCGGCCAGCGCGACCACGGCCGCCCGCATGCGGCCGGCGAACGGGTCGGACGGTGCCGGAATCTCGACATCCGTCCGGCCGTCCTCGACGGGTTCTTCCGGCGGCCGGCTCATGGCGCGGTCGACCGGTCGTCGATGGCGCTCTCGCCGGTGATGGTGATCGCGACTGCCGTGGCGTCGTCCTTGCGGCCCTGCGCGTCTCCCGCGTCGAGCAGGCAGGCCACCGCGTCCGCCGGATCGTCACGCATCGTGCCGGCGATGGTTGCCGGATCGAGGCAGTCGGACAGGCCGTCGGTGCAGAGAAGCAGCCGGTCTCCGGTCGTCAGCGTGACGTGGTTCAGGTCGATATGCACCGACGCCTCCGCGCCGATCGCCCGGGTAATGATGTGGCGGTGCGGGTGGTGCGCGACGTCGGCGGCGCCGATCTCGCCGGCGCATACCATGTCCTCGACCAGCTTGTGGTCGCGGGTGAGCTGGAACAGCGCGTCGTCGCGGGACAGATAAGCCCTGCTGTCGCCGCTCCACAGACAGACGGCATGTCGGCCCCGGATCAGCACCGCGGCGAAGGTCGAGCCGATCAGCACCTCGGGCCCCCGCGCGCGCGCCTCGTTGCGCAAACTGGTGTTGACCCGCCGCAGGCACGCCTCGATGCGGGCGATGCATTCGTTGATGGTCGGGTTCAGCTCGAGGGCACCGAGTTCGCGGCAGATCTCATCGCTGGCCAGGTCGCCGGCCGCATGGCCGCCCATGCCGTCGGCGACGACCCAGAGGCCCCGTTCGCTGGCGTCCAGGAAAGCATCTTCGTTGACCGCCCGGCGCGGGCCCTTGCGGGACTGGCCGGCCGACCGCCAGGAGAGTTGGTGCCAGACCGTCACGCCGATGCCCGCTCGGTCGCGACGGACATGGAGCGGGACCAGTCGCCGGTCAGGAATGTGCGAAACCCTTCCGATCCGGGCATGCCGCGCAGCAGGGCCGCCCGGCCGGGCGCATCGCCGGCCTGCAACTGCCACCACAGGGTCGGTGCACCTTTTTCCGCCAGGACCTCGGTCAGCAGCATCTCGTACCACGCGCGCTTGTCGGCACCGTCCCCGGCGCCGACGGGACCAATCCAACCCTGAACTGATTCGCCCGGAAACTGAAGCGGGACGAGCGGCGTGTCCGCGGACGCCTCGACAGGTGCGGCGGCGATTCCCGCCAGAACCGTGCCCAGGCGCTCGACGGTCAGCGACCCTTCCATGGCCGACAGGACGGCGATGTCGGTCTTGGCGAACCAGCGCGTCAGGCGGAGCGGGGCGGCGAGTACCGGCACGGCGCGGGGCAGCGGGCTCAGCACCGTGAACGGATAGCTGCGCCCGAAGCTGTCCAGGCTGGGGCGCAGCAGCCCGACCCACCCGGTCCCGCCGAGTGCTCCGGGTGCCAGGGCGAAGCAGAGCGGCGGGGCATCCTGACAGGTCTCGTACCAGTCGGCACCATCCTGACGGGCGCCGACCGCGAAGGCGCCGTCGGCCAGGTCCATCCAGGCATTGCCAATGGCGTCCGGCAGGTTGCGGGTGATGAAGTCACCCACAGTCGGCAGCTTGCCCAGAAAGCCGGTCACAGCAGAAACCCCGCCACAGCGGCCTCCTCAGATGATGATCCGCTACAGGTCGCCGCCGCAGCGGAAGCCGGACAGGGCCGGAAGATCGAACGGGTTGACCACGCTGCTGGCACTGACCTCAAAGCGGGCCTGCAGCGATTTCAGCGTGATCGGCAGTTCGTACTTGTCGTCCAGACCGGTCGACTTCAGCCCGAACTTGTCGAACAGCCGGAACCAGGCCCACGGACCGTTGGAGGTATAGCTGGTCGACGCCCCCTTCAGATCGGTGATCGTCACCGAGACCTTATCCGTGCCGCCGCTGGGCGGCCAGGAGAGTTGCAGGTCGCGCGGCGGCTCGTGGCGATAGGTGAAGATCGGCCCGGTGGAGTCGATGGCGATCCGTGCGGCGTTGGAATCGAGGAAACTCGGCCGCAGGGTGAACGACACTGTCGGCGTCGGGGCGTTGTTCGGGAAGAAGGCGTCGGCGATGACCTTGGCGTCGGCGAAGGCCTGCAGCGTCTGGGCCGAGATATTCAGGCCCTTGCCGTCGACCTGCCGAGTCTTCCACGGGGTGGAGGAAGTGTCGACGAACGGTGCCAGATAGGTGGAGAAGAATGTCGCCATCGTACCGGTCGGCGCGAAGAATTTGGCGAAGTCGGTGATTGCCGTCTCGTTCTTGGCGTCCCGGTAGGCCGGATAGCGCTGGAAGATCGCGCGTTGGCATTCGGGCGCGACACTCTGCTGCCACTGGGCGTCGAGATAGCCCTGCGCCTCGGCCAGCAACACGCTCCAGGTCTCGGTCGCCAGGTCGCTCATGATCTCCTGCACCGGGCTCGGCTGCGAGACCGCTGCGGTCGACACGGCGGTGATCGGGCTGTTGCGCGGGTTGTCGATCCGGCTCTTCACTTCGTCGAAGGCGGCTTTGCCGACATCCGGTGCGGTCGAGACCAGGTTTACCGCGCTGTACAGGTTGACGATGGTTTGCTGGACATGGGTGATGCCGGGCTGGCTGTTGTTGCGCGAGACCACCAACTCCTGCAGCGACCGGAACGGCTCGGCGACGGCCGCGCCCGGCCAGCGCGAGAACGGACCGAGCTGGGAGAGCGCGCTCTGCGCCGCGGTGTTCTGTGCCGACGCGCTGGCATTGGCGGCACCGCTCACCGCCTGCTGGGCCGCACCGGCGGGCACGCTGCCGGTCAGCGATCCCAGGAACCCGCCCGAGCCCGCGGAGCTGGAGGCCTGGGTCGGCAATTGGGACGGATCGGAGGCGCGTGAGAGCGGCAGGATCGTGTTGTTGGCGACCGCGTTGACCAGGGTGACCAGCGGCGAATTATTGCCCGACAGCGTCTCCAGCACGTTGTTGGCGTCCTGGACGTTGCGCAGCGCGCGCAGGTGGATGCCGTCCAGGAACGCGTTCCAGTTCGCGATGTAGTCGATCGTGTATTCCTTGGTGACCTGATCGATCACCTTCTTGGTATCGGCCTCGGTCTGGCTTCCCGCGCGCCCGGACAGCGGATCGTCCTCGGCGGCGGCGGAGATCAGCGGCGGCGTGCGCTTGATGAACAGGTTGTAGAAGCCGTCGGCGGTGTAGAGGTTCGGGATCGTGGGCGCGCGCTCGCCCTGGGCGCGGCGGTAGACGAAGAGCTGGCTGTCGCGGATGCCGAGCATGTTCTGCAGCGATTGCGGCGGCACGCCGGACTGGATGGCGACGCCCTTGAGCTGGGAATAGACCTGGCTCGCCGGCGGGATCGAGAACAGGGCGCCGCGCGCCTGCTCGACCAGGCTCTGGTTCAGTGTCTGGGCGCCGGGCCAGGAATCCAGGGCAAAGCCGAAGGCCTGGTTGGTCAGCGTCTGTTTCTGCGGCTCCAGCGGGTACAGTTGCTTCGTGGTCTGTGCGGCCCAGTTCTCCAGTGCGGTGCGGTTGAACAACGTCGGGTCGCCGAGGCCGAGATAGAGGGTCAGCAGCCGGCGGATCTCCGCAGGGTCGTTGTTGCGGTGGACGGCGATCGCCAGATTGTTGCCGATCTCCCGCGACATCGCCGGAACCAGAATGTCGTCCGACGCCTCGCGGAACGCCCGGTTCATCAGCGGCTCTATGTGTACCTGGGCCAGCAGGCCGAAATTCTGGATCGTCGCCTGGATGACCTCCGGGATGCTGTCATGCGCCTGACCCGGCTCCAGTTGGTCGATCGTCTCGATCGCGGTCTGGATGTTCGGATTCTGGTCGTAGATCGCGCGCTTGGCCTCGAACGCGTCGAGCTGTTGGGTGAGGATCTCCAGCGTCGGGTCCGACCGGTTCACCGAATACCACCACCCCATGATCAGCCCGCTGGTGATCAGGCCGAGCACGCAGTAGGCCGCCAGGTGAAAGGCGGCGAGCTTGCGTTCGAGCTGACGGTCGGTCCCCGCGAGGTGCTGCTCGGGGAACACCACGTCGCGCATGATCCGGTTGATGAAATAGCTGTATTCGCCGCTCTCCTGGGGCGCGGACAGGCTCGGGCTGAGGTTGTAGGCGCCGGCATGGGCCGCCATCAGGCCGTCGACCGGTACGCCTTCCTGCATGCCGCTGGTGAAATACACGCCGCGCAGCAGCGGCTGGGTCGAATACCGGCTCGGCCGGAAAACGTCGGACAGGAATCGGTCCAATGGCCGCTTCAGCCCCGCCATCTGCTGCGGGAAGGTGAAGAGCGTGCGCCGGTCGTCGGACTTGCGCTCCTCGTCCAGCCGCGTCACCAACCGGTTGGAGAGGCGCTGAACGAGCTTGTCGTATTCCTCGGAAAACTCCTGCAGCGCGCGGGCCGATGTCCCGGTCCTTTCGGAGCCCAGCGTTATGCCGAAGATCTGCTCGCGGTCGTCGGTGCCCAGGTCGTCGAAGAACTCCCGGAACCCGGAGATCAGGTCGCATTTGTTGATCAGCACGTAGATCGGTAGCCGCGTGCGGAACATGCCCATCAGTTCCTGGATGCGGGCCTTGATGGCGTCGGCCGGATCGACGCCGTCGGCGTCGCCGGCGAGCAGGCTGTCGAGGCCGACGGAGACGATGATGCCGTTGACCGGCCGCCGGGCGCGGTGCTCCTTCAGGGTCTCCAGGAAGGATTGCCACGCGGCGCGGTCGGCCTCCGGATTGATGTTCTGGGTGGTATAGCGCCCGGCGGTGTCGATGAAGACCGCCTCCTCGGTGAACCACCAGTCACAGGTTCGCGTCCCGCCGAAACCCTCGATCATCTCGACGCCGAGCTCGTCGGCCAGTGGGAACTCGAGGCCGGAATTGGCGAGCACCGTGGTCTTGCCGGAGCCCGGCGGCCCGATCAGCACGTACCAGGGCAGGTCGTAGAGATAGCGTCCGCCGCTGCGCCCGCTGACCGTGCGCGACTGCAGGACCCGCAGCGCCTGTTCAAAGCGCTGGTGGATCAGGTCGCTCTCTTCCTCGTTGCGGTTGTCGGTCAGCGTGGTGAGGGTCCGGCTTTCGGCCAGGCTCTCGATCATCCGCCGGTTCAGCCAGCGCAGGCGCCAGCGTCGGAACGCCTCGCTCAGCAGCCAGATCAGCCAGATCGCGACGATGACCGCGATCCGTGCCGCGTCGCCGGCCAGCGGTGCGGCGGTGCCGAACTTGAGGCGCGGCCCCAGATACCAGACCAGCAGCGACAGCGCGATCACACCGATGAAGGTGAGAAAAACCCGGGACCCGAGGAAGGACAGGATCGAGAGCAGGATGCGCATCGCTAGTTACCACCCGTATGACGCATCGGATCGTCGATGATCGACTGCAGCCGATCGACCAGGGGCTGGATCTTGTGGTCGAACTGGTCCTCGAAATAGAAGTAGCCGAAGGTGGCGATCAGCGCGCAGACCGATGCGACCACCCAGACCGGGACGTAGCCGCGCAATCCCCGGCGCCCGGCGCGGACCTGCACGGCATTCGACAACTCGACCGGACGCTCGTCCCGCTCGATCCGGATCTGGCGGAACAGATCGCGCCGCAGATCCTCGAGCAGCGCCGCGCCGCCCTGCATCACCCGGTAGCGGCCCTCGAAACCGATCCCGATCAGAAAGGCGATCAGTTCGACCACATCCAGGGTGCGCTGCGGCGTCCGACGCAGCTCTTCGAGCATCTCGAAGACCTTCTCGCCGCCCCAGACGTCGTTATGGAACTGACTGAGCAGGCTCTGGCGGCTCCAGGAACTCTCGGCGCCCCAGTCCGTCGTCAGCACCGCTTCGTCGACCGCGCTGCAGAGCGCGTAGCGGGCGGCCTGCACGTAGTCAGGCGCCGCGCCGCTGTCGATCGCCCGGCGCTCGAAGCTGCGGACCTGCTCGGCGATCCGGAATTGCAGCTCGGCCACGTCGGGATGCGCATCCGTCGCCCGCAGCTCGACGATCAGGTCGAGCAGTGGGGCGGCCGCCGCGAGATAGGGATTGCCGGACAGCGCCAGCGGCATCTGGTAGGCGCTCAGCTCGGCGCTGATTTCCGGTGAGGAGGCGCGCGAGCCGGACCGGGTCGCGGCGGCCACTGACGGTCGGGCCTGACCCAGCGGCGGCGGTTTGGCCCCGCCGACCAGCGACGTGGTGACGCCCCCCGGACGCATATGGATCGCGGTCGGCTCGTCGTCGATCGCCGGAGGGCTGCCAGTGGGCTCGCGCACGGATTAGGATTCCCTGATTGCCCAAAATTCAAACCGCAAACCAGGATACTCGCCGGCAACGTGGAAGGCGAACGCCACCGAACTCGCCATCTTCGCCCAGAACTCCGAAGATCGGTCGAGTTCGAAATAGGCCGCCCCGCTGTAGTAGGGGATCGCGCGTGGGGCGACCGGCAGGGCTTTCAGGGCGATGCCGGGAAGCTGGACGCTCACGAGGTTCCGGATTTCCTCGACCGGGCCGATCTTGATCTGATTGGGCATGGTGCGGATCAACTGGTCGGTGGCCACGTCGGCGCGGACCGACAACACGAAGCGGGCGGTGTCGAGCAGGGTGCGGTCGCCGATCATGGAAATGCGGATGCCGTATTTCCGCTCCTCCATCGGCAACTGCATCGCGGGACGCTCCGAGACGACGCTCAGCGCTTGGCGGATCGCGTCCAGTACCGGCGGGAAACAGGTGGCGGGCCGGTCATGGTCGTAGTCGGGGAAAGCCTCCGGGCGACGGTCGGGCATGAAGGTCGCCAACTCGCCGGCCAGCGCCAGGGCCGAAGCATAGGCACGCTCGGGATGCAGGTCGGCGAGACTGACCAGGTGTCGGAACAGCGCCTCGTTGCGGTTCACCGTCTGCAGCAGCAGGAAGTCGAGCAGGTCTGACAAGCCTTCGGCGCGCGACGGGTCGATCTGCGATGCCAGCGTCTCGCCGCGGCGGCGCAGCAGGGCTTCGATCTCGGTCAGAAAGGACGCGAAACCCCGGTCCGCCGAACAGGTCAGCGACGGCGGCAGGAAATCGCCGTCCAACTCGATCCCGCCGCTCGGGTTGATGGCGCGGATGCGGGCGATCGGCAGGGTGATCATGTCGTCGACCGCCTCGCCGTCGATCACCAGCCGCAGGGCGGCCCGGGCCACCCGCATATCGACCGGCTCGCTGTCGGAGGCGGTGGAATCGCGCACCGCCTCGGTCGCCACGTTGAACCGGGCAACGGTCGTGCGCTGTTCTTCCAGCGCGATGTCGGGCTCGTCGCCGCGCAGGGCGGCCAGGGCCACGTAGACCAGGCGGCCGGCGCCGTCGCGTCCGATCTCGCGCACCGCCGGCAGGTCCGCCTCGTTCGGCGAGTCGATCGGCGTGCCGTCCGGGAGAATGGCGGACACCGCCGTTACGCTTAGCTTGCCGAGGGCCAACATGTTGCTGTCGATCGCCAACTGCCGCAGCCCCCAGCCATACGACGCCAGGCCGCCCAGGCGGTTCTCCAGCCGCGCGCTCCAATGCCGGTCGTTTTGCTGGAAATGCTGCGGGCGCATGAACATGCCTTCGAACCACAGCGGTTTGTTGTTTGTCATCGCGACCCGTCGGTCCTGTTGCTGCCCAAGAAATGCCCGGTCCATGCCTTTCGGCGCGCCCGGCCTAGAAGATATTCCACCAGGAACTCTCGACGACCTTGCTGTTGATCGACAAGGCGTCAACCGTGACCAGAATAGTGTTGTCGGTCTCAGACTGAACCGGAACCTTGCCGCGCCAGGTGGCGTTGGACAGGTCACGGTAGCCGGCGATGAAGCCGAGATACCGGGTTTCGGAGCTCAATGTGTCGGTGCGCTCGATGGTCTGGCCGGGCGCGATCTCGACCTCCCGGCGGTCCAGCATGTCGCCGCCGAGCGTCGCCTGATCGTCGTAGAAGAGTTGCGAAAACTCAGCGGTGTCGAAGGTCGAGGTCGCCTTGAGCTCGTAGATGCGGACCACCACGGGCGACGCGGTGCCGGCGGCGTTGGGATTGATCTTGTCGGTCGCCTGGATCGTCAGGCCGGCGGTGGTCGGGTCGGGCGTGGAACTGCCGGAACAGGCCGACATCAGCGCAACGACGATTGCCGTCGCCAGCGTCAGGCGTGCATGCCGAACCCACTCCCGGAGGTTGGAAAACCCGCTCCGACCCGGAGGCCCCGCACGATCCATCATCGTCATTCCTCGTGCCCGCCTGTCGTTAAGCCGGTACCTACTGTTCGCGGCGCAAGTCATTATACACGCGAGTGAATTCATCCCAAAGTCTCGCCTTGCGCTCAAGCTCGGACAAACCCTCCGGAAGGATAAGCCCCGCTTCGATCTCGCCGGGCGATAGCGGCCCGGCCGATCTGTCGCCGCCGGAATCCGTGTCGACCGTGCGGTCCGGGGGGGCGATCGCCGACGGCCGGACCGACGCGGCGGGCTCGGCTGGAGGTGCCGGCGGCGCGTCGAAGGGGTCGCCCAGCAGCGCGTCGATATCATCCGGCAACCCTGCCGGGATATCGGCGATCGGCGGGATTGGGGGCGGTGCTGTTGGGGCCGGCCGGGGCGGGGATACGGACGGCGCTGCCGGCGTGGGCCGGGAGAGAGCGGGCGGCGGCGGCGGGATCGGCACGGACCGCCTCGTCACATCGGGGCCCGACGCACCGGTCCCCTGTGCTTCAGTCGCGGCAACGTCATCGTCCGCCGTCTCGCCGGGGGTGGCGCGCGCGGTATCCGGCCCGATGAGGTCTTCCAAGTCGAGCCCGGCGATGGCCGCGGCATGGTCTATCGGCGGGATGTCCGCACCGTCCCCGGCGTCGTCGTCCGGCCGGGCGCTGACCGATGGTGCCGAGGCCCGCACGGCCGCGGATGCATCTTCGGTCGGCGGCGGTGTCGGCTCGGTCGGGGCCGCGCGGGCGGACTCCTGCGGACCGGGTGGCGGCGCGGGGGGGGCGACCGGCGGCGGTGCCTGTACCGGTTTCGGTGCGGGATTCTCGGCAACTGGATCCGGCCGCGGCACCAGCCGAGGCGGAGGTGGCGGCACCGATGCGGTTGTGGTCGGCGGGGCCATGACTGGAGCCGCCGCCGGGGGCGGTGACGACAGTGGCGGGGCCGAAACCGGTGGGGCTGCGGGTGGTGGAGCCGCGGCGGGCGCGCGACGCGGGGGCGGTGCGAGCACCTGTGGATCGGGAAAGGGCGGGATCGCCGCCGGTTCGTCATCTTCCACCGGGACGCTGCCGGGCCCATCATGTGCGCCGCTGGCCGGCTCGGCATCATCTGGATCGGGTTCGTCCGGCAGGGGGGCAAGCAGGCTGTCGATGTCGATCGCCGGCGAAGGTGTGGGGGCGGCTCGCGGTGCCGGTGCCGCCGGCCTGGCACCGGGCAGGGGCGTGTCCGCACCTTCATCGATCCGGGCCAGGATTTCGAAATCGCCGAGCGCCATGCGGTCGCCGTTCGAGATCGGCCAGCGCGCGCCTTTCCCGAGCGGCACGCTGGAATCGTTCAGGAACAGACCGTTGGTACTGACATCGGTTATGTAAAAGCGGTCGCCGTCGAACGAGATCTCCGCATGGCTGCCGGAGACAAACCGGTCCGGATCCGGCAGCACCCAGTCGCTACGCCGCCCGCGTCCGATCACGCCGCCGGTTTCGTCGAACTCGTGCCGGCTCCCGCTGCCCATCAGGGCCTTCTGGAAACTCGTGACGTCCAACATTAGGCGCATGCGTTCCTCCAACGTCACGACGTCGCCACGTCCTCGTCCCTCCCGCCGGGCCATTTGGTGCGGTTTTGACGGCGGACCGTCAAGGGAAACGGTTCACGCACCCGGCGCCGGCGCGGTGATGGTCAGACCGGGAGATCGAGATTGACGGTCACGCCGCCCAGGATGTCGCGTCCCGTCGTCACGCGAATGGACAGGACCTGCTCGCCTTCCTGCTCCTCCTCGAGCGCAACCGAGACCTCGGCGTCGCGGCCCATCAACCCGGCCAGAAAGATCTCCATCGCATCGCGAATGCCCGACGGCGAGGCGGCGGCGAAGATCAGGTCGGCATTGCCCTCGATCTGGCGAATCAGGCGCGATACCAGAAGCTGGAAGTCGAACGTGCCGTCGCGCGGGAGGTCGCCGGTCGGATCCGATCGCGCGGACCGCACGCTTGGCACCCGCACCAGCCGGGCGATGTCGCGGTTGGCCTGCCCGACCAGCGCGATGAGCCCGGCATTGGCGAGGCTTGCGGCGGCATCCGGGCGCAGGGCCATGGCGACGGCGAAGACATTTGCGTCGGCCTCGTCGTCGCCGTAGAGCGGCAGACCATCGATGACCTGGCTCGGGCCGGTCAACTCGGTCGGCCAGCCGGTCGCCGCGGCACTCTCGGCGGCCAGCGCGGCCACCAGCCAGGCGCCGCCGGCCTCCAGGGGTGTCCCGACCGCAGTGGCGCCCGATGCCTCGGAGAATGCGAGGCGGCGCTCGGTGACCAGATCATGCGCCGGTCGCAGCCGAAACCGGTTGACCGTCAGGCCAAGCCAGCGAGACACCGGCTTCGCTCGCAGGCTGGACCAGGGGGCATAGGCGGCGTCCTGGAACAGGGTCTCGGGATCGCGGTGACGCGCGAGATCCTCGCCGCCATGGACGAAATCCGCGCCGGCGGTGGCCACCACCGGCACCTGGATCTCGGCGCCGATTTCGGCCAGCGCCTGAAGCCGGGCGGTGTCACCCGGGCCGGAGCCGAATTCGTGGGCCGACACCAGGAGACCGAGCCCGGCGGGTTGCTGGTCCGCCGCGTCGATCAGAATGGCGCGCGCCGCGTCGGCGGCCTCTTCCCTGGAGGCGCTGATCACGTGGACGAAACACTGGGCCCGCCGGTCGCTGTGCCGCAGCAGGAACCGCAGCCCCCGCCAGCTCGTCTCAAGCGCCTGGAACACGGGAGCATCCAAGACGGCAGCGAGTTGGGCGGCGAGGCGTCGTTCGGCCTCGACCGTTGCCCCGCCGTTGCCGTTCGCGGCGGCGGCGGAGTTGCGTCCCCCCATCGAACCGATGAAGGCGGAGACCGCCCGTTTGGCCGGATCGTCGCGCGGGGTCGACGCCGGCGCCGGTGGTGCCCCGGTCCCACCGGGATCAACCATGTCGAACAACCGGTCGAGCGGATCGTCGCTGCTCGATGCCCGATCCGATCCCTGGCCCGAATCCTGATTGGAGGGCATCGGCGGTGAGGGCGGCGCGCTCGCTGCGGGGGCCGGTTCGGCAGCGGATGGCGCCGGCATGCCGGCACCGAGGCCGGGGAGGTCTTCGGCCACGTCCGTCGGGGCCGCACCCCTGCGCAAGCTGTCGCGGGCGGCGAGCGCCTTGGCCAACGCCGGCACGCTTTCGAGCAGACGCGGTGGGGAGAAATCCTTCAGGGCGCCGATTTCGAGGCTCACGGCCAATGGCCGATCGCCGCCACCCAGGTGATCGGCGACCGCCAGATCGAGCCGGGGTCGCGCGCTGGCCAGTGCCGCGTCCGACTCCTGATCGTCGAACCCGTGAAGCCTCCCGGGGGCCAGACCGAAATCGCCGATCACGACGATGCGGAAGGGGACGCGCCGCGCCTGACCGGTCGATGGAGGCCGGGACCCGAATTGCGCGCTGACCAGGTTGGGATCGTCCGACATTACCGCCCCCCGTTGGAACCGTATCCGACCGAAGCCTACACCTATTTTGTGTAATCGGGCCAAGGGCATTGCGTCAAATCCGAGCGTCGGCAATGCTCTTGCACCCTCGTGTGCCGGTGCCCGAACCGAGCGCCGCCGACCATGAGCACGGAAGACAATATGGCCGATCTTGACGACCCCAGGCTGAGTCTCGGTACCGAGCCGGTTCCCGGCGGCGATCCGGCCGGCGAGAACGCGCGCGAGGATGTCGCCTTCGAGGCGCTTTCAGACGAAGTGTCGAAGATGGATGTCGACGGCCCCAATGCCGTCGATTGGCGCAAGGTCATGGAGGGCAGCGAGGCGTTGCTGCGCGATCGCTCCAAGGACTTCCTGGTCGCCGGGTACTATGCCTACGCGCTGGGCCGCGAGGAGGGTTTGCGCGGGCTCGCCGTCGGACTCGGCGTGATCGCCGGCATCGTCGAGACCTTTTGGGACACCGGGTTCCCGCCGCCCCGGCGCGAGCGGGCGCGGGTCGGCGCGGTCGACTGGCTGGCGGAACGGTTCGGGCCGACGCTCGACGATCTGGAGATCGGTGCCCAGAACGCCGACGATCTGCTGGCGACCCTGGAAATGGCCGAACGCGTCGACCAGTTGCTGGACGAGAAGGCGGAGAAGACCCAGGCCAATCTCGGTGATCTTCTGCGTCCGCTGCGTGCCAGGCGCCAGGACGCCCAGTATATCGTCGATCAACGCCGTCAGGCCGAGGAGGCCGCCGCCGCGCCGCCGCCACAGGCCCCCGCCTCCGAACCTGCCGCCGAGACCGTCGCCGAGAACGCGACCGCGGAGGCTTCGGCCGCCGCGCAAGCCAGCACCGCTGCGCCCGTGGCAGCCGCGTCGCCGCCGCCGCGACCATCGCCACCGGCGGCCTCCGCGGCTGCGACCGTCCCCCAGATTCCGGCATCGGCCGGACCGGAGATGGAGCGGGCGATCAGCGCCTACCGATCGTCCGCCCTCGGTTTCGCGCGGGGCATGCGGGCGGCGGCATTCTCGGATCCGCGGGCCTATACGTTGCATCGGGTTGCGGTTTGGCTGCCCGTCGTCGATCTGCCGCCGGATACGGCCGGTGAGACGATGCTGCCGGCGCCGTCACCCGATGTGGTATCGGCGATCGACGGCCTGGTATCGGCCGGCAACCACGATCAGGTCATCGGTAGCTGCGAGTCCGCGACAGAGGACCGGTTGTTCTGGCTCGACCCGCACAGGCATGTGGCCAACGCGCTCGGCGCGCTGGGCCAGGAGGCGGCACGCGCGGCGGTCATCGCCGAAGTGGCGGGTTTCCTTGCGCGGTTTCCCCGGTTGATTGATTTGAAGTTCCAGGGAGGCAGGCCTTTCGCCGATGACCAGACCAGGCTTTGGCTGTCCGAGACCGTGCTCGGATCCGGTGGCAAAGCCGGAGACGACGGTGGCGGGGCGGCGGAAGACGGTGGCGTCGGCGCAGCACTCGCCGACGCCCGCGGACTGGCGGCGAACGGTAAGCAGGACGAGGCGGCGCAGATCCTGACCGACGGAGGACGGACGGCGTCCGGCGGCCGTGCCAGATTGCTCTGGGATCTGGCGAAAGCTGACCTCTGCCTTTCTATGGGCATGGCGGATGCAGCGTATAGCATACTTACCGGCCTCGATGAGCGGCACGGTGCCATCGATCTTGAAGGATGGGAGCCGGCATTGGCCGAACGTCTATACGCCCTGTGGTTGCGGAGTGTAAGACGGGGCGGTGCGGATGAATTTCTTGCCGCAGAGGGGGTACAACGGTTAACAGCAGACTTGGTCGCCAGGCTGTATCGGTTGAATATGGTGACCGCATTGGGGATCATGCGGGGCTAAAGGGCCAGCATCTGGTACAATCGCCCTAGACCGTCGGGAGGCAAGACATGGCGAGTGAAGGATCTGTGGCACCGAAAGAACGGGTCAATATCCGTTATCGTCCGGCAACGGGCGATGCGAAGGAAGAGGTTGAGCTGCCGTTCAAGCAGGTTGTCCTCGGCGATTTTTCGATGCGTCCGGACGACACTCCGCTCGAGGAGCGGGAGCGTATCCGTGTCGACAAGGATAACTTCAACGATGTGATGAAGGCGCAGAAGCTGTCGCTCGACCTCAACGTCAAGGACACGCTGTCCGACGAGGCCGACGCACAAATGCCGGTCAGCCTGAAATTCGACACGCTGAAGGATTTCGAACCCGAACAGCTCGTCAACCAGGTGCCGGAGCTGCGCAAGCTGCTTGAGCTGCGCCAGGCGCTGATGGCGCTCAAGGGGCCGCTTGGCAACGTGCCGGCGTTCCGTAAGGCGATCCAGGGCATTCTCGACGACGAAGGTGCGAAATCACAGCTCTTGGCCGAACTCGGCTTGGATAAGGACGCGAGCGAGTAGCGCGCAGGAACAGGAGGACTAGCGGTGGCCGATACGCAGACCGATTCCGGCGCACAGGGTGCCGACGCCCAGACCGAGGAACTCTCTCTCCTCGATCAGATCATGCACGAGACCAAGCTCGCTCCGGCGGATGACGGCTACGATGTCGCACGTCAGGGCGTGCAGGCGTTCATTGCCGAGCTGATGAAGTCGCAGCATGCGGGCGAGAAGATCCAGGCGTCGATCGTCGACCAGATGGTCGGCGAGATCGACAAGCGGCTGAGCGCCCAGCTCGACGAGATCATGCACAACGAGAGCGTCCAGACGATGGAATCGTCCTGGCGCAGCCTGAAGTACATGGTCGACAAGACCGACTTCCGTCAGAACATCAAGGTCGAGATGCTGAACGTCTCGAAGCAAGACCTGATGGAGGATTTCGAGGACGCCCCGGAGATCGTGAAATCCGGTCTGTACAAGCACATCTATGTAGACGAGTACGGCCAATTCGGTGGCGAACCGGTCGGCGTGATGATCGGCAACTACAATTTCGACGCCGGTGCCAAGGACGTGCAGCTGATGCGCGACATCTCCGCCGTCGGGTCCATGGCCCATGCGCCGTTCCTGGCTGCTGCCGCGCCGAAGATGTTCGGTGTCGAGAAGTGGGAAGAGTTGGCCGGCCTGAAGGACCTGCAGTCGATCTTCGAGGGACCGCAATACGCCAAGTGGAATTCGTTCCGCTCCTCGGAAGATGCTCGCTATTTCGGTCTGACGGCGCCGCGCTTCATGCTGAGGATGCCGTACAACCAGGAATCAAACCCGGTCAAGGCCTTCAACTACAACGAAGAATCGAACGGCGACACGGAACATTACCTGTGGGGCAACACCGCCTTTGCCTTGGCCACGCGCCTGTCCGACAGTTTCGCCAAATACCGCTGGGCGCCGAACATCATCGGTCCCCAGGGCGGCGGCGCGGTCGAGGACATGACCATGCACCAGTATGAGTCCATGGGCCAGATCGAGACCAAGTCGCCGACCGACGTGATGATCTCCGACCGCCGGGAATACGAGATGGCGGAACAGGGCTTCATCGCGCTGACGCTCCGTAAGGGCAGCGACAACGCCGCGTTCTTCTCGGCCAACTCGGTGCAGAAGCCGAAGTATTTCGGCAACACGCCGGAGGGCAAGGACGCCGAGACCAACTACAAGCTCGGCACCCAGCTTCCCTACATGTTCATCATCAACCGCCTGGCGCACTACGTGAAGGTGCTCCAGCGCGAGAACATCGGTAGCTGGAAGAACAAGGGCGAGCTGCAGGACGAACTGAACAACTGGATCCGGCAGTACGTTTCCGACCAGGAGAACCCCTCGGCCGATGTCCGCAGTCGACGCCCGCTGCGCAAGGCGGATATCTCGGTGGAGGATGTCGAGGGCGAGCCCGGCTGGTACCGCGTCAACATGGCGGTGCAGCCGCACTTCAAGTACATGGGCGCGGACTTCACCCTGTCGCTGCGCGGCAAGCTCGACAAGTCCTGACGGCTACCGGCTGGGCGCGGCAGGCGACGCACGACGAACTTGCGTGACGGGGAGCCATGTTTGAACAGACCTTGTTTCAACGGCTCCTCGATCCGCAGCCGGCCCGGTCGACCACCAGCTTCGATTCCGCTCGGCAGATGGACTCCGTTCTTCTGCATCTCCGGGAGATCTTCAACGTGCGGAGCGGCGCGGTCCCGACGCGGCCCGATTACGGCCTGCCCGACTTCAACGACCTGGTGATCCAGTTCCCGTCCGCCGTGCCGGCGATCTCGCGGTCGATCAAGCAGCAGATCGAAATGTTCGAACCCCGGCTCCGTCGGGTGACGGTGCGCCATGTGCCGGACCCGGACCGGCCGCTCAGCCTGTTCTTCAACATCGCAGCCGAGATGGTGATGCCCGATGGCCAGGAGCGGGTGGCGTTCGAGACGGTGCTCGGTGCCGACGGTTCGGTGAGTGTGCGATGAGCTTCAACAAATATTACCAGGACGAACTCGCCTATCTGCGGGAACTCGGGGCGGAGTTCGCCAACGAGAACCCGAACCTCGCGCCCTTTCTGTCGCGGGAGAGCACGGACCCGGATGTCGAGCGGCTGTTGGAGGGCTTCGCCTTTCTGTCTGGCCGGATGCGTCAGAAGCTGGACGACGAGCTGCCGGAGCTGACCCATTCGCTGCTGCAGCTCATGTGGCCGCATTTCCTGCGTCCGATTCCGGCGATGACGGTCGTCCAATTCGAGCCGCTGGCCGAAGCCGGCGGCGAGGAACGGGTGGTGCCGCGCGGCGTTGAGATCGCATCGCGGCCGCTGGACGGGACGAGCTGCAAGTTCCGCACCGGCTTCGACCTGCCGCTTGTGCCGGCCCAGGTCGCGTCGGTGAAGGTCGAGAACACCTCGCGTTCCGGCTTCATCGAGGTCGGTATCCGTCTGTTCCCCGATGCCACTTTCGCCGATATGGGGCTCGACCGGCTGCGCTTCTATCTGCTGGGAGAGCGCGGGTCGGCAGCGGCTCGGATGACGTATCTCTCCTTGCTACGGCATTGCCGTCGCGTCGTCGTCAAGGATGCACGGGGCAACGAACTGACGCTTTCGGGCGACCGTCTGCGACCCATCGGCCTGGATGAGGAAGAGGCGGTTGTGCCGACGCCCGAAGGGGTGGCGCCGGGGTTTCCGCTGCTGCAGGAATATTTCGCCTTTCCCGATAAGTTCATGTTCGTCGAATTGAGCGGGCTCGGACCGGTGGCGGGCTTCGCCGGGAATATGCTGAGTGTCGTGTTCGAGTTGAATCAGCCGTTCGAACTCGCCTCCGGCCTGAACAACGACAGTATTCGCTTGAACTGCGTGCCGGCGGTGAACCTGTTCGAGGCGGATGCCGATCCGGTCTCGGTGGACCAGCGCAAGACCGAGTACCGGCTGACGGCCCGCGACACGACCGGCCGGCCCCTCGACGTCCACTCCGTGCGTCAGGTATCCGGCTGGGTCCAGGGGCGCGGCACCCGGATCGCCTATCATCCGTTCGAAGCGTTCCGCTCGCTGCTCGGCGACCAGAAGGCCGTCTACTACGCCATTCGCCGGCGGCCGGCGGTGGTCGGCACCGGCGTTGATACCTACATTTCCTTCGTGCGCGACGACGGCAGCGAGATCGTGCCGGACGTGGAGACGGTCTCGCTTGCCGTGACCTGCACCAATGGCCGTCTGGCGGAGCATATCGTCACCGGTCATCTCGACCAGCCGACCAGCAGCACGCCCAGCTTCGTGCGGTTCCGCAATATCCAGGCGATCTCGCCGCAGGTCCCGCCGCCGATCGGTGTCGGCCTGCTCTGGCCGTTGATCTCGAACATGGCGTTGAATTTCGGGTCGCTGCTGACGGTCGACGCCATCCGGGTGCTGATTTCGACCTATCATTTTCGGGCTCATTTCGACGCGCAGGAGCGCCGCCGCCTCGACCTGATGGTCGAGGGAACCTCGGAGGTATCCTACAAGGCGATGGATTGGATCCTGCGCGGCTTCCCGGTTCGGGGAACCGACATTCAGCTCCTGGTGGAGGAGAGCAAGTTCGGCGGCGAAGGCGAGGTGTTCCTGTTCGGCACGGTGCTGAACCGGTTCCTCGACCTGTTCGCCAACATAAACTCCGTGCACCGCCTCCGGATGCGCGGCAGCGAACGCAATGTGGTGTACCAGTGGCCGATACGAACCGGGACACGACCGAGCCTCTGATCGACGCGCTGGAGCGGACGGGGCATCGCTACTCGTTCTTCCAGGCCGTCTCGCTGCTGGAGCGCGCGCTCGACGCGCCGATTTCGGTCGGCGAGCAGGGACCGCCGTCGCGCGAGGTGATCCGCTTCACCGCCGACGGATCCATGGGTTTCGCGCCGAGCGACATCACCAAGGTGCGGCGCAAGCCCGGCCTCGGACCCGACGGCGAAGAGCAGCTCCGCTTCGAGCTGGAGACCACGTTCCTCGGTCTGTACGGGCCCAGTTCGCCTCTGCCGCCGGATGTGAACGAGGCCATCGTCTCCAACGCCGTCGACAGCGATACGCTGAAGGGGTTCCTCGACGTCTTCAACAACCGGCTGATCGGCCTGATCTATCGGATCTGGCGGCGCTATCGCCACCATCAGGTTTTCGACGCGCGGGGCCGGGACGAGATCACCCGTCTGATCGCCAGCATCGCCGGGTCCCTCGACCTGATCGACAACGCCGGACACACCGGAACGGATCGGGCGTCCGCCGACGTCGGCGATATGGATCCACTGTCGGAACGGAGCATCCTGTCCAACGCCGCGTCCGTTGCACTGTTCTGCCATTCCGCCAGCGTGCTGGAGCGCATCTTGGAGAGCTCGCTGCCGGGGGTGACGGCGCGGGTCGAGGAATGGATCCCGCGCAAGGCGACCGTGGTCGAGGAGCAGCGCTGGAATCTTGGCGCCGCCAACTCGACCTTGTCGGACGATGCGCTGCTCGGCGCCCATGTGCCCGATGTCTGCGGCAAGTTCAGGATTTGGTTGGGACCGCTCGACCTCGACGAGTACGTGGCCCTGCTGCCGCGGGCGGGTTGGCGTGACGCCCTCGATCAGCTCGTCAGACGGGTGCTGCGCGATCATTTGATTTACGATGTCGTCCTGACGATCCGGCCGAGTGCGGCGCCGGTTTGGAAGCTGGGCGGCGATCAGGCGCTTGGCCATACGGCCTGGCTTGGGCGACCGGCCCGGCCGAACAATTCCGTGGCCTTCGTGGGCGCGCGGTAGCGCGAAAGAAACACTCTGGAGCGGGCCGGATCGGCCGGCACGTGCGAGGAGGGAGACCCTGGTATGATCAATGTCGAGCTGAAGCCGTTGCTGCAGCGGTTCAACGCCTATTGCAAGAAGTCGCTGGAGACCGCGGCGGGGCTGTGTGTCTCGCGCACCAACTACGAGGTCACCATCGAGCACGTGCTGCTCGCGATGATCGACGACACCGAGCGCGACTTCCAGGCCATCCTGCGTCACTACGGCGTGGAACCGGGGGCGGTCAAACGGTCGCTCACCCGCGATGTCGAGAGTCTGAAGACCGGCAATGCCGGCCGTCCGGTGTTCTCGCCGCTGTTGATCGAATGGTTCTCCAACGCCTGGCTGCTGTCCTCGGTGGAGCACGGTCTCGGCCAGATACGTTCGGGCGCGCTGGTCGCCAGCCTGTTGTCGGACCGCGGGCGCCTGGGCAACGGCACCTATCTCGATGCGATGAATGCGGTGAACGCCGAGGAGCTGCGGCGCAGCCTGCAGGACATCGTCTCCGGCTCGCGCGAAGAGGCGGGCGGGCTCGGCGTATCGGCGGCCTCGTCATCCGGTGCGGCAGGCGAGGGCGGCGATGCCGGCCCGTCGGACGAGAGCGCGCTCGGCCGGTTCTGCATCAATTTCACCAAGGAGGCCCGCGCCGGAAAGATCGACCCGGTCTTCGCCCGCGACCACGAGATGCGGCAGATGATCGACATCCTGGGCCGTCGGCGGAAAAACAACCCGATCGCCGTCGGCGAGCCGGGCGTGGGTAAGACCGCGATCATCGAAGGCCTGGCGCTGAAGATCACCGAAGGCGACGTGCCGGACTTCCTCAAGGGTGTCGAGCTCTACAGCCTCGATCTCGGCCTGCTGCAGGCCGGTGCCGGCGTGAAGGGCGAATTCGAGAACCGCCTGAAAGGGGTGATCGAGGAGGTCAAGTCGTCGCCGAAGCCGATCATCATGTTCATCGACGAGGCGCACACGCTGATCGGTGCCGGCGGTGCCGCGGGTGGTGGTGATGCCGCCAACCTGCTGAAGCCGGCGCTGGCCCGCGGCGAGCTGCGCACCATCGCCGCCACCACATGGTCGGAATACAAGAAATACTTCGAGAAGGATCCGGCTCTCGCCCGCCGCTTCCAACTGGTGAAGCTGGATGAGCCGTCACCGGAGGATGCGATCACCATCATCCGCGGCATCCGCGGCATCTACGAGAAGGCGCATGGCGTCTATATCCGCGATGACGCGGTGGACGCCGCCGCCCGGCTCTCGGCGCGCTACATCTCCGGCCGTCAGCTGCCGGACAAGGCCGTCGACGTGCTCGATACCGCCTCCTCTCGGGTGAAGCTCAGCATTTCCTCCAAGCCGAACGGAGTTGACGATATCGAGCGCCGCATCGCCACGTTGCAGCGCGAACTCGACGCCATCAACCGCGACCTCGCCTCCGACAACCGCGACGGTGACGAGCGGGTGCCGGAACTCGAGGAGAAGATCGCCGGGCTGCACGGCGAGCTCGAGACTTTGACCGACCGCTGGCAGAAGGAAAAGGCGCTGGTCGACCGGATCATCGATCTGCGCCAGAAGATCAATGCCGCCAACGACGATGCCGGTGGCGACCCCGAGGATTCCAAGGAACTGAACCCGGACGACAATGTCGAGGACGCGCCCGCCGCGGCCGAAGGCGCCGATCCGGCCACGCCGGCCGTTGCCGCCGATACGTCATCGCTCTGGGACGATCTCGGGTCGGCGCGGGCCGAGCTGACGGCGCTGCAGGCGGGGAGCCCGCTCGTGTATTACGAGGTGACGGCCGATGCCGTGGCCCAGGCGATCTCGGAATGGACCGGCATCCCGCTCGGCTCCATGGTGCGCGACGAGGCGACCCAGATCCTGACCTTCTCGGAGAAGATGAAGGAGCGGATCAAGGGTCAGGACCACGCGATCCACGCGTTGGACGAGGGTATCCGCGCGGCCAAGGCCGGGCTCAACAACCCCGACCAGCCGATGGGCGTGTTCCTGTTCGTCGGCTCTTCCGGTGTCGGCAAGACCGAGACGGCGACCGCCGTTGCCGATCAGTTGTTCGGCGGCGAGCGCTTCATGGTCTCGATCAACATGTCCGAGTTCCAGGAGAAGCACACGGTCTCACGCCTGGTCGGCTCGCCGCCAGGCTATGTCGGTTACGGCGAGGGCGGTGTGCTGACCGAGGCGGTGCGCCAGCGACCGTATTCCGTCGTCCTGCTGGACGAGGTGGAGAAGGCCGATCTAGAGGTGATGAACCTGTTCTATCAAGTCTTTGACAAAGGCACCCTGTCGGATGGAGAGGGGCGCGAGATCAACTTCAAGAACACCATTGTGTTCCTGACCTCGAACCTGGCGACGGATACGATCACCGAGCTTGGACTGCGCGATCCGAAGCCGAGCATCGAGGAGTTGACCGAGGCGATCCGCCCCCAGCTCAGCCGCCACTTCAAGCCGGCGCTGCTGGCGCGCATGCAGGTCGTACCGTTCTACCCGCTGGCGGGTGAGGTGATGCAGGGCATCGCCCGCCTAAAGCTCGATCGGGTCGGCAAGCGCATGGCCTCCAGCCAGAAGATGTCCTTCTCCTACACCGACGCGGTGGTCGAGCAGATCGCGGCGCGCTGCACGGAGGTGGAGACCGGAGCGCGGAACGTCGACCACATCATCAACCGCACCCTGCTGCCGCAGATCTCGACCGAGATCCTCACCAAGCTCGGCGAGGAGAAGACCCTGACGGGCCTGACGCTGGACATCGGACCGGACGGCGATTTCACCTACCAGTTCGCCGTCGCCGAAGACTGAACCGAAAGCCGGATTGGAGGCTGGGCGGACCCGGAATCAAGACGACGGCGATCGCAATGATCGCCGTCGTCGACATTGCAGGCCCGGAGTTCGGGGCGATCAGTTGTTCCAGTCGTCGCCACCGGACGTGCCCGCGACCTCATGGGTCACGGCGATCTTCTTGTAGGTGATCTTCAGCTCTTCCATATGGCCATAGCTGCTGTTGGCGCCGTCCAGGGCCATCGGGAAGTAGGGCTGCAGCGAGACCAGCGTCGCCTCGTCGAGCTCGACCGTGTAGTAGAGTTCCTGCGAACCGGTCGACGCGGTGCGATAGAACTCGACCTTCACTTTGGTGAGCTGCTCGCCGGTGGCGATCGCCTGAAGGATCAGCGGCGAGGCCTTGTCCAGATATTTGACGATGCGGCAACCGGTATGAACGCGGCGCCCGGTCGGCTGACCGCTCTGGGGGTCCGTGGGAACGGAAATTCCCAGCTCGAACTCCTGGATCTGCATCTTGTTTTCTTGGCTCGAGACGGAAAGAGTGCCAACGGAGTCAGCGGACATCGCCCCAGAGGACATGTCGCCCTGATTGGCACCCTCAATCGTCATATAAGCTGGTGTAGGCATAGCGAATCCCTTTCTTAGACTTTGCGCACGCGCATCCGGTCAATTTTGATAAAATTCCAGTATTCCGCCCGGCGATGAGCCCCCTCGACGTCACCTCTGCAAGCAGCGATACTATGGCCGCTTGATGGTCAACACTGCAAGGATTCGGCACCCTAAAGTTTTGCAAAAATATTTGTGAACCTCGGGATGATGATAGGTTAACTCTCAAGCGCTGATCCGCTATCCGCAGGGAGCCCGCCATGACCATCGTGAAGCCGCTGCGTTTGGGGCTTCTGGCGCGGGCCCATCGACAGCCACCGAAGGTTTATTATTTCGTCGCCGCGGTGGGGTATTTCGATCTCCTCGATCCTACGGATTTCGGCCTTGAGACCGAGATGTGGCCGACGATCACGCCGGCGATCGGCGGCGATATGCTGGATACCTGCATGCCGAAGCCGGCCGGCGAAATGCTGGTCGCGGGCGACGCCTGCGCGCCCGCCGGCGAGACGGTCCGTCAATGCGTGGTCGACATTCAGCTCGGCGCCATCAAGAAGCGCCTTGCGGTGTTCGGCGATCGGGAGTGGATGCACGGCGACGGGGGCCCCGTCTTCACCCGGCCCGCGGCGTTCTCCCGGATGCCGATCAGTTGGGAAAACGCGTTCGGCGGCGCCGGCGTCGACGTCAATCCGGGAGGCAAGGGGGCGGGCGCCGAAGCCGCCCTGCGCGAAGGTCGACAGGCCCTGCTGCCGAATGTGGAGGACCCCGCCCGGCTGATCCTGGGCATCGGCGACAAGCCGGCACCGATCGGCGTGCGGCCGATGGCGATCGACCATCCGGCACGTATGAAGCACGCTGGCACCGTCGATGATTCCTACCTGCGCGAACAGTTCCCCGGTCACCCGCTGAATTTCGACTGGGCTTTCTATCACTCCGCGGCGCCCGACCAGCGCGCCGCCGGCTACCTGCGCGGTGACGAGCCGATCCGGATCACCGGCATGCATCCGGACCACCCGGTCATCGCCAGCCGCCTGCCGGCGATGCGGGCCCGGGCATTCCTCAACCTGGACAAGGGGGAGGGCGAGACCGAATTCCGCGAGGTCACGTTGCGATGCGAGACCGTGTGGCTGTTCCCGACCCTGCTGAAGGGCGTGGTGATCTATCGCGGCGGCTGCGAGATCGGCGACATCGACGGGCTCGATGTGAAGGATACGATGCTCGTCTACGAACGCATGGCCGAGGAGCCACGCTCGATCGAGCATTATCTGTCGGCGTTGAAGGAGCGCACCGATCCGGAGACCGCCGCGCTCAAGTTCTTCGACGAGAAACCCTTGCGCCCCGAACTGACCGCCGATCAGGTTGCCGAACGCGAGGAAGAGGTCGCCGTTGCCGAGACGGAGGAGGAGCGCAAACGGGAAAAGCGGGCGGAACTTGCGATCGTCGGAGCATTTCGGGCCGCCGGCCTGCCGGCGCCGCCCTCGATCGCGATCCCGAAGCCGCCGCCGTTGCCGGTGAAGATACCGGTCGTCACCCCCCAGGCGCTCGCCCGTATGGAAGTCGACATGGTCGGAATCCTGAAGGCGACGAAGGACATCCAGGCCTATGCCACCGGCCAGCTCAACGCGGCGAAGGCTCAGGCGCTCGGCGAGACCGCGTCCTGGCTGCGGCAGGTGCAGCAGCAGACGAAGGGCCTGATCCCGGCCAAGAAGGCGGCCAAGCTGGCCTCGGCGGCGAAATCCGTAGCCGGCGCCATGGCGAAGCTCGCACCGCCCGGTATGACGCTGCCCGACGGCAGCGCGGCGCCCGATGCGACGGCCATGGACGAGGGGACGGTGGCGATGGCCGGCGGGATCCCGGCCGGAGAGGACGTGCTGGCCGCCCTGGCCGAGGGTATTCCGCCGGAGCAGATGGCCGAGCTGGACGCAGCGATCGCCGCCCTCGACGCGGAGGACACCGACGACGGCGATATCGAGACCGAGAAGCGGCTGGCCCGGGCTCGGGCGCTCGGGTTGCCGGAAGGTGCGTTGCTGGCGCCGGCGCGCGATCAACTCGACCAGCTTTCGTCCGACGGGCTGGCGCAGCGCCTCGCCGGCGCGCCCGAGGGCATGCGGATGCCGGATCTGGCGGCGGCCCTGTCCGCGCCACCGACGCCGGAGCCGGCAGAGGCGCCGGCCGGTCTCGACGACGCCGACGCATTCCTGGCTTCGCTCGGTATCAGCGTGGTCAACGCCCCGCCGCCTCCCGGAGGGTCCGCCGATGCGAAGGCGGCCATGGCCAAGGCCGCGGACGCGGTGAAGCAGGTCACCGAGGCTTCGCCGCTCGCCGCCCACGCGATGGCGGCCGGTGCCCAGGCGGATCCCGTGCCGATGGATGCCGCCTTGGATCAGGCCAGGACCAGCCTCGACGCGGCGCAGGCGAAGGTGGATGAAGGCCTCGGCAAGGTCCGTCTGGTCAGTCCGCAGGCGATTTTTCCGCTGAACGACATGGCGGAGGCCGTGTCGGTCGATCTTGGCGCGCTCATTCTCGATCTGAGGGGGCGCGGCGAGTCCCTGGCGGGCCGCGAGCTAGCCGGCGCCAGTCTTGCCGGTGCGGATCTGTCGGGCCTGGACCTCAGCGGCGTCAAACTGGAGAAGGCGGATCTGCGCGGGGCGAAGCTGACGGCCTCGAACCTGTATGAGGCAGCCCTGACCGGAGCGAATCTGGACGGCGCCGACTTCACCGGCGCGGTCCTGACGGGCGCCAATCTCTCCAGCGTGAGCGCCCGCGAGACGGTCTTCGCCAAGGCCGACCTGCGGGACGCCCGGATGATGATGGCGGACCTGAGCGGCGCCGATCTGAGCGGCTGTCGGCTCGCCATGACCCAGGTGCTGAACGCCACGCTGACCGGCGCGCGGTTCGCCGGCGCGGAGCTCGACCGGCTGATGTTCATCCAGTCGGAAATGACGGGCATCGTTCTGGATGGCGCGCGGGCGAAGAGCTGCATCTTCATCGAGATCGACCTGGAGGGCCTCTCGGCCCGAGGAGCGGCGCTGAACAAATGCGTGATGGTCTCCGTCAGCGCCGAACACGCCGATTTCACCGGGGCGGACCTGTCGGACAGCGCTCTGATCGGTGGGGTGAAGCTGAACGGCGGGCTGTTCCGCGACCTGGTGGCCCCGCGCTCCGGCTGGCGTCAGGCTAGCCTGATCGGTGCCGATTTCACGGCGGCCCGGCTCGACGAGGCGGATCTGGGGGAGGTCGACCTGACCGACGCGCGGCTGCCGCGGGCGTCGTTCCGACGTGCCAACCTGTCGGCGGCGACGTTGGAGCGCGCCGACCTCGCCGCCGCCAACCTGTTCGAAGCCCAGGTCCGGCGGGTCAATCTGGTTCAGGCCAGTTTGCGCCGGGCCAATCTGTTCTCGGCCAATCTGGACGAGGCGAATCTCGCATTCTGCGACATCACGGGCGCGAACCTGAACCGAACCCTGTTCGCGAGGCCCGGCCGTGTCGCCTGAGGAACTGCTCGAAGCGCTGGATGTCGGCGCCCAGGTCATCCGCGAGGGTTTCTCGGGCATATCGCTCGCCGGGCAACGTATGCCGGGCGGCATGTTGATCGAATGCGACCTGACCGGCGCCGATATGGCCGGTGCGGAGCTGTCCGGGGTGCAGTTCATCCGCTGCAAGCTGGCCGGTGCCAGTTTCGCCGGGGCATCGTTGACCAAGGTATCGCTGATCGAGTGCGACGCGCCGGGGCTCAATCTGGCCGGAGCGACGCTGGACACCACGACGGCGGTGAAGACGCCGTTGACCCTGTCGGACTGGTCCGACACGGCGTTCAGCCAGGTAACCCTGATCCAGAGCGACCTGACCCAGACGCGCTTCGCCGGCGCGCGGCTCTATAAGGCGGCGGTGGTCGAATGCCCGCTCGATGGGGCCGATTTCACCGGTGCCGAGTTGAACACCATGGCCGTGGCCGATGCCGATCTGCGTGGTTGCATCTTCGCGCAGACGCGGTTCGACCGGGTCCTGTTCGTCAATGCCGTCCTGGCCGGGATGACCTTCGCCGGGCGCAGCCTGACCAACTGCAACTTCCAGGGCGCGGACCTGACCAGGATCGATTTCACCGGCGCCGATCTCTCCTTCGCGTCCTTTCTGCAAGCGAAGATGGAAGGCGCGACACTGGCCGGGGCCAAGGCGACGAATACCGTCTTCGTCGACACCACGGCCAAGGGCGTCGATTTCACCGGCGCGGATCTGCGCTACGCGATCATGCAGGGCAGCGACATCGCCGGCGCGACATTCGACCGGTGCCTCATGGAACAGGCCTTCCTGAAGGGCGCGCAGGCGCAGGGCGCGACCTTCCGTCGGGCCGATCTGACGACCGCGGTGGCCGCCCATGCCGATCTGACCGGTGCGGATTTCCGCGGCGCCGGCGTGTATCGCCTCGACCTGCATTCGGCAACCGAGGATGGCGTGCTCTGGGATGCGCTCGCCGCCCAGCGCTATGGTACGAATTATCCGCTGGCGATGGCCGAGAACTACGACGCCGTCGCGATCGAGCGGCAACTCCGGGCCCGTCGCGACCGGCCGGCGTGAAGGAGGAAGACGCATGTTCGCCACCACCCAGAGCCCGGCGATGAACTTCGCCTTTCCCGACGTCTGCAACACCATGGTCGGACCGGCGGTCGTACCAATCCCCTATCCGAATTTCGCGTTCTCGGCGGTGGCCGTGCCGACCGTGTTCAACCAGTTCATCAGCGTCATGAACGCCCATAACCAGTTGACCTACGGAACGATCTCGCTCGGCGACAACACCGGCCTGCTGCTCGGGGTCGCGTCGGGTATGGATATGGGCCCGCACTCGACTCTGCTCGGATCGGTGAAGGTGTTCACCAGCGTGGCGCCGGCGACCAAGATGCTGGCGCTGACCGGCGCGAACGGTATCGCCCCGAATATGGTCGGGGCGACCCTGACACCCAGTCAGGTGACGGTGCTGTATCTCAGCTGATCGCCGGGGTCAGACCTCGATCGGGGTCGACAGGCGCAGCGCGAGAATGGCCGAGGTCGAGACATCGACCGAGCAGGTGCCGCTGAATGCCTGGGATGTGCCGCGGATCGTCGCGCGGCCCTTGTAGCTGAAGCTCAGCGCCTCCCGTGGACCGATGAGCACCGAGCGGGCGCTGTTGCCGCGCAGGGCGAAACGGGTCCGCCCGAGCGTGCCGCCGAGATCGACATCGCCGGCGACTTCCGGCGTCTGGTCGATCCGCCCGTCGCGGATATGGGCGACCACGCCGGGTATCAGGGCGCGGATCCCTTTGATCAGCAGGACGCCGGCTTCGGGCAGGTCGTCGAGCGGCGGGTACCAGTCGTACTCCGTCAGCATCATCGCGCGGCCTCCACCAGCCCCTGGGCCAGGGACGCGAGCGCCGCCGACCACGGGCCGTCCGGCTGCTGATACAGCGCGCGTGCGGACGGATACCACCGCGGGTGGCCGTCGCCGCCGCTCCAGAACCAGGGACGGTCGACCCCGACCAGAACGAAGGTCCGCACACCGAGCGTCGCCGCCAGATGCGCCACCGGTCCGTCGGCGGTAACCACCGCGTCGAGCGTCGACAGGGCGGCTGCCAGATCGCGGAAGTCGCCGATCTCTGCCGTCAGGTCGACTACGCCCCGGTCGCGCGCCCGCAGCGCCGCGCGGGGGGCACCGGTCTGCAGGATCACCGGCGTGCCGGTCACGGCGTCGAGCAGCGGGTTCGGGTCATGGACCACGCCGCCGCCTTCCCACCAGAGGCCGATCTTCGGCCCGCCCACTTCCGATATCCGCCGGGCGAAGCGCTCAGTCGCCTCGGCGGGGAGCTCGATGAGGGAGGAATCCGGCCCGGTCTCCGGTGTGACCCGCATCAGCCGCGGCAGATCGGCGGCGGTGCAGATTGCGCCGCCTTCGCCGGCCAGGGCGTGTAGGTCGATCGTCTGCCGGGCCGATACCACCGCCACACCAGCCATACAGGCGGCGAGGCTTTCCAGCAGCGGCGGGCAGATCAGCTCGACCCGGATGCCGGCATTGGCGAGCGCGGGCATCAGTCGGGCGGCGAAGAACAGCGATGAGGGCTCCAACGCCAGCACGCGCAGGACCCCATCGGCCAGGGTGTCGGGGTCCAGCGGCGCCGGGAGCCCGCCGAGCGGGCCCACAGTGCTCTCGGCCACGGAGTCGAACGCCGCCCAGGCGTCGTCGGTCCGACCCAGGGTGAGCAGCAGTTCGCCCCGAAGCAGATCCGCCGTCCCCGGCGCCGTCATCAGGGCCGCGGCGCGGTCGGCGGCGGTGAGGGCGGCGGCGGTGCGGTCCTGGCGGCGCAGCAACGTCGCCATATGCAGCGGCGCCGTCGGGTCCTTGGGGTCGGCCTTCACGGCGGCGGCGAATTCAGTCATCGCCTCGGCCAGCTTGCCACCGTTCATCAGCACGCAACCGTAGCCCGAACGGATCAGGGCGCTGGCGGGCGACAGCGTCGCCGCGTTGCGGGCAAGAGCCTGAGCCTCGTCGTGGCGGCCGAGCTGGCCGAGCACATCGGCGAGGTTGATCTGGATTTCCGGATTGCCCGGCTCGCGCATGCGGGCTTCGGTGAGCTGGTGGGCGGCCTCGTCCAGCCGGCCGGACTGTTTGAGCACCAGAGCTAGGTTGTTGCGCGCCGCGACATGGTCCGGGTCCAGAGCGATGGACGCCTCGTAGCCGGCGACGGCGGCCGCATGCATCTGGCGGGCGAGCATCAGGTTGGCGTGGTTGTAGCGAAACTCCGGCGAGCGGGGGGCGAGCTTGATCGCCGTCTCCAGGCTGGCGCTCGCCGCTTCCCTGTCGCCTTTGGCGGCCAGGAGCGAGGCGAGATTGCCATGGGCCGAGGCGAGCGAGCTGTCGAGCTCGATGGCCCGACGAAAACAGGCCTCGGCCTCTTCCGCCTTGCCGCCCGCCTGATAGCCGACGCCGAGGTTCAGCATCGCCTGGGCGTCGCGGGGGGCGAGCCGGCTGGCGCGGGTGAACAGGTCCATGGCGCGCGCGACATCGCCACTGCGCAGCGCGATCGCGCCCAGCCCGCCGATTGCCTTCGGGTCGTTGGGATTGCGGGCCGCCATGTCGGAATAGACCGATTGGGCCGCGCTGATCCGGCCCTGGCTGAGATGACGGGCGGCGATATCGGCCGGGTCGGTGGTGGTCGCAGTGGGCATGTCAGCCGAGACTGATCCGCTCGCCGTTCACCCGGACGTCGCCGCTGGCGTCGATCACCGTGACGTGGGAGCGCAGCGTCATGGTCTGATCGGCCTCGTGGGTCAGGTGTCTGGCTTTGAGCGTTTCGGTATTGTGGACGATGCGCACGCTGTCGCCGGCGGAGCTGATCTCCTGATCGGCGACGCGGCGGAGCTGCTTGACCACGGTCTCCAGACTGTCGGCGATGGCGGTTACCGCTTTGCCGATCAGCCGCGAGGAGGCCGAGCGCACGGTGACCGTCTCGCTGTCTATCGTGACCTCGCCGGCGCGAATCGCCAGCGTGTTCTGGGCCAGGGCAAGGACCTCCGCACCGGGGACCGATACTGTTGCCTCGCCCGATGCCGTTCGGGTGAGGATGTTGAGCACGGCGATCCCGTCCCCGACCGGAGCGCACAGCACGACATCACCCTCGACCGGCTCCAACAGGCAGCCGGCCGCCCGCCAAGCCGGCTCCGACCGGTCGTCGGCCAGACGCAGAAACAGCGATTCCTCCGTCACCGCCGTGACCGTCGCCGTGATCAGGCCGATGCTGCCATCGCCGACCGGTCGGCTCTGCCGGGTCTCGGCGGCCGCCAATCGGAGAGTGCGCTTGGGCGCGGGTCGGGTCATGGGCGGTCCTGCATCCTTGAGGCCCTTATGCGAGTGGATTTTGCGTCGGGGTCTGTGGCCTTGTCCACCACGGTGGTCTCGGCGTCAGACCGTGGCCTTGATGCCGGGCACCTCGACGGAGACGCCCTGCGTCTTGGCTTCCACGCCGGGGGCCTTGGCGGTCACCGAGGACGTCGAGGCTTCGACCGATTTCGCCGATGCCTCCACCGTCGTCGCTTCCGCCTCAACCTCCGTGGCGGTGGCACCGAGGACGGTGTATTCCGCCGCGTAGGAGAGCTTCACGCCGACCTTGCCGCCATCATTGACCAGCAGGTTGATGGAGCCTTCGTAGGTGATCCGCATCGCCACGCTGATGTCGATGATCATGGCGAGCGCCAGGTCGATCGTCATGCCGACCGCCACGCCGATCGCCAGCGACAGGGTGAATTCCTCCGAAGATCCCAAGGTCACGCTGAGCTGATTGCCCATATATACTTCCTGGGAGTTACCGGTGGTGACGTCCCAGGAGGATCCACCGGTGGTGCTGCTGTTGTCGCCCAGGATCGTCTGGATGATGCTGCCGGTGATGGTCTGGTTCAGGTCGCCGCCGACGCTCTCGTTCATGTGGCTGTCGGTGGTGATCGAGAACTCGCCATCGCCGACGGCCGAGCCCGGCGCCGTGGTGACCTCCGGCGAGGTGGCGGATACCGTGATCCCGAACGCCTGAGCCGCCACGCCCATGCTTGTCTCGGAGACGTGGTTCATGGTGTTGGCGGCCGTCCGCAGATCGGTGTTCACGCGGGTATAGGCCGAGCCTTTGATCAGCGAGTTCCAGTCGTTCGGCGTATGCAGGAGGAAGCCGGCCGCCACGTTGGTGAAGTCGGCCGTGTAGTCGTCCTCGCCGCTGTCCCGCGCCGCGCCGAAGCGGAGGTAGTTGTCGTCGGTGTAGTCGGTGTCGGAACTACCGGTGACATTCATGAACAGGCGGGTATCGTCCGAGGTGCCACCGGACTCATGGGCGCGCGGCGCCTCCAGACCCTCGCCACCATCCTCCGGCATGAGGCCTTCTAAGATCGCCGGGCCTTCCAGGATCGCCGGGCCTTCCAGGATCGTCTGGGGCGCCAGGGTGCCGCCCGATCCACTGCCGCTGCCGCTTCCCCCGGCGCCCGAGCTGGAACCGTCATCCATCTGCAGGACGATGCCCGACGTGGTCTGGATCCGGTTCGAGGTCTGCTCGCTCTGGGTGATGACGCTGCGGTTGCGGGCATTCGGGACCGCGCCGACGATGATCGGTCGGTTCGGGTCGCCGTTCACACAGGAGAGGACCACCTCCGTGTTCTTCAGCAATGGCAGATGCATGCCGGAATTGGCACCGCCATAGGGTTCGGCCTTGCGCACGAACAGGGACGCCTTGCCATCGGCCTCATCGCGCAGATCGAAGCTCTGGCGGATCTTGTAGCGTCCCTGGGAATCGATCTCGGCGCGGTCGCCGCTGCCTTCCGCGTCTACGGTCGCGTTCGCCAGACCGGCCATGACCGGCTTCGGCGTGCGTCGACGGGGGCGGTACTCGATCGCGTTGGGGATGCATTCGAAGCTGTTGGAATAGCTGGTCTCGCGCGGGCCGCCATCGATGTCCGCGAGGCCCTCCACCGGCAGGGTGGCGGTATGCGTGATCTTGGTGATCACGTAACGGGTGTTGAAATCGTTACGGAAATGGTCGCTGAGCGTGAACAGGTCGCCGGCGGACAGGGTGATGCAGTCGCTTTTGCCGTGGAACACCACGCCCTGTGCCTTGATCTCCTCGGCCCTGATCCGGGCGAGCTGGGCGCCTTCCTCGGGGGTGCGGAAGTGGTCGCCATACTCGACGACCACGCCGTGGCCGTTGGGGTCGACCGGCGCTTCCGACGTCAGCGAAATGTGGGGCAGACGGTAGTTGTAGTCCCGCAGCACGACCTTGGCCGGCAGCGGCTTGGCGATCCGGGTGAAATCGCGGACCACCGACTCACCGAATTCCACGAGGCCTCCGGTGCGCCGGTACGGCAGGCTCGCCTGTCCTTCATGCGGGGTGAACGCGACGCGGCTGTCGCCGAACACCACTTTGTCCTTGCCGGACGAGTGATCGAAAAAGAAGAAGATCCCCTGGCTTTCAGCCAGTCGGCAGATGAAGTTCAGGTCGCTCTCTTCATATTGGACGATGTAGTCGCGCAGCGGATAGGTGCGGCTGAGCCGGACCTCGTAGTCATTGGCCGTGAGCCGCCCGGCGACCGCCGTTCCCGGCCCCTTGAGTCCTTCCGCCGTCAGCTCGCTGCGGATCACGTCGACGACGGAGACGTCGCTGGTCGTACCGTGGATCTGATTCTGACGGCACATGCTGAGGCGCTGCATGCGCGGCATCAGAATCGCCTTGTAGACGAACTGGCCGCGCTCGGTGGCGATGCCCTGCTGGAAGGCGGTGATCAGGCCATAGATCTTGCTCGACTGGTCCTGACGCCCCATCTCCAGCGTCGCACTGCGTCCGAAGATCAGGGTTTCGTCCAGGTTCGGGTCGTCGGAGACCACGTCGATCTCGAACCGGAAGAGCTGGGATACTTCATCAACCCCGGAGACCCGGAACGGCCGGAACGTATCGTCGGCCATACCGTCGACCGTCAGCGCCAGAGTCTCGATCAGTTCGTTCGCCATACGCCTGCTCCAGGTCGTGGAACTCCACGTCCCCGTTCTCTACCCATGACAGTGTCGCCGCTATTCGCGCCGACGTCACGCATTGACGATCGAGACGTCCACCGAGACCTGCTGGCCAGCGCTCTGCCCGTCGGCGAACCGGCCGCTGACCGGCAGGGTGTCATCGCGATCGTATCCCCGCACAAGGGTGACGTGACGTTCCGGTACAGTCAAACCCGTGGTCGGGTCCAGATCGATCCAGCCGGTATCCGCGAACCAGGCCGAAATCCAGGCATGGGCATGGCGTCCGAAACTGGAGTCCCGCCCCTGTGTCGGCAGCAGGTATCCGACCACGTGACGCACCGGTACGCCGCGCGCCCGCAGACACGCGGTTGCCAGCCTCGCGTAGTCCTCGCACACGCCCCGGCAGCCGGTGAAAAAGTCGAACAGGGTCGTGTTCCGGGTCGTCGCCGCGCGGTCGAACACGAAGTCGCGATGCATGCGCTGGGCAAAGCGCCGAACGGCGTCGGCGCCGGGGTTCGGCCCGGGCAGGGATTGGTCGGCCCAGGCGGCGATCAGCGGATGCCACGCGTCGGGCTCGGCTGCCGGATCCGGTGCGGACGGCGCAGCAAGCGCCCCGCCAACGCCCGCCGCATCGTGGACCAAGGTCGTCTGGCCGGTGACTTTCAGGCGCTCGATTGGTGCGCGGAACCGGTATCGCCGGGCCCCGGATTCGCCAATCACCTCGTGGGTCTCCGCCTGTGGCGTGACCATGACATCGGTGTGCAGCGGTCGTTGCGTGGCAAGCCCCGGCGGGTGGAGCCGCGTTGTCAGGTCGAGCCCGGCGACCGGGCGGTCGAAGGCATAGGTGGTGACGTGGGAGATGTGGAAGATCTGCTCCGTCATGGGATGTGTTCCGGGGCTCCTTGCCGGCCAGGGTCTGATTTCCCGCTCGCGCCATGATATGCTGTCAGAGGTGGCCCGGCGGTCAATCGCCGCATGTACGGGGCCGACAATCGGCACTAGATCCCTGGCTCAGCGAGGGGAGACTTTCCCGGACCGTCGACCCGGCGACATCCGCCCCGGCGACATCCATCGAGGAGCGCGGATACATGGACTTGCCGCTCGCCATCGACCTGGCCCGCTTTCAGTTCGCCTTCACGGTGTCGTTCCACATCGTGTTCCCGGCCTTCTCCATCGGGCTGGCCTCGTATCTTGCCGTGCTCGAAGGGCTATGGCTGGCGACCGGCCGGCAGGTTTATATCGACACGTTCCGCTATTGGCTGAAGATCTTCGCCGTCGCCTTTGGCATGGGTGTCGTCTCGGGCATCGTCATGAGCTACCAGTTCGGCACGAACTGGAGCGTGTTCTCCGACAAGACCGGCCCGGTGCTGGGCCCGCTGATGGGCTACGAGGTGCTGTCGGCGTTCTTCCTGGAGGCCGGATTCCTCGGCGTCATGCTGTTCGGCATGAAGCGGGTGGGCAAGGGCCTGCATTTCACCGCCACGCTGATGGTCGCCTTCGGGACCTTTTTCTCGGCGTTCTGGATTCTGAGCGTGAACAGCTGGATGCAGACCCCGGCCGGCTACGCCATCAACGAGGTCGGCCAGTTCGTGCCCGCCGACTGGTGGCAGGTGATCTTCAATCCTTCCTTCCCCTACCGGCTGGTGCACATGGTGCTGGCCGCCTATCTGACGACCGCCTTCGCCGTGGGCGCGGTCGGTGCGTTGCACCTGCTGCGGGACAGCGCCAATCGCCCCGCACGGCTGATGTTCTCCATGGCGATGTGGATGGCGGCGATCGTCGCCCCGGTGCAGATCGTCGCCGGCGACATGCATGGGCTGAACACGCTGGAGCACCAGCCGGCCAAGATCGCTGCGATGGAGGGCCATTTCGAAACTCGGAGCGGCGCGCCGCTGTATCTGTTCGGCTGGCCCGACATGGAAGCGGGGGAGACCCGCTACGCGATCGGCATTCCCAAGCTTGGCAGCCTGATCCTGACCCATGATCTGGATGGCGAACTCAAGGGCCTTAAGGATTGGCCGCGCGAGGACTGGCCGAACGCGCTGGTGCTGTTCTGGTCGTTCCGGGTGATGGTGGCGATCGGTATCGCGATGATGGTGGTCGGCTTCTGGGCGTCCTGGCGGCGCTGGCGTCAGACCCTGTACGAGCCGGGCTGGCTGCACCGCTGCGCATTGCTGATGGGGCCGTCCGGCTTCGTCGCCGTTCTCGCCGGGTGGATCACCACCGAAATGGGGCGTCAGCCCTACACGGTATACGGGCTGCTGCGCACCGTGGACTCGGCCTCGCCGATGGACGCGCCGGCGGTCGCGACCTCGCTGGCGGCTTTCGTCGTGGTCTACTTTCTGGTGTTCGGAGCCGGCGTCTATTACGTGCTGCGGGCGATGAACGGCGCGCCGCCCGACAATGAGCCGGGCCTCAATCCGGGCGAACCGATCCGGGCCGCCGGTGTCACGCCGGCCGCCGCCCTGGATCCCCGCCCGACAATTTCGGAGTGACGGCCATGGAGATCGATCTTCCCCTGATCTGGGCGCTGCTGATCGCCACGGCGGTCCTCCTGTATGTTGTGCTCGACGGCTTCGACCTCGGCATCGGCCTGCTGTTCCCCTTCCTCGCGTCGGAGGAGGAGCGGGACGTGGCGATGAACACCGTCGCCCCTGTCTGGGACGGCAACGAGACCTGGCTGGTGCTGGGCGGCGGCGGGCTGTTCGCCGTCTTTCCCCTGGCCTATGCGGTGGTGATGCCGGCCGTATACGCGCCGGTGACGGCGATGCTGCTGGGCCTCGTGTTCCGCGGCGTCGCCTTCGAGTTTCGCTGGAAGGTGACGCGGAAAGGGGTCTGGGACTGGTCCTTCACCCTCGGCTCGCTCGCCGCCGCTTTCAGCCAGGGCATCATCCTGGGCGCGCTGGTTCAAGGGGTGGTGGTCGAGAACCGGGCCTATGCCGGCGGCTGGTGGGACTGGTTGACGCCGTTCAGCCTGCTCTGTGGCGTGGCGGTGGTGATCGGCTACGCGCTGCTCGGCGCCACTTGGCTGGTGATGAAGACCGAGGGCGAAATCCGGGATCGGGCGTTCAGGTTGGCCTGGCCGGCGGCGATCGGCACGGTCGCCATGGTCGGTATCGTCAGTCTGTGGACGCCGTTCCTCGATCCGGTGTTCATGGAGCGCTGGTTCTCGCTGCCGGGGCTGTTCTGGGTCGCCCCGGTGCCGGTGCTCACCGCCCTGACGGTGGCGAGCCTGGGGATCGGCCTGCTGCGCCGGCGCGACATCCAACCGTTCCTGTCGGCGCAGATCCTGTTCGTGCTGTGCTTCGTCGGCCTCGGGATCAGTTTCTACCCGAACATCGTCCCGCCCTCGGTATCGATCCATGATGCCGCGGCGCCGGACGAGAGCCTGAGCTTCCTGCTGGTCGGCACTGTTGTCCTCCTGCCAATCATCCTGGCCTACACCGCCTATTCCTACAGCGTGTTCCGGGGCAAGGTCCGGGCGGGCGAGGGCTACCATTGAGGGGCGGCGGCGAAAGGCCGGGCGGCCCGCTGCGGCGCCTCGTCTGGTTCGTCGCGCTCTGGGCCGGCGGGGTGCTGACGGTCGCGGCGGTCGGCTTCGTGATCAAGCTCGTGCTGGTGCCCTGACAGCTCAACGCCTATACCGGTAACCGGGTCCAATTTGTAAAGACAAATGCCGTGGCGGATACGCCGATCTATCAGTTGGTCAAGGATGCGCTGCGGGCCCGGATCGAGTCCGGGGCGCTGGTCACCGGCGACATGGTGCCGGGCGAGGAGCAGCTTGCCGCCGATTTCAACTGCTCGCGCCTGACCGCCCACCGGGCGCTGCGGGAATTGGCTGACGAGGGGCTGGTGGTGCGCAAGCGTCGGGCCGGGACCCAGGTCGCCGCGCGCGGCAGCGGAGTCCTGATCCGCATCCCGTCGGTGCGCGAGGAGATCGAGGGCAGGGGCGTTGCCTATCGCTACGAACTGCTCGCCTGCCGTCACGCGGTACCGGGGGCGGCGATCTCCGAGGCCCTGTCGGTCGACGCCAAGGGGCGTCACCTGAATGTGGTCGGCCGGCACTGGGCGGGGAACCGGGTCTTCCAGCACGACACCCGCTGGATCAATCTGATCCAGGTTCCGGCTGCGTTGGAGGCGGATTTCTCAACCGTCAGCGCCAACCAGTGGCTGCTGGAGAATGTGCCGTCTTCGAGCGTCGACCACGAGATCTCCGCCCTGGCCGCCGACGCGCGTGCCGCGACGGCGCTGGAGGTCGAGCCCGGCACCGCCCTGCTGCGGATCGAGCGGGTGTCGCATCTCGGCCAGAACGCGATCACCCATGCCGCCATGCTGCATCCGGGTGCGCTGTTCTCGCTGAAGTCGGAGCGGCGGTAGGGGAGCGGCGCGGTACCGGCCCGGCTACTCGCCCAATATCCCCGGCAGCCGCAACTGGTGCTCCCGCGCGCATTCGACCGCGATCTCATAGCCCGCATCGGCATGGCGCATCACGCCGCTGGCCGGATCGTTCCAGAGCACGCGTTCGAGCCGCCGGTCCGCCGCCTCGGTGCCGTCGCAGCAGATCACCATGCCGGCATGCTGGCTGAAGCCGATGCCGACGCCGCCGCCGTGATGCAGGCTGACCCAGGTGGCGCCAGAGGCGGTGTTCAGCAGGGCGTTCAGCAATGGCCAGTCCGAGACCGCATCGCTGCCGTCCTTCATCGCTTCGGTCTCGCGGTTCGGACTGGCGACCGAGCCGCTGTCCAGATGGTCGCGGCCGATCACCACGGGCGCCTTCAGCTCGCCGCTGCGCACCATCGCGTTGAAGGCGAGGCCGAGCTTGTGCCGCACGCCGAGTCCGACCCAGCAGATCCGCGCCGGCAAGCCCTGGAAGCTGATCCGCTCGCGGGCCATGTCGAGCCATTGGTGCAGATGCGGGTCGTCGACCAGTTCCTTCACCTTGGCGTCGGTCTTGTAGATATCTTCCGGGTCGCCGGACAGTGCGCACCAGCGGAACGGACCGATGCCGCGGCAGAACAGCGGGCGGATATAGGCCGGCACGAAACCGGGAAAGGCGAAGGCGTTCTCCAACCCTTCCTCCAGCGCCACCTGGCGGATGTTGTTGCCGTAATCGAGTGTCGGCACGCCGGCGTTCCAGAAGTCGACCATCGCCGCCACATGCTCCTTCATCGAGGCACGGGCGGCCCTCTCGACCTCCTTCGGGGCGGTCTCGCGCTTGTCCCGCCATTCGGCGACACTCCAGCCCTTGGGCAGATAGCCGTTGATCGGGTCGTGGGCGCTGGTCTGGTCGGTGACGATGTCCGGGCGTACGCCGCGCCGAACCAAATCCGGGAACACGTCCGCGGCGTTGCCGATCAGGGCGACCGACTTGGCCTCACCCGCCTCGGTCCAACGCGCGATCATCGCCAGCGCCTCGTCCAGCGAATGGGTCTTCTCGTCCACATATCCGGTGCGCAGGCGGAAATCGGCGCGGGTCTCATCGCATTCGACGGCGAGGCAGCAGGCGCCGGCGAAGACGGCGGCCAGCGGCTGCGCGCCGCCCATGCCGCCGAGGCCGCCGGTCAGGATCCAGCGACCCTTCAGGTCACCGCCATAGTGCTGGCGACCGGCTTCGACGAAGGTCTCGTAGGTGCCCTGAACGATCCCCTGGGAGCCGATATAGATCCAGGAGCCGGCCGTCATCTGGCCGTACATCATGAGCCCCTTGCGATCGAGCTCGTTGAAATGGTCCCAGGTCGCCCAGTGCGGCACGATGTTGGAATTGGCGATCAGCACCCGCGGCGCGTCGGCATGGGTGCGGAAGATGCCGACCGGCTTGCCCGACTGCACCAGCAGGGTCTCGTCATCCTCCAGGCTCTTCAGGCTGGCGACGATGCGGTCGAAATCTTCCCAGGTGCGCGCCGCCCGGCCGATGCCGCCATAAACCACCAGCTCGTGCGGGTTTTCGGCGACGTCGGGATGCAGGTTGTTCATCAGCATCCGCATCGGCGCCTCGGTCAGCCAGGACTTGGCGGTGATCTCGGTGCCGGTGGCGGGATAGACGTCGCGGATGTTGTGGCGGGCGTTGGTCATGGCAGCACCTCCAGATGCGGGTGAGGGGCGGATCAGGTGACGGGAAGGTCGACGGCGTCGGTCAGGATGCCGTCGGCGACCAGGGCCGCCGCCGCTTCGATGTCGGGCGCGAGCATGCGGTCCTCGACGACGGCCGGGATCCGGGCCCGCACGCGGGTCATGGTTTCCTGCAGCGCCGGGCTGGTCCGCAGCGGCGCGCGGAACTCGATGCCCTGGGCGGCGCACATCAGCTCCACGCCCAGGATCACGTTCAGGTTGGCGTTCATCTTCGCCAGCCGCCGCGCGCCATGGGCGGCCATGCTCACATGGTCCTCCTGATTGGCGGAGGTCGGCGTGGAATCCGTGGTGCACGGATTGGCCATGTGCTTGTTCTCGCTCATCAGTGCGGCGGTCGTCACCTCGGCGATCATCAGACCGGAGTTCAGCCCCGGGTCGGGTGTGAGGAAAGGCGGCAGGTCGAAGCTGAGGGTCGGGTCTACCATCAGAGCGACCCGGCGCTGGGCAATGGCGCCGATCTCGGCGACGGCCAGCGCGATCTGGTCGGCGGCGAAACCGACCGGCTCGGCGTGGAAATTGCCGCCGGAGACGATCAGCCCCTCGGCGACCAGCACCAGCGGGTTGTCGGTGACCGCATTGGCCTCGATCTCCAGGGTGCGCCCGGCGAAGCGCAGCAGGTCGATGGCGGCCCCGGTCACCTGGGCCTGGCAGCGGATGCAATAGGGGTCCTGGACCCGGGTGTCGCCCTCGCGGTGGCTCTCGCGGATCTCGCTGCCGGCCATGAGGAACGACTGGGCGCGGGCGACGTCGATCTGGCCGCGATGTCCGCGCAGGGTGTGGATCGCGTCGACCAGTGGCGCCGTCGAGCCCATGATCGCGTCGGTCGACAGGGATGACGAGACGATGGCGGCACGGGCGTTGCGCCAGGCACGGAACAGGCCGGTGAGGGCAAGCGCCGTGGAGAACTGCGTGCCGTTGATCAGCGCCAGCCCCTCCTTGGCTCCGAGCACGATCGGGGCGAGGCCGGCGCGTTTCAGCGCTTCCGCTGCCGGCAGGATCTCGCCGGCGTGGACGGCACTGCCTTCGCCGATCATCGCGGCGGCCATATGGGCCAGCGGCGCCAGGTCGCCCGACGCGCCGACCGAACCCTGATCCGGGACCACCGGGGTCACGCCGGCGCCCAACATGTCCTGGATCAGCGTCACCGTGCTCCACGGCACGCCCGACGCCCCGCGCCCCAGCGACAGCAGTTTCAGCGCCATCATCAGCCGGGTGGTCGCCGCATCCAGGGTGTCGCCGACGCCACAGCAATGGCTGAGGATCAGGTTGCGCTGCAGGGTGGCGGTGTCCTGCGGTCGGATCTTGACCGACGCCAGCTTGCCGAAGCCGGTATTCACGCCATAGACCGCCGCATCTTCCGACGCCGCCTTGCGCACCAGGGCGGCGGCCGCCTCGACTCCCGGACGGGCGGCAGGGTCGAGGGCGATCGGCACTGTGCTGCGCCAGATCGCCTCCAGCGTGTCGAGGGTTGCCTTGCCGGGTATCAGCGTGATGGTCATGACCTGCCTCCAAACCCCAGAGGGGACGCGGTGCGCCCGTCATCGTGAATTTAGATCACGGCTGTAATTATGTATATACAATTAAGCGATCCATTCACCGTCATCCCGAACGTGCTTCGGGACGGGTGTGCGGATGCGAGGCCCGAACCAGGGTCGGGATGACAGGCGAGGGGTTGGGGCGCTTATCCGATCTTCATATGGTGACCGCCATCGACCGGCAGGCAGATGCCGTTGATGTATTTCGCCTCGTCGCTGGCCAGGAACAGGGCGGCATGGGCGACGTCCCAGGCGTCGCCCATCTTACCGGTGGGTGATTTGGCGTCGCGCTGACGGATCATCTCGTCGGCATCGGCGTATTGACCGGCGATCTGGTTGCGGATCAGCGGGGTGTCCATCAGGCCCGGCATGATGACGTTGGCGCGGATGCCCTGGGCCGCATATTGCAGGGCGAGGCCGACGGTCAGCTGGTTCAAACCGCCCTTGGAGGCGTAGTAGCTGGCATAGGGGTAACCGACATAGCGGAACCCGGCGATCGAGGAGACGTTGACGATCGCCCCGCGTCCGGCCTCCAGCATCACCGGCAGCACATGCTTGCAGGCGAGGAATACACCGGTGAGGTTGACGTCCATCACCCGGTGCCAATCCTCCTCCGACAGTTCGATCGGGCCGCCCATCTTGGCGATGCCGACATTGTTATGGAGGATGTCGATCCCACCCCAGCGCGCAACCATGCGCGCGGTGACGCCGGCGACCTGATCGGAAACGGTGACGTCGCAGGCCTCGGCGACCGCGGTACCGCCTTCGCCTTCGATGATGGAGGCGGTCTGCGCCGCCGCGTCGGCGTTCACGTCGATGCAGGTGACCGTCGCCCCTTCGCGCGCGAACAGCACGGCCGTCGCCTTGCCGTTGCCCCAGCCCGGACCGGACGACCCGGCCCCCATCACCAGCGCACGCTTGCCTTCCAGCCGTCCGGCCATCCGATCCTCCCTGACAGTGCCGCTTGGCGGGGTTCGGATCCCTGCGGCTTGTTGCTCCGTTGCCTTGGCGGTGACTTTGAGCGACCGTCTTGCGGATGACAATCTCCGCTCTGAACCGACACTGGCGCCCGCCCGTCCTCCTGGCGATCTGGCTTTCCGCGCTGGTGCTCCTCTGGGTCGATATCGAATGGCTGCACACCGCCGCTTCGGTGAGCCTCGGGGGCGTGGTCGTGCTCTCGCTGCTGGACGCGCGGCGCGAGACGCTAGCGGTGTTCGCGCTGATCGCCGCCCTGGGCGGCGCGCTGCTATGGGCCGGTGCCGATGCGGATGAGATGCTGCGTGGGCTGGACCGCACGCTGATCTTCGCCGGCATGCTGCCGACCCTGGCGATGACCCGGACCATCGCCCGCGGCCTGCCGGCGGTGCGGACGGCCCAGCACCGGATCGCCTCGCTGCCGGAACGGCTGTCCGGGATCGGCCTGCTGTTCGGTGCCCATGCGTTCGGCGCCGTGCTGAATACCGGGTCCTTCGCGTTCATGGCCTCGGTCATTCCCGACAGTGCCGGGGAGAAGCAACGCCGGTCCTCGGCGCTGGCGTCCCTGCGCGGGATGAACACCGTCGCGCTCTATTCGCCGTTCCTGGTCGGGTTCGCGGTCGCCTACACCTACGTGCCTGAGGTTCCGGTCTGGCAGGTCTTCCTGCTGGGTGGTTCGATGGCCGTGTGCGGACTGATCATCTCGCTGCTGATCTTCGCCCGGCCGCTCAGCTTCGACGCCGTGCGTCAGGGGCTGAACTGCCTGGCCCCGATCGGTCTGCTGATGGCCGTGGTCGGCGGGCTGGTGATCGCCACCTCGCAGATCTTCCCGATCAGCACGCTTGGCGCGGTGCTGATGGTGATGCCGATCCTCTGCGCCATCCATCTGTTCCAGCGGCCGCACCGCATCACCGAGGTCTATGAGGAAACCAAGGCGTCGATGTCGACCATGGGCGACGACCTGCTGATCGTGTCGACCTCCCTGGTGCTGGGCACCCTGGCGGAGACCGCGCCGCCGATCCTCGACGTGATGGCGCCGTGGATCGGCTCCCACCTGCCGACCTGGGCGGTGTTCTCGGCGGTGGCGGGGTCGATGGTGCTGTTCGCCATCATCGGCGTGCATCCGATGATCACCGGTACGGTCATGATGGTGGCGGTCACCAGCAGCGACCTGCCGGTGGCCCATCTGCCGCTGATGACGGCGATGCTGTTCGGCTGGGGCATGGGGGCGATGAGCTCGATCAGTTCGCTGACCGTGGTGACCGCCGGACGACTGTTCACGGTGAAGCCGCTGAGCCTCGCGCTCAGCCCGAACCTGATCTATGTCGGGCTGTTCTTCATCTTCACCATGTCGGTGCTGACCGTCCTGAACGCCCTGATGGTCGGCTAGCGGCGGCGGGTCATCACCAGGAACACGGCCCCGCCGACGCAGAGCAGGGCGGCGTAGTCCACCCATTGCGGCTCTACCGAGAAGATCAGCGCGTTGGCGAACACGCCGACCACCGGAACCATCAGCGTACCCACGGTCGAGGCGACCACCGGCAGCATCGACACCACCTTGAAATAGGCCCAGTAGCAGAGGATGCCGGTGACGGTCATGTTGTAGACCACCGCCATCGCCGGCCAGAACGTGACGTCGCCGACGTTTTGGATGTCCCAGACGAACATGATGACCAGCACCGGGATCACGCCGATCAGATGCTGCCAGCCGCAGACCACGGTGACCGGCTGGGTGAAGCCGGCATGCTTGACGACCACGGTGCCGGCGCCCCAGCAGAACGCGGCAACGACCACCAGAAGCGGCCCGAGCGGCGGCCCGGCGAGCGACTGGGCGTCCACCGAGAACAGCAGCGCCATGCCGGCCAGCCCCAGTGCCAGGCCGGCGATGGCACGGATGCCGAGCCGGTCCTTGAGCACGAAGGCGCCGACCAGCGTCGCCCATAGCGGCATGGTATAAGCCAGAATTCCGGCACGGCCCGCATCCATCAGGTCGATGCCATACAGCACCAGGATGTTCCACAGCGCCATGTTCAACATCGCCGACAGGATCAGCGGCCGCCATTTTTCACGCGGGATTCGCAGTGAATGCCCGCCGATCTTGGCGACGGCGAACAGCCCGATTCCGGAAACCACGCTGGCCGATCCCCGAAATACCCAGGGCGGAATCTCGGCCAGGCCGACCTTCATGATCGGCCAATTGAAGCCCCAGAACACGGCGAGCAGCGCCAGGAGCGCCACGGCGAGCGGCGTCGACGCGCCGGGTGCCGGCGGTTTCGGGGCCGACAGGCTCGACGGCGCCGGGTCGATCCGACCTGGCTGGGGGGAGATGGTGGACACTGGGATGGTCATCCGGTGAAGTGTATCTAACTCATTGCTAGCCGAATTCGGCCTTGAGTGCGAGCGGGCAGGGTTTCTACCATGCACGCGAGCGCCGCGAGGCCCCAAGGAAACTCTTACCCGGGCCGCAATGGCCCATCTCACAACTCGGGTTGCGTTGCCCCACCGGGCCGGCCCGCCAATCCAATCTGCAGCGGAGACAGGCGACATGGTGAAGTTCGCAATCGGACAAGGCGTGAAGCGCGTGGAGGACAACCGGCTGCTCAAGGGCACCGGCAAGTACACCGACGACATTCATGTCGAGGGTGCGCTGTCCTCCTATGTGCTGCGCTCGCCCGTTGCCCATGGGGCGATCAAGAGCATCGATATCTCGGCGGCCAAGGACGCGCCGGGCGTCGTCGCCATCTATACCGGCGAGGACGTTAAGGCCGACGATCTGGGCGACCTGCCTTGCGTGCCGCCGGTGACGAACCGCGACGGCACGCCGCGCGCCGACACGCCGCGCCCGATCCTGGCGGTCGGCAAGGTGCGCCATGTGGGCGACCCGGTGGCCTTCGTCGTCGCCGAGACCGCCGTGCAGGCGCGCGACGCCGCCGAGCTGATCGAGGTCGACTATGACGATCTGGGCGCCACGGTCGACACCGAAGGAGCGACCAAGGACGGCGCGCCGCAGCTGTTCGACCACATCCCGAACAACATCGCCTTCGACTGGGAGAGCGGCGACAAGGCGGCGGTTGATGCCGCATTCGCCAGCGCCCACAAGAATGTCGAGGTGCGGGTCGTCAACAACCGCATCGTCGTGAACTCGATGGAGGTCCGTCCGGTCGTCGCCGAGTATCATGCCGATACCGACCGCTCGACCCTGTGGTCGTCCTCCCAGGGCCCGCACGTGTTCCAGACCCTGCTGGCCGAAAAGGTTCTGAAGATCGATCCGGCGAAGCTGCGCTGCCGCACCACCGATGTCGGCGGCGGCTTCGGCATGAAGATCTTCCTCTATCCGGAGCAGGCGCTCTGCACCTGGGCCTCGCGCAAGCTGAAGAGGGCGGTGAGGAACCTGCCGGACCGCTCCGAGGCGTTCACCACCGACGCCCAGGGTCGCGACAACATCTCCTACGCCGAGGCGGCAGTGGATGCCGACGGCGTGATCCAGGCCCTGCGGGTGAAGACCTATGCGGCCCTCGGCGGCTACCTGCATCACATGGGTGCCTTTATCCCGACCAATGCCGGCACCCACATGCTGTCCGGAGTCTACAAGATTCCGGCGATCTATGTGAACGTGCTGGGCGTGCTGAACAACACCACCCCGACCGACGCCTATCGCGGGGCCGGTCGCCCGGAGGCGGCCTACCTGATCGAGCGCGTCGTCGATGTGGTCGGCCAGGAGATGGGGCTGAGCCCGGACGAGGTGCGCCGGCGCAACTTCATCCCGGCGGATGCGATGCCGTACACCACGCCGCTCGGCAACGTGTACGACAGCGGCGAGTTCCAGACGCTCATGGAAGAGTGCATGGCGAAATCCGACTGGGCGTCCTTCGAGACACGCCGCAAGGAGGCCGCCGCCCGCGGCAAGCTGCGCGGCATCGGCATGGGTTACTACATCGAGAAGTGCGGCGGCGGCAGCCCGGAGACGGCGGACGTGCGCTTCACCGACGAGGGCCGGGTCGAGATCCGCATCGGCACCCAGTCGAACGGCCAGGGCCACGAGACCGCCTATGCCCAGATCCTGTCGGACACGATCGGCGTCGAGGGCGGCGATGTCACCGTCATCCAGGGCGACACCGACACCGTGCCGCCGGGCATGACCGGTGGCTCGCGCTCGGTTCCGGTCGGCGGCGCCGCCGTGTTGCTGGCCGGCCGGCAGATCGTCGAGAAGGGCAAGAAGATCGCCGCCAACGCCATGGAGGCCGCGGCGGCCGATATCGAGTTCTCCGACGGCACCTTCACCGTGGCCGGCACCGACAAATCCATGACCATCATGGACGTGGCCAAGGCGGCCAAGGATCCGGCCAATCTGGATGACGGCATGACGCCGGGGCTGGACGACACCCACAAGCGCACCCCGGAGGCGGCGACTTATCCCAACGGCTGCCATGTGGTCGAGCTGGAGATCGATCCGGACACCGGCACCGTCGCCATCGAGCGCTACACGATCGTCGACGACTTCGGCGAGACCATCAATCCGCTGATGCTGGCGGGCCAGGTCCATGGCGGCATCGTCCAGGGTGTCGGCCAGGCGCTGACCGAGCTCACGGTCTATGACGCGGAGTCTGGCCAGCTCGTCACCGGCTCGTTCATGGACTACGGCATGCCGCGTGCCGATCTGGTGCCCATGTTCGACTTCAACGTCCACAACGTGCGCTGCACCACCAACCCGCTCGGCATCAAGGGTTCGGGAGAGGCCGGGGCCATCGGTGCTCCGCCGGCGGTGATCAGCGCCCTGGTGGACGCCCTGCACAGCACCACCGGCATTACCCATATCGACATGCCGGCGACGCCGCAGGTGATCTGGAACCTGATCCAGTCGGCCAAGCAGCAGGCGGCGTAATCTCTTGCGCATGACGGACATCATGGCGGCGGCCTCCGGGTGGGGCCGCCGCTTTGCTTTGGTGGCCCTGTCTTGGGCGCTGTCCGGGGCGGCCGGAGCCGTCGAGCTGGTGCCCAGCAACATCGTCAATGCCGGGCTGCTCTCCCTGCCGGAGCCCTGCCGGGTGTCGCGTGAGGAGCTTCTGCAGGCCGAGCCCACGGACAATGTCTGGATCGGCGCGCTTTCCAAGACGACCTGGATCGTCATCGCACTGTGCGAGCATCACGCCTATCAGGCGACGGAAGTCGCCCTGCGCGTCGAGCAGCGCGGCGGGACGGTCACGTCCGCCGTGCTCGCCTTCCCGGGCTGGCGGGAGAGCGAGGAGACGCCCTGGTCCTATCTCGGCTATCAGCCCTGGCTGACCGGCTGGGCCGGCGAGGTGACCGGCGGCCGGATCACGCTGCACTACAAGGGGCGCGGTATCGGCGATTGCGGCGAGCTGGTGACCTACGACGTTACCGAACCGGTGGTCCGGATCGTCGACTACCGAACGAAATTCGAGTGCGACGGCGCCTATGTGGATCCGGAAACCTGGGATCCGGTCCCGCAGCAGGTGCTGGACGACTATGCCCCGGGCTTTACCGACCGGCGGGCCGGTGCGTTGCTGAGTGCGGTGATCCTGCGCTGGCCGCGGGTGGACTGGATGGGCCACGCGATCGTGCGGGCCGACCTCGACGGCGACGGCCGCCAGGAGCAGTGGATCGGCGGACACAGCCTCAACTGGGACACCGATCAGAGCCGCTATCTTCTGGTCCGGATGCAGGACGGCGCGCTGCGCTCCTGGGATTTTCCGATCGGACCGGACACGCAAGCAGCCCTCTGCCAGCCGGCGGCGAGCCTGGTTCAGGAGGGCGGCGCCGGCCTGGCGATCGATGACGGTCTGTGCGACCGGCTGCGGATCGGCTGGGACGCGGACCGCGACACGATTACGGCGGATCGGAACTAGCGGTCGGGCCCGTCTCGACCACGATCCAACCGGAGGTAGATATCCGTCTGTTGAAATAGCCCTACGAATTAAGGGCAAATCATTGGAAAACGGATAACTTCGTGCCGCTTGGCGGCGAAGTGCGGTAAGCTGGCCACTCCGCTTGTCGGAGGCCTCTACATGCTGAATCCAATGCCTCAGCTCCAATGGCTGTTGACCGATCCGTCGAACGACCTCCAGTTCGAGAGGCTGCGGGACCTGTTTTCGCTGTGGACGGCGCGGTGCCACGGGGATCGGCTGCCGACCAGAGGCGATTTCTCTTCCGAAGAACTGATGTCTTTCGCCGGGCGCGTTGTGCTGATCGATGTGGAGCGCGCGCCGTTCCGCCTGAAATGGCGGTTGATCGGAGCCTACATCACCGAGGTCGTCGGCCGGGATTCGACCGGGCGTTACCTCGATGAGGTGCACCTGTCCGAGCACTACGATCTGCTGTCGCTGCATTTCCAGCGCGTGATCGACGAACGCATTCCGTTGCGGATGTATGGAAAGCTCGTCTATGCCGACAAGCCGCAGTTGCTGGCGGAGTCGATCGATATGCCGCTGCAGGACGATGATGGGGTTGTGACGATGATCCTGCGCGGCCTCGATTTCGCGACCTGACATACGGCACTGGCATCCGCTCCGGGCGACATCCGCCCTTACGCGGGACCGGAGCAGCCGCTAATGTCGGGCGCAACCGGACAACGGACCACTCAGGGGGAACGCAGATGATTGAACTCTACACCTGG
>JARGOG010000017.1:0-27951 GCA_029212785.1 Thalassobaculaceae bacterium
TGTCGACCCTGTTCAGCTTCCTGACCCTGCCGCTGGTGCTGTACCTGGTGATGCCGGGGACTTGAACAGGATATGGAGAGCGTGATGCGCGGAATTCTGCTGGTTGTGATGCTGGGCCTGATGACGTCCGCCGCGATGGCCGATGACCTCGGGATCGCGCATAACATGGCGTTCCTGGAGGCCTTTCTGACCCGCTGCATGCCGGCGGCCCACGCGGACAGTCCGATCCCGGGTGAGGGCATGATTGAACTTCCTGAGCGGCTGGCCGCACCCTGGCTGCGGGGCAAACCCGGGACCGTGTGGAAGTACGATCGGGACCACGACGTTCTGGTCGTGTCGCTGACACCATCCCAGTGCTTCGTCGTGTCGAAATACGGTGACGTCCCCGCGCTGAAGGAGCGGGTGGCTTTCTGGTTCGAAGAGGAGGCCTCCGGGTTCCGGCAGGATCAGTTCCGCACCAGCTCCACCGGCGAGTTCACCGCGTCCTATACGCTTGACGAGAAGAACGGCTGGGCCAGGCGCGTGCTCATCCAGGCGCGGCCTGTCCCCGAGAGCGGCGGCCTGGCACTCATGGGCACGGCCGGGTTGGTACTGGGCAAGTAACCCGACCGGCCTCTACGCGAACTCCAGCGCCAGATAGCTGTTGAAGATCCGGGTCATCTGATCCTGCTCCATGTCGCGGGCGATGATCACCAGCTTGGAGCGGCGGTCGTCGTCGGGCCAGGCCTCCAGCTTTGCCGGCGGATGGAACAGGTGCTGGACCGCGTGGACCACGACCGGCTGGTCGATCTCCACCACGTTCAGGATGCCCTTCATCCTGAGCAGATTGGCGCCGTGGGTCTGCACCAGCATGTCCAGGGCCGGCGCGATCTTGTTCCAGGGGAACGGTTCGTCGAAGGTCAGGCAGAACGCCCGGATGTGGTCGTCATGCCGGTTCACGTCGTGGTGGTGATGACCGTGGCCATGTCCATGATCGTGGCCGTGGCCGTGGCCGTGGCCATCCTCTCCGTCACGGTGATAGACGTGGCCCTCGGTGTCCCGATAGGCCTCCTCCTTCAGCCAGCGCTGCACGTCGGAGGACTTGGTCATCGCGTTGTAGAGCCCGGCGTTGAACAGCTCGGCCGGATCGATGTCGCCGTTGGTTACCCGAAAGACCGGGGCGGCGGGATTCATCGCCGCCAGCCGGCTCTCCAGGGACGAGGCCGCGTCTTCGGAAATCAGGTCGGTCTTGGTCAGCACGATGCGGTCGGCGACGGCCACCTGTTTGACGCTTTCGAACTGGCGGTCGAATTGGCTCATCGCGTTGACGGCGTCGACCACGGTGACCACCCCGTCGAGGGTGAAGCGGGTGACCAGGAAACCGTCGGACATCAGGGTGTGCAGGATGGGCGCCGGATCGGCGAGGCCGGTGGTCTCGATCACCACCCGGTCGAAATCCGCCACCTCGCCCTTGGCCCGGCGTTTGTAGAGCGACTTCAGCGTGTCCAGGAGGTCGCCGCGCACGGTGCAGCACAGGCAGCCGGAATTCAGCAGGATCGCGTCCTCGTCGACGCTCTCGATCAGTGTGTGGTCGAGGCCGATCTCGCCGAACTCGTTGATGATCACCGCCACCCGGTTCATGCCCGGGTGGGCCAGCAGGGCCTTGAGCAGCGTTGTCTTACCGCTGCCGAGGAACCCGGTCAGGATCGAGACCGGCATCCGCTCGAGCGGGGATGGGGGGGCTGTATCGTCGGGCATGGGGGGCTCCCGTCAGAGGCTTGTAGGGTCAGGCGTCGACCGGCGCGTTGCAGTCCGCGCAGAGGCCGGCGACTTCGATGGTGATGCGCCGGACCTGGAAGCCCAGGCTGCCGGCATAGGTTCTGAGCTCGCGATCAAGAGCGCCGCCGGCCAACTCGTGGGCCGCGCCGCAGCCTTCGCAGATCAGGAAATATCCGCGATGGGGGCGCTCCGGCTCGGCGCAGCCGACGAAGGCGTTCAGGCTCTCGATCCGATGGACCAGACCGTGATCGATCAGGAATTCCAGCGCGCGATACACCGTCGGCGGGGCGACACGGGGCTCCTCGCCGTCATCGGCGCGGGCCCGGCTCAGCTTGTCGATCAGGTCATAGGCGCCGATCGGCGCGTGGCTGTCCCAGATCAGCGCCAGCACCCGGCGGCGCAGATCCGTCAGTCTCGCCCCACGCTGCGTGCACACGATCTCGGCCGAAGACAGCGCGTCGGCGACGCACCGGTCGTGATCGTGATTATGATCGGGAAAACTGTTCACAAATCTGATGTCTGCTCGATTGCACGGAAATCAAGATATACCCTAGCCATTCCGCTCCCACCACCGCGCATGGCGGCGCGAATGTGATCCGCCGGAGCGGGCGCCTCGTAGATCTTTGACAGGACTGGGAGCGAGAGAAGCAATGACCGGCCATCTTACGCGCAGATCCGTTCTCGGCGGCATGACCGCCGCCGGAGCGGCATCCGTCTTGGGCATTCCGCAGGCCTCGGCGACGCCCACCCTGGCGTCCGCCTATCCCAAGATCCTCAAGTTCCGGGTCGAGCGCGACGGAAGCCCGATCGGCCATGTCATGGAACGCTACCAGCCGATGGGCGAGGATCTGCGGGTCGACGTTTTCATCGCCTTTCAGGTCAAGTTCGCCTTCATCACCGTGTATCGCTACGAACATCGGGCGCGCGAGATCTGGCGGGAGGGGCACCTGGTGCGGCTCGACACGGTGACCAACGACGACGGCGACCCGCAGCAGGTCAGGGGCCGGGCCGGGTCGGGCGGTCTGGCTGTCGAGGGGCCGCAAGGGGCGCTGATCGCGCCGGCCGGGATCTTCCCGTCGAGCTACTGGCACCCGCGCTTCACCGAGCAGTCGCAGATGCTGGACAGCCAGCTCGGCCGAGTCCTGGAATTTGATATCTCGAAGGTTGGCAGCGAACGGATCGACGTGCTGGGCCAGCCCGTCGACACCGACCGTTTCGCCATGCGCGGCGATATCGACCTGGACTTCTGGTACGACGCCGAACGGGTCTGGCAGAAGATGGCCTTCACCATCAAGGGCGGGTACATGGAATACACCCGTGTGGCGCCGGGGCCGGAGGACGGCGGCATGTTCATGTCGCCGCTGTCGACCGGTGTCTCCCTGCCGTCGCTGCAATCGGCGTGAGCGGACCTGTCGCCTGGATCACCGGCGCCAGTTCCGGCATCGGCCGGGCGGTGGCGCTGGAGATGGCGCGGAACGGGTGGCGCGTCGTCGCCTCCGCGCGGCGTCAGGACGCACTCGATACGCTTGCGGATGAGGGACCGGAGGGCCGCATCACCGGCATGGCCGTCGACGTCACCGACCTTGAGGCGACCAGAGCCGCGGTCGAGCGCATCGAGGCCGAGACCGGGCCGCTGGACTGCGCGGTGCTGGCCGCCGGCACCCATATCCCGACGTCCGCCGACGACTTCCGTCCGGAGGATTTCCGCACGCTGCTCGACGTCAATGTCATGGGCGTTGTCCACGCGACGGCAGCGGTGGTTCCAGGATTCAAGGCGCGCCGGGCGGGGCACCTCGTCGTCGTGGCCAGCGTCGCCGGCTACCGCGGACTGCCGAGCGCGGCGGCCTATGGCGCGACCAAGGCGGCGCTGATCAACTACACCGAGGCGCTGAAATTCGACCTGGACGCCTGGGGAGTGAAGACCCAGCTCGTCTGCCCCGGCTTCGTGCGCACGCCCCTGACCGACCGCAACCCCTTCCCCATGCCGTTTCTGATGGAGGTAGAGGACGCCGCCCGGGCGATGGTGCGGGGCATGACAGGCGATGGGTTCGAAATCACCTTCCCGAAACGGTTCACGATGCTGGTGCGCCTGGTGTCGCGCCTGCCCTACGCGCTGTACTTCCCACTGGTGCGCCGGGGGACAAAGCCATGACCGACATGCGGGCCCATCTCGACGCCTATCTGGCGGCCTTCGAGGCGATGGGTCCGGACCGGCTCGATGTGTTCGACACGGTCTGTGATCCGGATATCCGCTTCGTCGACCCGTTCAATGACGTCCACGGGCTCGACCGGTTCAAGGCGGTGTTCCGGCATATGTACGCAAGCCTGGGGCAACCGCGCTTCACGGTGCGGGACAGTGCCGTCGGTGAGCGGGCGGGCTATATCCGCTGGCATTTCGATTTCGTTCTGAACGGGCGTGCAATGACCATCGACGGCATGTCCGAGGTCGGCTTCGGCCCGGACGGTCGGGTGACCGCCCATATCGACCACTGGGATGCCGGCGGCCAAGTATATGCGCGGGTTCCGGTGCTCGGCGCGCTCGTGCGCTGGGTGCGGGGCAAGCTGGCCGTGTGACGGAACAGAATATCCGCCACCGCTCCCGACCGCGTGCCGCGGAGTAAGGGCGGCGGAGGTTTACGCCGCCTTCCGCGTGCTGCCGTCCGCTCCGGCATTCCGGGCTGTCGGTTTCTGGAAGAACAGGGTCACCGTGCCGAGCTCGATCCCGAACTTGGTCACCCGCGCCCGGTTCATCATGACCCCGTCGGGCTGCAGGAACATCCAGTCGTCGAACCGGACCCGCACGGCGCGCCCCTGAATGTTCAGATCCATCACATAGGTCCAGGTGAAGGCCTTCCCGGCGACGCGGCCTTCGGCGGTGCCGATCACGTCATCGGCCCGGCCGACATAGCGGTCGGTGCCTACCTTCTCGATCCGCCAGGTTCTCTGGTCCTGCTCTCCGTCGGCATAATCGAAGCGTTCGTCCAGCGTAAGCGTCGTGCCGTCCCAGGTCCCGGTGAGGTCGACGACGAATTCTCGCCTCAGATTGCCGAACCGGTCCTCGAAAATCCCCCAGGCTTTGGTCTTGCCCTCGAAATACTCCTCGAGCACGAGCTCAGGCGTGGAGTCTTTGAAATCTTCGATCTGCATGGACTGACATGCCCCCAGGAACAGGAGAACCGTAAGTGCATACGTGAGGCGGGCAATCATGGATCAGGCTCCGACGCGGTTTCACGTCTCTCTACGCCGGATCTCCACGCGCAGATCTGCCTGGGCCGCCCGATCGAGCGGAAAGCGCCACATCAGCGTGATCGCCACCGCTTTCAGAGCGACCGGCAGCCCGGCATAGAGCAGCGCCAGCGCCAGCAGCGGACCGGACGCGTTCTTGGCGGCGGCCTCGAAACCGGCCAGGTCGAGCAGGCTGAAGGCGACGCCGACGGCGAGGGCCAGGGCGAGCTTGGTCGCCATCCCCCAGAAGGCGAAATACAGCCCGGTGCGTCGTCCACCGCCCTTGGCCGTGTCGACATCGACCACATCGGCCTGGATCGCGCTCGGCAGGGTCAGGTCGGCGCCGAGGCACAGCCCGGTCGCGACGCAGATGGCGAGGAAGATGTCGGCATCGCCGGCGCCGAGCAACGGGACGAAGGCGAAGATCGCGGCATTGATGGACATCGCCGTGCACCAGGCGCGGTGCTTGCCGATCCGCCGCGCCACCGCGAGCCACAGCGGCACGCCGAGAATGCCGCACAGGAAGTAGACGAAGAGCAGCAGACCTTGTTGCTCCGGCGCCGCCAGGACATGCTCGACGAACAGCAGGAACAGGGTCGCCGGCAGTCCGTTGGCCAGGCCGTTGATGAGATAGGCGAGGATGAGCCGCAGGAACGGCCGGTTCTGCAGCAGCAGACGGCGGGATTCCGACCAGGGAACGGGTTGGCCCGCTTGCATGTGATGATCGGGAACGGCGGCAGCGGCCGCGACCGTCGCCGGCAGCACGACCATCAGGGCGACGGCCAGTGCCGCCAGTGCAGCTCCCGGCCGCAGGTCGCCGTCGATGCCCAGCATGATCGGTGTTCCGGCGGCGAGCAGCGTGCCGACGACGACGAAGCCTTCGCGCGACCCGGCGATCCGGCTCCGCCCGTCGTAATCGTCGGAGAGTTCGGCGCCCCAGGCGCTGTGCGGTAGCTGGATCATGGTCCAGCCGAGATACAGCACGAGGCTCCAGACCAGCAGATGCCAGGCCCCGGCGTCTTCGGGCGGGCGGAAGATCATCCACACCGACAGCATGAGGACGGGAACGGCGGCTATCAGCCAGGGACGGCGGCGACCGATCCGGCTACGGGTGCGGTCGGACAGCGCGCCGATCGCCGGATCGGTCACCACGTCCCAGAGCCGGGCCACCAGCAGAATCGCGCCGACGGTGGTCAGGCTCAGCCCGACCTCCTGCGAGTAGAAGGTCGGCAGGAAGATGAACAGCGGCACGCCCAGCGCGCCGATCGGCAAACCCGGCAGACCGTAGGCGATCAGCCGGGCGATGGAGAGCGCCGGGGCGGGACCCGTGTCAGCCACGCTGGAACGCGAAATGGCGGACGTCGATATTGCCTGAGCGGAATCCACCCTCGCAGTAGGCGAGATAGTAGAGCCACATGCGCTTGAACCGGTCGTCGAAGCCAAGCGCGGCGATCTCCGGCCAGGCTGCGAGGAACCGCTCGCGCCAGGCGACCAACGTGCGGGCGTAGTCGATACCGAATCTCCGCTCGTCCCGCCAGCTCAGCCCCGCCCGCGTCGCTTCGTCGAGCACATGCTCGCGGGTCGGCAGCATGCCGCCGGGGAAGATGTAGCGCTGGATGAAGTCCGGGTTGCTCCGGTAGTCGTCGAAGGATTCGGCGTCGATCGTGATGATCTGCAGCGCCGCCCGGCCGCCGTGTTTAAGTCGCTCCGTCACAGTCGAGAAATAGGACGACCAGTATGTCTCGCCGACCGCCTCGAACATCTCGATCGAGGCGACGGCGTCATAGCTGCCGCCGACGTCGCGGTAGTCGCGCATTTCGAACGTCATCCGCTCGGACAGCCCGGCCGCCGCCGCCCGTCTTTGGGCATAGGCGAGCTGCTCGGTGGACAGGGTGATGCCGTGCACATGGGCACCGTAGTCGCGCGCCGCCACCTCGGCGAACCCGCCCCAACCGCAGCCGATCTCCAACACCCGGTCGCCCGGCCGCAGTGCCAGGTCCTGGGCGAGGCGGTGATATTTCGTGCCCTGCGCCGCCTCCAGATCCTGTTGGCCGCCATCGAACAGAGCCGACGAGTAGGTCATGCTCGGGTCGAGCCAGCGCTCGTAGAACGCGTTGCCGAGGTCGTAGTGGTAGCTGATGTTGCGCCGCGAACCGCTTTTCGAATTGCGATTCAGCAGGTGCAGCGCCCGGCGCAGGATCTTGGTCAGCGGATGGGCCCTTGTATGGTGCTCGATCGCCGCCTTGTTGCGGCAGAACAGCTCGACCAGGGCCGGAAGATCCGGGCTCTCGGCCTCGTCCTCGATGAACGCCTCGGCAAAGCCGAGGTCGCCGCCGAGCATGAAGCGGCGGACGACGCCGGCGTCCTTCAGGCGGACCGTCGCGGAAGGTCCGGGCTCGCGGCCTTGGAAGGTGACCTGGCGGCCATCCGGCAGCTGCACGGTCAGCCGTCCGACCGCGAGACGGGTCAGCAGCGACATGCCGCGCCGGGTCCAGGCATCAAGACCTCGAAGGTCGATCCGGGCGAGGGGAGGGGAAAAGGTGATGTCGGACATGGGGGTGGATTACCTCCTGTCTGGCAGCCGTTGAGGGGTCAGGTGGCTTCGGCCGAGCGGGATGCCGCGGCCTCCACTTGACCGCGCGCCCCCGGGGCTTTGGGTGGGTGGGGGCGGGCGTGGAACTTGGCTTTCTTCATCCAGAGCCGCAGGGCCTCCCAATGGATCCCGGCGATCACTTTGAGCGTGTTCAAGGGATGCGTGAAAAGCGTGGCGACCAGGGACATGTCGGTCAACGCGCGGCGCTCCGCCGCGTGGGTCGCGATCATCCGGTCGGCGCCGTCCGGTCCGACCAGGCGGATCAGCAGGCGCAGAGTGTCCGCGGGTTCGCTTGTGCGGAACCGGTAGCCTCCGGCGACGTCGAAGAACGGCGAGACGTAGAACACCTTCTCCGCGCTCTGGATCAAGGGGGCTCCCGGCACATGCTCCCGGTCGGCGGCAACGAAGTAGCAATGCTGGTCGCCGAAGGTGTTCTTGACCTCGTAGAGTATGCCGGCGATCGACCCATCGGCACGGTAACCCCAATAGACCGTCAGCGGGTTGAACCCATAGCCGAAGGTGCGCGGCAGGCAGAAGCAGAGCACCCGACCGCCGTCGATCGCGCTGCCCTGTTCGGCGAAGACCTGATCGACCCAGGGCTTCAGGGCGGAGCCGTCGCGCGGGCCGTGGTCGCGCTGATGGAAGGAGAACAGGTTGCCTCGGTCGACCGAGAACACCCGCATCCTGCGGTCGAGATCCGGCAGCTCGTCGAGGTCGATCAGCAGCGAGACGACGCGATACCGGAACCGGTGGCGCATCGGGGCGACGCGCACATGCATCACCTTGCCGGGATAGAGGGCGGAGCGGAGGGGCGTCATCGCGTTGCCTCAATCGGCCGCTTCGAGTGGACGGTCCGGCCGCGTCGCGCCGCTGCGCCCGTCGGCCGGCAGGATGTCTTCCGGCCACGGCACCGTGCTGCCGAGCGCCTTGGCCACGGCCATGCCGGCCCGCAGCCCGTCCTCGTGGAAACCATAACCGCAATAGCTGCCGCAGAACCACGTCCGGTGCTGCCCCTGAATCCCGGGAAGGCGGGCTTGGGCCTCGACGGCCGCGGTGTCGAAGACCGGGTGGTCGTAGTCGAAGCGGGCAAAGACACGCGCCGGGTCGGGTTCGCTCAGTGGGTTCAGGCTGACGAACAGCGGATTGGCGGGGTCGATGTTCTGCAGCCGGTTCATCCAGTAGGTCACGGCGACGTCGCGATGGCCCTCGCGCCCCGCGGTCAGGTAGTTCCACGCTGCCCAGATACGTCGGCGTCGTGGCATCAGGGCCGGATCGCGGTGCAGGACAGCGGTGTTCTTCTGGTAGGAGAAGCAGCCGAGGATCGATCGCTCCTGCGTGTCCGGCGCGTCCAGCAGGCGGAGCGCGGTGTCGCCATGGGTGGCGATCACCACCTCGTCGAAGCGCTCGCGGCCGCTGTCGGTGATGACGTCGACGCCGAAACTGTCGCGCATGATCCGACGCACCGGGGTGGCGAGGCGGACGCGCGAGGCGAAGGGGGCGGAGAGCTTGCGGACATACTCCCGCGAGCCGCCGGCGACCGTGTGCCATTGCGGTCGGGAGACGAACTCCAGCAGGCCGTGATTGCAGAAGAACCGCACGAAGGAATGGGCCGGAAAGGCGAGCATGGTCTCAACCGGACAGGACCAGATCGCCGCCGCCATCGGCAGTAGGTGATCCTCGATGAAGCCGGGACCGTAACCCTCGCGCGCCAGATACTCGCCGAGGGTCGGGCGGGCGTCGTCGGTCGGCGCGTCGAGCAGGGACGGGGCGGTCCGGTAGAACCGCACCAGATCCTTCAGCATCCGCCAGTAGCGGGGCTTCACCAGATTGGCCGGCTGCGCGGTGAGGCCGGCGATCGAGCCTTCGTATTCAAGCTTCCCGCCATCCGCCGACACGGCGAAGGACATGTCGCTCTTCGCGGTGGCGACGCCGAGTTCGGCGAACAGGGCGATCAGGTTCGGATAGGTGCGCTCGTTGTAGACGATGAAACCGGTATCGACCGGGATCGTCGTACCGTCATAGTCGACCTCGACGGTGTTACTGTGGCCGCCGAGCCGGTCTGCCGCCTCAAAGACCGTGACCTCGTGATCGCGGGCGAGGAGCCAAGCGGTGGACAGGCCCGATATCCCGGACCCGATGACGGCGATGCGCATTGGCGGTCTTTCTCCTCAAGTCGTCCACATCATACGAGAGATGGACCGGGCCGGATCAGGATGGCGACGCAGCTTACCCCTTCTTTATCGACTTCAGGGCTTCGAGCGCGCGATTGCGGGCCGTCGCATGGTCGACGATGGGATACGGATAGGTGCGGCCGAGGGCGATGCCGGCTTCCGCCAGCGCCAGCGGCTTGGCCATCCACGGCTTGTGGATGACGCTGTCGGGCAGGGCCGCGATCTCGGGAACCCAGCGTCGGACATACGTGGCGTCGCCATCGAACTTCTCGCCCTGCAGGACCGGATTGAAGATCCGGAAATAGGGGGCGGCGTCGGCGCCGCAGCCGGCGACCCATTGCCAGCTTGCCGAATTGCTGGCGAGGTCGGCATCGACCAGGGTGTCCCAGAACCAGGCCGCGCCGTGTCGCCAGTGCACCAGCAGGTCCTTGATCAGGAACGAGGCCGCGATCATTCGCACCCGGTTGTGCATCCAGCCGGTCTGCCAGAGCTCGCGCATCCCGGCATCGACGATCGGGTAGCCGGTCAGGCCGCGCTGCCAGGCGCGCAGCCCCTCTATGTCCTCGCGCCAGGGGAAGTCCTCGAATGCGCGCCGCAGCGATAGTTCGGGCAGGTCCGGGTTATGGAACAGCAGGTTGTGGGAGAACTCGCGCCAGCAGATCTCCGACAGGAAGCTGGCGGTGCCGCGGTCCATCGGCTCGTTGCTGCGCGCCTCGCTGGCGGCGCGGGCGGCGTGCCAGATGAACCGCGGCGAGATCTCGCCGAAATGCAGGTGCGGAGACAGCGCGGAGGTCGCGGCGGTGCCCGGGATGTCGCGCTTGGCTTTGTAGCCGCCGACTGCTTCGTCGAGGAAGCGATCGAGCCGCGCCAGCGCCCCCGCCTCGCCCGGAGTCCAGGTCTCGCGCAGGCCGCCGGCCCAGTCCGGGGCGGTCGGCAGCAGGGCCCAGTCGTCCAGACTGTCGCTGTCCGGCGCCGTGTCCGGTGCCGGCAGCCGGGTCGGCACCGGCAGCGGGTCGGCCGGATCGCCCTTGGCCTGAACCGCGCGCCAGAACGGCGAGAACACCTTGAGCGGCGTGCCCTGCTTCGAGGTGACCTCCCACGGTTCGTAGAGCAGGCTGGCGTTGAAGCTCTGCACCTCGAGGCCGCGCTTCCTCAGCCCGTCCTTGATGCGGCCGTCCCGCGCAGTCGCCCAGGGCTCGTAACGCCGGTTCCAGCACACCGCCGCGGCACCGGTCTCCTCGACCAGCCGGGAGAGGACGTATTCGGCCCGGCCGCGCCGCAGCACCAGGCGGGTGCCGATGCGCGCCAGCGTCTCGCCGAGCCGGGCCAAGCTGTGGTGTAGCCACCAGCGCGAGGCGCCGCCCGGCCGCCTGTCGCCGGCATCCGCGTCGTCGAGGATGAACATTGCGATGACCGGCCCCCCGCGCGCGGCGGCGGCGGTGAGGGCGGGGTTGTCATGCAGGCGGAGATCGCGTCGGAACCAGAGCAGGGTGGGTGCGGCTGTATCGGGCATCGGAGACTTCGGGCGGGTTTCAGTCGGCGCTCCAGGATACGCGGGGCGGCATCGTCTGGATCACCGGCGCTCAGTAGGCGCAATCCGCTTGGCTCAGCCGTTGTCGGTCTGCGCGAGCCGGCCCGTCGCCCGCTCCGTCACCCGGGCTCTCATTGCGCACGCTCCCGTCGCTCGAGGGGGGCGACACGTTGCGCCGGCGGTGGTGGCAGAAGTTCCGAGGCGGGGATACGCCAGATCCGGCGGGCGTGGATCAGGGCGACCTCGAAGCGCGGCGCGAACAGCCGTCTCAGGTCCGGAGAGCGCACGTCGAGTCCCCCGGTATAGGCACCGAAGGCCGGAAGGATCAGCCGCGCACCGTCATTGGCGAAGCAGCGCCCGGACACGGTCCGCCCCTTGAGCCGGAGACGGGCGACCGGGTGGTAGTGGCCGGAGATCTCGCCGGGCGATCCGGCGGCGTCGGCTTCGTGGCGGAAGGACAGCGGGCCGTCGACCATCCCGTCCGCCACCGCGCCGCCGAGGCCGTGGGGCGGGATTGGATCGTGATTGCCGGCGATCCAGACCCAATCGAGCCGGTGGATCATCGCGGCGAGCTCCGCTCGGTCTTCGCCCGACAGGCGTTCCGACCCGGCGACGTCGTGGAAGCTGTCGCCGACGCAGATCACCCGGCGGGGACTGTAGTTCTGGATCGCCGCAAGGAGACGGTCGATGGTGGCGCGGGTGTCATAGGGCGGCAGCAGCGTTCCCTTGCGCGCCAGGCTGGAGCCCTTCTCCAGATGCAGATCGGCCACGATCAGCGTGTCCCGGTCGGGCCAGAACAGCGCGCCGCTGGCATCCGCCAGCAGTTCTGCGCCATTTAAGACAAGATCGACGGGCCGCGACATCCGGCGACGTTACCGGGCGGGGCAGAGGGGTCAAGCCGGGAGTCGCAGGACGCGGCCGGCGGGTCCTACGGCCAGCGCACTTCCGGCGGCAGGCTCATGAGAATCGCTTCAACATTACCGCCGGTCCTGAGCCCGAAGATCGTGCCGCGGTCGTAGAGCAGGTTGAACTCGACATAGCGCCCGCGCCGGACGAGTTGGTGCTCGCGCTCGGCCTCGGTCCAGTCTTCGTTCATCCGACGGGCGGCGATCTTCGGATAGGTCTCCAGGAAGGTGAGGCCGACATCCTGGGTGAAGGCGAAGGCGCTGTCGAAATCCTGATCCAGATAGTCGTAGAAGATTCCGCCCACGCCGCGCGGCTCGTCCCGGTGCTTCAGATAGAAGTACTCGTCGCACCATTTCTTGAACTTCGGATAGTACTCCGGATCGTGCTTGTCGCAGGCCGCTTTGAATCCGGCATGGAAGGCGTCGGTGTCGATCTGTTCGGGCACCATCGGCGTGAGGTCGGCGCCGCCGCCGAACCAGCTCTTGGTGGTGGCGATGTGGCGGGTATTCATGTGCACCGCCGGCACCTTCGGCGATTGCATGTGGGCGACGAGGGAAATCCCGGTGGCATAGAAACGCGGATCCTTGTCGGCGCCGGGAATCTGCTTGCGGAATTCCTCGGAGAATTCGCCATGCACGGTCGAGATGTTGACGCCGACCTTCTCGAACACCCGGCCCTTCATCACCGACATGACACCGCCGCCGCCGCCGTCGCGGTTCCAGGGGATGCGCTCGAAACGGCCGGGCGCGCGATCCTTCATCGGACCGTCATATGCGTCCTCCAACGCCTCGAAGGCGCTGCAGATCCGATCGCGGAGTTCCTCGAACCAGGCGCCGGCCGTGGCCCGCTGGTCGTCGCTCGAGAGGTACATGGATGCCGCTCCTGACGGGTTTGCAAAGCGGCGCGGAGAGAAGCACCGGCGGGCGGGCAGGGCAAGGGCGGGCGACTGCCGCGCGCCGGCCCGCATCTTCGGGTCTCAGTGCGCCTTGTGCCTCGGCCGCTTGGCGTAGAGGGCGGAGAAGGCCAGCTTCTCCTCGAAGAGTCCCGAGGGTTCCAGCTCGAGCAGGCGGGACCGGGCGTCGATCTCGAAGCTGTCGACCCGGCTGCCGAGCCGCTGGGGATTGAAGTAGGACGTCGAGAACATGTGGCCGACCGCATCGTCGACGCTCCACCGGCGGGTCACCGGATAGAGCACCCGCTCGACTTCCGAAAAGGCGGAGGGGCGCAGGTGGTCCTCGTGGTGGCCGCGGCTCGCCGCCCCTGGGATGCCGTCCGGGCACCAGTCGCGTTTCAGCGCCTCGACCACTTGGCCGATCTTGGTTTCCGAGCGGGTCTTGGTGTCCTCGTGCACGACGACCACGCCACCACCCGGCTCGATGACGTCGTCCAGGCGCTGCAGCACGAGACTGCGGTCGGTCCAGTGGAACGAGCGGCCGAACAGGGCGACGCGGGCCGGACCGTCGTCCGGGTTCACCGCCTCCGCCGTCTTGTGCAGGAAGGGAATGTCGTCGCCGAGCTCCGTCGCCGTCCGCCGGGCGACCGCCAGCATGGGGCCGTTGGGCTCGATACCGGTGACCAGCACCCCGAGCCCGTGCAAGGCAAAGGTGAGGGAGCCGGGCCCGCAGCCGATGTCGAGCACGCGGCCGACTCCGTCGGTCAGATCGAAGCGGTTGACGATGTCGACCACCATCTCGGCCGGATAGGCGAGGCGGTAGCGGACATAGTGGTCGACGGCGCTGTCGAACAGGGTGGTGGTGTCGGTCATGGCGCGGTGCTCATCGAACGGCGGAACTCGTCGGGACGCGGGACGGCAAGCATAGCCGATCCGCGTGACGGTTCGAGGACGAGGACGGGATCGCATGCAAATCGGGCGCGCACCCGGTTTGTCATTGGCCCTTGGGCCGGCCTGCCGGCCCCTGTACTCTGAGGGAAACCGGTCCATGTGATCGGAAGAAGAAATCACCGACGCAGGAGGACCGCATGAACACCGCCTATGCCGAGATCACCGAACTGATGCAGCGCTATTTCGACGGCTTCTACAACGGCGACGTCGACCTGCTGAAAACCGTTTTCCACCCGAACTGCCACCTGCTCTCCGCCCGCGACGGCAGCCTGGCGGATGACGACATGGATGCCGTCTACAAGCGCGTGGCCGGGCGCACCGCGCCCGCCGCAAACGGCGAGATCAACCGCGACCGCATCCTGTCGATCGACCTCGCCAATCCGGAACTGGCGCTGGCCAAGGTGCAGATCGCCATCGGCCAGAAGCTGTTCACCGACTACCTGAACTGCATCCGGCTCGACGGCGCGTGGAAGATCATCTCCAAGACCTTCACCTATGATCTGATCGACGCGAGCGCGGTGAGCGCGCAGGCGGCCGAATAGCGCCTGTGCCGTGCCCTCCGCCGGCTCCCCAGCCGAGACGCTGAGCGTCGAGGTCTGGCGCGGGCGCGACGAAGGACGGTTCGAGCGATTTTCCGTCCCGCATCGCGCCAGTCAGACGGTGCTTGATGTCGTTACCTGGATCCAGCGCCATGCCGAGCCGGCGCTGGCCTATCGTTTCGCCTGCCGGGTTGGGGTCTGCGGTTCCTGTGCGATGACGGTGAACGGCCGGCCGCGCTGGACCTGCCGGACCCATGTCTCCAAGGTGGCGGCAGACGGGCATCTGCGGATCGAACCGCTGAGGAACCTGCCGCGGATCAAGGATCTCGCCGTCGACCTCGCCCCGTTCTTCGAGAAATGGCAGCGCGCCCAGGGCCGGTTCACGCCGAGCCGGACGCGCTATGACGGGCTGGCCGAGGTCAACCCGGACGCGCCGGCGCGCAAGGCGGTGGATGCTGGGATCGAATGCATCAATTGCGCGGTCTGCTACGCCGCCTGCGACGTGGTTTCCTGGGATGACGAGTATCTCGGTCCCGCCGCGTTGAATCGCGCCTGGACGCTGGTGAACGACGCGCGCGACGCCGACCGCAAGGGCGTATTGCGGGCGGCGAGCCGAGGCGGCGGCTGCCACACCTGCCACTCGCACGGCTCCTGCGTCGAGCATTGTCCGGTCGGGATCAATCCGACAGCGGGCATCGCCGGGCTGAAGCGCATGTCGCTGCTCGCCCTGCTGGGACGGGGGCCCGAGTGATGGAGCCGGCGGTCTTCGCCCTGCAGCGCCTCACCGCGCTGATCCTTGCCCCGCTGGTGATCGTCCATCTGGCGGTGATCCTGCTGGCGGTGGAGGGCGGGTTGAGTGCGGCCGAGATCCTGGAGCGAACCCGCGGCAGTGTCGGTTGGGCGGCATTCTACGGCTTGTTCGTGGTGGCGGCGGCCCTGCACGCGCCGATCGGGCTGCGTGCCGTGATCAGAGAACACACCGCCTGGGGCGGCCGATCGCTGGATATCGCCATGGCCCTCGTGGCAGTCATGCTGCTGGGGCTCGGATTCCGTGCCGTCATTGCCGTGGTGTGCAACCCATGATCTTCCGGTCTCGCAATCACTTAGGAGTCTGGGCGGCCACGGCGCATCGGGCTTCCGGCGTACTGCTGGCGGTATTTTTACCCATACATTTTCTAGTGCTCGGTTTGGCGATCGAAAGCGCCGCGGCGCTCGACGGTGTCCTTGCATTGGCCGAGAATCCGCTGGTCAAATTGGCCGAATGGGGCCTGGTCGTGCTGCTGACGGTGCATCTTGCTTGCGGCGCGCGGGTCATGGCGCTGGAATTCCTGCCCTGGCGGGACAGCCGCAAGGGCCTGATCGGATTGGGCGCCCTGGCATCGCTCGCGGTCGGCGTGGTCTTCCTGTTCCAGGTGCTGTGATGCGGATCGAGCATCTGGACACCGACATCCTGATCCTCGGCTCCGGCGGGGCCGGGCTGTTCGCCGCCCTGCATGCGGTGCAGGCAAACCCGGATCTGGAGGTGACCGTTGCCTCGAAGGGGCTGCTCGGCAAGAGCGGTTGCACCCGGATGGTTCAGGGTGGCTACAACGTCGCCCTCGACCCGGCCGACAGTCTCGAGCGCCATTTCATGGACACCATCGTCGGCGGCAAGTGGCTGCCGCGCCAGGACCTCGCCTGGCGGCTGGTGGAGGGCGCGGTCGAGCGGGTGCGGGAACTGGAGAACGAGCTCGGTTGCTTCTTCGACCGCAACCCGGACGGCTCCCTGCACCAGAAGGCCTTTGCCGGCCAGTCCTTCGACCGCACGGTGCACAAGGGCGACCTGACCGGCATCGAGATCATCAACCGGCTGATGGAGCAGGTTTGGGCCCGTGACATCAAGCGCCTGGAGGAGCATCGGGCGGTGGCGTTGATCCCGGCCGCCGACGGTTCCGGGCTGGCGGGCGTGCTGATGGTCGATATCCGCACCGGCGGCTACCGGCTGGCGCGGGCGAAGGCGGTGCTGCTGGCCACCGGCGGCGGGCCGACCATGTACCGCTTTCACACCCCCTCTGGTGACAAATCCTGCGACGGCATGGCCATGGCGCTCCGGGCCGGCCTGGCGCTGCGCGACATGGAGATGGTGCAGTTCCACCCCACCGGCCTGCTCGCAGGGCCGGATACGCGGATGACCGGCACGGTGTTGGAGGAAGGGCTACGCGGTGCGGGCGGCTGGCTGCTTAACGGCGACGGCAAGCGCTTCATGGCCGCCTACGACCGGGCGGGGGAGCGGGCGACCCGCGACGTGGTCAGCCGGTCGATCTATGCCGAGATGCGGGCCGGGCGCACCACGTCCATGGGAGGGGTCTATATCCAGATGAGCCATCTCGGGCCGCAGGACGTGGCCAAGCGGTTTCCCGGCATGGTGACGCGCTGCGCCGATTGCGGCTTCGACCTCGCCGGCGGTCGGGTCGAGGTGGTGCCGACCGCGCATTACATGATGGGCGGGGTCGAATTCGAGATCGACTGCACCACGGCACTGCCGGGCCTGTTCGCGGCGGGGGAGGATTGCGGCGGAGTCCATGGCGCCAACCGGCTGGGCGGTAATGGGGTGGCCAACTCGACGGTCTTCGGCGGCATCGCCGGCGAGGAGATGGCGGCCTATGTGGCGCGGGAAGGGGCGTGGAAGGATCCGGACGCCGCCGCCCTCGATGCCGGCATCGTCCGCGCCGAGCGGCCCTATGGGTTGAAGCCGGGCGATCTCGGCGCGCTCAGGGAGCGGCTTCTGGGCCTGATGTGGGACGAGGTCGGGATCCTGCGCACCGAGGTCGGGCTATGTCGGGGCCTGGAGGGGCTTGCGGCGCTTGAGGCGGAACTGGGAGAGACCGGGCTCGCCGACGGCGATCGGGCGTTCAATCTCACCTGGCACGACTGGCTGAACCTGGAGAGCCAGATTGCCGTCTCCAAGGTGATCGCCACGGCGGCCTTGGCCCGCGAGGACAGCCGCGGCGCCCACTTCCGTGAGGATTTCCCGCTGACCGGCGATCTGGACACCACGCGCTTTACCCGCGTCATCGCGATCGACGGTGCGGACCTGGCGCTGGACATGGTTCCCGTCGCCTTCACCACCGTGCGCCCCGGCGAGAGCCTGATCGACGGGGACGCCGGCGCGCCGCAGACGGTCATCCCGTAGAGCTTCTCTGCGTCGGACGGCACCGACATTTCCCGTCCTCCGTCGTCCTGAGTGCGATTCAGGACCCACGTCGAGACCGTGACCGCTGTGGAGAGGGGCCCGTGCCGGCGCTGTAATGTTGCGAGCCGGTCTCCTCTTGCCCTCCTTCGCCGCGCCGGGCTAACTGCCGCCAGCAATAAAATTCGGGAGGACGCCACCATGGCAGGCCGGCTCAACGGCAAGACCGCGCTCATCACCGCGGCGGGGCAGGGGATCGGGCGCGCCTGCGCCGAGGCCTTCGCGCGCGAGGGCGCCCGTGTCATCGCCGCCGATATCAACGATCGGACGCTCGGCGAACTCGATGCCATCGCCGGCATCACCGCGCGCAAGCTCGATGTGCTGAACCCCGACGCCGTCAAAGCAGCCGCCGCCGATATCGGCGCGGTCGACGTGCTGTTCAACTGCGCTGGGTTTGTGCATCACGGCACGATCCTGGAGTGCGACGAGGACGCCTTCGACTTCTCGGTGAACCTGAACGTGCGGGCGATGTACCGCATGATCCGCGCCTTCCTGCCGGCGATGCTGGCGAACGGCGGCGGGTCGGTTATCAACATGGCCTCGGTGTCCGGCAACCTGAAGGGCATCCCGAGCCGCTTCATCTACGGTACGACAAAGGCCGCCGTGATCGGCCTGACCAAGTCGATCGCCGCCGACTACATCCGTCAGGGCCTGCGCTGCAACGCGATCTGCCCGGGCACGGTCCAGTCGCCCTCGCTCGACGACCGGATCAACGCCTTCGACGACCCGGACCAGGCCCGCAAGGACTTCATCGCGCGGCAGCCGCTCGGCCGGCTCGGCACGGCCGAGGAAATCGCCGCGATGGCGGTCTATCTCGCCGGAGACGAAAGCGCCTACACCACGGGACAGACGATGATCGTAGACGGAGGAATCACGATCTGATGCCAGCATTGACCGACGCCGTCAGCCTCGACACCATCCGCGACGCTCAGGCCCGCATCGCCGGCCATGTCCGCTTCACTCCGGTGCTGGAACCGGTGGGGCTGCTGCACCCGGTGACCGGTGGGCGGCTCGTTCTCAAGCTCGACTTCCTGCAGCCGACCGGTTCCTTCAAGGTGCGTGGCGCGGTCAACACTCTGAAGTCGCTGAGCAAAGAGGAGGTGTCGCGCGGGCTGATCACGGCGTCGGGCGGCAATCACGGCCTTGCCGTCGCCTATGCCGCGTGGCTCGGTGGGACCAAGGCGGTCGTCTACCTGCCGACCTCCGCGCCGGCGTCCAAGGCCGAGGGGCTCAGGCGCTGGGGCGCCGAGGTCGTCATCGAGGGCTCGGTCTTCGACGAGGCGGCGGTGGCGGCCAAGGCGCGGGCCGCGGCCGACGGCATGACCTTCGTGCATCCCTTCGCTCCGGCGAGCGTGATCAGCGGCCAGGGGACGGTGGGCCTCGAGATCCTGGAACAGGTGCCGGACGTGGATACCGTCATCATCGCCGTCGGCGGCGGCGGCTTGATCGCCGGGGCGGCGACGGCGCTCAAGGCGGTGCGCCCGGCAGTCAAGGTGATCGGCGTGGAGCCGGTCGGGGCGCCGACCCATTACCAGAGCCGCAAGGCCGGTGGGTTGGTGACCCTGGACGCCATCACCACGGCGGCCGGCTCGCTGGCGCCGCGGCGCAGCGAGCAGATCAACTACGACCTGATCACTGCCCATGTGGACGACATCGTTCTGGTTGACGACGAGGCCATGCGCGACGCTGCCCGGTGGCTCTGGGCGGAATGCGGCATCGGCGCGGAACTCGCGGGCGCCGCCGGCATTGCCGCGCTGAAGGCGGGGGCCGTGCGCGCGGCGGCGGGTGAGGCGGTCTGCACGATCATCTGCGGTGCCGGCACCGACGGGTTGGCCTGAACCGTGGGAGGGGCTCATGAGCGCCTGGGGCAACTGGCTGTGGCATCTGGCGGGCTGGCTGATCTTCGTGGTCTCGGCTCTGTTCTTCGTCGCCGCGTCCTGGCGTGCGGAGGACTGGCTGGCGCTGGGCGGCAGCCTCGCGTTTCTGGTCGCCTGCATCGTCTTCATGGTCCCGCTGCTTTACGCCTTTCCCGGGCGGCGATGACGGGTTGAGTGACGATGTCCGACGTGAAGATCCCCGCCGAGGGGCTGACCGAAGCGGTCAAACGGTTCTACGAGACCTATCCTTATCCCCGGATCGATCCGGGCCGGTCGGTGCAGTCGACAATTCTCGGCACCCCCTGGTGCGCGGCGCATCATGCGCTCGACAATCGGATCTCCAAGCGGGTGCGGATCCTGGTCGCCGGCGGCGGAACCGGGGTGGCGCTGGAAGCGCTCGGCGTGGGTTTCGCGGCAGAAGGCGTGACACCGGATATCGTCTATGTGGATCTGTCGCAGGCTTCCGCGGCCGAGGCGAAGCGCCGGGCGGAGCGGGTCGGTCTCAGCGGCGTACGGTTCCTGATCCAGTCGATCGAGAGCCTGGCGAAACTGGATCTGGAACCGTTCGACTACATCGATTTCTCCGGTGTGCTGAACCATGTCGCCGAGCCGGCGCCGGTCCTCAAGGTGCTCTCGGATCTGCTGTCGCCGGGGGGCGGGATCGGGATCATGGTCTATGGGCGGCTCGGCCGGACCGGCATCTACCCGATGCAGAATGCCCTGCGCCTGCTCAACGGTGCGCCCGGGGCCGGCGATCCAGTGGACACGATGCGATCGCTGCTCGGCAATCTGCCGGCGGAAAATTGGATCACCAAGAACCCGCACCTGGGCGACGGTATCGACATCCCCACGATCGAACTCGCCGACCGCTACCTGAACCCCAACGACAGGGCGTTCGAGATCGGTGAAATGGAAGCGCTTCTGCGGGCTGTCGGCATGAAGATCAACGGCTTCGTCAGTCCGTTCCTATACGATCCGCTGCCGCTGCTGCCGAGCGAGGAACTGAAGGCTCAGGCGCGGGCGATGTCGATGATCGAGCGGGCTCAGCTCAGCGAATGGCTGAGTGGCACGCTGCACATCCACCAGTTCTTCGCGGTCCCGGCCGCGCGGCCGACGATCGACCCCGAAGCCTTTCTGACACGGGAGGACACGCGGCTGATGCCGTCGGCTTTTGGCGAGGCCGCGTTCGAGGCCCTCTCCCGTGCGGCGGGGCGCATCATGTCGATCACGATGCCCTATGGCGGCCTGAAGCTGACCCGCAAGGCGCGGTTCACGGATGACGAATCGCGGGTCCTGCAATTGCTGAAGGCCGGCCCAAGTGTCGGGGCGGTGCGTGACCTGCTGGCCGGCGAGGGGGTCGACCGGGCCCGGTCGGATGCGGCGATCCTCGGCGTCTACCGCGTCATGAGCCAACTCGGCGCCGTGCATATCTGGGCGGCGCACTGACCGGCCGTCACCATCCCGTGGCTGGATGGTGGGGTCAGGCCGCGTAGGCCGACCAGACCTTCGCGAGTTCCAGGCGATGGAACATCGTCGCCTGCGCGCCGCGGTCCGGGCCGAAATACAGACCGAGCTCGGCGGCTTTCTGGAAGAATCCGGGCGCGGGCGCGCCGTCCCTCGCCTTGGAGATGGCAACTGCCGCCAACAGCGGGCGCCCGGCCGCGGCATCCGCTTCCATCAGGACTTCCAGCGCGTCGCCGGTCTTGTGGATCCTGTGCGGCGACGGCACTCCGGCGGCACGGGCGAGATCGGCATAGGTGATGGTGACGCCGGCACGCGCCCGATCCTCACGGATCGGGCGCAGCAGGTCGGCAATCGACGGCATCCGCTCAGTAGGAGGCGGAGATCCGATCGACGATCGGGCCGACGCCGTCCTTCAGCGGATCGACGACCGGCAGGCCGGTCTCTTCCGCGGTCTTCTTCTTGAACACCTCGGCTTCGGCGGCGCTGACGTTCGAGGTGTTCAGTGACACGCCCATGAACCTGACGTCGGAGTTCACCATCTTGGCCATGTGCAGGATGGTTTCCATCGCGGTAGGGATCGACGGGACCTCGTAGTCCGGCAGGCCGCGCATGTGCGGGCGGCCGATCTCGTGACACATCACCAGCGCGTCGGCCTGGGCGCCGTGAATCAGGCCGAGGGTCACGCCGGAATAGGACACGTTATAGAGCGAGCCCTGCCCTTCGATCAGGTCCCAGTGATCCTCGCTGTTCTCCGGAGCCAGCCATTCGATGGAGCCGGAGATGAAGTCGGCGATTACCGCATCGACCGAGAGGCCGGAGCCGGCGATGAAGATGCCGGTCTGGCCGGTGGCACGGAAATCGGCGTTCATGCCGCGCGCACGCATCTCCTTCTCGATGGCCAGCGTGGTGAACATCTTGCCGACGGACACGTCGGTGCCGACGGTCAGCAGGCGCTTGCCCTTGCGCGGCACGCCGCTGGCGACCGGATAGTCGCGGGTCGGGTGGCGCACATCGAACAGCTTGCGGCCGTTCTTCTCGGCGGCGTCCTTCAGCGCCGGGATCGTGGTGATCCGGGTGTGCAGGCCCGAGGCGATGTCCATGCCCAGGTTCAGCGCCTTCACCAACTCGACGATCCAGGTCTCGGGAATGAACCCGCCGCGGTTGGCCACGCCCAGGATGACGGTCTTCACCCCGGCGGCCGCCGCCTCCTCGATGGTCATGTCCGGCAGGCCGAGATCGGCCTTGCAGGCGGGGAAGCGGAACTGGCCGACGCACCAGTCGGGACGCCACACCTTCACGCCGTTCGCGGTCTTGGCGGCCAACTGGTCCGGCGCGTCGCCCAGGAACAGCAGATACGGATTCTGAATCTCGAAACGCGACATGTCGCTCCCCAGAGAATAGCAGGTGAATGGCCGGGGACAGGATCGATTCCGGCCGGCCGTGTGAGGATCAGGCGGCGTCGTTGGTGCTAACGCTCCATCCGCGACGCGCGCTTTGGACCAGAAGATAGACCGCACCCAGCGCCAATACCACTGCGATAAGTGTGCGCGGCCACCCCTGCATCATCGCCAGCGGCACGGCGAGGCAGACCATGAGGGCCGGCAGGTAGCCGAGAGTCCAGGCCGCCGCTTCCCGTGCCTTCTGGTACCACGGGAAGATAATCGAGAACGCGGCCACGATCAGGAAGAACAGCGCCCAGGGGCGCGACACCATGTCGAGCAGGAACTGGTCCGCGGTCCCCGAGAGCGAGATTGCCCGGCTGAGATTGAGTTCGGCCACGTGGCCCAGCACGACACCGAGGATCATCGGCGCCAGCGGGAAGCCCAGCAGCTTCATGCCGTAGCCGATCAGGCCGAACACGAAGAGCGTCCAGATGTCGTCCTGGATGTTGTTCAAGGCGAACACGCCGATCGCGCAGTATGCCAGGATGACGGCGGCCAGCATGTACATCGGGATGCGGACCACCAGCAGGAAGGCGCGCAGGCAGAAGGCCTGCATGATGATCATGATGAAGTGAGCTAGGAAGAACGCGATGAAGATCGCGTAGGCGAGATCCGGGTTGTCGGTGATGAAAGTCGGGCTCGGCTGCACGTTGTGGATCAGCAGCGCGCCCAGCATGACAGCGGTCACCACGTCGCCCGGGATGCCGAGCGCCATCATGGTGATCAGCGCCCCGCCGGCCGTGGCGTTGTTGGCGGATTCCGGCGCGATGATGCCATCGGGGATACCGGTGCCGAACTCCTTCGGGGTCTTCGATGCCTTCTTCGCCTGGTCATAGGCCAGAATGTTGGAGATCGAGCCGCCGGCCGCCGGCAGCACGCCGGTGAACACGCCGATCAGCGACGAGCGGACCAGGTTGAACCAACGCGCGATGATCATGCGGATGGCGGCCAGATGCTCGACCCGGATGCCCTTGGCCTCGACCCCCGTCATCAACGGCTGGCGGGCCTTCTCCCTGTCCTGAACGTCCGACAGAAGCTGACTGAAGGCGAACAGGCCGATCAGCACCGGCAGAAAGTCGAAACCGCTTTCCAGCGTCTCGCTGCCGAAGGTGAAGCGCGCGACTCCGTTGATGTCGTCCTCGCCGACCGAGGCGACCAGCAGGCCCAGTAGGCCGGCGATGATGCCCTTGATCAGAATCTCGCCGGAGAGACTGGCGGTGATGGTCAGGGCGAACAGCACCAGGGCGAAATAATCCCACGGACCGAACTCGAGGCCGATCTTCGCCAGGCTCGGTGCCAGGGTGACCAGCAGGACGGCGCTGAAGATGCCGCCGAAGAAGCTCGACCACACCCCGAGGCCGAGCGCCAGACCGGGCCGGCCGTTGCGGGCCATCGGGAAGCCGTCGAAGGTGGTGGCGATCGAGGAGGGCGTGCCCGGGATGCCGGTCAGCATGCCCGACATCAGGCCGCCCGACAGGCCGCCGACAAACACGCCGATCATGGTCGACAGGCCCTCTACCGGCGACAGGCCGAAGGTGAAGGGCAGGGTGAGCACAACCGCCATGGTGATGGTGAAGCCGGGGATCGACCCGGCGATCAGGCCGGCTGTCGTGCCGACGAACATCAGGCCGAGATTCTTCCAGTGAAAGACTTCCTGGGCGGCGAAGAGGACGTTTTCGATGATCATGTTCGGTCCCCCGCTCAGATCGGCAGGATTTCGCCCTGGGGCAAAATTACCCGCAGGCCGAAGGTGAAGATGGACCACATCGCGCCGATCGAGACGATGGCGACGGCGGCGTGCAGGAAGATCCGCTTCGGTGCCGGCCGGCCGCGTGCGGTGAGCGACAGGAATACGAACAGCGTCCCCCCCAAATGCATGCCCAGCGTCGGCAGGGTCATCAGGAACAGCAGGAAGAGGGCGTAGATGAGGGCCGCGTTGCGGTAGCGCGTGAAGAACGGCTCGCTCGGCGCCTGCTCGGCGACGGTCTCGTGGCGCTGCTTCAGCGACGTCAGCAGGAGCAGGGCGGAGAATGCACCGATCGCCACGATGATGATGCGCGGCCATACCGCGCTCGCCATGGTGCCGTAATTGGTGATCTCGATGTCATAAGACGCGTGCCAGAGCACGCCGCAGAACGCCAGCAGCAGAATGGCGACGATCGTGTCGCGGCTCACCGACATTTCCCGAGCCCCCCGTCGTTTCTTGGTGATTGGGTCGTGGACTGTATCAAACGAAACGGGCGCCAGCATTCCTGCCGGCGCCCGCCGTCACGCGTGTGAGGATTAGTCTTTGGCCTTGTAGATGCCAACGTCCTTCGCGATCTGGCCCCACTTGGCCTGGGTGTCGGTCCAGTACTTCGCCGACTCATCCGGGCCCATGAAGTTCACGTAGGTGCCCTTCGCGGTCATCGCCTCGACGACCTTCGGGTTCTCGGCGGCCTTCTGGAGGAGACCGGCGTAGTGATCGATGATCTCCTGCGAGGCACCACCCGGCAGCATCACGCCGCGATCGACACCATAGACCAGGTCGTAGCCCTGCTCCTTGAGCGTGGCGACGTCGGCGATCTCCGAATTGCGTTCGGGCGTGGTGATGCCCAGCGCCTTCAGCTCTCCGGTCTGGATGTACTTCTTGGCGGCGGCCAAGTTGATCTCGCCGGTGTCGATGTTGTTGGCGAGCAGCGCGGTCATGCGCTGGCGGGTGCCGTCATAGGAGATGTGGTTGAACTTGACGCCGGCCGCGTCTTCCAACAGCAGATAGACGAACTGGCTGGTCGATCCCAGGGTGCCGCCGGCGTTGATCTTGCCGGGGTTCTCCTTGGCGTAGGCCACCATCTCGGTGATGTTGCTGTAAGGCACCTTCGCGTTCGCGCCGAAGATCGACGGCGTGCGGGTCAGCATGGCGACCGGCTCGAACTTGTCCCAGGTGAAGTCGATGCGGCCGGTGAAATAGCTGGTCAGCGCGCTCTGGTGGATGGCGAACAGGGTGCAGCCGTCCGGCTTCGCCTTGGCCGCTTCCTTGGCGCCTTTGTTGCCACCCTGGCCGCCGATGTTCACCACCTGAAGTTCCGGCTCGGCGCCGGCCTCGGTCACCGCCTCTACGAATTGACGGAAGATCACGTCGGTGCCGCCACCGGCGCCCCACGGAACGATGAGCTTGGCGGTCCGGCAGCCGAAATCGGCGGCCGCGGCCGGGTTGGTGCCGAGCGCCGAACCGGCGACAACGACGGCGGCCGCGGCCGCAAGAAGGGTCGATTTAATCTTCATAGGTCGATTTCCCTGTTCGTCCTGTTGATTGACTGGATGAATATCCGGACTTGATTGCCACTCCGCCCCAATCTGCATATCAGCGGACCGCGACGTCATGACCATGCCTTCTACATAACCGCATGAGGCCGAGTGTCAATCGACCCTCCGTTGCGCGGTTGCGCGGAAAGCCGCCGGAATCCTACCGACTGGACCGGTCGTAGCCGGCCTCCTCGGCAATCTCGCGCCAGGAAGCCATCAGGTTTTCCCAGTAGATCGTGTATTGGGTGAGGGCGCGGAAGTCGATGCGGACGTCGTACTCGTTCAGGGTCTGCTGCAGGGTCCGGTCGCCGAGCGCCTTTTCCAGGTCCTCGGCAAGGCTTGCCGCCAGTTCCGGCGTGGCCGAGAGCGGCAACAGAATGCCGAAATCGATGGCGTAATCGTAGGGCACGCCCTGGTCGCGCAAGGTGGCCACCTCGGGCACGAGGTTGCTCGGCTCTCGGTCGGTGACGGCAATCGCCCGCACCAGGTGGGTGCCCTCCAATCGCTTGGCCAATGCCGTCGGAACCGAGGTGACGTCGACTTCCGCCGCCAGCAGAGCCGACACCCGGTCGCGGGCACCGACGATCGAGTCGTATTCCAGGTCGACCTTCACCGTCTTGGCCATGGCGCGCAGGGCGAACTCCGCGACCGTGCCGGGACCGACCGCGGCGACCACCGGGCGTTCGCGCGCGGTCTCGACCATGGTGCGCGCGTCGTCGAACGAGGACGAGATCGGCGAGACGAGGGCCATGGGCGTGCGGGTCAGCAACGCGACATGGCGGAACTCATGCCAGGCGAACGGCGCTCTCCAGGTGAGGAAATTGACCAGGAGCCCCTGGTGCGCCGCGAGCATCATGCAGCCGTCGCCGGGCGCCTCCAGCACGGCACGGGCCCCGTCCATCCCGTTCTCGCCGTCGATGTTGCGGACCTTCAGCTTGGGCTTGACGCCGTTGCGGTTGGCGGCGTCGGCGACCGCCCGGGCAATGATGTCGGTGCCGCTGCCGGTGCCGCCGGCGACCACGAGAACCGCGGTGCTACAGGGCGGCGGCGCGGCATCCTGGGCGGCGGCCGGATCCGGCACCGTCAGCGCGGTGGCCAGCGCCAGGGCGGCGCCGAGCATACGGGCGCGATGGCGGAAGGTGGATCGACGGCTGGACATGGATGACACACCGGGGCTACGACAGCGCCCAACCTTGGACGAGGAGGACGGCGTGTCAACATCGCCAGCATCATGGCCGCTCACGGTCGGTATCGGAGGCTTCGGCGCGATCGGCCAGAAGGTCGCCGCCGCGCTGGACAGCGGTGGCATCGAGGGGCTCAAGCTCGTGGCGGTCTCCGCCCGCGACACCGACAAGGCCCGCGCCAACATGGCCGGCTTCCAGGCCGAGGTGCCGGTGGTGCCGCTGGGCGAACTGGCCGACCGAGCCGACGTGGTCGTGGAATGCGCCCCGGCGTCGGTCTTCGCCGACGTGGCCCTGCCGGCAGTCGAGCGGGGACGGATCTTCATGCCGATCAGCGTCGGCGCCTTGCTGCGCCACGACGAGTTGATCGACCGGGCCCGGCGCACGGGCGCCCGGATCGTCGTGCCGACCGGTGCCCTGATCGGACTGGACGCGGTGCGCGCGGCGGCGGAAGGCGAGATCTCCGAGGTCCGTCTCGTCACCCGCAAGCCGCCGGGCGGCCTGGCCGGCGCACCCTATCTGATCGAGCACGGCATCTCGGTCGAAGGGCTGAACGCGGCGAAGAAGGTGTTCGACGGCTCGGCCCGCGACGGCGCCGCCGGGTTCCCGGCGAACGTCAATGTGGCCGCCGCCCTGTCGCTGGCCGGCATCGGTCCGGACGCGACCCGGCTCGAGATCTGGGCCGATCCGCAGGTCACGCGCAACACCCACACCATCACGGTGGAGGCGGACAGCGCGCGGTTCACGATGACCATCGAGAATGTGCCGACAGAGGAGAATCCGAAGACCGGCAAGATCACCGCGTTGAGCATCATCGCCACCCTGCGGCGCCTCGGCGCGCCGATGACGGCGGGTACCTGAACCCCTACCCAGCGATGCGCCGCGGACCCTCGGTGGATCTGCGGCG
>JARGOG010000017.1:27961-69513 GCA_029212785.1 Thalassobaculaceae bacterium
CCCGGTTACTTGTTCAGCAGCCCTTTCAGCAGGCCCTTGGCCGCATCCTCGAGCTGCTTCTTCGGCTCCTGGGAAGGGGTGCCGGCACCGCCGCTCGTGCCGCTGTCGGTGCCGCCGCCGCCGGTGAGCAGGTTGTCCAGCTTTTCGACGGTGCCGCTCTTGTCGAGCTGCTTGAGGGTGCGGGTTCCGACCTGGCGGACCACATAGCGCTGCATCTCATCCACATCGAGGATCTGACGCGGGTTGTCGAACGGTCCGACAAGGCGCACGCCGACCGGCGGCGCGTTCGGGTGGTCGGTCAGGTTGGCCGTGGCGTTGACGTCCATCTGCCGCGGCGGCAGATCGGCCACGGCCGTCGCCGATCCCTGGGCCGCGTCGGCGTCGAGCGCGATGTCGTTCGAGCGCAGCACGCCCTGCTTCACCACGTAGGTGCCGGTCAGCGAGCGGAATGCCGTTTCGCCGCCCGAGAACGCACGCTGGGTCAGGTCGAGGAAATCGGTGGCGCCGTTGAGCTCCTTCAACCGGTTGGAGAAGGCCTTCAGGTCGAAGCCCTTGACCGTGCCGTCGCGCACCTGGAACGATCCGTTGCCGTTCAGGTTCGACACTAGGTCGTACTCGGAGCCGCCCTTGGCGGTCAGGTCGGTGTCGTAGGTCAGGATGCCGCTGACCATGTCGGTCTCGGCGGTGGTCTGTGCCGCCTGGCGCACGTCGGCGTCGCGTACCTTGACCGTCACCGCCGCCTCGGGCGTCGGCTTGTCCGCCAGCATCGCCGTCAGGTCAAAGGTACCGCCGAACATGCCACCGGCGAGCTTGGAGACGTTCAGGACGCCGTCCTTGAGCACGGCGGCGAGTTGGGCGTTGTCGACGATGTAGCTGCCGTACTCGATCGCCTCGATGCCCATGGTGACGTCGGCATCGACCGCCGACAGACCGGAAGTGTCGATCTTCTCTCGCGACCAGCCGCCCCCCGGTGCGGTACCGCCGGTCGGGGCCGCGGCCGGAGCCGCGCCCTGCGGCGTCGGCGCCTCCGGCGGCAGCCAGGGGTCGACGGCGATCCGGTTGGAGGTCAGCGCCAGTTTGACGTGCGGGCGTGCGCCGGTGTTGGAAATCGAGCCGTCGCCGGTGATTCGGATCGGTCCGGCGGTCACCGAGGTCTCGCTCAGGGTCAGCCCGTCCACCGGACCCTTGAACAGGGTAGAGGCCTCGAACGGGCCGAGATTGCCGCCGCGCGCCCGGTAGTCGGGAGACGCCAGCCGGATCGCGTCGGTCGCGTTCGGATGCGACACGACGATCTTCATGTTCACGTCGGGCGTGGCGGCGAAGGGATCGATGTTGCCGACCAGATCCAGGCGTCCGCCACCGGTATAGGCGGCGACCTTGTTGGCGTAGCGGCCGTCGTCACGGGTGCGCAGCTCGCCGTCGATCTGCAGCTTGCCGAGCGCGCCGAAGCCGTCCAACGCCCCCGGAGACAGGGTGGAGACCAGCCGATTTGCGTCCGGGTGCTGCCCCTTGTAGGTGACGTTGATCGTCGGCGGCGAGGTCAGGGGCTGGGCGGTGCCCTTCAGGTCCAGGGTTCCGCCCGCCACGGTCAGGCGCACATCGAGGGCGACGTCGCTCATGTCGCCGGCCGCGGTTCCCTTCAGCGCGACGGCGCCGAGCTGTTTGCCCGGGACCGGGCTGTCGGTGGAGAGCAGGCGGGAGAACCGGTCGGCGTCCTTCACCGACACATCGAAGGACATGTCGACCGACGGCCCGCTGGCGGCGTTCTTGAGCACACCGGAGATCTTGCCGGTCGCGCCCGCCACGTCGCCGACCGCGGCGTTGCGCAGGGTCAGCGTGCCGTTCTGTAGCAGAGCGTCGACGCGGGCATCCGATACGGTGATCCCGGTCACGGTCGCCTCGCCGACGCGGAGGTCGATATTGGCGTCGAAGCTATCGAGCGCGGCCAGCGTTTCGGCCGCGCCGCCGTCGTCGCCCGAAGCCGGAGTGCCGCCGGAATTGCCGTCGGCGTTACCACCCGATGCGGCCGCCGGCGTGCTGCCCTGCGGCAGATAGGCATCGACGTTGATACGGTCGACCGAAAGGCTGAGGCCGAAAGCTGGACGGTCGCGCAGCGCCAGCGTCAGGCCGCCCTGCGCTTTGGTCGCATCGAGTTCCATGGTCCAGTCGGAGACCTGGATCTCCTGTGCCGAGGCGCGGATGGCGGCGCTCACCACTGCCTTGCGCAGCCGGTCGGCGGGCACGCCGGACAGATCCACCGTCAACCAGTCGAGGGTGGCCCGCAGATTGTCGGACGCGGCTTCGAGACGACCGACGAACGTCGGGCCGCTTTCAAGGCCGCCGATGACCGTGACGTCGGTTCCCCCGGGAAGCTGGGCGGTGGCGAGACGCAGATCGCCGACTCCGTCGCGCAGGGAGGCGTCGACCTGCACATTACGGATGGCGGCACCGTTGTACTGGACCGCGTCGATCTTCAGGTCGATCCGGGCGTCGATGTCGCTCGGCAGCGCGGCGGCTTCGGCGGCTGCCCGGGTGGCTGTTGCTGCTGTCGGGGGTTGGGTCGAACCGCCGGAACCGTTGGACGCACTGTCGCCGACGGAAGCCGCCGACTTCGGCAGCAAGGCGTCGAGGTCGAGGCGGTTGCCGGAGAGCGTCGCCTCGATGGAGATCTTCGGATCGAGGGCGGCGGTGAGGTCGCCCTGGAACCGGGATTCACCGAGAGAGACCACGAGGTCGGTCGCCTTGACCGCGCTCGGAGACCCGTCGATGTCGGCCGTCACCGATGCGGCATTCGCCGGAATACCGGCAGGGGGCTCGACACCGAAGGCCCGGGCGATCTCGACGGCCTTCGCCAGATCCGGGGCGGAGGCCTCGACCCGGCCCTTGAAGCTTGGGCCCGAATCCATGTCGAGGGCGCCGTTGAGTGACAGTCCGACTGCGCCATCGCTACCGGTGGCCGACAGCTTGACGGTCGTGGCCCGCCCGGAATCCAGCGCGCCGATGGCGGCAGTGAGGGCGAGGGGAACGTTCTGATAGCCGACTGTGCCTTCGACCTCGAAGGGACCCTGCAGGCCGCCGGCGGAGACCGCCAGATTGATGTCGGACAGGGTATGCTCGGCGCCGGTGGTGGCGTCGCGGTAGATGAGATTGCCGTCTTCTATGACGGCTTCGTCAATTGCCAGGGCCGGGGCACCGCCACCCCCGCCGGCCGCCGTGTCACCGGCATTGGCCGATCCGGTCTGGTCGCTGCCGAAGGCCCAGTTGACCCGTCCGTCCGCCAGTTTCTCCAGTACGATGGTCGGTTTCACCAGGGTGACCGAGGTGACGCGGATCTCGCCGGAGAGCAGCGGGATCAGGGCGACCGCGACATCGAGGGACTCGAGGCTCGCCATTTCGGGCGCCGATCCGCCGTCGATATTGGCAAGGCTGACATTGGCGACGGAGAGGGTGGGCGAGGGCAAGACCGACAGCGACAGGTCGCCGTCGATCTTGAGTTCCCGCCCGGTGGCATCGCGCGCGGCGGCCTGGATTTCCGGCTTGTAGCCGTTCCAGTCGATCAGGCTCGGTACCACCAGAATCGCGGCCACCAGAACGATGACCACACCGACGATGGCGATAAGGACCTTGCGCACGATAACTCTCCAATATTTGCCCGCCCGGCGGGCTGGTCGCTGCGGTGAAAGGAGTCAACGCATGACGGCGTTGTCGGCTCCCGACCCGAATATGCAGGCGCGGGTCAATGCGCGGCTACACGATGGTGCAAACGTCATCGAATTCAAAGCGCGGCAGGCGCTGGAAGACGCTTTCCGGGGTCCCGTAGCCTAAATTACACAGGAAATTGGACTTGATTGTGGTGCCGGCAAAGAACTCGGCGTCGACCTTGCCTTGGTCGAAGCCGGACATCGGCCCGCAGTCGAGACCGAGGGCGCGGGCGGCGATCATCAGATAGGCGCCCTGGAGCGTGCCGTTTCGGAAGCCGCCGCTCTCGGCCGCTTCCGGCTTGTCCTTGAAGGAGCCGGACATGTCGCGATGCGGGAACAGACGCGGGAAGTGCTGCCAGAACGCCACGTCGTAACCGACGATGGCGCAGGCCGGCGCCGCCATGGTCTTGTCCAGGTTGCCCCCCGACAGGGCCGGCTTCAGACGCTCCTTGCCGTCGGCGGAGGTCACGAACACCACCCGCATCGGCGAGCCGTTGGCCGCGGTCGGACCCATCCTGCTCAGGTCGAACAATGCGCGGAGAAGATCCTCGGGAACCTCGCGGTCCTGCCATCCGTTGAACGTTCGCGCCTCGCGGAAGATCAGGTCCAGGCCGTTGTCGTCGAGGGTCTGGATGCGCCCTTTGAGCGCCCGGACGGCCTCCTGTGCGGCTGCGACTGCGGCGTCGGTCATGAATACTCCTCCGATGTGCCGGCCGTGCCGGCGGGTTGTTACGCAAAGGATATGCGTGTTTATTGCGCGTCTTAAAGGTCGTGGGAAAGAACTCAAATGGGCAAGACCATGCTTCGGCTCCTGTGCATTCTCCCTGTCGTTGCAATCCTCTCCTGGAGCACCATGGCCTCGGCGGAGGACAAAGCCCCCCTGAACGAGCGGGAACACCAGCTCATGGGGATCGCTGCGTCCTGCGTCGCATTCTACCAATCTGCGATGGCGGAGCTGGAGTTGCCGATCGAGGGCAACGAGGCCAAGCGTCAAGCCTATCTCGCGGTGTTCGAGGCGCTTGGCAAGCGCGGCCGCTCCCACAAGGAATACGAAGCGGCGTTCCAGCGCGACGTGGTGATGCGGACCATCGAGGTGACGACCATCATCGAGAACGATCCAACGGCCGCCCGTCACCAGGTGCTCGGCAACCTGCCGAAATGCGACGCCTATCTCGAGGAGATGAAGACCGCCGCCGGTCTGAGCTGACGCCCGGTTCCCCCCGTGGACGCGCTCCTCTCCCTGATCCTTCCGGCGCCGCTCGGCGAGGTCGCCGCATTCTCCCTGATCGCACTGAGCTTCGTGACGTCGCTGATGACGGCGGCGCTCGGCCTCGGCGGCGGTATTCTGATGGTCGCGGCGATGGCGAGCGTGGTACCGCCGGCCGCCCTGATCCCGGTGCACGGGTTGGTGCAACTCGGCTCCAACAGCGGCCGGGCGTTGCTGTTCCACCGTTACATTCGCCGCTCCATCGTGATCTGGTTTCTGCTCGGAGCCGCGGTCGGCGTGACGGTCGGCGCCCAGGTCGCGGTGCGCCTGCCGCGCGAGGTGCTGCTGGTCGTGGTCGGCGGCTTCGTCCTGGTGACCACCTGGATGCCCTCGCTCGGCCGATATCAAGTTCCGGACCGGGCGTTTACCGCGATCGGCGCGGTCACCGCATTCATTACCATGTTTGCCGGCGCGACCGGGCCGTTTCTTGCCCCGTTCCTGTCGCCGGAGCGGCTTGGCGACCGCTATGCCACGATCGGGACCTTCGCCGCCTGCATGACGCTGAAGCATGCGCTCAAGGTGACGGCTTTCGCCGCCGTCGGCTTTGCCTACCTGCCCTGGCTGCCGCTGATCGGGCTGATGATCGTCAGCGGCTTTCTGGGTACCCTGGTCGGCCGGCAGATCGTCACCCGCATGCCGGAGGCTGGATTCCGCACCGGATTCAAGGTCCTGCTGACCGTGCTGGCGCTTCGCCTCCTCTATCAGGGCCTGATCGGCTAAAGGCGCTTGTCGTCGTCGAGGCCGCGCGCCACCATGCGCCGCCCGCCGCAGGGGCCGCCAAGACCCGTCGCACGGGTCACAAAAAAATTGCACCGGGAGGACGCCTGTCATGAGTACGAATACCGCCTTCGAGATCGCTGTCTTCCCGGGCGACGGCATTGGGCCGGAAGTGATCGACCCGACCGTGGCGATCCTGCAGAGCCTGAGGGATCGGATCGGTGGATTTGACCTCAGCTTCCGGTCGGAGGCGGCGGGCGCGGCACATTACCGGGAGACCGGCACGGCTTTGCCCGAGGAGGCGCTGGCGCGAGCCGACAAGGCCGATGCGATTCTGCTCGGGGCGATGGGCATGCCGGACATCCGCTATCCCGACGGCCGCGAGATCGCGCCGCAGCTCGACCTGCGCGAGACCTTCGATCTGTTTGCCGGGGTACGGCCGGTGCGCACGCTGCCCGGCGCGCCGGTGCCGCTCGGCGATCCACGAGCGCAGAACTTGGATTTCGTGCTCATCCGTGAGAGCACCGAGGGCTTTTTCGCCGGACGCGGCAAGACGGTCTATGATGGCCCGGCCGACCGGCCGACCGCCGCCCACGACACCCAGACCATCACCCGCGCCGGCTCCGAACGGCTGTTCGATTTCGCCTTCAGCCTCGGCGCCAAGCGCCGGGAGCGGGGCTTTTCCGGTCAGGTGACCTGTATCGATAAGGCCAACGTGATCGGCGGCTTCTACTATTTCCGCCAGATCTTCGACGAGGTCGCCGAGCGTCACGGTGCCAGCGATCGCACACATATGTATGTCGATGCCTGTGCGCTCAACATGGTGCGCCGACCGTGGATGTTCGACGTGATGGTCACCGAGAACATGTTCGGCGATATCCTGTCCGACCTCGGCGCCGGGCTGATGGGTGGTATGGGAATGGCGCCGTCGGCCGATATCGGTCCGCGCCACGCGGTGTTTCAGCCCTGCCACGGCAGCGCGCCGGACATTGCCGGTCAGGGGCTGGCGAACCCGACGGCGACCTTGCTCTCGGCGGCGATGATGCTGGACTGGCTGGGCGACACCCACGGCGTGGCCGATTGCGGTCGGGCGGCGCGGGTCCTCGACAAGGCAGTGGAGATCGCGTTCGACGACAACGGCCTGGTGCCGACCGAGTATGGCGGGTCGTCGGGCACGCGCGAGATCGTCAATGCAGTGGCGGCGGCGATTGCCGACGGCCGGGCCGAGGCGCGTTTGGATCTCTGACCTCCGACCGGTGGCAGAGCCCGGAGTCGCGCACGTAGCGATCCCGGGAGGCTGATGTTAGGCTCCGACATCGACAACCGATTGGCGACGGGCGATGTCCCTGGGCGATACCGACGCTTATCCCAGTGGATCCTCCTTCCTGGAAGGTGTTTCTGCCGGGCCCGAGCGGCGGATGCAGGATCGCTACATTGCCCAGAGGATCGGCATCAATGTCGACCGGCAGCGCTGTCACGTGCTCGATATCTCGACCGGCGGCGTGCGCATGCAGGCCCCGCCGGACTCGCGCTCGCTCGGGGCGGAATTCAAAGGACTTCTGGTCTGCAAAGCGGGCGGCGCCGATATCCGCGTGATCGTGCGGGGGCGCATCGTGCGGGTTGAGGGTGACGGCCAGACGGTCGGAGTCCAGTTCGCCCCGATGCCGCCGTCGCATCAGGCTGCGGTGAACGCCATCATCCAGATGCTCGAGCGGTTGGAAATCGAGGCGGCGTTCGAGCAGGCGCGGCAACCGAAGAAGAGCCCGCCAATCCTGCGGTTCGCCGTCGCCACGGCGGTCTTCGGGGCGACATTCGGCATTGCCGCCCTGTACCTTACGATCCGATAGCTCTTCGCCCGTCCACCGACATCTCCGACCCGAGGCCTCCGATGCAAGCTGTGATCGACTCCCTTCTGTCCGGTCTCCCGTATCTTGTGCTCCATATGGCGGTCACCCTGGCGATGCTGGGGATCGGAGCCTGGCTCTATGAGAAGATCACGCCGATCCGCGAACTCGAGATGATCAAGGCCGGCAATGTCGCGGCGGCGGTGTCCTATTCCGGCGCACTCCTCGGGTTGGCGATCCCGCTCGCCGTCTGCATGGCGGCGAGCGTGAGTGTCCTCGACATCGTGGTGTGGGGCGTGGTGGCGCTGGCGCTCCAGCTCGCGGTCGTGCGGCTGGTCGAGGCCATTCTCGGTGGTCTGTGGCATCGCATCGAAGGCAATGAGGTCGGTCCCGCCATTCTGGTCGCCGCGGTCAAGCTCTCGGTCGCGGCGATCAACGCGGCGGCCGTGTCCGGCTGAGCCATGTTCCGTCTCGACAACAGCAGGCTCGGGCTCCTCAGTGTGCTCGGTGTGGTTCTCGTCGCGCTGGTCTCTTCCCTGCTCGACGCTCCTCCGCCGGTGCGCCAAGTCGGTGACGTTTCCGTGCGCCGTCCGCCGCCGGCGGCCGCTCCCCCGGTCGCCGACCTCGAAGGCGTTCCGGAGTTCTCCGTCGAGGTCGGTGCCAAGCGGGACAGCAGCGGCACCGCCTTCGCCATCGGGGACGGTGTCTGGATGACGGCCCGTCACGTGGTCGATGGCTGCGATGCCGTCGGGGTTCTCGAGAAACCGGGCCGTGCCATTCGGGCGAAGGGGGTGGCGATCCACCGGAATGCCGATGTCGCGGTCATGCGGGTCGCGCGCTCCGGTCCGCCGGTCCGTTTCAGCGACGAAGTGCCCCGGCCGGGCGACATCGCCTATCACGTCGGCTTCCCACGCGGAGAGCCGGGGGAGATGCGGTCGCGGATGCTGGGGGTGCGGGTGATGAACGTGCATGGTCGCTACAGCACGCGGGAACCGGTGATCGCCTGGGCCGAGCTGGAGCGTCATCCGGAAGAGTCGCGGCCGCTTTCCGGCTTGAGCGGCGGAGCGGTCTTCGACGGACTGGGGCGGATCATCGGCGTGCATGTGGCCGGATCGAAACGCCGAGGCCGGTCCTTCACCGCGCACCCGGCCTCGATCCATGACATGGTCGAGCGGTCCGGCGTGTCGGCGTCCGAAAGCGGACCTCTGCACCCTTTCACGCCCGAGACCTTTGTCGACGTCGCCGATGGGCTTCGGCGGTGGGGAACGGTGGTCAAGGCGCTCTGCGACGTCAGGTAGCAGCCCACCTTTCATCGGACATTATCTGCGGCTACGGTTGTCGGTGGACGCTCGGGAGCACCGAAGTGGTTTTTCATACAGAGATCCGCGACGCGATTGACCGTCTGGTCGACAACCGGACGATCCGCGGGCTGTTCCGGGAATGGACCGATCTGGCGACGTCGGAAGGTTTGCCGCCTTATTCCGCCTTCGATCCGGCGAGTCGCCCGCTCCTTGCGTCCAATCTGATGGTGCTGGTGCCGGAGGATGGCGGCTACCGTTACCGGCATTACGGCGTCGGAATTGCCCGCGTGTCCGGTTTTGATATGACCGGACGGACGACCGCGGATTTCGATAGCGATGTCGGCCGCTTCTTTGCCGAGAAATACGCGCAGACCCTGGAGGCGCTACAGCCGCTCTACACGTTGCATCGGGCCAGTCATGCCCGTGGCGTGCTGCTGTGGGAGCGCCTGATCCTGCCGGTGGACGAGGACGGAAGCACCGTGCTGGTCTGCTACAACACGCCGGCCGACAACAAGGCGGATGCGTTCGATGCGCTGATGGAGACCAGCACCGAAGGCCTGCTGCTCATGCGCCCGTCCCAAGACAAGGCCGGGACGGTGACCGACTTCGTGGTCGCGGTCGCCAACCGACGCGTTCAGCAGATATTCGGGGCGACGGGTTTGCTGGACGGGCAGCGGCTGAGCCAGGTGTCACCGACCTTTAACGAGCAGATCTTCGACGCCTGCGTCCGGGTCTTCGCCACTGGTCGAACGGAGCGGCTCCAGGTGGTGGAGCGGAGTGCCGCGGCGGCGGGCACCACCGATGGGATCGGGAGGCTGATCTATCAGGTCGGCCTGTCCCGGGCGGAGGAACGGGTGATCGTGGCGCTCAGCGACGTGACCGAGGTCACCCGCGCCAAGGAGGAGGCGGAACTGGCCAATGAGGGCAAGTCGCGCTTCCTCGCCATGATGAGCCATGAGATCCGCACCCCGATGAACGGGCTGATCGGCATGCTCGGCCTTGTACTGCGCTCGGAGATGACCGAGGAGCAGCGTTCGATGGTGTCGCTCGCCAAGCAGTCGGCCGACAATCTCCTGGTCATCCTCAACGATATTCTGGATTTCTCGAAGATCGAATTCGACAAACTCGAACTCGACCACGCGCCGATGGATTTGAGCGAGATCGTCGCCAGCGTCGCCGACCTGTTCTATCCGGAGGCGGCGACCAAAGAGGTGGAGGTGGCGACCTATGTCGACACATCCATGCCGCTGCGGCGGCTGGGCGACGCCAGCCGGCTGCGCCAGATTCTGATGAATCTGGTCGGCAATGCGGTGAAGTTCACGAAGGCCGGCGGGGTTTCGGTCACGGTGACGGCCGATGTGGAGGATGGCGTACGAATCGACGTGAAGGACAGCGGCGTCGGAATTCCGGCCGACCGCCTGCATATTCTGTTTCGGGAGTTTTCCCAGGCCGATCAGAGTATTTCGCGCCGCTTCGGGGGAACCGGTCTCGGTCTCGCGATCAGTCAACGGCTGGCGAATCTCATGGGGGGGCAGATCACCGCCGATTCCACCGTCGGGTCCGGCAGCGTCTTCAGCCTGAAGATACCCATGCCGGTCGTGGCCGACCAGACGCCTCGCAGCGGGACGCCGGCCGATTTGCGGGGCAAGCGCTGTCTGATTGTCGATGACGTCGCGTTGAACATAGATATCTTCCGGCGACAGATCGCGCTCTGGGGCGTGGACGGCGACGGGGAGATGGATCCCGAACGCGCCGTCGCCCGTCTGCGGCAGGCGATGCGGGACGGCCGGCCCTACGATATCGCGATCCTGGATCACAACATGCCGCATCTATCCGGCCCCGACGTCGCTTACAAGCTGCGCGGTGATCCGGAACTGGGCGGCATTCGACTGATCTTGGCCTCGTCCGCTGATCTGAATTATTCCAACGACAGCAAAGCATTAGATCTGTTTGACCGTGTGCTTCGCAAGCCCGTTCGGCCGTTCGATCTGATGTCGGCCCTGAGCGAGGATTCGACCAGGCCATTGACCACAACCCCGGCTGAGGAACAGCTAGTGACGGATCATCCCTTGCGGCTGCTCGTAGCCGAGGACAACAACATCAACCGCATCCTCATGCAGACCGCCCTGTCCCGGATCGGACACACGGTCGATCTCGCAGAGAACGGCGTCGAGGCGGTTGATGCCGTAGCCCGGCAGACTTTCGACGTGATTCTGATGGATATCGAAATGCCGGAGATGGACGGTGAGGAGGCTGCCCGGCGCATCCGTGCCGCCCACGGACCGAAGCCGGCGATGGTTGCCCTGACCGCCCATGCGGGTGATGCGCACCGCGATCATTTCCTCAGCATCGGCTTCGACGGCTATCTGGCCAAACCGGTCGACTTCGAGGTTCTCGAGGCGCTGCTGGGCGACCTCGCTCGTCAGAACGGGTCCGCGGCGCCGGCCGACGCCGAAGCGTGGTCCGCTCGTTTGATCGACAAGGCCCGCATCGATGTTCTGACTCAGGCCCTCGATTCTTCGATCGTATCGACGATGCTGGACAAGTTTGCCGAGGGGTTGCGGGAGGCCCGGCCGAAACTGATGGCTATGGCGGATACAGGCGACCTGAAGAAGGCGTCCGAGCAAGTCCATACTCTGAAAGGCATGTGCCTGAATTTCGGGGCGGACGATCTGGCGGAGGCCGCTCTCTCAGCAGAACAGAAGCTCGCTGCCGGCACGGCCCTCAATGCCGAAGAAATACGAAAATTTGCCGAATTGATTGACCACACTTATAATGAGGTATTGAATTTGTCGCACCAACTTCGTGAAAATAACGATGGTATCGTATAGTGCCTCCGGTGAGGTGATGACGGCATCGGGTCGTTCAGCGCCACAGCCTCGGTGAACATGCCTGGCGAAATGAGTGCGGTGGAGTCTGCGATGAGCGAGGAGCGTCGGAATTTCTCGCGCCGGAGAACGGAAACGTTGGCGGCGATCAGCACGGTTGAAGGACAGGATCTCGATACCCAGGCGCGTGTTGTCGATCTGTCGGTCAATGGGGTCAGGCTCGCAACTTCAGCGGTGCTGCAGGGAGAAACCCGGTATCGGGTGAAACTGGCCCAAACCAGCGTCTTGGTGGAGTTCGTGGTGCGTGAGCGGATCGGTGACGAGTACCGGTGCCAGTTCGAAACGCCCTGGGAGGATCTGCATGACGTGATCCGCCAGAGCGATGATCTGACGTTACTGGTCCTGGAAGCCTCTCACTCTGAGGAAGACACTCGATAGCCGTTGCGATTTTCTCGACAGGTTTCACGCGTCTGTAACAATTCAATGTTATTCGAAAGATGAAAATGATAGAGGAACAGGCAATCGGGGCATTCGCTGCGCTGGCACATGAAAACAGGCTGACGATTTTCCGGGCGCTGATGCATGCCGGGCCATCGGGTATGGCGGCGGGTGACATTGCGACCGAGGCCGGTCTCGCCCCGTCGAACGTCTCCTTCCATGTTGCCCAGATGGAGCGGGCGGGTCTGCTGCGGTCGTGGCGGGTTCGCCGGAACATCTTCTATGCCGTCGAGATCGACGGTGTGCGCCGGCTGGTGACGTTCCTCGCGCAGGAGTGCTGCGCCGGCCATCCGGAGCTCTGCGGGTTGTTTCCGGGAGCTTCGGCCGACGCGAATGCCGCGGACGTGTCGTCAGCTGACACAAAACTGGCTGAGGATGCGGCTGCCGATTGACCTTCTTCGGATCAGGGAGGCGGATTTTGGCTGACGAGAAAAACTACAACGTACTGTTCCTGTGCACCGGCAATTCCGCGCGCAGCATTCTGGCGGAAGCCATTTTGAAGCGCGAAGGCCTCGGCCGGTTTCAGGCTTTCAGCGCGGGGAGCCATCCGAAAGGGCAGGTTCATCCCTTCGCGATCGATCTACTCAGGCTGCAGAACCACCCCGTCGACGGTCTGCGTTCCAAGGGCTGGGAAGAGTTCGCCGCACCGGGCGCGCCGGACATGCATTTTGTCTTTACCGTCTGTGACGACGCGGCGGCCGAGACCTGTCCGGTTTGGCCGGGACAGCCGATGACCGCCCATTGGGGCGTGCCGGATCCGACGGCGGCGGTCGGCACCGAGGCGGAACGCCGTCTAGCCTTCTTCGAGGCCTATCGGATGCTGACCAACCGCATCTCGGTCTTCGTCAATCTGCCGCTGCACGCCATTGACAAGCTCACCCTGCAGCGCCGCCTGACGGAAATGGGCCGGTCCTCCACCAGCGCCGCATGACGCGCATTCAACAGACGGAAACACCGTGACAGCAGAAAGCACACCGGCCGTGGCGCCGGCGGGAATCGGCTTCTTCGAGAAATGGCTTTCGGTCTGGGTCGCCCTGTGTATCGCGGCCGGGGTTGCGCTCGGCTCCGCGCTGCCGGAGGTGTTCGCGACCTTGGCGGCGGCCGAGTTCGCCAATGTGAACCTGATCGTCGCCGTGCTGATCTGGGCGATGGTCTATCCGATGATGGTGAATGTCGACTTCGCCAGCCTCGGTCATATCGCCGACAAGCCCAAGGGACTGGTGATCACCATCGTCGTGAACTGGCTGGTGAAACCGTTCACCATGGCCGGTCTCGGCGTGCTGTTTTTCGAGGTGTTCTTCGCCGACTACATCGCCCCGGCCGACGCGCAACAGTATATCGCCGGACTGATCCTGCTCGGAGCGGCTCCCTGCACCGCCATGGTATTCGTGTGGTCGCAACTCACCCGCGGCGACCCGAACTATACCCTGGTCCAGGTGTCGGTGAACGACATCATCATGGTCTTCGCCTTCGCACCGATCGTGGCTTTCCTGCTCGGCGTGACCGATATCGCCGTGCCGTGGGAGACGCTGCTGCTGTCGGTTGCCCTCTATGTCGTCATTCCGCTGGCGGCCGGTGCCGTCACCCGATGGCGCCTGACGGCCGGACGGGGCGGGGATGGCGAGGCCGTGGTCGCCCGCTTCACCGGTGCGATCAAGCCGGTCTCCATCATCGGCCTGCTGGCCACCGTGGTTCTGCTGTTCGGCTTCCAGGGGCAGGTCCTTCTCGACCGCCCCGTGGTGATCGCCATGATCGCCGCGCCGCTGCTGGTGCAATCCTACGGCATCTTCGCCATCGCCTATGCGGCGGCCTGGGCCTGGCGCATCCCGTTCAACATCGCCGCTCCTTGCGCGCTGATCGGTACCTCGAACTTCTTCGAACTGGCGGTCGCGGTGGCAATCAGTCTGTTCGGACTTGAGTCCGGTGCGGCGTTGACCACCGTGGTCGGTGTGCTTGTGGAAGTGCCGGTGATGCTGTCGCTCGTCGCCTTCGCCAACCGCACCCGAGGCGCGTTCCGCGACGGTTGAAAAGCCGGTCGGGCGGATCGACGCGCCGGCTGCCAGCCGATAACCTCGGGCGCGCTGATCGGAGGCCCCCATGACTGAATACGTCCCGCGCGAGACCGACTGTCTCGTCCTGATCGACCTGCAATACGATTTCATGCCCGGCGGTACGCTCGCCGTGGCCGATGGCGACGCGGTGGTGCCGGTCGCCAACCGGCTCTGCGAGGCCTTCGCCCATGTGGTCGCCACCCAGGACTGGCACCCGGCGGGCCATAGCTCCTTCGCCTCGCAGCATCCGGGGCACGACGCGTTCACCACCGTGGAGATGCCTTATGGCCCTCAGACCCTATGGCCGGATCACTGCGTCCAGGGGGCGCCGGGCGCCGAGTTGCACCGGGACCTCGCCCTCGATCGGGTCGAGCTGATCCTGCGCAAGGGCTACCGGCGCGCCATCGACAGCTATTCCGCCTTCATGGAGAACGACCGGACGACTCCCACCGGTCTCACCGGCTACCTGCGGGAGCGCGGATTCGAGCGGCTGTTCTTCGCCGGGCTGGCTACCGACTTCTGCGTCGCCTGGTCGGTCCTGGACGCCCGCAAGGCCGGGTTCGAGGCGGTGATCCTGACCGACGCCTGCCGGGCGATCGACCTGGGCGGGTCTCTGGATGCGGCGATGACGAACATGCGCGAGGCGGGCGCGGATATTACCGAGACGTCCTCGGTTCTCGACTGATCCCCATCATCCGACATCCTGGACGCGCGGAGCGCGATCCAGGACCCATCGTCCCGACTGCATGGATTCTGGATCGTTCCTATGGCCGTCCAGGAAGTCGGGGGGTGGGGATCGGAGTCGGTTTAGTAGCCCTGCTCGGTCTCGCTGTTCCGCATGTAGTGCCGTACCACCCGCCCGGTGGTCAGTCCCTGGACGATGATGGAGAAGATCACCACCACATAGGTGACCGTCAGCAGTAGCGGCTTTTCCGGATGGTCCGGCAGCGACAGGACCAGGGCGACGGAGATCGCCCCCCGCAGCCCGCCCCAGGTCATGATCGGGATCACCCCGGGGGAGAAGGCGCGGCGCAGCTTGAGGGCGGTGATCGGGATTCCGACGGCGATGGCGCGGGCGCCGAGCACCAACGGGATCGACGCCAAGCCGTAGAGCAGATAGCTCGCGTCAACCGCGACGGTCAGCACCTCGAGCCCGATCAGCAGGAACAGCACCGCGTTCAGGATCTCGTCGATCAGCCGCCAGAACGCATCCACATGCTCTCGGGTGACGGCGCTCATGCCGTATTTGACGCCCTTGTGACCGATCAGCAGGCCGGCGACCACGACGGCGATGGGGCCGCTCATGTGCAGCGCGTGCGCCAGCGAGTAGGTGCCCATGACCAGGGCGAGGGTCAGCAGCACCTCGATGGCGTAGTCGTCCATCCGACGCATGATCCGGTAGACGATCCAGCCGATCACGCCGCCAAGAACGGCGCCGCCGACGGCCTCGACCAGGAACAGCTCGGCCATCTCCAGCATGGTGATCGGAGCGTCCGGAGCCTGGCGAAAGGCGGCCGCGGTGGCGATCAGGAAAACCACATAGGCCACGCCGTCGTTGAACAGGCTTTCGCCGGCGATCTTGGTCTCCAGCGCCTTTGGCACCTTGATCGACTTCAGCAGGCTCAGCACCGCGACCGGATCGGTCGGCGAGATCAGCGCGCCGAAGACGAAGGCGATCAGGATCGGCACGCCGGTGAGGAGGTGGAAGCCGAGGGCGACGAGCGCCGTCGAGATCACCACGCCGAGGGTCGCCATCAGGGCGACGGCCCATTTCTGCTCGTGCAGCGAGTCGAAATCGACATGCAGCGCGCCGGCGAACAGCAGGAAGCCAAGCATGCCCTTCAGCAGGGCATCGGCGAAATCGATCTCGAGGATCTGCTGGCGAACCACATCGTCGACCCTGAAGCCCGGGATCACCGCGTTCAGGCTGACCAGGATCAGCGACGCCGCCAGGCCGATAACCACCAGGCCGACCGTCGAGGGCAAGCGGATGACGAAGTGGTTCAGGACGCCGCATGCCGCCGCAAGGCTGACCAGGATCGCGGCAATGTCGAAAGGCGTCATGCTGGGTCCCTGCGATATCGCCGCCGGAAGACGGCCTTCCCGTGTCTACCACCAAAGCAGCGCGGGAGGCACGGTGTTGGCGGTGGCGTCAGTCGTCTCCCGCACCCAGTGGCTTCGGAGGCGGAGTCGCGTCGCCGCCTTCGGCCACGTCGGGCACAGTGTCCGCGTGCGCCATTTCGCGCTCAAGCTTGTCGGCGCCGCTGGCACGGGCCGGCGACAGGCGGGCGAGGCCCAGATACACGACCGGCGTCAGATACAGGGTGAAGACCGCGGCAAGACCGAGCCCGCCGAACACCACCCAGCCGATGGCCATGCGCGCCTCGGCCCCCGGGCCGTGGCTCAAGATCAGCGGCAGGCCGCCGAGAATGGTCGAGACCATGGTCATCACGATCGGGCGCAGGCGGACGATGGCCGCCCGCTCCGCCGCCTCGCGCACGGAGAAGCCACGGTCGCGGAGTTGGTCGGCGAATTCGACCACCAGGATACCGTTCTTCGCCATCAGGCCGATCATCATCACCAGGCCGATCTGGCTGTAGACGTTCATCGACGTGCCGGTCAGCAGCAGGGCGTAGATCGCCGCGGCGATGCCGAACGGCACGGTGATGATGACGATCGCCGCGCTGGTGATGCTCTCGAACTGGGCGACCAGCACCAGGAACACCACGATGATGGCGATGGCGTAGGTGATCATCACCTCGCGCTCCGCCTCCTCCAGCGCCTCCGCTTCGCCGAGCAGGATCATGTCGACGCCTTCCGGCAGCACCGCCTCGGCGATCTCGCGGATGTCGACCGCCGCCTGCTTCAGGGTGACGCTCGGCCGCACATCTGCGTCTATCTCCACCGCGCGGCGCTGCACGTGGCGGTCGAGCTCGTTGGCGACGCCTTCTTCGGTCAGGGTGACCAGGCTGGACAGCGGCACCAGCGACCCCCTGTCGGTGCGGATATACAGGTTCACCAGATCGCTCGGGTCGTCGATGGCGCCACTGCGCGCCTCCAGCATGATCGGGATGGATTCGTCGCGGACGTTGAGGTCGGCGATGTCCATGCCGTCGATCATCACACGGAGCGTGTCGGCCAGATCGTCGAGCGGAATGCCGAGATCGGACGCTCGGCGCCGGTCGATGCGCACGGAAAGCTGCGGCTGGGTCGGCTGGTAGGAGATGCGGATGTCCGAGAGATAGGGCAGCCGCTTCTCGATCTCGGCGGTCATTCCCTTGGCCGCCTCGTACAGATGCAGGTAGTCGTTTCCGATGAGAGCGACCTCAAGCCCGCCGGCATTGCTGCGCAGGTTCAGACTGTTCGAGCCGTAGACGCGGATCCGCATGCCGGGGATCGCATTCATCTGCGGTCGGATCTCGTTCATGATCTCCTGCTGCGAGCGGGCCCGTTCCTTCCACGGCGCGAGCGGGGCGGAGACGAACACCCGGTTCAGGTCGTAGCGGCCGACGATGGTGAACAGCGACTCGATCTCGCCGCTGTCGAGATAAGGCTGGAGCACCGCCTCCATCTTGTCCGATTGCCGGTCGCTGTAGGACAGGCCCGCACCGTCCGGGCCGGTGCCGAAGACGAAGATGATCCCCCGATCCTCAGTCGGCAGCAATTCCCGGTCCAGCCGCTCGTAGGCGAACCAGGATCCGGCGGCGAGGATGGTCGCGACCGCGACAACGATCAGAGGGGCCGCCAGCGCCGCCCGCAAGGTTACGGCGTAGAGATCGGCGAGGCGGGTTCCCAGCGACCCGAGGGCGCGGCGAATTCCGAAGCGGCTCGGGCCATCTTCGCCGAGACGGGCGGCCAGGGCCGGTACCAGCGTCAACGCGACGAAGGACGAGATCACCATGGCGATCGCCAGGACGAAGCCGAACTCGCGGAACAGCCGGCCGGCGGTGCTGGGCAGAAAGGAGATCGGCACGAAGACCGACACCAGGGTGGCGGTGGTGGCGATGACGGCGAAGAACACCTGACGCGAGCCGAGCACGGCGGCGGCCCGGGCCCCGAGCGACTGGCCGCGGCGGCGCTGGATGTTCTCCAGCACCACGATGCTGTCGTCGACGATCATCCCGGTGGCGAGCACCAGGGCCAGAAGGGTGAGGATGTTGATCGAGAAGCCGAGCAGCCAGATCGCCGCCACCGAGCCGACCAGCGCGATCGGGATCGACACGCAGGGGATCAGAGTGGCGCTCGGCGAGCCCAGGAACAGCCAGAGCGTGGCGATAACGATCAGTACCGCCAGCACCAGGGTATAGAGCACCTCCTCGACCGATCCCTCGATGAACTGGGCGTCGTCGGAGGTCACGCGCACCTGGATGCGCTCGAAGCGGCCGTTGATCTCGGCGACCGTTTCGCGGACCCGCTCGGAGATCTGGATCGTGTTGGACTGGGCCTGGCGCACGATGCCGAGGCCGATCACATGGACGCCGTCGACCCGCACAAAGCTCTCTGCATCCTCCGGGCCGAAGAACACCTGGGCGACGTCTCCGACGCGAATGTTGTCGCGGATGACGATCGCCTCGACCTCGACGGCGTTCTCCACCGTCGCATCCGCCCGCACGATCAGCTCCTGATCCTCGGACCCGAAGCTGCCGGCGGGGATGTCGAAGGGCGCGTTCTTCAGCACGTCGATCACATCGCTGACCGAGAGCTGGTAGGCGCTGAGGCGCAGCGGATCGAGGACCACCCGGAGCTGGCGCTGACGGTCGCCGAACAGGTTCACGTCGGCCACGCCGTCGACCGAGATCAGCTCTGGAATGATGTCGTTCTCGACGATGCGGGCCAGATCCTCCTCGCTGACTTCCTCACCGAGCACGGCGAGCCGCATGATCGGGGAGGCGTCGGCGTCGGCCTTGACCACCGCCAGTTGCTCCACATTGTCGGGCAGCTCGCGCTCCACCCGGCTCACGGCCTCGCGCACGTCGGCGGCGGCGAGATCGAGATTGGCGCCGGGATCGAACTCGACCCGCATGCGGAAGTTGTTCTCCTCGCTCGACGAATGGATCTGGCGCACGCCGTTGACCCGAGCGACCGCGCCTTCGACGATGCTGGTCACCTCGCGGTCCATGGTTTCCGGCGAGGCACCCTGGAGAATGCCGCGCACGCTGACGATCGGCCGGTCGACATTCGGCAGTTCACGGACTTCGACGGCCAGGATCGCGGCGAACCCGGCAAGCGCGATCAGCAGATTGAAGACCAGCGCCAGCAGCGGCCGGCGCACGCTGAGCGACGGCAGGTCGCTGATGCCGGCCGACGGCTTCGGCGGGGTCGTGTTCATGATCCGGCGCCTTGCAGGCGGGCCGGGACCGGCTTCGGCGCGATCCTGTCCTCCGGCACGATCTCGACCGGTGAGCCGGGTCGCATGCGGTGTAGGCCCTCGACCACCACAAGATCGTCAGGGGCGAGCCCGCCATCGACCAGGACCATGGCTTCCTGACGTTGGACGATGGTCACCGGCACCCGTTTCGCCGTCCCGTCGCGGACGGCCCACACGAACGAGCCATCGCCGCCCCACTGGATCGCAACTTCGGGTACGCGCGGGTGATCGGCGCCGCGGATGTCGAGGCTCACGCGGAAGCTCATGCCCGGCCGCAGCAGGTCGTCACCGTTGGGGATGCGGGCGCGGACGGTGTAGGACCGGTTCTCCTCGTCGACCCGGCTGTCCACGTCAAAGACCGTACCCTCGGCGGAGATGTCGGCGCTCGCCCACGGCACGACCGAGGCCGTCTCACCGACTCGGATCCGACCGAGTAGAGCTTCGGGTACCGCGAAACGCACCAGCAGGGTGGAGCGGTCGTCGAGGGAGGCGATGCGGGTGTCGGAAGAGACCCGGTCGCCGATATCGAGATCGGTCAGACCGATCCGACCGGAGAACGGGGCGACCACGAAGCGGTCGGACAGTGCGACCTCGGATTGCTTCAGGGAAATCCGCGCCGCCTCGAGCGTGGTCAAGGCGTCGTCCAGGGTCGCCTGGGCGACGGCACCGGAACTGCTCAGGCTGCTGAGACGCTTGACGATCCGGTTGGCATCGGCAAGCCGGACACGGGCAAGTTGCACCGCCAGTTCCTCCGCCTCGCGGTCGAGTTCGAGCAGGACGTCGCCCTGCTTGACCACGCCGTCGCCGGTGAAGTTGATGGCTTCGATTTCGCCGGCGGTGGGGGCGAACAGGATGGCGGAATGTTCGGCCCTTGCCGTGCCGACGGCTTCGACGCGGACGCGCTCGGCGGCGAAGGTCACCTCCGCCACCACGGCGGCGGCGGCCTTCGTCCCGCCGCGCGGCGGCTTGTTGCCGTCTCCCGCATCGGACAGCATCGGGCCGGCGAAGACCCAGCCGGCAGCCACGAGGGCGGCCAGCAGTCCGACCACGAGAATCTGACGCAAGACAGTCATGCAGCCCCTCCGCTGACGGCCCCGGGAGGAGACCTCCGGCGGGCACTCCGAACTGTATACAAGTGAAGCCCTAACGTACCGCAAGCCGGAATCTGTCGCGGCGACGACGAAGCGGGCCTAAGCGGCGACTTTCTCGGCCAGATAGATGATGCCAGAGATCGGCTGCCCGCGCTCGTTTCGCAGTGCGGTGCGCAGCTTGTCGACGACCAGGAGGCCGTTCTCCTCCATCAGCGAGGAGATGTAGGCATCGCCATGACCGAAACGCCCGGAAGGGCGCAGAATCCAGGATGCGGCCGGGACTTCCTCTTCGACCGAGAACGATAGCAGTGCTTTGGGATTCATATGCTCGGCGATGGCCCGAATAGTGGCGTCGAGCGTCCCGATATAGATAAACACATCGCTGGCCAGCACCAGATCCACGGCCTCGTCGGACTGTTCCAGATAGCTCTCGATATCGTTGGTGTGCAGAGCGTCGTAGACGCCTTTGACCTCGGCGTGGCGCAGCATCTTCTCCGACAGGTCGACGCCGATCAGATGGTCGACGAAGCCGCGGGCCGTGGCACCGGCGAGTCCTGTGCCGCATCCGAGGTCGAGGGCCCGGGCGAAACGCCGGGCGCCTCGGTGCTGATTGACCAGGCCGATCATGTCGAGATGGATGCGGCATTGCAGGTCGCCGACCAGATGCGCCTCAAAGCTTGGCGCGTAGGCGTCGAACAGCTTGCGCACATATTCGGCGGGCGCCGCGCGGGTGGTCCGGCCTTCCAGGGCGGCGATCAGATGGCGGGCGTCCTCACGCGTCGGGTTGATCTCCAGCGCGCGGTGCAGATGGATCAGCGCGTCGACCGGCTGACCCTGGCGGTTCAGCAACAGGCCGACATTGAAATGGACGGTATCGCTGTCCGGCATGCGGTCCGACGCCTGCAGATAAGCTTCCACCGCCTCCTGCAGTTCGCCAATCTCCTGATAGGCATTGGCGAGATTGTTATAGGTTTCGCCGAGGGTCGGATCGATGTCGAGGGCGCGCCGGTAATGGTCGATCGCCCGCAGCAGATGGCCCTCGGCTTTCAGGATCACGCCGAGATTGCTGTAGGCGTCGGCGAACCGATGATTGATCAGGATCGCCTTCTGATAGCAGCTTGCCGCCGCCGACGTCTGGCCGGCCTGCTTGAGAATCAGTCCGAGATTGTTGAGGGCGGATGCCGAGCGCGGGTCGACCAGAACGGCCTTGGCGGAGAACGGCACTGCGGCGGCCAGATCGCCGCGCTGGAGCATCAGCGTGCCCATCAGGTTCAGCGCATCCGCTTCGCCGGGGTCAATTCTCAGCGCACGGGTATAGAGGTCCGCAGCCGCGTCGAAGTGACCCAACTGATGTTCACGGATCGCCTGGACCACTAGGACCGGGGCCGGCAGTTCGATCGTCGCCGTCGCCATATTCTGCTCCCCCAAGTCTTGAACCGTATATTCGTTGAACCGGTTGAACAAATAATTAACGGGCAGCCCGGTTGTGCTCACGGTTTCGTGGAGAAGCTCAATGCAAAAGGCCGGCCACAAGGGCCGGCCAATTCGCTATTTGTCTTGGAAGGACGTCGATTAGCGCGAGTAGAACTCGACCACGAGGTTCGGTTCCATCTGCACCGGATACGGCACGTCTTCGAGCTTCGGGATGCGCATGAACGTCCCGGACATCTTCGAGTGATCGACTTCCAGGTAGTCCGGCACGTCGCGCTCGTTCGACTGCGCGCCTTCCAGAACCACCGGCAGCTCGCGGGACTTCTCCTTGACCTCGACGACGTCGCCTTCGCGGACCTTGAAGGACGGGATGTTGACGCGCTTGCCGTTGACCTTGACGTGGCCATGGTTGACCAGCTGGCGGGCAGCGAAGACGGTCGGCACAAATTTCATGCGGTAGACCACGGCGTCGAGACGGGTCTCGAGAATGCCGATCAGGTTCTCACCGGTGTCGCCCTTACGGCGCACGGCCTCGGCGTAGTACTTGCGGAACTGCTTCTCGCCGATGTTGCCGTAGTAGCCCTTCAGCTTCTGCTTCGCCATGAGCTGCACGCCGAAATCGGTCGGCTTGCGGCGGCGCTGCCCGTGCTGGCCCGGGCCGTATTCGCGGTTGTTGAGCGGGGACTTGGGGCGACCCCAGAGGTTGACGCCGAGACGGCGGTCAATCTTATGCTTCGCGGCGACGCGCTTGGCCATCGCTGGACTCCTTATTCATTCGGTCCGATTTCGGTCACTGTCGACCGCCGGACAAGTTGTCCCGATAGGGCGATCCGGCGCGCCGCCGAAGCGGTGTCCGGGCCGGGAACATGCCGGTTGCGCATGCTCCACGTTCTCGGGAATGGGCGGGTTATACGGATCGACCTGAAAATGTCAAACAGAGTGTCCTATACTCACCTGATTCGAAGGGTTATTCCCGTGCGAGGCACGGACCCGGGATACTGGATGATGTGGGGCCATCATGGTCTGGTCGTTTCTGACAAGTTGGACAACCCATGAGGCCGCCGGTCCGGTCATACCGATCAGGGATCGGGAGGACTTGGCGTTGGCGCATCTGCGAGGGCTTCACGACTACTGGTCCGGCAAGCTCGACGGCCGGGCCTATCCGGACCGCGCCGATATCGACCCGGCGGAGATGGTTCCCTGGCTACCGCATCTGCTGCTCGTCGAGACGAATCCTGCCGTCAACGACGTCCGGTTCCGGCTGATCGGGACTTGGGTGGCGGCGCGGACCGGCCGGGACGACTCCGGCAAGACGATGAGCCAGATCGGTATCAACGAAAGTCGGGCCGCCTTGCGCGACGCCTATCTGGAGGCCGCCCGTCTTGGTCAGCCATGCCGTCGCATCGGGCCGTTCCATGACCGTACCGGCCCGCAGAAACACCTTTTGGCCGAGCGTCTGTTGCTGCCGTTGTCCCATGGCGGCGATGGTGTCGCGATGATCCTGGCGGCGATCTACTTCATTGATGTCAGATCGCAGAGTGGCGCGGCGGCACTCTAATGCTTGCGCCGCTTCTGTCCGGTCAGGGCCTTGATCACGCCATGCAGGCTCTGAACTTCCTGGTCGCTCATCCCGGCGCGGGTGAACAGGGTGCGCAAATTGCGCTTCATCGTCGGTTCCAGATGCTCGGGATAGAAGAACCCGGCATCGTCCAGCTCCGCCTCCAGGCGGGTGAAGAAGAACTCACGGGTCTCCACCGGGGCCGGTGGACTCTCCGACATCATCTGGACGTCGGGCGTCTCGTCGCCGCTCTGATACCACTCGTAGCCGACCAGCAGGACGGCCTGGGCCAGATTGAGAGACGAGAAGCCGGGGTTCAGCGGCACCGTGATCACCGCGTCCGCCAGGGTGACGTCCTCGTTTACCAGGCCGGCGCGTTCCGGGCCGAACAGCACGCCCGCCGGTTGCCCGGCATCGACCCGGCGACGCAGTTGGGCGGCGGCGGCGCGGGGCACGAGCGCCTCCTTGGTCACGCCGCGCGGCCGCGCGGTGGTCGCGAGCACATAGGTGAGATCGGCACAGGCCTCGGCTGTTGTCGAAAAGACCCGGGCAAACTCCAGAACCTGGATGGCGCCGGCGGCCATTGCCTCGGCGGCCGGATTGGGCCAGCCGTCCCGCGGGTTCACCAGCCGCAGATCGGTCAGTCCACAATTCAGCATCGCCCGGGCGCAGGCACCGATATTCTCGCCGAGCTGCGGTTCCACCAGCACGATCGCCGGACCCGACCCGGCGACTGAACGGGCATGATCCGTCCCCGCCATGGGCTCAGCCGTCCGCTTTCGGTGCCGCGGCACCGTCGCGCAGCAGCTTCCAGGTGATGGCGTCGGACAGGGCGGCGATCGAGGCGTCGATGATATTCGGGCTGACGCCGACCGTGCGCCAGGTGGTGCCGGTCTCGTCCTCGCTCTCGATCATCACCCGCGTGGTGGCGTCGGTGCCGTCGCCGTCCCGGGCGGGGGGGAGGATGCGGACCTTGTAGTCGATCAGGCGCATGGTCACGATGTTCGGGAGCTTCGGGGTCAGTGCCTTGCGGATCGCGGTATCGAGCGCATTGACCGGACCATTGCCGACCGCGACCTCGTGATGGGCGGTTCCGCCGACGGTCAGCGTTGCCGTCGCCTCGGACTCGATCACCAACTCGCCACGGGCATTGAAGCGACGTTCGTCCATGACGCGCCAGCGCTCGATCGTGAAGAATTCCGGCACCCCCTGGATCAGACGGCGGGCCAGCAGCTCGAAGCTCGCCTCCGCGCTGTCATAGGAATAGCCGAGGAACTCCTTCTCCTTCACCTCGTCGACCAGCCGCTGCACCTTCGGGTGCTTGGGGTCGATCTCGACGCCGATCTCGGCGAAGCGGGCGAGGATGTTGGAGCGGCCGGCCTGATCGGACACCAGGATGTGGCGCTGGTTGCCGACGGTCGACGGTTCGATGTGCTCGTAGGTCTTCGGATCCTTCTGCACGGCGGAGACATGCAGGCCGCCCTTATGGGCGAAGGCGGCGGCACCGACGAAGGCGCGGTGCGGATCGCTCGGGCGGTTCAGGCGCTCGTCGAGCAGCCGGGAAACCGCCGTCAACTGCTTCAGCTTGCCGATGCCGACATTGGTCTCCAAGCCCATCTTGAGGACCAGATTCGGAATGATCGCCATCATGTCGGCATTGCCGCAGCGCTCGCCGAGCCCGTTGATCGTGCCCTGAACCTGACGCGCGCCGGCGCGGATCGCGGCCAGCGAGTTGGCGACGGCGTTGCCGGTGTCGTTGTGGCAATGGATGCCGATATGGGTCCCCGGCACTGTCTCGACGACCTTGGCGACGATCTCCTCGATCTCGTGGGGCAGGGTGCCGCCATTGGTGTCGCACAGCACGACCCAGCGCGCGCCGGCCTTGTAGGCGGCCTCGGCGCAGTCGAGCGCGTAGTCCGGATTGGCCTTGAAGCCGTCGAAGAAATGCTCGCAGTCGAACATCGCCTCGCGGCCGACGGCGACCGCGCGGGCGATGCTGTCGCGGACCATCGCGATATTCTCGTCGCGGTCGATTTCCAGGGCGACGTCGACATGGAAGTCCCAGGTCTTGCCGACGAGGCAGACCGCCGGAACCCGCGCGTCGAGGATGCCGGCGAGACCGGGATCGTTCTCGGCGCTGCGGCCGGGGCGGCGGGTCATGCCGAAGGCGACGATCCGCGCGTTCTCCAGCGCCGGCGGTTCGGCGAAGAAGCGATCGTCGGTCGGATTGGCGCCGGGCCAGCCACCCTCGATGTAGTCAATCCCGAGCTGGTCGAGCGCGCGGGCAATCGCCGCCTTGTCGGCCACGGTGAAATCGACGCCGCGGGTCTGCTGACCGTCACGCAGGGTCGTGTCGAACAGATAGACGCGGTCGGCGCCCGATGCCTGGGCTGAGCTGTCGCTGGCCATGGAGCCTCTCCCGGCCCGCCTCGGGGCTGCATCAGGGAGGCGGGCGAATCGCTAATGGGACCGGGTCTCTACCAGCGCCGACGCCGGGCGGCAAGCGACGCGGTCGTCCCGGTGGCGCCCAGAGGGCGACGGCCGGGACCGGATCTCCGCGGTATGGGCCCCGGCCGTCGCGTTGTTCAGTCGGGAAGTCGCGCTTGGAGAGGCGGCGCAATGTCGCCCCTAGCCCCGCAGGACCGGGAACTCCTCGCCGTGCAGCGGCTCGCCATGGCTCAGCCGGACATCGGGGAAGGGTGGCGAGACCTCGCCCTTGCGCTTCACATAGACCACGTCGTCGCCGCAGAACCGGGCGGCGAAGGCGCGCCGTCGGTTGCCGCCGTTCCCGGGATTGCCGGGGGCGCCGTGGACCGTCAGGAACGAGAAGGCGATGGCGTCGCCCGGCTCCATGTCCCAGCCGAGGATGGTGTGCTCGCCACGCTGCAGCTCGATGTCGGGCAGCGGCTCCAGCCCCTCGTCGCTGCGCTCATAGGCCTCGCCCTTGAACTTGGTCGGCAGAAAGCGCTTGCCCCAGGCATGGGAGCCGGCGACGAATTCGACGCAGACGTCCCGCGGCACCGGATCCAGCGGGATCCACAGCGAGCAGGTCTTGGTCCCTTCGACACAGTAGTACGGCTGATCGTGATGCCAGGGGGTGCGCTCCTCCGTGCCCGGTTCCTTGACCAGCACGTGCTCGTGGAACAGCACGACGCGGCTCGATCCCATGAGCTGCCCGGCGAGGTCGGCGGCGGGGGAGTTCTTCAGGAAATCCTCGTATTCGGGGATACGCTGCCAGTTGCAGTAGTCGCCGAAGAAGTAACCGGGCTTGCCCTCGGGCGTGTATTCCTTCGCATAGGTGCCGGGCGCGCGCATGTTGCGGTCGATACCGTCGCGCAGCTCGGCGATCCACTCCTTGGAGAACACGCCGGGGAGCTTCACCGCGCCGTCTCGGCGGAAATGCTCGACCGTGTCGTTGGCCAGCTGCGTGTCGGTCATGGCGTCCTCTCCGGGCAGAATCAATCGTCGCCCGACAGCCTGCGAACTTGCCCGGCTTTCGTCAATGCACCCCGATCGGCCCGATATGCGTCAAAAGCGCGAGAGCTCGACCAGAAAGGCTCGGATGTTTTCCTGGATCGACTTCTCGTTGGCGAGGCGCAGACGCTCGACCGCGATGGGGGAGTCGCCGAAGGTCGCGCGGCCGCTGGCGGATATCGGGATGCTGCGGCGGTCGGCAGGTCCCTGAATCGCGTAGTCGACCGAAGAGGCAACCGTGAAGTTGAAGCCGAAAATCGGCTGGTCCAGCTGCTGCAGCTGGGCGTCGACCGTATAGCGTGCCTCCGCCGGTGACGGCGCCAGATAGCCGTGGATCCGCAGACTGTCCTCCAGCGCGGTACGGAAGGAGGCGTCATCGACCTGCGACGTCCACATCGGATTGGTCTCCGATCCGCCGGAGACGGTGCCGATCTGCATCGCGCCCTGGAGCGTCGGGTTGGTCGGCGCGCTGACGTTGGTCGTATGGGCGACCATCGCCTCAGGTTTGGCCCCGCTGGCACAGGCGCTGAGCAGGCCAAGTGCGGCGACCGCGAAGAGTAGGGCGCGAAGGCGAAGAAGCATGGCGGATATCCCCCGGATCCGTGTGTTTGCGTGGACCCTTACACGGAGCGCGAGGGGTCTGCCAGTGTGTCTGAACCCACATCGCGCCGTGTTCGCGACATATTATGCGGATAGGGTCGGCAACCGGTCGGTCCTCACGGCGTTGGGAATGCGTGCGCCCAGCGCGTCTGGTAGGGTGGGGCTAGGTTTCGGAGGTACTTGAATTGATGCGTTGGCTGCTCGGACTCTTCACGATGCTGCTGATCATGGCGATCGGTGCGGCGGGCGCGGTGCTATACGGATTTCACCATTTCGGGCGCGGATTGCCGGACTATGAGTTCCTGGCCGATTACGAGCCGCCGGTGGTGACGCGGGTGCATGCGGGCGACGGCCGCCTGCTGGCCGAGTATGCCCGTAACAAGCGCATCTTCGTGGCGATCGACGCGATTCCGAAGCGTGTGGTGAAAGCCTTCCTCGCCGCCGAGGACAAGAATTTCTACAACCATCCGGGCATCGACTTCATCAGCCTCGCCTCGGCCGTCGTCATCAACCTGAAGAATTACGGCACCGGCCGTCGGCCGGTCGGCGCGTCGACCATCACCCAGCAGGTGGCCAAGAACTTCCTGCTGACCAACGAGGTGTCGATCGACCGCAAAGCCAAGGAGGCGATCCTCTCCTTCCGCATCGAGCGGGTGTTGAGCAAGGACCGCATCCTCGAGCTGTATCTGAACGAGATCTATCTCGGTTTCGGTTCCTACGGTGTGGCCGCGGCGGCACTGAACTATTTCGACAAGCCGCTGGCCGAACTGACCGTCGCCGAGGCCGCCTATCTTGCCGCGCTGCCGAAAGCGCCGAACAACTATCACCCCACTCGCAAGCACGCGGCAGCGATCGCCCGCCGCAACTGGGTGATCGGGCAGATGGCGGAGAACGGCTTCATCACCCAGGCGGAAGCGGACGCCGCCCGGACCGAGCCGCTGGTCGTCGCCACCGCCACGACGACGGTTGACGAGACCTCCGCCGATTACTTCGCCGAGGAGGTGCGCCGCGACCTGATCGACCGCTACGGCGATACCGGCCTCTACGAAGGCGGGCTGTCGGTCCGCACCACCCTGGATCCGAAGATGCAGAGGATCGCCGACAGGGCGCTGCGCCAGGGGCTGGAGGAGTATGATCGCCGGCATGGCTGGCGCGGCCCGATCGCGAAGATCGAGATCGTTGCCGGTTGGGGCGATGCGCTGGCCAAGGTCGAGCGCCCGGCGGGTCTCGGCGACTGGACCCTGGGCGCGGTGGTCAAGGCGGACGCCAAGGCGGCGACGATCGGCTTCCCCGACGGGTCGCTGGCGACGCTGCCCTACGACCAGATGGCATGGGCGCGGGAATGGCTGGAGGACCAGCGGTTCGGCAACACGCCGAAATCGGTGACCGAGGTGCTGTCCGTCGGCGATGTGGTGCCGGTCGAGACCCTGACCGAGAACGAGAAGGGCGAGGCCTATGCCGAGGCCACGGTGGCGCTGCGCCAGATCCCGGATGTCGGGGGCGCCCTCGTCGCCATGGACCCGCATACCGGACGGGTACTGGCCATGTCCGGTGGCTATAGTGCCGATATGAGCGAGTTCAATCGGGCGACCCAGGCCAGGCGTCAGCCGGGTTCGGCGTTCAAGCCGATCGTCTATCTGGCCGGGCTCGACAGCGGCTACTCGCCGGCGACCCGGATCCTCGACGCGCCCTTCGTGCTCGACCAGGGCCCCGGCCTGCCGAAGTGGAAGCCGTCGAACTACTCCAACGAATTCTACGGTCCGACGCCGATGCGTATGGGCATCGAGAAGTCGCGCAACCTGATGACCGTACGCCTGGCCCAGACCATCGGCATGGAGAAGGTGGTCCAGTATGCCAAGCGCTTCGGCGTGGTCGACGAGATGCAGCCGCATCTGTCCTTCGCGCTCGGCGCGGCGGAGACGACGCTGCTGCGCATGACCACGGCCTATTCGATGCTGGTCAACGGCGGCAAGCGGATCACCCCGTCGCTGTTCGACCGGGTGGTCGACCGTCATGGCCGCACCGTCTACCGGCACGACGACCGGCCCTGCAACGGCTGTTCGTCCGCATCCTGGAACGGCGGACCGCCGCCGCGGATTCCGGACAACCGCGAACAGATCGTCGATCCGGCTTCGGCCTATCAGGTCGTGTCGATGCTGGAGGGCGTCGTATTGCGCGGCACCGGCCGGCGCATCGCCGAGCTTGGCAAGACGCTGGGCGGCAAGACCGGTACGACCAACGAGAACATGGACACCTGGTTCGTCGGCTTCTCGCCCGATCTGGCGGTCGGCGTCTTCGTCGGTTTCGACCAGCCGCGCACGCTCGGCCGCCGAGACACCGGTTCCAGCGTGGCCGCCCCGATCTTCAAACTGTTCATGGCCGAGGCGCTGGATGGGGTCGTGACTCCCGATTTCCGCATCCCGCCGGGTGTCCGGATGGTGTGGATCGACCACGACACCGGGGCGCGTGCCGAGCCCGGCGCGCGCGGCGCCATCCTGGAGGCGTTCAAGCCGGGGACCGAGCCGACCGGCGAGAGCATGGTGATCGGCGGGGGCATGGGCCCGGCGCCGGATGGCGGCTCGGCACCGGTTTCCGCACCGGCCTCCGCGGCGCCTGTTGCGACCAGCGGTTCCGGGCTCTATTAAGCGTCTGACCGTCTTCCCCGCGTTTCGACGGACGTCACCTGCACGGAGGGCGCAATGCGCGCCGAGACCACCCAGACCCTCGATGAAATCAAGCAGTCGATCGAACTGCTGAGGAGGCATCTTTGACTGGGATGTCGCACTGACACGGCTGTCCGAACTGGACGCCCTGACCCAGGACCAGAGCCTGTGGGACGACCCGGGCCGTGCGCAGACCCTGATGCAGGAGCGCACCCGGCTGGAGAAGCAGATCGAGGACGTGAGGGTGCTCGACCGGACGGTCGAGGATTCCGTCATGATGATCGAGCTCGGCGAGGCCGAAGGCGATGGCGATACCGTCGCTGAAGCCGAGAAGGAGCTGGAAGCGGTCCGCGTCAAAGCCGAAAAGATGCAGATCGAGAGCATGCTGTCCGGCGAGGCGGACGCGCTTGATGCCTATCTCGAGGTGCATGCCGGCGCCGGCGGTACCGAGGCCCAGGACTGGGCCGAGATGCTGCTGCGCATGTACACCCGCTGGGCTGAGCGTCAGGGCTACAAGGTGGAATGGCTGGAGGAGAGTTCGGGCGAAGAAGCCGGGCTCAAATCGGCGACCATCAAGATCTCGGGGCACAACGCCTATGGCTGGCTGAAGACGGAGAGCGGCGTGCATCGGCTGGTCCGCATTTCGCCCTATGACAGCCAGGCGCGGCGCCATACCAGTTTCTCCAGCGCCTGGGTCTATCCGGTGGTCGACGACTCGATCGATATCGTGATCGAGGACAAGGACCTGAAGGTCGACACCTACCGCGCCTCCGGCGCTGGCGGTCAGCACGTCAACCGGACGGATTCGGCGATCCGCATCACCCATCTTCCATCGGGCATCGTCGTGCAGTGCCAGAACGATCGCTCGCAGCACCGCAACCGGGCGACGGCCATGGACATGCTGCGGGCCCGGCTCTACGAGGCCGAATTGCAGCGCCGCGAGGAAGAGGCCACCGCCACCGAGGCGACCAAGGCCGATATCGGCTGGGGTCACCAGATCCGCTCCTACGTCCTGCAGCCCTACCAGATGGTCAAGGACCTGCGCAGCGGGCATGAGAGCGGCAATCCGTCGGCCGTTCTGGACGGCGATATCGATGCGTTTCTGGAGGCCTCCCTGGCCGGCAAGGTCGGCATGAGCCGTGACGGCGACGACTCGGCGGGAGGCTAAGCGCCGCCCGACGCGATGATGGATGTTGGGGTGGGCAAAGGAAGCCGGTTCTTGCGAATGGCGGTCATCCCGGCCGGTCGTCACGCCCCGGATCAGTACCGGCCGGATCAGATCAGGGCCGCGCAGGGCGAGGTCCCAACGCCCTAACGTCTCCGTCCCTGTCGACCTACCCCGAGCAGCCCTGAAGTGACTTCAGGGCGTGTCGAAGGGCGGTCCAGGATTTTATGCCCGAAACCCGCTCATGTCCGGCGCCCTGCCGGCGCCCAGCACGGTTTCCAGCGCCATGGAGATCGACAGCAGGCGCGCGTCGTCGCCGCTCGGGCACATCAGTTGCAGACCGACCGGCAGGGCGGCGCCGAACTGCTGGATCGGCAACGAGGCGGCGCAGAGCCGGAAGACGTTGCCCGGTTGGGTGTTGCGCGAGGAGAGCGTCGACCGCGCGGCCTCTTCGGGATGTTTCAGGTTGTCGACCGGCATCGGCACGAAGGGGCAGGTCGGGGAGATCCAGCCATCAAGACCGTCGAAGCGGCCGGCGGCGATGCGCTCCAACTCCAGCCGGCGGTATTGTGCAGCCAGGTGTTCGACGGCGGAGACCTCGAGCCCGTGGGCCGCACGCTCCGCGGTGACCGGATCCATCTTCGCCCGCGCCTTCTGGAAACCCTCCGGGGTCAGGCGGGCGATCAGTTCGGGCGGAACGATGGCGGGGAACAGTCGGGCCCGCTCCGCCGCTTCGGGGATCTCGATATCGACGATCTCTACGCCGGCGGCGCTCAGCGCGACGATGGCCGCCTCGACCGTGCCGGCGACCTGATCATCCAGATCCTCGAAGAAGAAATTGGTCGGCCGGCCGAGGCGCAGTCCTTCCAGGCGGGCCGGCATCGGCACCTCGCCACCGGTCATCACCGCGTGGATCAGCGCGGCGTCGCCGGCATTGCGGGTGAGCGGACCTATGGAATCCAGGCTCGGGCTCAGCGGAAACACGCCGTCGGTCGGCCACAGGCCCACGGTGGTCTTGTGCCCGAACAGGCCGGTGAAGCAGGCCGGAATGCGCACCGACCCGCCGGTGTCGGTGCCGAGCGCGAAGCCGCAGAGGCCCGCCGCCGTCGCCACCGCCGATCCGCTCGATGATCCGCCCGGAATGCGGTGGGTGGTGGCGTCCCAGGGGTTCCAGGGCGTGCCCCGCGCCGCGTTGACGCCGGTCGCCCCGAGCGCGAACTCGACGGTCTTGGTCTTGCCGATGGGAATGCACCCGGCGGCCTTCAGGCGATGCACGACCGTGCCTTCGGGGCCGGTCAGGTGATCGCTCTTCATCTTCGAGCCGTTGGTGGTCGGCAGGCCGTCGAGCGCGATGATGTCCTTGACGCCGATCGGCACGCCCATGAGCGGGCCGAGATCCACCCCGGACGCCAGCAGCGCGTCGATTGCCTTGGCCGCCTTCAGCGCCCGGTCGCCGTCGACCACCTGGAACGCGCCCAGCTTCTTGTCATAGGTCTCGATCCGGGCCAGGCAGGCTTTGACCGCCGCCGTCGCCGTTACCTTGCCCTCGCGCAGATCCTGGGCATAGGCCGCGATACCGTGCTCGAAATAGTCCTTCAGGGTCTTCGACATCTGGATCCTCCCGCCAAGTGTCTCACGGTTGCACGCCGTCGCCCGGCAATCAAACCCGGTTCTGACGGAGCGGACGGGCTTCTTCAGGTCTTTTCAGGTGCGTAGAGGTCGATGGTCGCGGCGTTGTCGGCGTCGGCCAGCCCCTGCTTGGCCAGCAGCTTGTGGATCTCGGTCGCGAGCCCGGTCAGCGGCAGGGACGAGCCGAGCTGGCGGGCGGTGTCCATCACCGTGTTCAGGTCCTTGACCATGATTGCAATCCGGCCCTGCACGTCGCGGTCGCGGGCGGCCATGCGCGGCAGGAACTGCTGCAGGATCGGGGAATCCGCCCGGCCGCCGGCCAGCGCCTCGGGCAGCTTCGCGGGATCAATGCCGGCATCCTCGGCGAACTGGCAGCACTCGGCCATCAGGGCTAGTCCGGCGCCGACGATCATCTGGTTGATCAGCTTGGTCGACTGGCCGGTCCCGTTGGCGCCCATCAGGGTGAACCGGCCGGACATATGGGCGACGACGGAGCGGACGCGCTCGAAATCGGCTGCCTCGCCGCCGGCCATGACGGTCAGCGTGCCGTTTGTCGCCCCCGGTACGCCGCCCGAGACCGGAGCGTCGATCCAACCCATGCCGGTCTCGGCGCGCAGCCGTTTGGCGAAGTCGACGGCCCTATCGGGCCGCATGGAGGAGAAGTCGACCAGGATCTTGTCGGCCGATCCGGCTTCCGCAATACCGTCCGGGCCGAAGACCACCGCCTCGACCGCGTCGGTGTCGGTCAGGCAGGTGAAGACGATCTCGCTCGCCTCGGCGACGGCGCGCGGAGAGGCTGCCCTGATGGCGCCTGCGCCGGTCAGATCCGCCAGCTTGCCGGGTGACCGGTTCCAGACGTGGAGCGGCACGCCGGCGGCGACGAGGCGGTGCGCCATCGGTCCGCCCATGAGACCGAGGCCGATAAATCCGTGCTGTGTGGTTTGACTGCTCACGAGACGTCATTCCTCCCAGGACCGCTTTGTGGCTTGGAGCCGCCCCCGGTCCTTCGGGCGTCCCTTCATTGTCCGATCCGGCGGACCACTCTATTTGGGAACGAACGCGACACGCGAACAACCCCCGCGTGATGGCAGGCGCAGTCGCTGCCCCACCGACGTATGTGCCCTTGGTTGTCGCGGCGGGTGGAGACCGGTATACCGATTGGGCACTTGGCCGGTGGCCACTCACGCATTCCAGTCAACGCATCCCAAGGGATTTCGATGTTCAGTCACCACGCCGCCCTGATTTACGCCATGGTGCTCGGCGCCGCTGCCGACGGCTCGCTTGCCGACAGCGAGTTGGAGACGATCCGCGGCATCGTTCATCACCTGCCGATATTCAGCGATTTCGAGCGGGGCAACCTACCGCAACTGGCGGCCGCGGCCACCGACATGCTGTCCGAGTCGGACGGTCTCGATACTGCGATCGACCAGATTCGCACCAACCTGCCGGAGCGTCTCTGCCCGACCGCCTACGCGCTTGCCTGCGACGTGGTCGCTGCCGATGGCGAAGCGACCCAGGAGGAGCTGCGGTATCTCGAGATGTTGCGCCACGATCTGAACGTCGATCGGCTGACCGCCGCGGCGATCGAGCGCGGCGCCGGCGCCCGCTACGCGCGGCTCTGAGTCAGACGGGGCGACGTCGTGACCGAGCCCCATACGCCTTCCCAACCTCCGGCCCCGCCGCCGCTGCGGGGCTGGCGGATCGGCATTGTCGGCCTCGGCCTGATGGGCGAGCCGATGGCCCGCCGGTTGGCTGCCGCCGGCGCAGAACTCTCCGTGTGGAACCGCTCGATTGAGAAGGCCGAGGCGCTGGCCGCCGCGCTTTCCGGCGTCACTCCCCAACCGTCGCCGCGCCACGTGGCCGAGGCCGCGGAGATCGTCATCGTCATGGTGACCGATGCCGAGGCGGTCCGCGACGTGGTCTTCGATCCGGTAGACGACAACTGGGGTGTCCATCACGGCCTGGGCGAGGATGCCGTCCTGATCGATATGGGAACGACCGGCCTGCCGGCGACCCGCGACTTCGCCGGACGCCTGCGGATGACCGGCGCGCACTGGGTCGACGCGCCGGTTTCCGGCGGGACGACTGCGGCGGAGGATGGCAGCCTGACCATCATGGTCGGCGCCTCGGACCCCGAATTTGCCCGGATCGAGCCGATGCTGAAGGTGCTCGGCCGGCGCATCACCCATGTGGGCGCCGTTGGTGCCGGTCAGGTGGCGAAGACCGCCAATCAGATGATCGTCGGCATGACCATCGGCGCCGTCGCCGAGGCGTTGGCGCTCGGAAAACGGGCCGGCGTCGAGCCCGCCGTGCTGCGCGAGGCGATCATGGGTGGCTTCGCCCACAGCCGGATCCTGGAGCTGCACGGCGATCGCATGGCGACTGGCGATTTCCGGGCGCGGGCAAAGGCGACGATCCAGCGCAAGGACATGCGGGCGGCCGTGGCCCTGGCGGAAGAGGCCGGGATCGACCTGCCGGGCCTGATGACGAATGCCGCGCTCTGGGAGGCGATGGTCGATGGCGGGCTCGGCGAGCTCGACCATTCCGCCCTGATCCTGGCGATCGACCCGCCGGAAGAGGCCTGACCGCCGTCAGCCGGGCTTCTGCCACTCCATGACATGGAAGAACGGGACGCGGCGGTTTCGGTCGGCCCAGGCCGCGTCGCCGCCGGTCGGCGCCGGCTCGTCGAAATGGCGCAGGATCAACCGGTTCGCGAGCAGCGCCGACATGTACCGGCTGAGCGGACGGTGCCAGTTCCTGATCCGGATGCCCTTCCACTCGGCCCACGCCACGCGCTCCTCCAGGTAATTGTCGATCAGGAAGCGCGAATTGCCGTGGCCATCCGCCTGCCAACTACCACCCACCAGGGCCGAGGCGAAGCCGTTCAGGTTGGCGAGCAGCAGGCGACCACCCGGTTTCAGCACCCGCGTCATCTCGGCAATCGCCCGGTCGATATCCGGAATGTCGATCAGAGTGAGATAGCTGACCACCAGATCGAAGGAGGCGTCCGCGAAGGGCAGGTCCTCCGCCACCGCCGCGCGGTAGTCGCCGTCGGGGTCCAGCGCGCGGGCGCGGTCCAGCAGAGGTTCGGTCGGGTCGATGCCGATGGTGGTCAGGCCAAGATCGCGCATCACCCGGCAGAACCGGCCCTCGCCGCAGCCGATATCGAGGGCGTGACCCGGCGCCAGGACGCGCGCGCAGGCGACCATTCGGGCGTCGAGGATGAATTGCCGGGACCGGTCGCCGGTCTGGCCCTGCTCGGCGATCCAGGCGTCGGCGGATTCGGTCCAGCCATCCGACATCGGTGTCTCCATGGTGATGAGGGCGTCTGATATCCCGGCCGAGGTTCGCGGCCAAGCCGCGTTTGCGCCTTGCGCGCAGGCATGGAGCAGCCTAAGTCCGCGGAAGCTGGCGGTGCCGCCGCCCTTCGTTCTCGACAAAGGAAACAGGATATGGCCGTGACCCTGGATGCCGTGGTCTTCGATGTCGGCAATGTGCTGATCCATTGGGATCCGCGGCGGCTGTTCCGCAAGCTGTTCACCAATGTCGACATGACGGCGGATGACGATCGGGTCGACTGGTTCCTGGCCAACGTCTGCACCCCAGACTGGAACGTCGAGCAGGATCGTGGCCGCCCCCTCTCGGAGGCCGTCGCCGAGGCGGTCGGTCGCCATCCGGACTATGCCCCGCAGATCCGTGCCTATTATGGCCGCTTCCAGGAGATGATCCCCGGTGTCATTCCGGAAAGCGTGGCCGCCCTGGGGCGAGCGAAAGCCGCAGGCATGCCGGTACATGGGTTGACCAACTTCGGCGCCGAGACCTTTCCGCCGACGGCGCAGCGCTTCGCCTTCCTGCGGGACTTCGACACGGTCGTGGTCTCCGGCGAGGAGGGGGTGATCAAGCCGGATCCGGCGATCTTCGAGATCCTGATCGCGCGCGCCGGCCTCGACCCGAAGCGGACCGCCTTCATCGACGACAGTGCGGCGAACATCGAGACCGCGACGTCGTTGGGCTTCGTCACCCATCACTTCACCGGTCCGGCCCCGTTCACCGCGTGGTGGTCCGGCGCATCGCTGCCGACCGATTGACAGCGGTCAGCCGGCCTGCACCGGCTTGCACAAGACTTCGTCGATCGAGGAGAGGAACACCGCCTGGAACGGCGCGTCCATGCGCAGGTGCATGACTGCTGTGGCCCGCTGGGGCAGGTTCGGCGCGATGAAGACATTGGCGAACAGCAGCATGTTCACGGGGGCGTCGGCGCGCTCCGCCAGGGGCAGGATCAGGCGCCGGATCGTCACGACCCGGTCGGTGCCGTAGTCGAAGATCGCCTCGCTCAGCATCGGGCGGCGCTGTTCGGTGGCGGCGTTGTACAGGTTCAGCAGAAAATCGCGGTACAAGCCATGCTTGGCCCGGTCGAGATACGTGCCCTGATAATTCTCGCCGAACATGGTGTTCATGTAGGAGCCGACCAGCCGGTACCGGTAGCGGCGCGGGGCGGCCTCGACGTCGATCAGGCCGATATGTGGAAGCAGGCCCGGAATGTCGACCGGATCGATGTCGGCGCGGGCTGGCAGGTCCCGTCCTCCGCGCCTGGTCGACCAATAGGCCAGCATCGGCCCGAGCACCGGCTGACCCGGGTCCGGGTCTCGGGGGACGGGTGGGGGCGGGAACCCCGGTTCACTCTGGATCGCAGCTGACATCGCACTTTCCTAAGCCGTCGTGACGGTATCGGAGGAAATGCAAATCGACCACTAGTTTCGAATTGGAATTAGGCGAACTTCATTTCAATCTTAAAGCAAAAAATCTATTTGGCCTTTAGTAATTGTGAGGTTTCGCACAAACTATCTCAAGACATCTCACGGCCATGGGGCGGAAAAAAAACGGGCCGAGGATTGCTCCCCGGCCCGCCGTCTTCCGATATGGGAGAGGGCTTAGAAGCCCATGCCACCCATGTCCGGCGCGGCCGGAGCGGCCGACTTCGGCTCCGGCTTCTCGGCGACCATGGCCTCGGTGGTGATCAGCAGACCAGCGACCGACGCGGCGTTCTGCAGCGAGCTGCGGACAACCTTGGTCGGATCGATGATGCCGGCCTTCACCAGGTCGGTGAAGCCACCGCTCTGAGCGTCAAAGCCCCAGGTGCTGTCCTTTGACTCGAGCAGCTTGCCGACGATGACCGAGCCGTCGTGACCGGCGTTGGTCGCGATCTGACGGGCCGGAGCCTCCAGGGCGCGGCGGATGATGTTGATGCCCATCCGCTGATCGTCGTTGGCGTACTTGACCTTCTCCAGCGCCTTGATGGCGTAGACGAGAGCGGCACCGCCGCCCGGCAGGATGCCTTCCTGAACCGCGGCGCGGGTGGCATGCATCGCATCGTCGACGCGATCCTTGCGCTCCTTCACCTCGATCTCGGTCGCACCGCCGACGCGGATCACGGCAACACCGCCGGCGAGCTTCGCCAGACGCTCCTGCAGCTTCTCACGGTCGTAGTCGGAGGTGGTGTCCTCGACCTGCGCGCGGATCTGCGAGCAGCGGCCCTCGATGTCCTTCTTCTTGCCGGCACCGTCGACGAGGGTGGTCTCGTCCTTGGTGATGGTGACGCGCTTGGAGGTACCGAGCATGTCCAGAGTGACACTGTCGAGGTTGATGCCGAGATCCTCGGACACGACGGTACCGCCGGTCAGGATCGCGATATCCTCGAGCATGGCCTTACGACGATCGCCGAAGCCCGGGGCCTTGACGGCCGCGACCTTCAGGCCGCCACGCAGCTTGTTCACCACCAGGGTCGCCAGGGCCTCGCCCTCGACATCCTCGGCGATGATCAGCAGCGGCTTGCCCGACTGCACGACCTGCTCCAGAACCGGCAGCATCGCCTGCAGGTTGGAGAGCTTCTTCTCGTGCAGCAGGATGTACGGGGTTTCGAGCTCGCACACCATCTTGTCGGCATTGGTCACGAAGTACGGCGACAGGTAGCCACGGTCGAACTGCATACCCTCGACGACGTCGAGCTCGGTGTTCAGCGACTTGGCTTCCTCGACGGTGATGACACCCTCGTTGCCGACCTTCTCCATGGCCTTGGCGATCATCTCGCCAATTTCCTTCTCGCCATTGGCGGAGATGGTGCCGACCTGGGCGACTTCGCCGGTGGTCGTGATCTTCTTGGAGCGCTTCTCGATGTCGGCGACGACGGCCTCGACGGCGCTGTCGATGCCGCGCTTCAGGTCCATCGGATTCATGCCGGCGGCAACGGCCTTCGCGCCCTCACGGACGATCGACTGCGCCAGCACGGTCGCGGTGGTGGTGCCGTCGCCGGCCACGTCGTTGGCCTTGGAAGCGACTTCGCGCACCATCTGCGCGCCCATGTTCTCGAACTTGTCGGACAGCTCGATTTCCTTGGCGACGGTCACGCCGTCCTTGGAAATCCGCGGAGCGCCGAACGACTTCTCCAGCACGACGTTGCGACCCTTCGGGCCGAGCGTCACCTTGACGGCGTCGGCCAGGATATCAACGCCCTTGAGCATCTTGTTGCGGGCATCGATGCCGAACTTAACGTCCTTGGCAGCCATGTTGATTATCTCCCTTGGGAAAGGTTAGCCCTTAGAATAAGCGGCTTCTTGCGAAGGCCCCTCGCTGAACGGGTCAGCCGATTAGGCGGCCTTCTTCGACGACTTGGCGGTGCCTTCGAGCACGCCCATGATGTCGGATTCCTTCATGATCAACAGGTCTTCCCCATCGATCTTGACCTCGGTGCCCGACCACTTGCCGAACAGCACCCGGTCACCCGGCTTGACGTCCAGCGCGGCGATCTTGCCGGCCTCGTCACGGGCACCCGGACCCACGGCAAGGACTTCACCCTCCATCGGCTTTTCCTTCGCCGTGTCGGGGATGATGATGCCGCCAGCGGTCTTCTGATCGGCGTCGAGACGACGGACTACCACGCGGTCGTGGAGCGGCCGAAATTTCATGACCCTTCCTCCATATACACTCAGTTGAGACGTGCAGTGAGCAATGTCGCCGGGGTCGATTCTGGTTGTTAGCAGTCTCGCCCGGTGAGTGCCAGCGATGTAAGGAATCGACGGGGGACTGTCAAGTCGGTTGGAGGCGCGAGAGCGGAGGTTCCGCGGCTTTGAGCCGAATAGCCGCGGCTGTTCCAAGCGCGGTCTTCATATGAGTTGTGCTGTTCGTCGGGTCAACCATCGACCCGGTTGACCACAACCCGTCCCTCGATCTCGGTCAGTAGGTCCAGTTCGGATCGAAGGTCACGGCGATGTTGGTCGGTGAGGTTGGTTCGACCAGCGAATACATGAATTTCGTCGGGCCGGTATAGCCGCATTGGCCGATATCGGCGCCGGCGCGCTTGCGGAACCGCACTTCCAGGCGAAAATGCTGAACGAGAATGTCGATCTCCTTCTGGCGATAGGCCTCGACGGCCACTTTCGGCAGATCGACGGAGCGCGGTGGATCGTAGATCCCTTCGACGCAGAGTTCATTGACGATACAGGCCGCGATCGCGCCGTCGCTGCCATCCTCCAGGCGCGGACAGGTACCGGTGCCGGCGGCGGCCGGCACGGCGACGAACGGAAGCAGAATTTGGCAGCAGACTCCCGAGACGGCTGCTAAAATATTGAAGATAAACGGATTTCCACTTGCCGGGGCAGGCTTTCTATCAGCAGAATTTTTTACGTCAACAGCGTTCACATGGAGGTTAGGCGTGATGCTGCGATCTGGCACCGTTCCAAGCGTCAATGACCTGTATCGATATCGGCTAACCACGGCGGAAATCCTCTATTGCCTCCCCGATTACCCCAAATTGCTCCAAAGCTACCTTTGGCAGGACATGGACATCGCGCCGGATTTTCCCCGCCTGACCAAGTTCCTGGACTATTGGGAGCGCCACCTCGACGGGCCGCTCCACACGGTTCGGATCGCCAATGCCGAACTGGTCAGGCCCCAGGAAATCGCCTATGCGGCCCATGATTTCGGGCTGCACTGATAGGCGGTAGGTGTGCGGCGGCAGGGTCAGGGCCCGCCGTCCTCACTCCGGCGCGAGGGTGACCTTAAGGCCGTCCAGATTCTCTTCGAACAGGATCTGGCAGGACAGGCGCGAGTTCTCCTGAACCTCAAAGGCCAGGTCGAGCATGTCATTCTCTTCCTCGCCACGGGGCTCCAGCTTGTCCCACCAATCGGCGTCGACATAGACATGGCAGGTGGCGCAGGCGCAGGCGCCGCCGCATTCGGCGGTGATCGGCAGTCCGGCCTCGCGGATGATTTCCATCACCCGCCAGCCCTTGGTCGCCTCGACCTCGTGCTCGCCCCCGTCGCGATCGGTCACAGTGATCTTCATCGCCGTCCCTCGATTTGCATGGCTT
>JARGOG010000017.1:69613-73288 GCA_029212785.1 Thalassobaculaceae bacterium
TCCAGCGCATTACGCCTCATGACCGGATGCCCAGGCGGTCGCCGATCGCGATCAGCGATGCGCCATGCGGATCGGTCCAGGCCACCGGCCTGCCGTTCACCGACAACATGAACATGCCGTGGGGGGCCGTCGGCGCCTTCTTCGCGATCCAGGGCAGGACGCGCGGGCTCTCGTTGCAGATCCATACATCGCAGGCGGCGCGGATGCGGTCGCTGACCGCCCGACGTTCTTCCAGGGCCTCGATATAGACCAGGACGGAGCTGTGAAAGAGCACCCGGGTCGTGCCGGCTGGGGCGGCGGCGAAGATGTCGTCGAGCGGATCGAGCAGGCTGCGCTGCTGGATCGGTGCCGGCTTGTCCCGCGCAATCGCCAAGGCTGCCGTCAGACGGTCGGCTCGCGCGGTCTGCTCCGGCCAGATCAGGGTCTGCAGCCAGGCGACCTGATCCGGGTCCGAAGGATCGAGCGGGTTGAGGTCGAGGCCGCCGCGCCAGGCGACCGTCGGATAGGTCTGCGGGGCGACACTTGCGGGCTCAATGGCGCAGGGGAAGACCGGAACATCGTCGCCGGCATCGGCCGGCATCAGGCGGTTGCCGCCGTAATCGTAGCCGTAGCGATCGGGATGGAGGCAGAGGCCGGCGGAGGTACCGATCTCGAACAGCGCCAGCGGCTGTGGCAGTTGGGCCAGGACCGGCATCAGCAGGGCGCAGCGGCCCGGCTCGTTGGTCTGGGTCGAATGCGACAGCATCACCGCGCGGATCGCGTCGCCGTGCTCGCGGATGGCCGCCGCCAGGGCGCTGCCGTCGCCGGGGACGCCGCAGACATGGCGCACGGCGGCGAACAGCAGGTTCGGCTGCTGTTTTGCCACCGGCAGCCCGGCCAGAAACGACAGGATCTCCGGCGTCTCGGCGACCGCGAGGCCGAGCTCGACATAGATCGGCGAGCGCCCGCGGACCTGTTCGTCCACGAACGCCCGGTAGCGTTTCGCGATCGCCTGGAGCGACGTCATGGCAGCACCGTTATTTGGGACCCGCGGCGATGGTGACGTGCAGGCCGTCGAGGTCGTCGCGCATCAGGATCTGGCAGGACAGGCGGGAACTGTCGCGGACGTCGAAGGCCTCATCCACATAGACGTGGCGGGTGGCGCGGGAACACGCCCCGCCGCATTCGGCGATGATCGGCAGGCCCCCGTCCCTGATCGCCTCCATCACCCGCCACCCCTCCAGCGCTTCGAGCGCGTGGCTGGATCCGTCCGGTGTGGAGACGTCGAGGATCATGCCACGCCGAGCTTCTGCTGCAGGTCGGTGGAGGAGGTCGTGTATTGGAAGCGTATTTTCTTGTCCGGATGGACGATGCGCACCGCCGCCTGGCTCATCAGCGCCGCCTCGTGGAAGCCGGACAGGATCAGCTTCAGTTTGCCGGGATAGGTGTTGATATCGCCGATGGCGAAGATCCCGGGGGTCGAGGTCTCGAACTTCTCGGTGTCCACCGGAATCAGGTTCTGTTCCAGGTTCAGACCGAACTCCGCCACCGGGCCGAGCTTCATGGTCAGTCCGTAGAACGGCAGCAGCATGTCGCAGGACACCGACCACTCGCCGCGATCCTTGTCCTTGAACACCACGCCCGTGAGTTGGCCGTTCTCGCCTTCCAGGCCTGAGATCTGGGCGATTTCCAGCGTCATTTTCTGCTCGGCCACCAGGGCGCGCATCTTGTTCACGCTGTCCGGCGCCGCGCGGAAATCGTCGCGCCGGTGCACCAGGGTGACGGAGTCGGCGATCGGCTGCAGGTTCAGCACCCAGTCCAGCGCGCTGTCGCCGCCGCCGGCGATGATCAGGTTCTTGCTGCGGAACTGCTCCATCTTGCGCACGGCGTAGAACACGCTCGTGCCCTCATAGGCGTCGATGCCCGGGATCGGCGGCTTCTTCGGGACGAAGGACCCGCCGCCGGCGGCGATGACGATGACCTTGCTGTCGATCACGGTGCCGGTATCGGTCGTCAACCGCCAGGAGCCGTCCTCCAGCTTCTCCAGCTTCTCCGCCATCTGGCTGAGGTGGAAGACCGGGTTGAACGGAGCGATCTGCTCCATCAGGCGGTCGGTCAGTTCCTGACCGGTGCAGATCGGAACCGCCGGGATGTCGTAGATCGGCTTTTCCGGGTACAGCTCCGCACATTGCCCGCCGGGCCGGTCGAGGATGTCGACCAGATGGCATTTCAGATCCAGCAGCCCGAGCTCGAACACCGCGAACAGGCCGCAGGGTCCGGCGCCGATGATGGTGACGTCGGTCTGGTGCGGGCCGGCGCTCTCGACGGCGGTGACGGAAGCGGCGGTGGCGGCGTCGGTGAGGGAGTCTGGAGACATGAGGCTGCTCGGGCGCGAAGTGTTGGAGTATCGCGCCGAACATAGGCACCCGGTCGGTCTGGGCCAAGCGTTCTATTGGTTTAAAGGTGTTCGCTTGCGTGCAAATCGTTGGCGGGCCCGGCACCGCCGACCCGTCCGCGGTCAAGCATCATAGCTGGAGTTGGTTTGTGCGCCGTCGAGGGCGCCGACGGCGGTGTTCCGAAGGCTTGCCCGGGATACAGGGCATCGATCAGTTCCGAATATTCAGAAGACCTATCATCGCGGGTAACAGGGTGTCGGTGGCTTGTGCCTGGGCATCGCGATCTTCGCCCAACCCGCCATCGAGCATGAGGCATACGAATCCGTGGACCAGTGACCAACAGGCGATAGTCGGGGCCATTGCCGGGTCAGCATGGGGAACGCGCGGGGCTGCAGCCCCTCGGACCAACCGATCGATGCTGTCGAATGCGCGCGCCTTCTCCGCCAACAGGTTGATATCGGTCAGGTCGAACATCGCTGTTCGCCACATCAAGGCAAAGAGCGCAGGTTCGGCAAGCGCGAAGGCAGCGTAGGCCGCACCTTGGGCCCCCAGGCGGCTGCTCAGGTCCTGCGCAGCCGCGGCATCCGACTCTTCGAGCGCGTCCGCCAACCGTGTGAACGCGATGGTCGCCAGAGCGGTAAGCAGACCTCGCGTATCCTTGAAATGATGCTTTGGCGCAGCGGGCGACACACCGGCACGCCGCGCAGTTTCGCGCAGACTGAAGGCTTCGACACCCTTGTCGGCCAGCAGGGCGAGCGCGCTCTGAATGAGCGCCTGCCTCAGGTCGCCATGGTGGTAGTTTTTTTCGATCTTGACGACGTTAAGTTTGCGTTCCATTCTCAAATCTAGACAGTGTAAAGTTAAAGCTCAAGATCAGATTGGACGGCGTGTTCCCGGCGCAGGCTTTTCCAGACTCGCAGGCGGCCATTCGGCGCTGGCTTTGTCGACACCGGGACAAGCCGTTCGTGGCGCGATCGGCTTGCCTCTCCATCGGTACGACCAAATGAGAATAAGGAGAATCGCGATGAGTAAAGATGAACTCCCGCGCAATCCCAGTCGACGACTGGCGCTCGGCGCGGCGGGCGGGTTGGCCGTAGGCGCCGTCGCCGGGCTGGCCGGTGGTGTCGCCCTGGCGGCGAGTGCTGCGCCGCCGGCACCTGTGCTGATCGACGGCGCGCGTCGATTCGACGGCAAGGTGGTGCTGATTACCGGGGCAACCTCGGGCATCGGCCGCGCCGCCGCCAAGGCTTTCGCCCGCGGCGGGGCGAAGGTGGCGTTCTGTGGCCGGCGCGAGGCGCTC
>JARGOG010000017.1:73388-74444 GCA_029212785.1 Thalassobaculaceae bacterium
GCGCTCTATATCCGGGCGGATGTGCGCGAGGAGGACCAGGTCGCGACGTTCGTCCACCGAACAGTCGACACATTCGGCGGACTCGACATTGCGTTCAACAACGCCGGTATCACTTCCGAAAAGCCGCTGCACGAGTTTACGGGGGCTGAATGGGAAGATGTGGTGAACACCAACCAGAGAGGCGTGTTCTACGCGATGAAATATGAGCTTCCGGTTATGCTGGAACGTGGCGGCGGGACGATACTCGTTACCTCGTCTTCGGTTGAGCACTACGCCTCGCCTCGCCGCAGCGTTTACACGGCCAGCAAGCGTGCGCTGGTCGGCCTCGTCCGCTCGGCGGCGCTCGACTATGCGGAACAGGGCATCCGAATCAACGCCATTCTCCCTGGTACCACCGATACACCCTTGGTGCGACGTGTCGCGGGGATGGAGGACGCTCCCGACGAGGTATGGCGGATCGGCGCGGCGCAATGGGGACGCTCGAACCTGGCAGGCATCAAGCGTATGGCCACTGCGGATGAGATTGCAGCCTTTGTCGTCGCCATAGCTTCGCCCGATCTAACCTATCTTACCGGTTCCGCGCTCAGCGTGGATGGTGGAACGGGAACCGGCTGATGCGGTTTGTCGTGCTCAACGTCGATCGGCCTCCGTGCGACACCCCGCGCGTTTGACCGGGCGGCGGTGCTGAGGCATATCCGGCGCCATGATCGACGCGAGTCCTTTCCCGTCCGCCGAGACGGGGCTGTCCAAGGCCGAACGCGCCCGTCCGGCGGTGGCGACCTGGCTGTTCCTCTCCGCCTTCATGGTGGCGGCGATGGTCGTCATCGGCGGCATCACCCGGCTGACGGAGAGCGGACTTTCCATGGTCGAGTGGCGGCCGTTCATGGGGTGGATTCCGCCGATCGGCGACGCCGAATGGCAGCGCGTGTTCGACATGTACAAGGCCACGCCGGAATACAGCGCGGCCAACTTCTGGATGTCGCTGGACGACTTCAAGACGATCTTCTTCTGGGAATACATCCACCGGGTCTGGGGCCGGCTGATCGGCATCGTCTT
>JARGOG010000111.1 GCA_029212785.1 Thalassobaculaceae bacterium
ATTTGCCATCGAATGAGATAGAGCGGTTGGCGGAGCTACGGCGGCTGTGTCTGTTGGATACGCCTGCGGAACAGGCTTTTGACCGGGTCACGATCCTCGCGGCCAAGTTACTCGACGTCCCGATCGCTCTCGTATCGCTGGTCGATGAGGACCGCCAATGGTTCAAGTCCAAATTCGGCCTGGAGGCCGATGAGACCCCGCGATCCGTCGCCTTTTGCAGCCACACGATCCTCGGCGACGAGACCATGGTCGTCGAGGACGCCCGACTGGACGAACGGTTCCAAAACAACCCCCTGGTGGTCGGGCACCCCAACATACGTTTTTATGCTGGCGCGCCTCTGCGAGCGCCGAACGGGGCCACTATCGGGACGTTCTGCATTGTCGATTCCAAGCCACGGCACCTGTCCGCAAAAGACCGGGAAGTCCTGTCAGAGCTGTGCGATATCGTCCGAGAAGCCATCTGGTTGCGCGATCTAATCAGGCAGTCCGATGCCGAACGCAGTGCGGCCAGGCAAGCGTCGCAATTGCTCGTGGATATGATCGAAGCCGCGCCGGACGGGCTTGCGAAATTCGGATCTGATGGCCGCGTCGAGGTCTGCAACTCAGCTTATCGGAAATATTTTTCCGGCAGCGAAGATCTGATCGCGCCCGGAGCGACGATGGAAATGATCCTGAGGGCAGGATTGAAGAAGGACATTTTCGTCGGTGCGGGCACTCGGCCCGAGGAACAGGAAACCTGGCTGAAAGAGCGCATGCGCCGACATGCTGAGTTGGGCGAGCCGTTCGAAGAGCAGACCGCAAACGGCCGGTGGATGAGGATCAGCGAGTCCCGAACGGCCGACGGTGGGGTTGTCGTGACCCGGACCGACGTCACGGCCCAGCGCCGACATGCCGAAGCGCTGCGCCGTCTCCACGCGGTCACCCTGGACCAGGGCAGCGACCTGACAGAAAGGGTGAACGCGCTTCTGCGCGCGGGCTGTGAGCTGTTCGGCTTGCCGATAGGTATTCAAAGCCGCATTGCCGACGGTACCTATACCGTCGAACGAGTCGTCGCTCCCGATGGTGACATCGCGCCCGGAGCACAGTTCGAGTTGGCCGCCACCTATTGCGCCAACGTCTTCGACGGGACTGGGCGGGTCGGATTTTCGCACGTTGGTGCGAGCGAGATGCGCACCCATCCCTGCTACGTGGCAACGGGTCTGGAATCGTATATCGGCTGTCCGTTGGTTGTGGCCGGCAGACGCTACGGCACGGTCAATTTTTCCAGCCCCGCCCCGCGCGGCGCAATTGAGGATGATGAACTCGATCTGATCAGTCACATCGCCTTGCTGGTCGGGGCCGAACTTGCGCGCTACGAGGCGAACGAGGCACTTGAAGTGGCGAAACTTCGGGCGGAAGAAGCGAGCCGCCAGAAGTCCGCCTTCCTGGCGATGATGAGCCATGAAATCCGGACGCCGTTGAATGGCCTGCTGGGGATGGTGGCCGTCCTTGCCGGGACCGGACTCGATGACGAGCAGCGCGAGATGGTCGAGGTTGCCAATATGTCCGGCAAGAACCTGCTGGTCATCATCAACGACATCCTGGATTTCTCGAAACTGGACGCCGAACGGCTGCAGTTGGATATCGATCAGATCAATCTCGTGGAACTGGTGTCCGGCGTCCGCGACATTATCGCGCCCCAGGCCTTTACCAAGAATGTGTCGGTCAATGTCCACATTGACCCGGCCCTGGGGGAGGTTCGCGATGGCGATGCCGTGCGGCTTCGCCAAGTGCTGCTCAATCTTGTCGGCAATGCTGTCAAGTTTACGGATCAGGGCAGCGTCACGGTCCGGATGGAGCAAGGCGGGACACCTGAAACCGTTCGGTTCGCGGTTGAAGATACGGGCATCGGCATTCCCCAAGAAAGCCTTCCCACACTTTTCCAGCACTTCAGCCAGGTCGACACGTCGATCTCACGGCGTTACGGCGGCACCGGGCTGGGCCTGGCCATATGCAAGAAACTGGTCACCCTCATGGGGGGCGAGATGACTGTCCGGAGCAAAGAGGGCAGCGGCAGCACCTTTGGGTTCGAGATTCCCTTGCCTCGGTCCGGTCCGCAGCACCCGGCATCTGAGGTGACCGACGCTCCCCGTCAGGATGGCGCGGCGGCCAGTTCGCATGGTGACGAGACCCGGAGCAAAGCCGAGATACGGCGTCTGACCGTTCTGGTCGCCGAGGACAATGCGGTTAACCAACTCATCATGCGGGAGGCTTTGAAACAACTGGGCCACAACGTCGACTTTGCCAATGACGGAAGCGAAGCGGTCGAGGCAGCCATGTCCGGTTCATACGACCTTATTCTCATGGATATCCAGATGCCCGGCACTGACGGCGTCGAGGCAACCCGTCAGATCGTCAGGAGACTGGGGGACCGCCGGCCGCCGATCGTGGCGTTGACCGCTCACGTGCTGCATGGGGACGAGCAGCGATTTCGCGACGCTGGCATGGATGACTACATCAGCAAGCCGATTGATCTTGAACAGTTGGAAGCGGTGCTCCTGAGCGCGGCGAACGCCCCGGTCCGAACACCCGAACCGCGCGCGGAGAAAAGGCCAGACTCTGATGAGGGTCGTCTAAATTTCCAACAAGCGAACCAACTTAGAAAGATCCTGCCGCCCGAGGGCTTGCAGCGGATCATCCGTAGTTTCGGCCGGGACCTGGAGGAGCGGATCGCTCTGCTCAAACGCGCACAGGCCGACGGGGACATCGAGGAAATGAAGCGCCAAGCCCACGCCATCGCCGGATTGGCCGGCAATGTCGGAGCGGCGAGTGTGGCGAGCCATGCTCGTGCCTTCATGTCGACCGGTGCCGAGCATGAAGCACCTGAGGTCACGGCGTGGATAGAGACGCTGGCCCTGGAAGCGGATGCGACGGTCAACGCATTCGAGGCTTGGCTGGATACGTAATGCGAGGCCGGTCGATCGAGCACAAGCTTCGTCGATGCCGGAAAGCGAAACGCTACGCTATGCACGTTTTGGGGTAGGTGGCATCGCCCGCGACGCTGCCGTCATTTATGCTCCAGCGCTATGCTGGCGGGTGGGATCAAGAATTCGTGATCGTATGGATGCCGACGATCCGGCGTCTATATACTCAATATCGGCGACTTACGGTCCTATGCATACGAATTTCTCTTCTCAAGCACAATATTTTCTCGAAAATACAAAATAAAATCAACTGCTTATCAAAAAAATTAATACTTATTAATAGTCATTAACGAAATATTTTCCCGTTAACCTTTTTTATAAAGAGAGTTTGAAAAAATATTTCTCTCAGTGAATAGATTCCAAAATTTGCTAATTAATAAAAATTTAAATATCCTCCGATTAGCTTCTGTATCGATGAGGTTAGGGGGCGTGAATGTATACAAGTTTCAAAAATATACTTCGCGCGGAAGCTCATGAGACTGATCTGTTCCGGGCACATGGTTTCTGGGATGTCGTCATGGAATATCAACAAGTTGTTGAGACGGCCGATATGGAACCCGGATATCGGCCGCGCTTCAGCCGATTGGCATCACGTAATGCATCGTATGATTGCGTTTCTGGTGCGCGATTGGGGGTGGCCGCGGTCGGCTGCGGCTTGACTGCGGCTTCCGGATGCCAAAACCCGGAGTGCGGTAGGCTCATTCCCGCCGGGATTCATCGATCAGGTATCGATCTTGTCGCCGAGCTTGATGTTGATGACCGACATGTCGTCGGCTGCCGGCTGGCCCTCCGTCCAATCATTCATTCGCGCCTGGAGCGTCGCAAGGAAACCATCTCCATCTCGCCGAATGGCGTCGATCAGCCGGTCGCACTCGAATGGAACGCCGGAAGCGCTTTCGCTTTCGGTTATGCCGTCCGAGTAAAGGACAATTCGGTCGCCGGGACGCACGGCGATAGTCGTGTCTTCAAAGGTAGCATCTTCGAATATGCCGATCGGGAAGCCGCCCGTGCCGATCGTTTCCACGCTTCCGTCCCCGCGGAGCAGTATCGGGCTCGGGTGGCCGGCCTGGCCGAAATGCGCCGTGCCCTTGGCGATATCGATGATGCCATAGACCATCGTCAGGTAGTCCATTCGGTCTCCACCGCCGAGAAAGCGCCGGTTTATGGCCGACAGGATGGCGGAAGGCTTAGGAATCCCGAAATCATCGTCAATGACGCCGCCGACACGGGCACAGAACTCGGCCGACATGGTGTTGCTCAGCGCAATGGAAAGAAGCGCCGCCGGCACGCCGTGGCCGGCGACGTCGGCAATGTAGAACGCCACTTTGTCGCCGCCGATCGGAAAGTAGTTGAGCATGTCGCCGCCGAGAAACTGGGACGCTTCATAAAAATACGAGAACTTCGACCCATGGATGGCCCAGCCGTTCTCTGGAAGAAGGCTGCGCTGCAGGTGTGCGGCGGCCCTGAGATCGGTTTCCACTCGCTCGAACAGGGTGCTCAGTTTGACATTGCTGGCGGCAATCAGGTCGGCCCGGGTTTTCGAAATCAGGTGATTTCGCACCCGAGCGCGGACAATCGGCAGACTGAAGGGCTTGGTGACGTAGTCGATCGCACCGACGGAAAGTCCAAGCTCTTCATCGGCGTCCTCGCTCATCGCCGAAATGAAAATCACAGGGATGTCACGAGTTTCGGGGTCAGCTTTCAGTCGTCGACAGACCTCATAACCGTCGAGTCCGGGCATCACGATGTCGAGAAGTACGAGGTCGGGACGGGTATGCTGTACGACCTCCAGTGCCTCTTCGCCCGAGGCCGCCGTGAGGATCGTGTGATCCGGGCTCAGGATGCTGGCGAGGATAGCGGTGTTCGTCTCCACGTCGTCGACGATCAGGACAGTGCCGTGGATCTGGTCGCCCATGGAATCTCCTAGAGGTCGCTAAACGCTGCAGGTGCACCAGCGACCACCGGGACCTTGGGCGGTCCGCTTGTCCGACGTCAAGAGAACAGATCCCAGGAGGCGAGACCATGAGCCGCGCCATTCGGTCCCGGATCCGGTCGTCGGAGTTTTCCGGTGGAATGTTTGATGCCCTGGTGGCGACGGTCGTCATCAATCTGCTCGCCTTGGCGATGCCCTTGGCGTTGCTGCAAATCTACGACCGGGTCATTCCGAACCAAGCATACGGCACGACGACGGTTCTGATTGTCGGCGTCGGCTTGGCCGTGGTGCTCGAGGTCTTTTTGCGATACGGCCGATCCCATCTGCTCGGCGCTGCCGGCGCCCGCTACGAACATCAAGCCGGATGTGCTGCTTTCGGGCATCTGCTGGCGGCCGACCTCGCGGCCTTCGAGCAGGTTGGCTCCGGCCCGTTCGTCGAACGCTTCAACGCGCTCCAGATTGTTAAGGACTTCTATACCGGCCAGGCGATCCTGACCCTTTTCGATATGCCGTTCGCAGCACTTTATGTGGTCCTGATCTGGTACATCGGCGGCGATATCGTCTACGTCCCGATCAGTGTGATTGCCATATATCTGCTGCTCGCCCTGTTCTCGGGACGCATGCTCGACACGGCGGTGCGCGCGGATCTCGATGTCGAGGAACGCCGCATCGGCTTTCTGATCCGCCTTCTGAGCGGCCTGCAGAGCATAAAGTCGATGGGCCTGGAAAAGGGTCTGACCCGTCGTTTCGAGGCCCTCCAGCACGAGAAGTCTTATCTTGCCGCGTCGGTAGACCGGGTCTCAACGGGATTGACCGACCATGGCAATACGCTAGCGCAGATTTGTACCGTCGGCGTCATCACGGCGGGAGCGTTCGCGGTCATGGACGGGGAACTGACCTCCGGTGGCTTGGCTGCGTGCACGCTTCTTGCCGGTCGCGCTTTGGCGCCCCTCAGCAATGCCGCCGGGTCCTGGGCGCGGTTCCAGTCGATCCGGGTCGCTCGTGACCGGGTCAACAGCATCTTCGCCCTTCCTCGTAACGACGTGGCCAACGACACCGGCCAGCATCTCGACCTAAGCGGTGCCATAAGCCTGAGGCGCCTCGTTTTCCGCTCCTCCGCTAAACACCAGACCATCCTCGGGGGGATCGACCTCGACGTACCGGCGGGTTCCGCCATTAGCATCACCGGCCCCAATGGGGCGGGCAAATCGCTGCTGCTGACACTGATGGCCGGCCTCGCCACCCCCAGCTCGGGTACGGTCAAGCTGGACGGGGTGCCGGTTTCGGAAATCGATCTGGACTCGCTGCGGAGCCAAGTGGTCCTGCTGCCCCAGCGAGAGGTTCTTTTCCGCGGCACGGTAATGGAAAACCTCACGGTTTTCCGACCAGAATTGGAAGCTCGGGCGCTGGTCGTCGCCGCGGCTCTCGGCATAGGCGACCAGATTTCCCGCCTGCCACGCGGATACCGCACCCAGGCTGGTGAGGGCGCGTCGCAGATGCTTTCGCGCAGCCTCATCCAGCAGATTGCCATAGCCCGCGCCCTCGTCGTGCCACCGAAAATTCTGCTGTTCGATGACGCGAATTCGGCAATCGATGGAGAAGGCGACCAGTTCGTCAAGGACGTGCTCTGGCATCTGAAGGGCCGTTGCACGCTGGTAATCGTCAGTCACCGTCCCTCGATCCTGCGCATCGCCGAACGGGTCTATCAATTGTCCGAAGGCGGCCTCGAAGCCGAGTTCGTATCGACGGAGACACTGTGATGACTCTGGAAGCGACATCGCCTGACACAGGCGAAGTGATCCCTCCAAGTGTAGCGCAGCATTTGCTCGACGGTGTGGAGCTGCCGACCGATACCTTGGAGGACAGGATCGCGGAACTGCTTTCAGGTCCATTGCGCTGGCGGGCGGAGATGTCCGATCTCGCGAGCTGCCTGCCGGCCCTATTGGCGGCGCTCGGATGGAACGGCATTCCGCGCCAGTTGGTGGATGCTCTCCCGTCCGACGAGTCGTCGTTCGACCTGACAGATATGACCAACACGTTGATCCGGCTGGGGTTTGTCGCGCAGCGCCGAAGGGTGAATTACCGCGATATTGCCAGTGCGGGGCCGGCAATATGGCTGCGCCGAGGGAAGCCGGCAGTGGTTGTGCTCGATTACAGCGACCTTGGCGCGCTGATCTACGACCCCAGTGAGGGCAAGCAGAGAAGCATCAAGTTGCCGCGTGGCAAGGCCGACGTTCTCTTGTTCATCGACGTGCGGGCAGACAGCATGTCCGGCGAGTCCGCGCCAGGGGCTGCGACGAGCTGGTTCCGGGGGATCTTCGACGCTTTCCGAGGACTGGTTGCCGGGGGGCTGGCTCTCAGCTTCGTCGTCAATGTTCTGGCATTGGCAATGCCGCTGTTCGTCATGGCGGTCTATGACAGAATCATCGCCACGGGGGACAGGTCCGGGATCTGGTGGCTGATGGGGGGCGTCGGCATCGCCATCGTGTGCGACCTGGTATTGCGCCACCTGCGCATGCGCATGCAGATCTTTGTCGGCGCGCGACTGAACTATCTGGTCGGCAGCCGTATCGTCGAGCACATGATGAGCCTGCCCCTGGCGTTGCTCAAACGTGCCGGTGTCACGGCGCAGGTCGCGCGGATCCGTGACCTGGAGAGGATCCGGAGCGTCATTGCCGGGCCGCTGGCAACATCGATGCTCGAATTTCCTGTGCTGCTGGTGTTCGTTGTCGCCATCGCTGTCGTGGGGGGGTGGATGGCCGTGGTGCCAGCCGCCGCTGCCGTGTTCTGATTCTGGCCGCCGCGGTGTATAACCGCGCTATCGACCGGCAGTCGGGGAACAGCGCCCTCGCGGGCGTTCAGCGGCAGACGCTGATCGTCGAAGCGCTCGACAAAATGCGCGCCGTTCGGGTGACTGGCGCTGAAGCGGTGTACCGTCGGCGCTTCGCCGATCTCTCTGAAATTTCCGCCGCTGCGAACTTTGGTTACGCGAAGACCGTCGCGTTGGCCCAATCCTTCGCGCAGTGCACCCTTATGGTGAGCATGCTGTGCATGTTGGGCCTGGGCGTAGGCCGCGTTCTCGACGGGTCGCTGACGGCTGGCGGCTTGATCGCCGTGATGATGCTGGGCTGGCGTGTGCAGGGGCCCATGCAGTCGGCGTTCGTCGCGTCCACGCGATTGTTCCAATTGAGATCGTCGATCCGTCAGATCGACTCGCTAATGGCCTTGCCGGCGGAGCGGCCCGTCGATGTCGAGGGCACCGCAGTCACGGGCGTGGCGGGTCGGGTCACACTCGACATGGTGACCTTCAGGTCGGCGCCCGAGCATATGCCGGTCGTGATGAACGTGTCGGTGGATATCCAACCAGGAGAGTTGATCGCGGTCACCGGTACCAACGGCGTCGGTAACTCCAGTCTCCTCGAGCTGATCGCCGGTCTGCATCATCCACAGGGCGGTGCTGTCCGCATCGACGGGCGTGATCTACGACAGTTCGACCCCTTTGAATTGCGTCAGGTCCTGGCTTACGCGCCGCACGCGCCGGAGCTGTTTGATGGGACGATCGCGGAGAATCTGCGGCTCGCCGCTCCAACTGCCGATGACGCGATGCTTGAGAAAGCCCTCGATCTTGCCGGTGTCCTTGATCTGGTGATGGCGCTACCCGACGGCTTGAATACGCGCATCGATGCAAACGGCTCCGGTCGACTGCCAACCAGCCTGCTGGGCCAGTTATCCCTGGCTCGCGCCTATGCGCGCCGCGCCCCGATCATGCTGCTCGACGAACCGGTCGGCGGGTTTGATTTCGAGGGAGAGTTCGCGTTCGTGGACGCGCTCAACCGGCTGCGCGGCAAGACCACGATAATCCTTGTGACCTATCGGCCAAGTCACATCCGGCTCGCGGACAAGGTTCTGGTGATGAAGGACGGCACGTCTCGCTATTTCGGCCCCCCCGCGCCGGTGATCGAGAAGATCACTGAGGCGTTCAGCAAGGAAGGCATGAAGGAGATTTCGGCATGAAAAGCCTAACGAACGTGCAGGGACCGGCGAAGAGATTGCCGGCGAGGGCAAGACGGTCGCTGGTTTCGCTCAATGTCGATGGGCGGGTGGGTGATGCGGGCGCAACGCGCTTGGTCCGCGCCGGCGTGTTCCTGGTCGGCTTGGCTGTTGCCGCATTCATCGGCTGGTCGGCCGTCACTGAAGTCAATGAGACCGCGGTTACGTTGGGGGCCGTGGTGCCAACCGGCGACGTGGTGCCGGTGCAGCATCTCGAAGGGGGAATTGTCGAGGAAACCCTCGTCAATGAAGGTCAGATCGTCCATGCCGGTGAGCCGGTTGTCAGACTGACCGCGACGTCCTCGATCGCGGAACTGGAACGGATGAAATCCCGCCTGGTGTCGCTGGCGCTCGAGGAAGAGCGATTGCGCGCTTTGGCTGAGGACAGGATGCCAGAGTTCGTTGAAGTGACGGAGAAATACCGAGCTCTCCGCGACGACCAAGTGATCGTATTGGCGTCGCAGATCGAGGCTCGGGATGGCCAGACGGATGTTCTTGCTTCGCGTATTCGGGAGCTTCAGGCCGAGGCAGGAAAGGTCGTACAGGACATTCGTAACGCTGATCAGATCGTAGCCCTTCTGAGTGAAGAGCAGAAGATCCGCACAGGATTGACCAAGAAGGGGCTCAGTCCCCGGGTCACACTCTTGGCGACGAATATCGAGTTGGCGGATGCCCAAGGCCGGTTGGACCGGTTGAAGAACGAGCGGGAGCGTCTTCAGCAGTCGGTGCGGCAGGCGAGGGAGCAGTTGGAGGAGTTCCGGTCGAAGTTCCGGTCCGAAGCTTTGGTCCAGGCCGGGAAGGCCGCCGCCGAGCGGGCGGAGATCAACGAGATCATCGGTAGCTTGGAGGACCGCGTCCAGCGACTGGTGGTGACGTCACCCATCCACGGGATTGTCCAACGTCTGCCGATCAAAAATCCCGGCACCGTGTTGGCGCCGGGTGGGCTTGTCGCGGAGATCGTCCCGGTTGATGAGGAGCTCGTTGTCGAGAACCGAATTTCTCCACAGGACGTTGGATTTGTCTCCTTGGGACAACAGGTAAAAGTAAAAGTTAATACTTATGAATTTACCCGTCTAGGTACAATTGATGGGAGTATTATATATATTTCGGCAACGACTCTCATGGATGAAGACGACAAGCCGTATTATCAGGGGCGTGTTCGTCTGTCCAAAAACTATGTGGGAGATCTTCCGGAGCACAATGTGTTGCTTCCTGGCATGACTGTTCAAGCGGATATTACAACGGGAAGAAAAACAATAATGCAATATTTATTGAAGCCAATTTACACAACGATAAATCAAGCGATGACTGAGAGATAATTTAGTTTCGAGAGATTTAATTTACCTAAGTCGCATGGGCGACAAGCGAAACCGTTCGTTGAAGGACGGGCGACAGTTGAAAGGACAATACCATGGCGGAGAACCGGAATCCCTCGAGTGCAGCCCTCGCCGCTGAACTCCGCCGCAATCCGCTAGCCGCCGTCGAGCGCGCCGTCACCGAGGGCGTGCCGGGCGAAGACGACCGGGCGCGCGGCTACGATTTGCTGCACACCGATATGAAGGAAGAGCTTTCCGGTGAGGCGACCCTGCTCGGCGGCGATGGGGAGGATTCCACCAATGCCGGCGGAGATGCGGCCGCCAACGCGGCGACGGAGGCTGCGCGCGATGGTGCTGCGTCGGCGGCGGATGACGACGCAGTGGGGGCACGCGCAGCCCCGGTTGGCGGCGCGGGTGAGGCAACAGCCTTTTCGGGCGCCGGAACCCCGGCTGGCAGCGCGCGCGAGGAGTCCGTCCTCACGGACATCCCCGTCCCGTCGGAGGCCGTCGACGCCGGCATCGACGCCTCCGGTCTGGGTGCTGCTGGTGGAGGCCGTCCGGGTGCCGAAATAAGAGGCGGCGGCGGGGCCGCCCCGGGTGACGCGGAGACCGCGCCGGTCCCTGCCGTTGAGGGATCGGATGACGGCACCTCCAGTGGAACCGACGCAGACACTGTGGAAGACGT
>JARGOG010000112.1 GCA_029212785.1 Thalassobaculaceae bacterium
GCCATCTTTGTTCTTCTGGCCGGGATCGATGGACGGATTGGACTGAAACTTCAGGTGATAGTCGATAGCGGGAAGCTCCTTGGATTTCAGGCTCCATCCTTCGGGAGGACGGTTTATCATCGTGTTCTTGAATAGTTTCAGCGTGGGCAGCTTCTGAGCGTCCGCATCGTCACGCTTCGTGCCGGTGACCGACAGGGTCATCATCAGTTCCCGATACAGGATCGACGATCCGTCATAGTCGTTGCCGGTGGTCACGACGGTCGGAGCGTTGTTGCCGTCGACGCCGAAGAGATAGAACGTTCCCTCCGAAGCCGGAGCCTTGACGAGGAGATCGACCCGCTGTCCGGGGGCGATGGTGATCAGTTCGGCGACCATAAGATAGGCCGCGGTCCCTGCCGTGGCGTCGTAGTCGATGGGGTAGTAGGGGGCGTCATCGTGAATGAAAATATCCCAGAAAGGCTGAGGCTTTGGCAGGGCGATCCCGTCGGTGGCGATGGCGAAAAGCTCCGGAGCCTCACCGGTGGGCTTTACGAACTCTCCCTCTGACGCGCTGAACCGCGGAACGAAGACCGTGCCGACCGTCGCATTGATGAGCCTCAGGCGCTTGATCTCGCCTGGTCGTATGGACAGGGTCGGGCTCGGGACGCCATTGATGCACATGACGCTGGTTTGAGTGGCGGAAGCGTCGACGCAGCTATCATTTTGATCCTGGCCCGGCACGCCGTAGTAGAGCGCCGGGTCGTAAGTGACCTCGCCGCTTGCGCCGCCTTTCGCCGGGTAATAGTCGATCGTCTGAAGAACCATCACCACCTCGTCGTCGCGGGTGATGTTGCACTCCGATGCCAGAAGGTCTTCGAAGTCTGGTATGTCGGTGCCGTTTCGGATCAGCAGGGCACCGGCCATGCCGGTTGCCATCTGGGCCGAAACGCTGCCGTGCTTGTGCGGGTGGTACCAGAACGTCCCGACAGGGTGGTCGCCGCGAAGGTCATAGTAATATGGATAGCTCGCATCGAAGGTGGTCATCCCCGTCATGGCATGGGCATGAGTGCCCTTCGCATTCACCTGGATCAGAACGTCGTCGCTCGGCTGGGAGGGCGAGACGTGCAGGCCATGGGTATGCAGGTTGGTCGCCGTGAAGCCGTGTGGCGTGTAGTAGGAACTATCTCCCGACAGCATGGCGTCGGGACCGCAGTCGGTCATGAAGTTCTGTAGATACACTCCGCTGAGTTCGCCTCGGAAGAACTCCAGGGTGGGGCCGACCGGGGCTGTCTTCAGAGATCCTTGCGGCGCGTCGTCCGTGTATTGGTTGCTCTTGAGGGATTTGCCGTCGAACGGCAGGTCGCTCATTTCCGCGCAGGTGAGTGCGTAGAGGGAATCCGGAAAGACAGGATCATCGATGATGGTCTGTAGCTGGTTCATGTAGGCCGTCGCGAGATTCGAACCCGGGGGCACGAGACCGGCCTTCGGCGGCGCAGGAAAATCGACAATCTGGGCTCGGGCATCGGTAACAAAGGGGAACGATTGCGACGCGACAGCAGTTCCCCCGATGGCGCCAATGAACTTGAGGGTTTGTCGGCGGGTTATTCCCCTTGATGAGAGGTGGCGGATCATTGCGGATCTCCGAATTTATCATTGAGGGAATGATAAACTAAAAATACATCGTAAAGGTGTAAATCAAGAATGACATGCTCACGGCACTGAAAATGGCGGCCCGCCCATGGGCGTACCGAACGACGTCGTTGAACGATCGTCGCTTGGTGCGCATTGTGTCGGCGTCGCCAAGAGCACCAGATGGACGATATGGCAAACCCTTCAGAGACGATTCGGCGCTGCACCTGGCCGGGCGAGCATGCCGACTACATCGCCTATCACGACGATGAATGGGGGCGGCCGGTGCGCGACGACATTCGGCTTTTCGAGAAGATCTGCCTGGAAGGTTTCCAGTCCGGCCTGTCCTGGCTGACGATCCTGCGCAAGCGCGAGGCGTTCCGCGCCGGTTTCGCCGGGTTCGACTTTCGCAGGGTGGCGACCTTCGGCGAGGCGGATGTGGCGCGGCTGCTGGCCGACAAGGGTATCGTGCGCCACCAGGGCAAGATCCGCTCCACCATCAACAACGCCAAACGGGCGATCGACCTGGTCGAGGAGGCGGGATCGCTCGCCGCCTTCATCTGGAGCTTCGAGCCGAAGCCGGCGGCACGTCCCGACCGGTTCGATCACGCCAGCCTGATGACGATCACCCAGTCCGAGGCCTCGACCGCGTTGTCGAAGGCGTTGAAGAAGCGCGGTTGGAGTTTCGTCGGCCCGACCACGATGTACGCCTTCATGCAGTCGGTCGGCATCGTCAACGACCACCTGGACACATGCGCCTTCCGTGATGCCTGTGAGCGGGACCGCGCGGTGTTCACCCGCCCGACGGCCCGAGCGAAGGAAGGGACCCCATGATCGGCCGACGCATCTATTCCGGCGCCCCGTTCGAGGAGATGGCAGGCTATGCCCGGGCGGTGATCGACCCGCCTTATGTCTTCGTCTCCGGTACCACCGGCTTCGATCCGGAAACGCTGCAGTTCCCGGAGGATGTCGAAGCCCAATGCGAGAACTGCTTTCGGATCATCGAGCGGGCGCTGTCTCAGGCGGGATCGAGCTTGGAGAATATGATTCGGGTGCGGGTCTTCGTTGTCACGCGCGCCGAGTTCGAGCGCATCAAGCCGATCATCAAACGCCACTGCGACGCCGCCCGGCCGGCCAACACCACGATTCTGACTGAGCTGGCCGAGCCCTATATGCGGGTCGAGATCGAAGTCACGGCGAAGATCGACCCGACGGCAGGCGACAACACGCGATAGGCAGCCGTCAGGCAGCCTCGTTCAGATACTCTCTCAGCGCGGCCACGAACTGGTCGTGCCCGGTGATGTGGCCGGCGGGTTCGTCCAGACCGTAGGCGCGTCGGATGGCGGGATCGTCGGTGTTGAAGCGCCGGCCAGTGAAGTTGCCGCTCCACGTTCCATGGTCCGGATGCCGGGGGCCGATGAACATCAGATTCGGCGTGTGAAGAGGGCCGCCATTGGCCTGCGTGGTCTCCAGCAGTGTGGGGCGCAGACCGACGTCCCGAAGGATCACCAGGCGCTTGTCGAGATCGGACTTCTCCCGAGTCCGGCCGATGCCGTGGACGAAGAACATACCGTTCGGCGTCAGGCTGCACGCGATCTGTTCGGCGTAATAGATGAAGGCTTCCAGGGAGATCTCGCAGATATTCTCGTTCGACATGATCAGGTTGTAGCGGCGGTCGAACGCTTCGTTGAAGCGCCACCATGGGAACAGGGTAGAGCGCACGTCGGAGTGGATCTCCAGCGCCAGCCGCGCGCCTTTCTTGCTGCGGGGGTTATCCCAGCCCCGGACGATCGGGCCGGCGTAGCGCGCATCGTCCTTGGCGAGATCCAGATGCGCGGTGCCCCAGACGTGACTGCCGATAAGCGACTGGAAAACATAGTAAGACTGCGTGACCTCCATCTGATCGTAGGTCTTGAAGCTGTCGTCCGTCGCTATGAAGAGGGGTAGATAGCCGTCGGCCGCGCCGATCTCCAGGATCGCTCCGGGGTCGCTGAGCGCCTTGATCTTACGGAATATGAGATAGGTGTAGAGTAGCCGGCTGACCGGAACGATTGCCGGCCGGGCGCCGAACAGAATCCGGTGAAACCGGAGGTATCTCTGAGTGGCGGCGCCAATTGCGGCGATATCGGCGGGGCGGGCGCCACCGATCTCGTTCAACATCGGCGAGCAGTCGGTCTCGTCCATTGTGGTGATCAGGTAGGACAGCGCCGAGAGCGATTTTATGCGGACTGGAAACCCTGACTCGTTGAAGACCGTCGGTGTCATGGAGGCGATCGTCGTCCAGTCACCGCATCGGGCTTTGGCCGCTTCTTCCTGAAGGTCGTATGTGGCGGGGTCGAGCATGACAGGACTTCTCAGATGAAAATTATCGTGGTCCGGGAGGACGCGTCGCCGCGATACAGCATCTGAAAGCAGCGGACGCAACAGTAATTGGCCGCCGCGGAGGCCTTAATGACGGGTAGCCCCAAACCGACAGTGCTTGATAATGTCGCTCTAAACGGAGGGCTGACGATATGAGTGACGCATCCACCACAATCCCGGCCCGCAAGGGCAAGGCGGCCCGGCTGGCGGCCGGACAGTCCGTGAAGGTGATCAATACGCCCGGATCCCAGGTGGTCGATACCTGGGCATTCGTCGATGACGACATGAGCGAGTTCATGTCGATGGAGCACAGCCGGGCCTACATGAACCGGCTGACCCCAAAGATCGGCGACACGCTGGTGACCAACCATCGCCGCCCGATCCTCATGATGGTCGAGGATACCTCCGGTGAAGTGCACGACACTTTCATCGCCGCCTGCGACCGCTGGCGCTACGAAGGCCTCGGCGTCGAGGGCTACCACGACAGCTGCGAGGACAACCTGCACGCGGCCCTGGAGGAAATCGGGCTGAAATCGGCGGAAACGCCAAGTCCGCTGAATCTGTTCATGAATATCCCGTGGGATCTGGAAGGCAAGATCGACTGGAAGCCGCCGGTCAGCGCCGCGGGCAGTTTCGTCGTCCTGAAGGCCGTGATCGACTGCGTCGTCGCCTTCTCGTCCTGCCCGCAGGACATCATTCCGATCAACGGGATCAACTGCACGCCGCAGGATGCGCATTTCGTTGTGACCGACGGAGCGGCGTTCTGAGACCCCGAAGCAAGAGAGAGATATCATGCCAACCGTACTGATCACCGGCGCCAACCGCGGCATCGGCCTCGAACTGGCCCGCCAGTACGCCGCCGACGGATGGCGGGTCATCGCGACCTGCCGCAATCCGGGAGCGGCGGACGACCTGAACGCGGTCGAAGGCGATATCGACGTCTACCCGCTGGATGTCGACGATACGTCGACCCTGGACGCGCTGGTCACCAGCCTGCAGGGACAGGCGATCGATGTGCTGTTCAACAATGCCGGCATCAACATCAACAAGGTGCCGTCGATTGGCGATATCGACTATGACGCCTGGGCCAGGACCATGGAGACCAACGTCTTCGCGCCGATCCGGGTCGCCTGGGCGTTCAAGGACAACGTGCTCGCATCCTCGATGAAGGTGATGGCCTTCACCAGCTCGCTGATGGCCTCGATCGAGCGCAATGGCGGCGGCAACGCGGTGTATCGCTCGTCGAAGACGGCACTGAACATGGCGGCCCATTGCCTGTCGCTGGAATTGGCGGATACGGGCGCGACCGTCGCCATGCTGCATCCGGGCCACGTGCGTACGGATATGGGCGGGCCGAACGCGCCGGTCACTGCGGTGGACAGCGCGGCCGGGATGCGCGATGTGATCTCGAAGCTATCGCCGGACGAAAACGGCTGTTTCAAGAATTACGACGGCACCGCTTTCCCCTGGTAGGGAGGCGGGCCGCATCCGGGAGGACCTGTAATGACCGAGGCCGATGCGCCCGAGGGTGAGCCTAAGGCGCCCATCGATTTCTACTTCGACTTCTCCTCGCCCTATGGCTATCTCGCCGCCCAGAAGATCGACGAGATGGCGGATCTCTATGATCGTGAGGTCGACTGGAAGCCGATCCTGCTCGGCGTGATCTTCAAGACCACCGGTGCGCAGCCGCTGCTCGACATTCCGATCAAGGGCCCCTACGCCCGGCGTGACATGGAGCGCATGGCGCGCATGATGGGCGTGCCGATCACCATGCCCGAGGTCATGCCGTTTCCCTCGATCCCGGCGGCCCGCGCCGTCTACTGGGTCAAGGACCGCGATCCGGAGCAGGCGGTCGTCCTGATCAAGGCACTGTACGACGAGGCCTTCGGCAAAGGCGGCGACATCCGCGACGCCGAAGCCGTTGTCCGCATCGCCGGATCGGTCGGGATCGACAATGCGGCGCTGACGGCGGCGCTCGGCGAGGCGGCGGTCAAGGAGCGGCTGAAGACCGAGATCGAGGCGGCGATGCATGCCGGGGTCTGCGGTTCGCCGTTCTTCATCGTCGACGGAGAACCGTTCTGGGGCGTCGACCGCCTCGACCATATCGAGCGCTGGCTCGCCACCGGGGGCTGGTAGGTCCGTGGCCGTCATCCGCTCCGCGATCGATACCCGCTCGGACGCCTTCAAGCAGAACGCCGAGCGCACCGCCGCATTGGTCGAAGAACTGCGCGAGAAGGTCCATGCGGTGAAGTTGGGCGGCGGCGATCGATCGCGTGAGCGGCACCTGTCCCGTGGCAAGCTGCTGCCTCGCGACCGGGTGCGCTCCTTGCTTGATCCGGGCGCGCCGTTCCTGGAGTTCAGCCAGCTCGCCGCCGACGGTATGTATGGCGGCGATGTGCCGGGTGCCGGGATCGTCACCGGGATCGGCCGGGTCGGCGGGCGGGAATGCGTGGTGGTCTGCAACGACGCCACGGTGAAGGGGGGAACCTACTACCCGGTCACCGTGAAGAAGCACCTGCGGGCCCAGGACATCGCGCGGGAGAACAACCTGCCCTGCGTCTACCTGGTGGACAGCGGCGGGGCGAACCTGCCGAACCAGGACGAGGTCTTCCCCGACCGCGACCATTTCGGCCGCATCTTCTACAATCAGGCCCAGATGTCGGCGGAAGGCATTCCGCAGATCGCCGTGGTGATGGGCAGCTGCACCGCCGGCGGCGCCTATGTGCCGGCCATGGCCGACGAAAGCATCATCGTGAAGGGCCAGGGGACGATCTTCCTCGGTGGCCCGCCCCTGGTGAAGGCGGCGACCGGCGAGATCGTCACGGCCGAGGACCTCGGCGGGGCCGACGTCCATTCCCGGATCTCTGGCGTCACCGACCACATGGCGCAGAACGACGTCCACGCGCTTGGCCTCGCCCGGCGGATCGTCGAGAATCTGAATCGGCGCAAGCCGGCCACCGTGGAACTCCGCGATCCGGAGCCGCCGGCTTACGACCCGGCCGAGATCTATGGCATCATGCCCGACGATCTGCGCAAGCCGATCGAGATCCGCGAGGTCATCGCCCGGATCGTCGATGGCAGCGAGCTGGACGAGTTCAAGCCGCTCTACGGCACCTCCCTGGTCACCGGCTTCGCGCGCATCCATGGGTATCCCATCGGGATCGTCGCCAATAACGGCATCCTGTTCTCGGAATCCGCCCAGAAGGGCGCGCATTTCATCGAGCTCTGCGCCCAGCGCGGCATCCCGCTGCTGTTCCTGCAGAACATCACCGGCTTCATGGTCGGCCGCAAATACGAGGCCGGCGGCATCGCCAAGGACGGCGCCAAGCTGGTGACGGCGGTGGCGACGGCGGCGGTGCCCAAGTTCACGGTGATCGTCGGCGGCTCGTTCGGGGCCGGTAACTACGGCATGTGCGGCCGGGCGTTCGGGCCGCGAATGCTCTACACGTGGCCGACCGCCCGGATCTCCGTCATGGGTGGAGAGCAGGCGGCGAACGTGCTTGGCCAGGTCCGGCGCGACGGGCTGGAGGCGCGCGGCGAAAGCTGGAGTGCGGAGGACGAGGAGACGTTCAAGGCGCCGATCCGCCAGCAGTACGAGACCCAGGGGCATCCGTACTATGCCACTGCCCGGCTCTGGGACGACGGCATCCTCGATCCGGCGGAGACCCGCACGGTTCTGGCGCTGTCGCTCTCGGCAGCGCTGAACCGCGAGATCGGACAGACCAAGTTCGGCGTGTTCCGGATGTAGGGCGGGGCGGCGCGCGGCCGCCATTTGGCCCAACCGGAGGGTGACGGTTAGCGTCTTTTCAAGGCGCCGTTTTCCCGGCACGGTTGCTTTAAGTGCCGCCACTCCTCCTCCGACACCCGGTTTGCTCCGTGCTGGATCCCTGGACCGTTTTCCTGACGCTCAGCGGCGTCTTCGTCATCGCCTTCATGAAGGGCGGCTTCGGCGGCGGCTTCGCGATCGTCGGCATTCCGTTGCTGGCCTTGGCCATGGATCCGCTGACGGCGGGGGCGATCCTGGCGCCGCTCTTCGTGGTGATGGACCTGGTGGCGCTGCGCTACTGGAAGCCGGACACCTGGTCGAAGCCGGATCTCGTCATCCTGTTGCCGGGCCTGATCGTCGGGATCGCGCTGGGCACGGTGCTGCTCTCCGTGCTGGACGGTCGGGCGGTGGCGATCGCCATGGCGCTGATCACCCTCACTTTCGCTGCCCTCTGGTTCAAAGGGGGTGGGCGGATCGACCCGAAGCCGCGCTCGGCGCCCAAGGCGTTCGCCGCCGGCATCGGCTCCGGGGTCACCACCATGGTCGCCCATTCCGGCGGCCCGCCGCTGGCGATCTACCTGTTGGGTCTGGGCCTGACCAAGGCGCTCTATGCCGGGACGACGTCGATCTTCTTCACCGCGGGAAACCTGATCAAGGTGGTGCCCTGGCTCTGGGTCGCGACGCCGACCCGGGAGATGCTGGTGCTGATGCTGATCGCGCTGCCGGCGATCCCGCTGGGCGTGTGGCTGGGCTGGCGGATGCACGAGCGGCTGGACCAGGAGCAACTCTATCGGCTGTGTTACCTGCTGCTGGTGATCACGGCGGTTAAATTGCTGTGGGACGGCGCCAGCGGTTATCTGGCCTGATCCGGTTCCGTCGATACCGGATGGCGCCTATGTGGTACCAAGCGCAGAACGAGATTCCAGGGAGAAAGCGTCATGATCCGTCACGATATCCAGCGCCCGGATACCATCCTGCTTGAGCATGACGCGCGCGGGGTGGTTCGCCTGACCCTGAATCGACCGGAGATCCGCAACGCCTTCGACGCTGTCCTGATCCAGGACCTGACCGAGACGCTGGAGCGACTGGCGAGCGACGCCGAGGCCAAGGTCCTGGTGCTGACCGGCTCGGGATCGGCGTTTTCCGCCGGCGCCGAGATCGGTTGGATGAAGAAGGCGGGCGGGCAGGGCGATCACGATAACTTCCAGGACGCGATGAAGCTCGCGGGGTTGATGAAGCGCCTGGACGGTATGCCGATGCCGACGATCGCCCGGGTCAACGGCGCGGCTCTGGGCGGCGGCGTCGGCCTGACGGCGACCTGCGACATGGCGGTGGCGGTCACCGGCGCGATCTTCTCCTTCAGCGAAGTGAAGCTCGGCATCATTCCCGGCGCGATCAGTCCCTATGCATTGCGTGCGATCGGCGAGCGGGCGGCTCGGCGGTATTTCCTCACGGGGGAGCGGTTCGATGCCGACGAGGCGCTGCGCATCGGCCTGGTGCATCAGGTGGTCGCCGATGAGGAGACGCTGGACGCGGCGGTGGAGAGCCTGCTCAAGCACATCACCGGTTCCGGGCCGACGGCGGTGCGGGCATCGAAGGATCTGATCACCCACGTGGCCGGCAAGCCGATCGACGACCTGCTGGTCCGCGACACCGCCCAGCGCATCGCCCATCAGCGCGCCTCGGCGGAAGCGAAAGAAGGGCTGAGCGCCTTTCTGGAGAAGCGCAAACCGAAATGGTAGGACCTGTAGTGGTCGGCGCAGCAGCCGGTAGCAAGTTCGCGATCTTGTGGAGCCCGGAACGATGAAGGACGCGGAGATTTCCGAGCTCTTCCGGTGTCTCCTCGAGGAGGCCGGCCGGCATCTCGACCAGGGCTGGCGCCCGGTCGGCGGCGAGAATGGCAAGATCGACGGCACGCTCGATTCCGATTTCATCCGGAGTGTCAGAGATTATTACAGCGGCGGCTTTGGCCATGACCCGCGCGACTACTTTCCGGGTGCCGCCTCAGCAAAGGAACTGCTCGCCCAGGGAACAAGCAGCCGAGGCCGGCGCTTCACGGATTCTGTGGTCGATACGGACGCGCTCGGCCGGTCGCTGTTGCAGAGTCGGGCCTATGTGGAACAGTTCAACGGTCGCTATCTCTCGCTGTTTGACAGGCTCTGCGTCGACCCCGAGGAAATGGGCGGCCCTAGAGGGCGGATTGAAACGGTCCGTGACGATCGCGGGCCGGTGCCGCTGAGCTGGGCGTCGATCAGCGTTGCCTTGCGGATCGTGTCGTTGGTTCACACGCTGCAGAAGTACAAGCCGTTTCACCGAGTCGGCTCCACTGGTCGGTTCATCGAGATCGGCGGTGGTTTCGGGCACCTTCTTTCCGGCCTTGCGCGGGTGCATACTGGCGGTCAACTGCTGGCGGTCGACCTGCCGGCCAATCTCGCTGTCACGCATTTCTACCTGGAGCGGATGTACCCAGGCCGGGTCGGCCGGTTCTGGTTCGACGGTGACACGATCGACCCGGCGCACCGGGTGGCCACCGTCGCCCCTTGGAAACTGAAGGACCTGCCGGTCGCGGACACGATCGTCGTGAACTTCCGGTCCTTCCAGCACATGGATCTCGCCAACCACAGGTTCTACAGCGACGTGCTCAAGGCGATCGGGTGCCAGGCGATCTATCATGTGAACCGGGATTTCGTCCGCGATCCTGGAGATCTGCTGCTGGATCAGTATCCCTTCCGAGAGTGGTGCCAACTCATGTCACGAACGTTGGCGCCGTTCGAATTCAATCACGTCGTGCAGAACGACCGGCAAACGGACCTCTATCTCTACGAGGAGCTGCTCGTGCGTGACGCAACGGACGACTGACCGCGCTCATACGAGCGCCGTCAGTCTTTACTCCGACTTGGTGCTGCTGCCGGGCAG